>NZ_JBFTQT010000002.1:0-597257 GCF_056399145.1 Rhizobium sp. 01N48
GCCTTGACCGCATCCAATGCGCTAGCGAATTCGATTAGGAAGCCGTCGCCTACGATCTTGAAGATTCGACCGTTGTGGAACGTCACGGCGGGCTCGATAACGCCGGAACGGAGCGCCCGGAGGTTCTCCACCGTCGCTACTTCATCAGCCTCCATCAGGCGAGAATATCCCACCACATCGGCAACGACAATGGCGGCAAGACGCCGCTGAAGAGATGGATCTGTCATCTGAGGACAAGCCTAACGACTGAACTCGCAGGGTATTGTTCGCCCTTTGGTGAGTCAACAAGTCGTAAGCCTGTCACGGCTGCTTGGCGGAGATGCAGGTCACCGCCTATGTATGCCGCTGATAAGATGATCTGACGCGCTGAATCGCCGCAGATTGCACCCTGCTAAAGCGGGCGAAAGCACGACGGCTCGAGAAGCCAGTGAAATCGTGTGGCCGTAAGACCTTGACTGGGGTTGACCTGAGGCGGACATTCAGACGCACTCAACATCGTAATCTTTCGCTCTGCAGTCGAACCCGGAGGAGTGGATGTCTCGTGAGATTGTCTCGTCTACGGCGCTGCCAAAAGCATCTCCGTACTTTAGCCATGCTGTAAAGGCTGGGGGCCTAGTATTTGTCTCGGGCACGGCGCCGTACTCGCCAGAGACGGGTGAGCTTGTGGGGATATCTATCCAGGAGCAGACCGCCCAAGCGCTTCGCAACATTGCCGCCATCCTGGAGGCAGCCGGCACGGATCTAGACAGGGCCGTGAGTGCTACGGTCATCCTCGCTGAAGAAGAGGATTTTGCGGGCATGAATGAGGAGTGGCTAAGGTGGTTTCCAGCGCGCCCTCCGGCGCGCCAGGGGGCAAAACTCCCCGTAAAGGTCCCGGGGCTCAAGATTTCGATCGCCGTGATCGCCATGATCGCCGAAGAGTGAATTTGCCTTTGGCATGGAGCGCCGCAGACATTTGAGTGCTCGCGAGGTTTAACGCGATGGTCACTGCGGCTGCGATGGGCAAACTTCCCGGCTTCCATCCAGCGCCCTAAACTGAGGTCGATAGCGCCGCGCAGGCGGCCGTCAAATGGAGATTCCCGATCAGCTCAGTTGTATCGACGACGAGGCGGTTTGGCGGTCTCCGCTTCGCCAGCGCGCTTAGGTAAAGTTTTCCGTCTGGAACCGTACCAACGAAATTAGGAGCTTTGCTAATTGATGATGCACCCTAAATATTGTCGATGACGAGGATATTGCGTCGTTGGGAGGATATGATGGCGAATAATGCTTGGAATGCCCCAGTAGCTGTGAATTTCCCGCATCAGGAACAGAAGGTTATCGGTGGTCCGTTTGAGGCCATGACCTGCCTCACTGACAGGTGGCCCAATATGAGTGGCCTGAAGTTTTTACGTGCCCGCATGGCTTGCAAAGCCGCGCTCGATGGTCGCCTGAGTGCGGATGACGCACGGGTATTCTTTGTCGACGCCGTTGGCGAGGCCGGTGGCAAAGCACACTGACCGTAGACACCGTCGAAAAGACGTTTGCCTCGTTGCAGCGTTTCTGGCTTCCGACTAGGCAAGGCACACACCTGGGTTACCTATCTGGTCGACGGGGGGGGGACTTTTCCGATAACGAACGATCGGGATTGGGGACCGGTCGTCCTGGAAGATAATCGTACGCGATTTCAGATTTGGCTTACTCTAAGAAAGCATCCAACTCGAGCTTGATAGTAGGCTTGCGTCCATGGCAAAACTGGGGAGGGTTGGACATCGCCAGGACGAGCGGTCACTTCGGCACAACCTATTTGTCGCGAACCCGGCGTCGCGTCGGCAACACGCCGATCTGGACCGACCCGTACTCTCACGACTGCCAGCGAATATGCGTAGTAAATCGGTCACGAGAAGGGTCGAGACTGGGAAGGAGCTGTGATGTTAAGCTGCACATAGGGACATTCACTACGGGCGCAATCTTGACATCTGCTGCAGGCAAGAAAAGCTTGTGACCCCACCTTTGGAGCTCGCCCCAGATGCTCCTTCACCACCGGCGCGTGATTGACCACAACGACTACCGCCACGCCAATTGGTTCCAAGCCTCTGAATTTGAAGCGAAAGCCAAGCTAAATGTGATTTGTCAAAAAAATATGCGCATGGAGCCAATCCCTTTGAGAAGCCCCCGTGGGAGGAGCGAGGGGCGGCGAAGGATCAGCGAACACCAACCCTTCGCCGGTCGCCAAGGCGGACAAGGGACAAAACCGTGGCGATCCTGCTCTAACTTGCGTTTATCGAGAGAGTTCCGGGTAGCGTGAAACGCGGGTTGGCTTGGTACGAGCTACCCTAAAGCAGATAACGTGGCGTTGAGCGGCCAAACGAGGGATCGGTGGCTGACTTTGGGCGCTCAGGCTTGCACCTGAAAATGGCCCACTGAGCCTTTGTTTGGTGAACTCGATCAGAGGCCATTGGACGACTGTGTGTGGCGTGTGCCGCATTTCTCCGCCCATCGATCTTATGGGCAGCTGTCCGGAACCTAGTCACATGACTGTCGTTGACTACCGCCAGTTTGCCCGTTTCCCCGATACATGGTTCAGCTTGATGTCAGTAGATCCCCAAAACCAAGTTTGCGCTGCAAATTCAGCCTTTGTCGCCAGTGAGCTGGCGCGCCATGTCGAAGCCAGCCGCAGTGAAGATATTGTCTTCGTCGCACGCTCGGACGGGCGTGCAAAGCGCATCGTCGAGGCATGCGACTGCATCTCGCTCGGGAGCAAACTCATATATCTGCCCGCGTGGGATTGTCTTCCATACGATAGGGTACCGCCATCGAGAGCTTCAATGGGAATGCGAATGGATGCCCTGCGCGACTGGCTGGCGACGGAGCGGGGCGGACGACTATGCGTGACATCACTTGAGGCAATGCTGCAGCGGGTCCCACCTGCGGATGTTATCCAGTCGACCTATTTCAAAGTAGCCGTCGGCAGCCGGTTTGATCTCTCATCGTTCGAAGCTTTCCTCTCGCAGACAGGCTACGCGGTCGACGGTGTCGTCGATGAACCTGGTGAGGTCGCGATCCTAAAGGACGTCGTTGATATATTTCCTGCCGGTGGTAACCAACCAATGCGATGCTATCTGAACGGAAACGGTATTGTCGAGGAACTCTGGTTTTATGATGCGGCGACACAACGCACGCAAGCAAGCGTTCAAACGATGTTGTTTGGACCAGCTTCCGAAGTCGTCCTCCGCCCCGAGAATCTCGTAGAACCACCGAGTGGGCAGGCCATTTACGCCCAGATTCTTGCAAACTATGGCACACTCCAAACGGTATTCGACTTGTTGAGACCCGCTGCTTTTTTGGTAGAGGACGAGGTAGACGAAAGGGTCGACGAATATCTCGAGATTATAGAGGACGCGCGAATATCGGCCGGGGCGCCTTTGACGCAGCGCTCGCTCTATCTCGATCGCGAAACCTGGGAAAACACGCGCACGTCGCCCGGCTGGTCGAGGCTCGATACGGAGGGCTATTTACCGCTAGAAACAGGAGGGAAAGGGTTCAGAGCCCTAATGGAGATTGCCAACAACGCGGCCGCCGACGGAGCCTCCCTCGCTATAGTGGGGGACGAACCTCAGTTGACCCGATTGACGGATCGCCTGAGCAAATCGCTGACCACAAAAGTGGCGCCTACCAGAACTTGGCAAGAACTCTTGGAGGCAGGACCGAGTGTCCGAAGCGGAATGGTCCCGTGGACAGAAGGGTTCATAGATCGTAAGCGAAATTTGGTGGTGGTGGCTTGCCAGGACATTATTGGTCCGCCGATCGGCCACCAACGCAACCTCGCAGCGTCGACGCTCCGTGCTCCGGATCTCCAGATTGGAGACGTCATCGTCCATGAAGACCATGGGGTCGCAATTTTGCGCGCAATCGAAACCACCGTTGTCGAGGGCGTAGAATTTGACACCGTGCGGCTCGAATATCATGGGGGTGCTTCGATCATCGTTCCGATGAAGGATTTTGGCCTCCTTTGGCGATACGGGGCCGAAGCCTCTTCCGTCACCTTGGACCGGCTCAACACGAAAGGATGGGCGAAGAAGCGAGATGACCTTGAGCAGGATATCAAGCTCGCAGCAAGACATCTCGTGGAAGTTGCTCGTCGACGGTCCGAGACAAAATCAGAGCCGCTATCGCCACCGCAAGACCGGTACCAAAAATTCGCTGCGCGCTTCCCCTACACTCTCACGACCGACCAAATGAACGCCATCGATGAATGTCTGGCCGATATGGCCAGTGGCCGTCCTATGGATCGTCTGATTTGCGCGGATGTCGGATTTGGAAAGACCGAAATTGCTCTGAGGGCTGCGGCGGCTGCTGCAATGTCCACCATGCAGGTGGCAGTGGTAGCGCCGACAACTATTCTGGCCAGGCAACACTACGATGTGTTTAAAAAGCGATTTGAAAGATCCGGTCTCAAAGTCGGCCTGCTGTCGCGAGCAGTGAAAGACGGCGAGGTCAAGCAAACGCTCGATGCGATAAATGATGGGACCGTCGATATTGTAATCGCAACCCATGCAATCCTGAGGAAGGACCTGAGCTTTCAGAGGCTGGGGCTGGTTGTTATCGACGAGGAGCACCGTTTCGGCGCTGCTGACAAAGCCGCTATACGGGCTCTTTCGCCAAACATCCATGTATTGGCCCTCTCTGCGACGCCTATTCCCCGCACCCTGCAATCCGCTCTCATCGGGGTTCAAGATGTGAGCTTGCTCACAACACCACCAGCGCGTCGCCGCCCCGTCAGGACCTCCATCCTACAAACCGACACGGCGACGATCCGGGCAGCTTTGCTGCGCGAGAGACGTCGAGGCGGACAGTCCTTTTTTGTCGCCCCACGGGTCGCCGACATCGCTCCGCTCCAAGCAATGCTTATGGAGATAGCGCCAGAGCTTGAGGTTCTGGTGGCGCACGGCAAGATGGCGGTAGATAAGATGGAAGATGCAGTTGTCCGCTTTTCCGAAGGCGAGGCCGACATTCTACTTTCAACCAACATCGTTGAGAGCGGTCTCGATGTACCCCGCGCGAACACGATCTTCGTCTGGCGTTCCGACCGATTTGGTCTGGCACAGCTTCATCAATTGCGCGGCCGCGTTGGAAGAGGCAGATCGCAAGGGCTGGCGTACATGTTGACCGAGACGGATGGGAAGGCAAGCGATGATAGCCGCCAGCGTCTATCCGCACTGCTCAAGTTCGATCGTCTGGGATCGGGTACCGACGTGGCGATGAACGACCTTGAGCTGCGTGGCGGTGGTAGCGTGGCAGGCGAGGAGCAGGCGGGACACATCAAGGTTCTCGGAACTGGTCTCTATCAAGAGCTTCTTGCAAACGCGGTACGCTTGCTTCGTGGAGAAGTCTCAGCTTCGTTTGAACTTCCCAATTTCGAGATCGGCGTAGCGGGCTTTATCCCGTCCGATTACGTTCCCGATCCAACAGTGCGACTGAGCTTTTATACCCGTCTTCAAAAGATGACGTTGATGGAAGAGTTTGACGAGTTGGAGGAGGAGATGTTGGATCGCTTCGGCGAACTCGCCGACCCAGTGGTGGTCTTGCTTCGAGCTATGCGCATACGAGCGCGAGCGGGCCACCTGGGTATAGCATCGGTTCTTGCAGGGCCAGACGGAACCGCAATCGAATTTCACAAGCGCCCAGATGCTTCGATACTGGAGAAGTGGAGAAAGTCGGCACGAGCAAACGCGAAAGGGAAACGGGTTCTGTTTGACTTGAGTACCGAGACCGTTGAGCGCCTGCCGTTTCTTGAAACTCTTTTCGCGACTGCCGCCGGTTGGGACAACGTAGGCAGAAGCAATGGATGAGATTGTTGGTCATGCTAAAAGGCGGCTTGTAGTTATCAGTGACTACCAGGAAGGATGTTTCCAGGATGTGGCGCTCCCGCTAGCCGCCGAATTTCAAGCTATGTGGGAGGCACGTGGCATTGGGGGATCCGCGTTTGGAAGGGAGTACAAGGAGGCGTTCGAAGTGGCAGGCAGCTACATGGAGCGTCTCCCGCTTGCGTTCTTACGATCTAGGCTTGTCGACAGCGCCGAGATTTGGACCCACAGTCGCAATCCCGAGCCAGCTATTGTCAGTCGAGACAACGACCCGCTGACGCGCAGGTCATTCAGAATGAACGGTCCAGTGCCTCCCTTCTCCTCAAACGACATGTTGGGCCACATCGCCGCCTTTAGAGCACCAGAAATTTTATGTGTATGGGGGCTCGGCGTTGACGAAGAAATCATGCGCGCATGCAGCGGAAGCTTTAAGATCTACAATTCGATCGATGCGCCAGCGCTACGTATTCCGCCTGAAGTCAGCCGACATTTCGATCTTATCCTAACCGGCGCCGATTGGCAGTCTGCGGAAGTGCAGCGCGTCCATCCAGGCTTGGCAACATTGGTGCTACCAATTGGGCCTGAATTCGCCTCCGAGACCATGTTCAGGCCACTGGGCTTGGAGAAGGTGTATGACGTCATCTATGTAGCCGCAGCGCAACCCTACAAGCGTCACGACATCCTCTTCGAGGCATTGGCAAAAATTACCGCGCCGCTCAAAGCCCTCTGTGTCTGCGGCTATGGAGATTTGGTCGACACGTTCAAAGCTCGAACAACGGAGCTCGGCCTGAACGTTGAATTCATTGGGCCTCCAGGCGTGGGCTATGACGAAGTCAATAGATACATGAGCCAATCGAAGATTGGGGTGGTCTGCGGCGTGGATGACGGCGCGCCGGCCATTCTCACAGAATACATGCTCGCAGGGATTCCCGTGCTAGCGAACAACAAACTTGCCTGCGGACTGCAGTACATCACGCGTGACACTGGCTTGGCTGTCGACAGTGCTCTGTTCGCCCAAGGCATCGTCGAAATGCTCGCGAGACTGAGTGATTTTTCGCCAAGACAGACCGTCTGTGAAAACTGGCTTTGGCCCGCCTCGATTGACAAGCTTGCACACGCCATCCGGTCAAATCCGAGGGGGCATCTTATTTTTGGGAGCAAGGAACCATCGTCATAAATGCAGGTTCACTAACGCAACACAGCGTGGGGATTTGGCATGAATCTTGTGACGGCTTTCAAGGCGCTTGATCATCGCTCACCGATAATTTGTTTCTCCCACCTCCGTTGGGACTTTGTGGTTCAACGACCGCAGCATCTGATGGAACGATTCTCTTGCGATCGGCTGGTCATTTTTTTCGAAGAGTTCATTCCAACCGACCACCATTTGGCATACTTCGAAGTGCATAGCTTCGAGGGAACAGCGGTTAAAGCGGTCCGACCGCGGGTCCCTCATTGGTGGTCCGAAGCTGAGCGACAAGCTGCTTTGTCGCGGCTGCTCGATGAGGTTATCGCTTCGTTTTGCGGAGCCAAGCCGATTATGTGGTTTTACACCCCTTTGATGTTCTCTTTTGCCCGTCATGTCGACGCGGATGCGGTTGTCTACGACTGCATGGATGAACTCGCAAATTTCAAGTTTGCACCACCCGACCTGAAGGATGCCGAGGGTGCGCTATTGAGCCGGGCGGATGTGGTATTTACTGGCGGAAAGAGCCTTTTCGAAGCCAAAAGCAATCGTCACACCAACGTCCACTGCTTTCCGTCGAGTGTCGATGTCACACACTTTGGCTCGGCGAGAGCCCTCAATGACACGCCCAACGACCAGACATCGATCGACTTGCCGCGCCTCGGCTATATTGGCGTCATCGATGAGCGGATTGACCTAGAGTTAGTAGATGAAGTCGCGAGAACGCGGCCGAACTTTTCGTTCGTCTTCGTGGGTCCCGTCGTGAAGATTTCACCATCGGACCTGCCTAAACGAGCGAATCTGCATTATCTCGGTCGAAAAAGCTACCATGAGCTTCCAGCATTTCTAAGCGGCTGGCGAGCAGCTTTGATGCCATTCGCGCACAACGATGCCACCCGCTATATCAGTCCCACAAAGACCCCTGAATATCTTGCTGCCGGCGTTCCGGTCGTTAGCACGCGTATCGCGGATGTCGTGGCAGGTTACGGCAATATACCGGGCGTGTTTCTCGTGGATGGAGCGGAACATTTCGCTGCAGCCTGTGACGAGGCTTGTCGAATGGATCACGGCGATCCGGCCTGGCGTGCCGTGATCGATGAAAAGCTTTCCGAGTCGTCTTGGGACAAGACTTTCGCAAAGATGAGCGCCTTGGTGGAACACGCGGTCGCACGAGAAGAACTCCATGTCTGACGCCAAGCGCGTGGTTATCGCCACAGACAGCCTAGAGCCGTCGGGGTTGGGGGAGCACATGCTCGACCTCGGACAAGGCTTGCAAGAGACGTTTGACGTAACATTCGCGGTCGTTGGCGACGACCGGACTGGCTTGCTCCCGCGGGCGGCTCGCCGCGGCCTGAAAGTAAAGTTGGCGAGAGATGACGTAGAGTTCCGCGGCTGGTTGCAGGGTGCCGGCGTTGATCTTTTGCACGTCCACGCTGGAATAGGCTGGGAAGGCCATGAACTTTCCTCGGCCGGGATCGATTGCAACGTCCCCGTTATCCGGACCGAGCACCTTCCATATTTGCTGACCGATCCCGAGCAAAAACGGCGTTACCGCTCAGCCACGGAACGTATTTCTCAACACATCGTAGTCTCCGCAGCTTCCAAGGCAAGCTACCTAGCGGAAGGGGTCTCTAGCGATCGCATCACCGTCGTCAGGAACGGCGTTCAGCCGATGACACCGACCACGCCCTCGGGCTCGATTGATGAAGAACTTGCGATCGCGGGAAAGATTGTTCTGCTGACAGTTGCGCGTCTGTCCCCGCAAAAGGATCACGCCTCCCTCATCAAGGCTTTCCCCACGATATTGCAAGCGGTCCCGTCCGCCATTCTTCTGCTCGTGGGAACTGGGGAGGAGCAGTCAAATTTGGAAGCTCTCGTCGAGGATCTCGGTCTCACTTCGCTTGTGCGTTTTCTTGGATCGAGAGCTGACGTCGCTGATCTGATGCTGGCGGCGGATGTCTTCATTCTCCCATCGCAGTTCGAGGGGCTCCCTCTAGCGGTCCTCGAAGCCATGTCGGTCGGATTGCCGGTTGTTGCGACCCGAATTGGCGGAAGCGTCGAGGCTTTGGGAGAAGAACATGAGTATTTCGCTGAGCCCGGAAAAGATACTTCCATTGCCGAGGTCGTCATCCGGGCGCTCCAGGATGCTGACCGACTAAAGGCTGCCAGCGAAGCTGGGCTTGAAAGGTACCGACGCCATTTCACCGCCTCCCGTATGGTTAGTGAGACGGCCGGGGTTTACGGCCGCCACGTAAGCTCTCAAAGCTCGAAGGGTAACACGATGACGAAGACGCGCCTCGGTTTCATTGGTGTTGGCGGTATCGCGCAACGCCACCTGAACATTCTTGCGACTTTCAACGACGTTGAACTTGTCGCCTTTTGCGATCCGGACCTTGGTCGAGCGGACGCGGCCGCCTCCCGCTTTGGCGCCAGATCCTATACATCGCATAAAGAGATGCTCGACGCCGAGGAGTTGGATGCGGTCTATATCTGCATTCCACCGTTTGCTCATGGCGAGCCGGAGTTTGACTTGATTGAGCGGGGCATTCCGTTTTTCGTCGAGAAGCCACTGACGAGGGACATCGAGCTTGCAGAAGAAATCGCGCACAAGGTCAGTGCCGCAGACCTGGTCACAGGCGTTGGCTACCACTGGCGATATCTTGATACTGTCGATGAAGCGCGCGAGTTACTTCAAGACAATCCAGCGCAGCTCCTTTCCGGGTATTGGCTCGATTCGACACCGCCTCCTCAGTGGTGGTGGAAGGAGGAGCAGTCCGGCGGGCAGATGGTCGAGCAAACGACGCACCTTCTTGATCTTGCCCGGTTTCTTGTCGGCGAAGTCACTGAGGTTTACGGCAGGACGGGCCATGTGGACCGCGGGGATTTCCCTGGCCTTGACGTTCCAACTGTAACCACAGCCAACCTGACTTTCGAGACTGGCGTGTTAGCCAACATCTCATCGACCTGCCTGCTTGGTTGGAGCCATCGGGTCGGTCTCCACATCTTCGCTGACAAATTGGCGATCGAGCTAAACGATCATGAGATCATGGTTGATGTCGGTCGGGGTCGCCCAGTTCGCGCAGCCGTTGGTGACCCGGTGTGGAGGGAAGATAGGGATTTCATCGATGCGGTAGCAGGGGGGCCGAACAACATTCGTTGCCCTTACGGCGACGCGCTTGTTACGCACCGGCTTGCTCTCGCCGTTATTGCGTCGGCCAACAGCGGCGATCCTGTGAGATTGGAGCCTGCGTCATTCGATAGGAACACCTTGCAGCCGCTTCAATCGCAACACGTCGATGATCTTGACCAGCCTTTGCCGGCTGGTCACCGGTTAGTCCGATCTCTTGGCGTTCACGGCCCGTCGGAAGCCTATTTGTTTGAATATGAGGAAGGACCAACGCCTGACGGACAAGTCAGGCTGGAGACGCTGTACACGGGACTGTCAGCGGGGACGGAACTAACGTTCCTCAAGAATACCAATCCGTACTTCCATTCTCGCTTCGACGGTCAGCGCGGCGTCTTCGTGCGAAACGAGCCCGATCTTCATTATCCGGTCCCCTTCCTTGGCTACATGGAAGTGGGGAGGATCGTCGAATCCAGGGCGGCGGGTTTTCAGGATGGACAGATTGTATCTGCGACCTATGGCCATAAAAGCGGGCATACAACCGACCCTTACCACGAAACACTCATCCCGCTCCCGGATGATGTCGACCCGATCCTTGGGATCTTTGCAGCTCAGATGGGTCCCATTGCTGCCAACGGTATCCTGCACGCCGATGCCGAAGTCTTCGGATCCCATGTTCCATCGCTCGGCGCGAGCATCGCCGGACGACCTGTGCTCGTTTGCGGCGGAGGACCCGTCGGATTTATGACCGCTCTGTTTGCCCGGAAAGCGGGCGCTTCCGAAGTGGTGATCACCGACCCATCGTCATTTCGACGCGCAAGGGCTGAGGCTTTAGGATTCGTCGCCGTCACCGATGACGAGGCGTGGCAGTACACTAAGGCGCGATGGCACGACGGGATTATGGGTCGGGGCGCCGACATTGTGTTCCAGACCAGAGCCAGCACTGAAAGCCTGCATCTCGCAATGAAAGCACTGCGACCTCAAGGCGTCGTCATTGATCTTGCGTTCTATCAGGGCGGTTCTCCCGAGCTACGACTTGGGGAGGAATTCCATCACAACGGTTTAAGCATCAAATGCGCTCAGATTAACAGAGTGCCACGGGGGCTCTCTGCGAGCTGGGACAGGCGCCGACTGGCAGCGGAAACGGTCGAACTACTCCGCAGAGATGGCCAGGCTATCAGAGAACATATCATAACCGATATTGTACCGATGTCGCAGGGCCCCGTGTTCCTGCAAAGTCTGATCGACAATCGACCGGACTTTATCCAGATCGTCTTTCAGGCTGACCTATGATCGGGGACGATAAATCGCCTACTCGAATTTTGTTTGTATTCGCCTGGCTCGTCGTCGGCGGCGAGGAGACGGAGATCCGTCTTCTTGCAGCCAACCTGGATCCTGACCGGTACAAGATAGATGTCGTCGCGTGCTTTCGTAAACCTGGGATGCCGGAACAAACACACCAGCAACTTGAAGCGCTCGGCGTACACGTCGACACAACACCTTACGATCTCTCATTCGATGACACGGTCGCCTACCTCGCCGGGAAGGTGCCGGCATATGACCTCGTCGTCTCCTGCCAGAACGTCGCCGACATATACCCTGCCTTGGAAAGGCTTAAGCTCCGCCCGCCGCTGATCGAGCATGGGGGGCTGGTATCTGAAGCCGAAGCAGGGCCAAAGCATTTCACTTCGCGTTACGTTGGTGTGTGTCGCACAATCACCGAGGCGGCTGCAGCCCGAATGCCTGGACGCGAGTCCCATGCAGTCGAAATTCCCTCGATGGTCGATCTCAGCGAGTTCGGAAACGGTCGACGTAGCGCGGTTCGATCGGAGCTCGGAATCGACGAAGGCGAGGTCCTTATCGGGTGGGTGGGAAGACTGGATCCCAAAAAGAACGTCGAGGACTTCATCGATGCGGCGGCGTCAGTTCAGGGAAGTTGTCCAACTGCAAAATTCGTCGTCGTCGGCGGCCCTGACGCCTTTCACCCCGATTACGCTGTTGAGCTCCGTCAGCGTGCAACCGCGCTCGGTCTCGGCACAAGGTTGACCTTCCTTGGAGACCGGACTGACGTCCCGGATCTCCTGTCAGCAATGGATATCTTCGTCTGGCTTTCCAAGGGCGAGGGAATGCCCCACGTGATCGCAGAGGCAGGCGCTGCATCACTTCCGGTCATCGCAACGCCTGACAACGGTGCTCTGCAGCAAATTGAGGATGGAGTTTCCGGCCTTTTGGTTCCGTACGCAGATGTGGGGGCAGTTGCGGTTGGCATTCAAAAATTGATCGAAGATAGATATGAGCGCAAACGCCTCGGTCAGCAGCTGAGGCTGAAGATCGAGGAGCGCTACAGCGTTGCGGCTGTAATACCGCTATGGGAGAAGTTGTTCTCGGACGTTCTGCTCGAACGGCAGGCCGGGCGTCCCAAAAAGATTTTCAAATCCTTCTTGCAAGGCGGCTTCGAATGCTCGACCCATCGTCTGCGGCAAAGAGAAGGGGAACAGCGCGGGCGTCGTCTGGATGTCATCCACACCACGCAGCATGATGACCACGCTTACCAAGACTATCTGCGCCTACAAGAGTTCGGCATAAGAACGGTTCGCGACGGGTTTCGATGGCACCTGATTGATAGAGCAGGTAGCTACGATTGGTCGAGCGTTCGCTCAATGCTGAGGGCGGCATCACTCTCAGGCACGCAGGTCATTTGGGATCTGCTCCACTATGGTTGGCCCGACGATCTGGACATCTGGTCGCCGAAATTCGTCGAGCGTTTCGCAAAATTTGCCGGAGCATGCGCCGATGTCGTGCGAGACGAAACCGACCTGGTTCCGTTCTATTGCCCAGTGAACGAGATCTCGTTCTTTGCATGGGGTGGAGGCGACGCCGCGTACTTAAATCCTTTCTCGAGACATCGTGGGTTTGAGTTGAAGGTTCAGTTAGCACGCGCCTCAATCGCAGCCATGGACGCGATCCGAGAGGTCGATGCACGCGCCCGTTTTGTCCACTGCGATCCGGTTATCAACGTCGTCGCGGATCGCGCACGCCCGTGGGAAACTGCCGCCGCCGAAGGCCACCGGCTCGCACAGTTTCAAGGTTGGGATTTGATCGAAGGCAGGATTTGGCCACAGATCGGAGGCCGAGCTGACTACCTGGATATCGTTGGTGTCAACTATTACTTCAACAACCAATGGATCCACGGAGGGTCTCCGATCGATGTCGGGCACCAACAATACAAACCACTTCGAAATATTCTTGTGGAGACGTACGCCCGTTATGGTCGTCCTATTCTAATAGCCGAAACCGGTATAGAAGGCGATCGCAGGGCATCGTGGATCCAGTACGTTGTTGTGGAAGCTTCGGCGGCGCTCGCTGCCGGCGTTCCACTCGAAGGCGTTTGTCTCTACCCGATCTTGGACCATCCAGGTTGGGACGACGATCGGGACTGCCGAAACGGTCTTTTCGCATCCTCAGTGACTCCAAGTTTTCGACCCGTCTCCGATCAGGACTTTGCCCGCGGTATCGAAACTATGTTTGCGCGTTTTTAGAGACGTGGTTACACGCCGGGCCGTACACGAAGTGGACGAAATAGACGAGAAGCGCATTGCGAAAATGCCGAGATGGTATCGACGCGGAAGGCGCACAGCCCGCGACGTGGGACAGGCCGCGTGTGATCCGCGTTGCCGCGTGTCAAATTTCCCATTGCTAACTTATGAGCTTCTTAGCTTCGCAAAAGACGCCTCCAACACCCTTCAGTTTCTCCGGGTCACGCTCATTAGTATGGTTTGGAGATCCGAGAGAGGAACTGGCTTGGTGAGATGGAAATCAAACCCGGCCTCCTTCGCTAGTTGTTTATCCTTGTCCTGACCCCAGCCGGTCTGCGCGATTATTATGGTGTCCTCGAATAACATATCCCGACGGAAGGCTCTGCAGACCTCGTATCCGTCCATTCCCGGCAACCCGATATCAAGCAGTATCGCGTCAGGGAGATAGCTCCTGGCGGCGTCCAGCGCCTCTCTCCCATCATGGACAGCCTCGAATTCGTGGCCAATGTCTTCCAGCAACATGCCCATCGTGTCCGCGATGATGGGGTTGTCGTCGACGACCAGAACTCGCAGCGGCCGAGGAGGTTTTTCCGCCGTTTCGGCTACTGGTTCGGAGGGCGAGGTAGTCGCTGGCGGTGCGGTCAAAGGCAGACGGATCGTGAACGCGCTACCCCGATCGACACCATCGCTCGAGGCGCTGACAGAGCCGCCATGCATTTCAACCAACTGCTTGACCAGAGCCAGACCAATCCCCATCCCCCCTTGAGATCGCTCGCGATGGTCCCCGATCTGCGCAAACAGACGAAAGACGTCGTCCTGCATCTCGGCGGGGATACCAATTCCGTTGTCCGTGACGCCAATTAGCACTTTGCTGCCATCAGCGGCAACTGAGAGACGGATACGTCCTCCAGACGGCGTATATTTTGCAGCGTTTGTAAGAAGGTTAGAGACGACTTGTGACACGCGCGTCGCGTCTGCATCGATCCATAAGTCAACGTTCGGAACATCGAGTTCGAATGCGTGGCCGGCACTGTCGATGAGCGGACGGCTTGCTTCGACCGCCGAGTGGATAGCATCTGCAATTTTGATTTTCTCTTTTCGGAGCTCGATCTTACCCTGGCTGACTCGCGCGACGTCCATGAGATCGTCGACCAGTCGTACAAGGTGATCGAGCTGCCGGTCCATCATGTCCTTAATTTCAGTGGCCTTTTGCCCGTCAGGATTGCGACGCAGCAGGTCGAGGCCGTTTCGAAGAGGGGCAAGTGGATTGCGAAGTTCGTGTGCAAGGGTCGCCAGAAATTCGTCTTTTCTTCGGTCGRCCTCGCGCAGCGCCTCGGCCTGGAAATGCAGTTGGTCTCGCTGGATCTCGATCTGTTGACGCTGACGGTGCAGTTCGAAGAAAACCTCAGCCTTGTGACGCAACACATCCGGCTCGATAGGCTTTTGAATGAAATCCACCGCGCCCGCCTCGTAGCCCGCGAAACGGCGACGATCGTCGGTGCTGCCGGCGGTGACAAAGATTATCGGGATTCTGCGCGTTCGCTCGTTTCCGCGCATCAGCTCGGCGAGCTCAAAGCCGTTGAGACCGGGCATCTGAACGTCAATCAGGGCCAGCGCCACATCATGCTCCAGAAGAAGCTCCAGTGCCTGATCGCCGGACCGCGCTTTTAAAAGCGAAAGATTCTCGCGGCGAAGCAGAGCCTCAAGAGAGAGGAGGTTTTCTTCCAGATCGTCGACCAGCAAAAAATTGACGGGAGTCATGGGTCAAACCTTTTGTAAAAAAGAAGTTATAGAACTAAGCGACAGCATTAGGGCGTTTGGCACGGCGTCAATCGCCGCCTGTGGCATGGCATCTTGAAAGGCCTCATTCGGATTTTGCACGAGTGTAATGCCGCCGGCGTCGGCGACCGCCTTGAGACCCGCCGCCCCATCCTGATTTGCACCAGTGAGAATGATGCCGACCAAGGCGGCGCCGTATGCGTCGGCGGCCGACTCGAACAATACGTCGGTGGACGGGCGGGAGAAAAGCACGGCTTCGTCGCTCGATAACGCGAGCGACTTGTCTGCCTCAACAAGCAAATGATAGTCGGGCGGAGCAAAGTAGACGGTACCTGCCATAAGTGGCTCTTTGTCCTCAGCCTCCACCACCTTAAGCGCGCATTTGGCATTGAAGAGCTCGGCAAGCACGCTGCTTTTGTCGGGCGGAATATGTACAACCACGATGATCGGCAGTTTGAACGCTGCCGGCAGCGCAGGCAGAATGGCCGAAAGAGCCTCCAGCGCGCCCGCTGATGCGCCGATGACAACTGCCTCTGGTGCGGCTCCGGTCATCGGCCAGACCTCTGATAGATTTTCTCTTCACGCACGAAATCGGTGAACGATGGGCCATGTTTGGAGAAACGAAGGCTTTCCTTCGAACCCAGTCCAAGAAAGCCCTTTCGTGCCAGTGAGTCCTTGAACAACCCGATCGCCCTGTCCTGTAGCGGACGATCGAAATAGATCATAACATTGCGGCAAGAGATCAGGTTCATCTCGCCAAACACTGCGTCGGTCACCAGACTATGATCGGAAAAGACCACATGCCGGCGCAGCGTCTTGTCAAACGACGCCCTTCCATACCCGGTGGAGTAATAGTCCGAAAGCGAAGTCTTGCCGCCCGACTTGCGATGGTTTTCAGTGAATATCTGGATTCGGTCGAGATCATAGACGCCGGTTTCCGCGATCTGAAGCGCATCTTGATTGATATCAGTCGCATAAAAGATTGTTCGATCCTCCAGACCTTCCTCGCGAAAAAGGATCACGAAGGAGTAAAGCTCCTCACCGCAGCTGCAGCCGGCGATCCAAATCTTGAGCGAAGGATAGGTCCTCAGATGCGGGACGACCTTGTCACGTATGGATCGGAAATACTGCGGATCCCGAAACATCTCGCTTACCTGGACGGTCAAATAGCCAAGCAGGCGAGGGAGCATGGCCGGGTCATGGAGAACCGCCTCCTGCAGAGCCGAAATTGTCGCGAAGCCAAGCTGTTCGCGCGCCTGCCGCAGGCGACGTTTCACTGACGCCATTGCGTAATTGCGGAAATCATAATGATAGCGCACATAGAGCGCTTCCAGCAGCAGTCGGATCTCTATGTCCTCGATTTTCTCGAAAGTGTCGCTCACCGAGGCATCCACACGCGCACGAGGGACAAGAGTTTCTCGACGTCCAGAGGCTTCGCCATGTAGTCGTTAGCGCCCGCATCAATGCACCGCTGCTGATCGTCGGGCATCGCTTTCGCAGTCAAGGTGATGATGGGCAGCTTCTTCCAATCGGGGTTTCGACGTATCGTCCGGGTAGCAGTAAGTCCGTCCATAACAGGCATCATAACGTCCATTAACACCAGATCAATCTTTGACGTCTGGTCCCCGGAGGACTTGTCAAGAGCATCGAGCGCCTCTTGGCCATTCCGTGCGATCTGTACGACGGCTCCGCGAGGCTCCAGGATATTGGTCAGGGCGTAGACGTTGCGAACATCATCTTCCACGATCAGGATACGGCGGCCTTCGAGAAGCGCGTCTCTGTGCCGCGCCTTGCGGATCATTTTCTGCTGTTCATCGGGCAATTCGGAGACAACCTGATGCAGGAAGAGCGAGACTTCGTCGAGCAAGCGTTCCGGTGACTTTGCACCCTTGATGATGATGGACTTCGAGTAACGTCGGAGCTTTTGCTCTTCGTCAGCCGACAGGACGCGACCCGTGTAGACGATCACAGGCGGGAAAGAATGGGCGCTGTCCTTGCTAATCGTTTCGAGAAGCGAATAGCCGGAAGCGTCTGGGAGAGAGAGATCGAGGACCATGCAATCGAAGGTCTGGTCCTTCAGAAGCGCGAGGGTTTCTGCAGCGGTGCCGGCACTGATCGTCTCAACGTCGTGTGAGGTCAGCAGTTTGGCGACGGCGTCGCGCTGGACCTCGTTGTCCTCGACGATAAGGATGCGGCGAGCATCTTGCGCCAACTTTGCTTCGAGCGTTCGAAGCACCTCCACCAGTTGATCGCGTTGGACGGGCTTGAGCATGTAGCCCACCGCGCCCAGGGAGAGTGCGGTTTCCGTATAGTCGTCAGCCGAAACAATATGGATTGGGATGTGCCGTGTGCGAACGTCTCGTTTCAATCGATCGAGGACCGAAAGTCCCGATTGGTCGGGAAGACCGACATCCAGAACAATGGCGCTCGGCATGAATTGGTGGGCAAGGTCCAAGGCATCCTGTGCGGTGCCCGCAACGAGCGATCGGAACCCCATCTCGCGTGCAAGATCGCGCAGGATGCCCGCAAAGGTGTCGTCGTCTTCGAYGACCAACAGGATACGGCGGTCGTCCGAGGGAAGGGCACGATCGTCCTCCACGATTGAGCGAGAGGTCGGAATTGCGGAATTTGCCGTCGACACTGGGATGCTATCGGCCATGGGCAGGGCATTGCCAACCGGGGCTCGTGGGACGACGATCGACGGATCGTAGGATTGTGGGAGTGTGATGGAGAAGGTACTCCCCTTACCTTCCCGACTGTCAATTTGAATGGTTCCTCCCAGCAACCTCACAAGCTCGCGGGAAATCGACAGGCCAAGGCCCGTACCCCCGTACTTGCGGCTGATTGTGCCGTCGGCTTGGTGGAACGCCTCGAAGATCCGCTTCTGCTGCTCGTCGGCAATACCGATCCCGGTATCTGTTACCGCAAACGCGACCTGACCATCGCCCGTCCGGTTCATCGACAGCGATACCTTACCCCGCTCCGTGAACTTGAAGGCGTTGGAAAGAAGGTTCTTGAGGATTTGTTCCAGCCGCTGCAGGTCCGTCTCAATGACCGGAGGGCATTCATTTGCGATTTCGACCTGGAAGGCGAGGGCCTTGTTGGTGGCGATCGGTTCGAAGACCTGACGCAGGTTGTTGGCCAAACGCTCGACCGACACTGGTTCTGGCCTGACGTCGACATGACCCGCCTCGATCTTTGAAAGATCGAGAATATCGTTGATGAGGTTGAGAAGGTCGTTGCCCGACGACTGGATCGTCTGGGCGTATTTCACCTGCTCAGCAGTAAGGTTGTCGTCAGGATTGTCGGCAAGCAGCTTTGCCAAAATCAGAGACGAATTCAACGGTGTGCGCAACTCGTGCGACATGTTGGCGAGGAAGTCCGACTTATAGCGGCTCGCCTGCTCCAATTCGCGGGCCTTCAGCAGGCTCGAAGAATTGGCACGCTCAAGATCGTCCCGCTGAGATTCAAGCTGCTGAGCCTGTTCTTCGAGCTGGGAGTTCGTTTGCTCCAACTCGACCTGCTGCTGTTCGAGACGTGCTTGCGATTCTTTCAGCGCGCGGCTTTGCTCCTCAAGCTCCTCGTTGGAAACGCGCAGTTCTTCACTCTGGACCTGCAGCTCTTCGGACTGACGCTGGGTTTCTTCCAGGAAATTCTGCAGCTCGCTGCGATAATTTGCTGATCGGATGGCAGTTGCAATGGTGGAAGATGCTTGGCGGAGGAACTCCAAAACCTGTTCGTCGACCGGTCGCAGAAATCCCAGCTCCAGTACTGTATTGACATGGGCGTCGATTGCGGCAGGTGCGATGACCAGTTGCCGCGGCTTGTTGCGTCCCAACGCAGAGCCAAACACAAGATAGTCTTCCGGCACGTCGTCGACGATGATGGGCTTCCCTTCGACGACCGCCTGTCCCAGCAACCCTTCGCGCGGCTTGATCTGCTCCGGCATCTTGGCGTCGGTAGGAACGCCGTATGTCGAAGCACGGCGATATAGATCCGGGGTTCCGACGAAGATCGCACCGGCGATAGCTCCGAGATGGTTCGCCAGATAGCCAAGAATATTTTCACCGAGCTTTTCGGTGCGCTGATCACCCATGAGCGCTGCGGCCAAGCCGAGGCTACTTGCCTGGAGCCATTCGTCGCGGCGACGGGCCAGCGTCGATCGGCGGATGAGAACGCCAATGGCGACGGTCAGCAGGATGCCCAGAGTGCCGGCGAGGACGCTACTGGTCAAAGCGGTTCCGTAGGCGTCGTTCATCTCGTTCAGACGACGCATGCGCAGGTTCGATTCCTCCTGGCTCATGGCCAAGAGTTGACTGCGAATTGCATCCATCTCCGCCTTGCCACGGTCTGAGTTGACAATGGCGAGGGCCGATTCCGTCCCTTGGGCTTGCCGCAGCTCGATGGTCTGTTTCAACTCCGAAAGTTTTGCGTCCACATGCTGCCTCAATGTCGGGAGACGGCGAACCTGTGCGGGATTATCACTCGTAAGGTCGGCAATTGTCTTCAACTGAGTGGGGATCGTATTTAGAGCCCTGTTGTATGGCTCGAGATATCTCTCGCTGTTCGTCAGCAGGAAACCCCTTTGGCCAGTTTCAGCGTCTTGGGTCGTGGAAAGCAGCTCATCCAGAGAAATGATCACCTCATGGGAATGGACGATCGCATCGGTGTTCTGACGTAATGTCTTCAGGTTCATGTATGCGAAGACGCCGCTGATCAGGAAAAAGACGATCGCGCCAGCAAGGCTAAAAGCTATGATTGGGTCGAGTCCGAGCCCCCGCTTGGAATGGTCTTGCGGTCGATTATGCGGCATGAAATCCTCTGAGACGAGCGCGGAGAAGTGATAGTTGATGTCGAATTGCAGCCTCGCGCACATAGTGCACCAGGCGACAAGTTCAATCTCCTCGAACCGGCTATCGCACAACAATCGAATTTACAACCTAAAGAACGTCGTTTGCTTGGTTGAAATACTTCAAGTTCATCGCAACGCGGAGTGTTTGCTAGCAATGTGCGCAGCTCACAAAAAAACCAACGCCATGAGGCGCGGGGTCTGTCCCCAATCTAGTTGTCGGCGCCGAAACCGGTGGAGCGGCTCCACCGTGCAAGGCACCAAGCAAACCAGGGCGATCAACACCACCACGATCAATCCCAAAACGCCACCTAAGCCGCGGGCCCCATAGCGATTGTTGGCATAACAGCCGCGCCACGCCGAGCAGTACGAGAACAATGACGATTATCAGAAGAGTACTCGCGTTCTAAATCTCCTGGTTGAAAGAGCTCCAAACTTGAAAGCTCGGCCGTTCTTGCTGTTCAAGTCTGATGAGAGGAAAAGCACCTTGATCTCAATCGTGGCAGGTGTTTATCGGGCGTTCAACTGTTCTGCTCGTCCAGCAGAATTTTCGCGAGTTCGGCAAATTTGCCTGCTGGGTAGCGATTTAAATATGCCTCGATCATCGAGGCCTTGCTGCTGTCTCTAACGCTTTCCCAGAATGCAACTTCGACTGCAGGATCTTCATGAGCGATCGGCTCGCGATCGAGGCGCACCTTCGCAAGCGCGACAAAAGCGCCATTTGGGTATCGTTCAAGGTAGAGGCGGACTTCCGAACCGTCATCGTCCTCACGAATGGACTCCCAAAACGCGACCTCTTCCGCGTCAGCGTGATCTCCACTAGATGATTGCGTATCGTCAACGAAGTCGACTGAAGAAGGAGAACCAGATAAGACAGGTTTATAATCGTCGCTAAAAATAACCTTGAACACGCGGACTGGACGGGCGATATTTTTAACGCTCTGCTCTCCCATGTCCTCGAACGTTGCTTCAACCCGGTCGCGGATATGGTCTCGCACGCCTCGCGTCACGCATATTCCGCCTGCGTCCGCGAGTGACTCTAGTCGCGCTGCGATGTTGACGCCGTCGCCGAAGATGTCTCCGTTCTTCACCATCACGTCGCCAACGTTAATCCCGATGCGAAATCTCATTTGATGTTCGACATCAACATCTTGATTGGCAGCGTTGATAGCCAACTGGATGGCAATCGCGCAGTTAAAGGCCTGCACCACGCTTGGAAATTCAGCTAGGACGCTATCGCCGGCGGTACCAAAAATTTGCCCGTTCGCAGCCTCAATCAGGGCGTCGACCTTCGCGCGATGACCAGTCAACATTGCCAAAGTTCGTTCCTCGTCGGAGTGCATGAGGCGGGAGTAGCCCTCAATGTCGGCGGCGAGAATGGCGGCGAGCTTTCGCCGAAGGGGAGGCGCTTCCAAAGTCAACTCCGTGTTCAAAACGATGCTTCGTGTGGCGTAGCGTCTAGCGTTTCGCTTATGCGATAAAGGCCATTAACTTCCAAGGAATTCAGTGGCTGCGCACGCACCCAAGAGAGAAGCGAACATGCCTGCTTCGAGGCCCTGCGCCGGCATGTTTTTCTCTCCAGTTGTTTGGCAATCAGATAGGCAGCGTCCCTACGGTTTGCCATGGTCGTCCTCTGTTTTTGGAAGAAGTCTGACCTTCGTTCGAAGTTCCATCGTATCGACAGCAAATACCGAAATCCGGACGTCAGAAGGAGTCGAACGACGCCGCCCGAAGAACTGCGAGTTGTATTGGAAGCTTCTTCGTCTCGCTGAAACTGTTTCCTCAGAGGTCGCAAAAGCGTAGTGGGCCCACCTTGGCACCGCCGCTAACTGTTTAACGATCTGCAGACCCGAAGTTGACGATGGAAACGCAAGATTATGAAAACCGACTGTACACCAGATCGGTCTCCCTATGTATTCCTGTTCAAGCCCATGAAAAAGTGTGCACTTCCGGTCGGCAGTTTTGCTGATCGAGCAAATCATGCGATGTTGCACGACGCTCCTCCGCCACCTCTAGCATTGCGGACGTGAAGATGGACACGCTGCCCTTTGATACTTGGCATGCCGCCATCAGGGCGATCCTCGCATGTCGAAGGTTCGTTTCGGCAGGAGTGTTGGAGTCAATGGTCGTCACTCCGACCGCGCTGCGCACATGTACTGCTTGGCCGCTTAGAAGCATTGCGCGGTTGACGACCTCCACGAGGTGTTCCGCGGTTGAGATCGCAGACGTGTCGTCAAGTTCGTTCAAAACAACGATGAAGGTATTTCGGGAGCCGCGATAAACTCCTTGCCGCCCAACTACGCGACGCAGTCTGGCAAGAACGGTCGACTCGACACGATCAACCATTTCGTCGCTGAGCATGTCCCACGACACGCCTTGGTCAAACGCGACCATCAGCAGGTGAGTGCCTGCTCGCCCGTGTCCGAGTGCAATGAGCAACTCAGCCCTAGACGGCGCCGCTTCTTCATTCGCCGGAAATGCAGGCGTGGTCCCTTGTCGGGCCAGCGATCCATCTGTCAACGCGGTCTCCATCGTTGCGAAAGCGGACAATGGGCGCAAAGCAGTTAAAGAATAATGCGAGATCGTTCCAACTTGTTACATTCGATCCTCTCCGTTGCAGAGGTGCAAAAAAACAATGCGATGTGTCGCCGGATTGGACCAAACCAGCGTGTCACAGCTCGCGCGCGTTCGATCGGCGAGTGATTCTCGCCGCAGATTCGGAAACAATTCGTTCTGCACTTGAGACAGCAGCTAGGCTGTGAAATAGCAATGCTAGCCCATATGGCGAGGGGGTGAGTGCCCAATTCGAGGGTTCGGCGCCAGTCTGGCGTTTTGCCGCGACCCGACGGATGAAAAACATCCCCGCTCTGGATGACGGCGTTCACGCGGCCGATATAGTCCACCTCCAATGCAAGCGACCGCAAATGACGTGACGAGCGTCGGGGAGGAGGTGGAAAACCGCATTAGCCCTTTCTCGAATGGTGCGTGCAGGACCACTTCAGGTCCGGCACGCTTCAAGCGTTGCCGGCGGCGAGGCCTAGACGATCAGTCGACCCGTGATGGACCTTTCCCAAGGCAGCGCTCCCACCCGCTAGCTGTTTGGATTGACGACCTCGGAGACCGACTTGTCCGCACTCTCGCCGGGCTTCGCCAGGAGGACATACGCCCCCGCGATCATAATCCCTGCTGCGAAAATCACCGCTACAAATGCGTACATGCGGCGGCGAGCGTTATTACCTGTGGACATGCGTTGCTTAAACTCCTGTCAAAATGCGAAAAGGAACGCGTAAACAGCGTGTTGGGTTCCGGTGCTCCAAGATCGATTCAACGGCGATAGCTGGCCGTTCCGCGACGTACCGATCCATGTCATTATGAGCATGTCGCGCTAAGATTGGTTGGACGCGGTTTGTCGAATGGCCGGCGCTGACAGGTGTGCTGTAGTCCCGGCAGTCTCCATTGGCCAAAGAGGCTCCTATCGCCGCGGTCGCCAGCTTTGCACCAGCTTCGGCGGAATCGATTGGAGACGATGACCACAAGAGGCGTACGCGCCAGAGCCGCAGGTCGATAGGCGCAGCACGAGGACCTTGCCGACTAACTCCTTGAGTGGATCAAAAGGGGCCGCCTTTAAGATTGCAGCACGAAAATCTCTCTCGAATGCTTCCCGAGCAGTGGCCGGTGACCCCTTCACAATGACGACGGGCCCGCGTACCACAGCTCCGCGGTCATCGATCACAAAGTAGCCCACGCCGTCGACCTTTGCCGCTCTCGTCTTTTCGCTTACCAACAAGTCCAGTTCTGCTGCGATGAGTGAGAAAGGTGCGACCTGAGTAACGGCTTGGGCACGCACGTCCGCGCCCGTGAGTAAAAAAGCCGAGATGCAAGTTCCCGCCCCATGGAAGAACGTCCGGAGTATTAGTCGCATATTCCATTGTTGAAACATTTTCAGTCCACTTTACCTGCCTGCAAGTCTTAGCGGCCACAACCATCTCCACAATCAATAATCGGCCTCGCGGCATCGATTACGCCCGCTTAATCAGGTGACGTGGCATTCCCGCAACTGAGAGGGGTTTCTTAATGGCGACCATTCACGACGGGCGCAGGCTCTGCTTGCACCAGGGCTGCGCTAGCGCTGCCTCACCGAGATGACCGAAGAACGCAGGAGACTGTCAACAATCGAGACGCAAGACGGACGCGAATGGTATCAGCGTTATCACCACGCCTGTCTCGTCCGTCACCTGAAATGTCTTCCCCGCGATCCGTTCATGTCGAAGAACCATCTCAGCAACTATTTCCAGTGCTGCTTCGCGCGCCTCCTGTTGGGCCGCATTGACCGATGGCAACTCGGTACCCTCCGGGTCGATTTCGATATCAAGGCCATCGCGGATGTGGAAATAGTATCGCATCCCGCGAGAACGTTTCCTCGAAGTTTTGGTTCCGAAAGTCAAATACACAGGTCGTTGGGTTCCAAAAACGTCGAGTAGCAGGCGGTTGCGAACGTTTACGCGTGGGCGGGGTTGGCGAGGATGAAGCAGGGTGCGGTTTCCAATATAATGTTAATGGCTCTCAATCCGCACGAGTTCGATCTCATCGCTCCTTCTTAAGAGTGAGTTGATATCGGCCCGCACTTGTAGATCTCCAACCCGATGCGCTTGCAAGGACCGGTAGGAAAAAGCAGTCTGAGTTTCATCTGGATCCGTGGCGTAGGCGACGTCTGCGGCCGACGCCAATTTCCCCGGTGAACCAAAGTTTCTTGTATATCGATCTGCCACCGGCGCATATGTCGACGGACTGATGGTCTTTTCGAAGGCTGGGTTGTTCCCCCGCCTATCAGGGAGTGCCTCAGGTTTTGCGAAAGCGGATCGGTCCTAGCGACGACGATATCGCCAGAGCTGCACGACGTCCACAAGCATGGCGTCGTCTTGAACGGCAGCTCATGTCACGAGCAGACCGTTTGGGCTGGTAGTTGCTGAACGCGCCGAGGCACGACTGTTTCTAGAGCAAGGGTGAGGGCGTGCGCCTGTTCGAGTTGTGTGCTTCACCCATCGGGCTAAGCACGAGCTTCCCATTCACCGCGCAGTCTTTCGCCGCCGATCGAAAGAACACCGAGGTTCTTCACATCGCGGTGATCCAACCAACTCTCCGTTGCGTTTAATATCTGTCGCACCCAACACGGAGTTGAAGGCAAGTATATGAGTTCGAACGCCTTGGATGTTAATGAGGAACTCGGTAAGCGATTGCGGTCGGCTCGAAAAGCCCAAGGGCTTAGCCAAACGCAGGTTGCAAAATCACTGGGAGTAAGTTTCCAGCAGGTTGGGAAATACGAGAACGGACAAAACGCCATGTCTGTCCCGGTGTTTCTGACGATCTGTAAAGCCTTGCGCCTTCGACCATCGCTCGTTCTCGATCAGGTAATCGGAGCGAGACACGATGGATAGGGAGCGTGCGTGCAGAAGACCAGAAAGGTGGCAATCGGCTTAGTCGCAAACCAGCTCATGAGCTGAAGCTTCGTGCTGCATGTGACGCGACAGGGATACATGGCCTCGAGGGTGTCATCTTGCGGACAGCAGATACGGATCGGGGCGAACCGCCGACTGGATTAAAGTAAGTGCTTTGCCGCTGGAAGCTTCTTCGTTGTCAGCTACGAACGGTCATCGACAGCCGGAGCTGGTCTAGGAAGCCTGCTGCTCGCTACGCGTAAGGGTGACTACAACGACGCGGTTCAATTGCGCGTGGCTTTGGATAAGCTCACAACCAACCGGCCGGCGGCCGAGTAAAACGGACGTCGCAAGTCCGTCGTGTGGACAAAGCGAACTTTGATCGCTGAGATCGAGCGTAGCGCGTGTACGGATGACGGCAAGCTCGGCATGCGTCCTGCGGATATCTCAGGACAATGCCTCTGTTCTCGACATCCTCAAGGCCAAGCCTCCCGCGGCAACCGGTGTCTGCGCTTTTCAAAGTCCCGAACAAGGCTGAACCCGAGACCTCTTTCGGCGTTATCCACGGATTAGGGAGAGCAGTCATGCATAAGCGCGAAGATGGGACGTCTGGTTTCAATATTGGTTCATTGAATGAGGAGCTTCAAAACCCTCAGAATGTAGACGCTGGATCTCTGGGCCAACCGACCGGAACGTTTGACGAGATATCCCAGGATATCAGCGATGAAGTAGAGGATAGCGCTCCTTTAGACTACCTTCCCGCGAGCGTGGATCTGCGTCTTCGCTACGGCGACACACGGGTCGAACTCGAAATTTTGCGGGACCGCCTCGCACGTATAAAGGAAGATATCGCGCAAATCGTTCACGCTCGCATGGAATGGGCGGACGCGAGTGCACACGCGCAGCTTGGTGACTACCCCTGGGCTAAGTTGGCGGCGGCCACGGCCGCGAGCTTCGTAGCGACGAAAGCGCTGCGCGCCCTTCCACTGGCGGCAGTAGGGTCGGCTGTTTTGCCGCTGATCATTTCCGCTTTGCAACGCAAAGCACGATGAAGTTCCAATCGATGAAGGGAAGCAGCAACGAGGGAAAGGCGTCTCTCCTGCTTTCTTGTCGCTCAACCGGGCCAATAGGGCGAAGCTACGCCGCTAACTTGGACGTAGCATCTAGCTGCGAACTCGGTTCTGTTGCTCAAGATGAACGCACGATGAACATATTTGTGGGCTACGCGTTTCTTTCAGGCAAAAGGAAAATGCGATATGTTTCAGGCCAACGTACCAAGCATCGTCAGCCCCTTGTCCGGCCTCGCTGGAGCCGCCGCTACACTCTCATCCGCTTTGGCTTATGCAATCGAACTAACCGATGCCCGGATAACGGTCGTCGATGATTGCGGAGTTATCGTACTGGAGGGGGAAGCGCCCAGGAGTTGCCTATCTCAAATCTCAGACATCGCTGCAAGCGTCGTCGGCTCGAGATATTGCAGTTTAATCAGAGCGATCTAGGTCCGGGGAGTTGCCGTCTCCGCCGGATGTGGCGACACCAAATTACGGCCGAATGGGTTGATGGCGACCAGAACGGCAAGCACTGTGGCAAGCGCAGTTATCATAAGCAGCGGCGATTTCGTCACGATTGAACCCTCCGATTTCCAGTATTGTTTGACGGCGCGCGACCATAAGGCGACATGGTGAATTTTCTGCTCGTTAACGCGGTCGCGTTGGCATGGTTTCATCTATTTGCCAATGATTTGGTTGTTTATTAGATCACCTAGACGGGTAACAATTGATGCGGCAGCGATACGTGTCGACCCCACTGCGGCCGCTCTGTGGCCTCACCTGCTTTGCAGCAATGTTGACGCCCGCTCGCAAACGTCACGAAGAGATTGGCGGCATGGTTTCCCGCGCTATTTTCCGTCGGGGCGAAAGAGGCATTGATGAATTATCTGACGCTGACTTGATCAGTTCTCACGGCCAGGATGGCGATATCTATGTCGGGATCCTCGTGGATGAGACGAGCGGCAGCCCAATATCGGCTACGGTAAATACGCCCTCACCGAGACAATGGCTGTCGACGAGACCATGATCGTGTTGGAAGGGCGGCTATCGGTTTCAACGCGCGACGGCACCGTTACTGCTGGGCCCGGCGACATCATCTACGGGGCAGGCCGTTACGATCACAACAGAGGCGAGGGGCGGTGACAGCTTTCGTAATGTATCCTCATTGAGCTGAGGCTCCCGGTGACTAGGCACGTGGTGGGATCTTATGAAAGGATCATAGAACTGGTGATCGCGCTTGCACAGGCCGATATGCGGATGATCGTGAACCTAGCGGAAAGCTCTCGACGTCACTCGGGCGCCCGTTTCTTTATGTCTCTGGTGGCCGCGACAGCTACCACAGCGAGGCTTTAGAGAGGGATTTCCAACGGTCATGACCCGGACGAAAGTTCATTGACGCTGACCGGCTTAGTCGTTGGCGGGATTTTACGGACTCGACTTCGGCTATCTCATCAAATGGCGACGCGCGAGGAACAGCTGCTATTGCGCTCAACGAAGCAGGCCGTCGATGTCGAATTCGTCCCAGCCACGTAGTTGCGATGCCTCGTCATCTGTCTTCTTTTTTTTGACCTTCTTTGCCTTGGCACGGTTCGTGAGGGACTTCTTCAATTTCGCCTCGTAAGCCTTGGTCTGGCGCTTCTCAGCTTTGGCTTCGGCGTCTTGAACGCGCCACTCATCCACAACACCCCGGTCGAGCAAGTCTTCAACGATCTTGGGATCGAAGACGTGAAAGGTGATCTGCCGAGCGCGTCCATTCAATCGGACGGTTCGTGTCCCCGCGCTTGGAAGACGACCGTCCACCAGCCATCGGTGCCTCTCGGTAGCTTTTATCGCTAGGATATCCTGGATCTCGCGCGGTATTACCGGAAGGGTGTCGGCTTCGGCGACTGTATTCGCGATGATCGACGCGGCTGCGTTGAAAGCAGTCTTTTCGCCCGCCGACATCGCCAAAGTCAGCTCAACGCCATCCAACGAGATGGCCTTCTTCGAAGCGGCGGGGAGACGAGCCTGGATTTCCTGGAGGATGCCCTTGGCGCGCACCGCGGACCCTAAAGTAGACGACGCGGGTAGCGTCCATCCCCTGATAAGTTCGACGTCGTTTTTATCCTTTTTGGGCATGCCGAATAGATGGTGTAGGTTCCGGTTCTCGTCAATGCGGTACGAAATCGTTGCTAGGCGATGGCCCGGGCAGCGGCATAACCGCAGGCGCTTGCAACGCTAGTAAGGACGGTACCCCAGATCATATCGACGATGCTCAGGCTAATGGGCCATCCCTTCAACGTCGAAAGGTTCGTCATGTCGTAGGTGCCGTAGGCGGCAAGCCCAAGGACGGCACCATATCCGACCGCGGCCCACACCGAACCCGCACCAAGCCCCGGCCGTACCGCAAGTACCACGATAGCGATTGCAAAGACGACGTAAAAGGCTGCGGCAATATCGAGGTTTGGGGAGGGGAGCATGAGGTCGCCTAGCTGGTCACGGTAAAAACCCTTGGCCATCAGGCCCAGCCACGCCGCATCGATGAGGAGAAAAGAACCGAGGGTCGCGATATACGCA
The DNA here is from genome assembly GCF_056399145.1 of Rhizobium sp. 01N48. Lineage (NCBI taxonomy): Bacteria > Pseudomonadati > Pseudomonadota > Alphaproteobacteria > Hyphomicrobiales > Rhizobiaceae > Rhizobium > Rhizobium sp. 01N48. The sequence continues at coordinate 29,355 of NZ_JBFTQT010000002.1, forward strand.
ATGCCGAATGCCTTCATGTGTTGTCTCCAATGAAAGAATACAAGGGATAAAACACCAGCGTTGGCGGCGTTTCCTTGGGTTCTGGTTGTGTTTTGACCGGCGTTGGCGYCGATCGGCAAAGTCTTTTTTTCCGCAGGACAAAGGTGTCCTTCGGTTCTCGAACCATTCTCCAATTCGTGACCCTGTGCCTTCTTGGCTTCGGTCACAGAGTGGCGTTCGGCTCCCGGTTTCCCATTCTCCTGTAAGAGCGCAGTCCGGCGTTGCCGGGCTCGCTAGCAAATCATCAGGACAACCGGGATATCGTCGACGCGCCTTCCGTGGTGGTGGTGCCGCGAGTCTTGCCACCGGAGGAATAGGTCGATGGCACAAGCCCGGCGTAGGCAGCAAACTTCTTGGCATTGCGGAAGCGGCTGACGTCGTCGATCTCGGCATCGATCAGCCGGGCGAAGAACTCGCCAATGCCGGGGATCGTCTTCAACAGCTTCACATTGGCATTGGCCTTGGTCATCGCCCGGATCGTYGTTTCCGACTGCTTGATYCGCTCGTTGATGTCGCCGATGAACGCGAGGCCGCGGTCGATCTGGATACGGTCAATRTCCGAGACGTTCACTTCGGCAAGCTGGATGCGGCCGGCCTTGCCAAACAGGTCGCCGAGCTTCTTCAGCTGGGCTGTTTGCTCCGGATACCGGTCAAACACYGTGACGATCCGGTTCTTGGTCATCGTGCGCAGCCGTACGTAAAACATCCGTTCGCGCAGCGCGACGCGAAGYTCCCGAGATTTTTCGCTGGGTGCCCAAGCCTCCGGCACCAGGTCGGCCCGCAGCAGATGCGCCAGTACCGTCGCATCGATCTTGTCGGTCTTGATCTTGGCGTCGGCGATCGCCTTGACCTTCAACGGGTGGGCGAGAACGACATCATCACAAATGTCGTCGAGCCAATCATACATCACCATCCAGTTGCGCGTCGCCTCGATGACCGCATGCGAGTTCTCGCGGTAGCGTTCRAGGAACCCGCCAAGCGACTGGCGATCGTTCTTGACCCGGCCGGAGCGCAGCGTCTTGCCGCTACTGTCCTGGACCACCAGGTGGCTGTAGGATTTGTGGTAATCAACGCCGATATGGTAATCATAAGAGGCAGTCATGCTTCCAACTCCCTTGTTGAGATCTGAAGGTCAAGCGCAAAATGCGCTTGTTTTGACGACGGTCAAAACCGCCTCAATCGATGAACACGCCGACGCTTGCGGCGCGACCCATCGCATCGATGACGGTCAGCTTGGAATAGCCGCCGCCATCGGGCGTCCACTGGTTGGTGCGCCGCCGCGACAGGTCGGGTAACGGCTTGCCGTTGGCGAGCCATCGAAAGGGCGCTCGGCCACCCTGGAGCTTCAGCATCAACGGCGAGAGTTCGCCGCCCTTTGCCAGACCCTGGGCCCCGAGATCGACATGCGCTCCTTCAGGCGGATAGACGATCTGCGGCGCCGGCTCGCGGCCGGATGTCGCGAGCAATCCGCTGGGATTGATCGCAAACCGGCGCTGGCTGATCGGCAGCTGCGCCTGCGCGATGCGCACGGCGCCCGATGGCGGGCGCGGCAGCGGCGTCGTTGAGATGCCCGACTTGGCAAAACCCTCGAACAGGATCGGCGCGGCCGTGCCATATCCGGTCAGGCCGGGCGAGGCGCCGCTATCCGGACGACCGACCCAAACGCCGAGGACATAGCGACCGTCATAGCCCACCGACCAGGCGTCGCGGTATCCGTAGCTCGTGCCGGTCTTGTAGGCGATGCCACGCTGCGGCGCACCGGCGGGCGGTATTACTCCCGAGAGGATATCGGCGACATTCCACACCGCGACCGGTTCAAGCAACGCCTCGCCTTCGATCTCTCCGGGCTGGCCGGATATGCCGTCCCCGATCCTGACCGCCTGCCCTCGATTGGCGAGCGCCGTATAAAGCTGCACCAGATCCTTGAGCGTGAGGCCGACGCCACCAAGCCCGATCGCCAGCCCCGGCGTTTCGTTGGGCGGCAGCAGCGGGCGCACTTCGGCGCGGCGGAAGCGGATGAGGAGCTTGGCCGGGTTGACGGCATCGAGCAGCTTGACTGCAGGCACGTTGAGAGAGAGTTGCAGCGCATCGCGCACTGTCACGTCTCCCTGGTAGCTCATATCGAAATTGCGCGGCCGGTAACCGAAGAAATCCGCCGGCCGATCCTCGATAATCGTCTCCTGGCTAACCAATCCCTCTTCAAAGGCGAGGCCATAGATGAACGGCTTTAGCGTGGATCCCGGCGAACGCGGGACGCGCGTCATGTCGATCCAGCCGGATCGGCTGGCGTCGAAATAATCGGCCGAGCCGACTTCGCCGACGATATCCCCAGTCTGCGCATCCGCCATCACCATCGCCAGCGACAGCTTGGGACCTAGCTTCAGCGCGGCCGCCTTGGCGACAGCCTCCAGCCCCTCCTGCACCCGCTTCTTCAGCGTGGTCCGGTACGGCGACGCATCCGGCGCCATACGCAGCGCGGCTTCGCCGACATGTGCCGCGAGCGCCGGCAGTTGAATGCGTTTTGCCGGCACAAGCGTCGCCTCGGCGCGCTCCGCCTCCCCTTCCCCGATCGCGTCTACGACCGCGACGCGCTCCAGCACGCGCTTGCGCGCCGCTTCGGCGGCCTTGAGGTTGCGATCGGGGCGGCGCTTTTCGGGAAGCTGCGGCAATGCCACGAGCAACGCTGCCTGCGCCACCGTCAGACGCTTCGGCTCCTTGCCGAAATAGGCAAGACTTGCGGCTCTGACGCCTTCCAGATTGCCGCCATAGGGCGCATGCGTCAGATAGAAATCGAGGATTTCATCCTTGGACAGGCGTCGCTCGATCTGGAGCGCACGTGCGACCTGCAATAGCTTGGCCGAAAGCGATCGGCCGTGTCGCGGCTCGATCAGCCGGGCAACCTGCATCGAGAGCGTAGAGGCCCCCGAAACGATGCGGCCGTTGGTGACGAGCTGGAAGGCGGCGCGGCCGATCGCACGCATGTCGATGCCGCGATGCTCGTAAAAGCGCCGATCCTCATAGGCGACCAGCATACGCAGGAATTGCGGATCAACATCGCCAACGGTCGTCTTTAGACGCCAGCGCCCCTCCGGCGTTGCGAAGGCGCGCAGAAGCTCTCCGTCGGCATCCAGCACCTCGGCGGATACGCGCGCCTTGTCGAGCGGCGGCGGAAATGCCTTGTCCGCCGCGTCGAGCCCGATCAGCCCGGCGCCGGCGATTGCCATCGCCGCCACAAGGCCGATCGCGATTTTCCGCCTCAGTCTCATGGCTGTGCCGCCACGACCTCCATCTTGCCGGTTGCCGTCCGCGCCGAAAGCTGCGGCCGGTACATATCCTCGACGTTCGCCGCCGGATGATCGTAGACGCCGGGCGTCACGGCGCGCACGACGTAGGCGACGTTGATCTCCCTATTGTCATCAGCGCTTCGGTTGAAGGCGGCGACGAAGCGATCGTTGCGGAACTCGGTATGCGCGGCCGTCACATCGCCGATCCAGTCGAAGTTGGTCAGCTGCGCGCTGTCGACCAGGCTCGGATTGTCGATCTGGAAACCGGCTGGCAAGAGATCGGTGATGACGATCCGCGACGGCCACTTGTTGCTCTCGGTGACATGCAGCACGACGACGTAGCGCTCGTTCTGCTTCGCCGCCGAGACATTCGCTTCCTCGCCATCCAGCGTGTAGTAGCTGCGCTCGATGGCAAAGCCATCGCCGCCTGCCGGCAGCGGCGTCACCGGTGCCGCAACGGTCGTGACAACAGCCGAAACGGCATCGCTCGTCTGGTTGGTCAGCGTCAGCGCGTGATCGGTCAGCGCCTCGCCGCTCATCCGCGCCATGTAGGCGCCGTTATGGAGCGCGCCGTTGACGTCGATCTTCAGCGAGTCGTCGCCCCCTTGGATGGCGCGGGCAGCAAGCAGCATCCAGGCCTGTTCCTGGGTGCTGGTGTACTTGCTGCGCTCCCACTCCTTCGCCACTGCCTTCGCCAGTTCCGGCACGATCGGCGGCACCGGCCGGCTTTCGGCGGCGAGCGCGAGGATGGCGGCGCCGTCTCTAAGCACCGAGCCATAGTCGGTGCGCGACAGGTTGACCTTGGTGACCATCGACTGGGCCGACATCTGCAGCGCGTCGACGAAGATGTTCTTCGACCGCGTCGCATCGCCGTAGAGCGCCAGCGCGGCCGCGATATGGGCCTTGGCGAGCGGTGTCGGGAAGTCGTTGATCATCGTGTCCGCATAGTAGCGCAGATCGCTGATCGCGGCCTTCTTGTTGCGCGCGAGCACATATAGCGCATAGGCGATCTGATCGCCCTGATCCTTGACATTAACGTCATAGCTCAAGGCGTTCTGCAGATTCTCCAGCGCCTGTGCGAGCGCACGATCCGGCACATCGTATTTCTGCTCGCGGGCCCGCGTCAGGAAGTCGGTGACGTAGGAATCGAGCCAGAGATCACCGCTATCCGGTCCCCAAAGACCGAAGCTTCCGGCGGATGCCTGGTAGGACAGGACACGATAGATGGCATCCTGCACGCGCTTCTTGATATCGGCATCGCCATCGAGACCGACCTGCTCGGCAAGCTCGCTCAGATAGAGCAGCGGCAGAGCTCGGCTGGTCGTCTGCTCGGCGCAGCCGAAAGGATAGCGATCGAGCGACATCAGCAAGGCCGGGATGTCGAAGGCAGCCGAGCGCGTGACGTTGACGCTGACCGATGCGCCCGGAAGAACGCTATCCGCCAAGAGCGCCTTGTCGATCGTCAGCTTCGCGCCCGGCTTCAGCGCCAGCACACGACGCTCCGTGACCGGCAACACCGCCGGCCGAACGGGGACATCGAGGCTCTGGTCGAGCGACAGGCCGGATGCATCCGAGAGGTTAATCGAAACGACGCCGTTGCCCGGCTGCAAGCCGGTCACCGCCAGCGTCACCGCCTGCTTCGCACCGGCATCCAAACGGATCGTCTGCGTGGCCTTATCGATACCGACAGCGTCATTGCCTGTGACTGCCAGCTTGTAGTCGCCTGCGGGCGCATCGGTATTGGCGATATCAAGGCGCAGTTCAGACTTGTCCCCCGGCGCCAGGAAACGTGGCAGGCTGGCGGTGACGACGACAGGATCACGAATGATCACGTCCTGCGTCGCATGGCCGACACCGGACTTGGACCAGGCGACCGCCATCAGGCGCGCCGTGCCGTTGAACTGAGGAATATCGAAGCTGACATGCGCCTTACCCTCGGCATCCAGCTTCACCGGGCCGGAGAAGAAGGCGACGAGTTTCTGCGTCGGAGGGCTTGCCTGCAGCGCGATCGCGCCGCCATCGCCGCCGGTGCGCAGTTTGCCGGTGGCGCCGAGCGAGCCGTCGATCAAGCGGCCATAAAGGTCGCGGATCTCGAGACCAAGCTGGCGCTGACCGAAATACCATTCTTCCGGGTTCGGCGGCTCGTAGCGCGTCAGGTTGAGAATGCCGACATCGACAGCGGCAACGGTGACATAAGCGTCCTCGTTTGCGCCGGCACCCGCAACGGCGAGCGTGATCGGCAGCGGGCCGCGCGGCAGCATCTTCTCAGGTGCCTCGATCTTGACCTGCAAGGCCCGATCCTCAGGATCGACCTTCAGCCATTTCACGCCGATGGCGCGCATCGGCATGTGGCTGTCCTGGGCATCGCCCGGACGGAACAGCGTCGCGGTCACATAGGCGCCGGCGCCCCAATCGGCGGTAACGGGGATATCCACTTCGCCACCCGTCTCGCCGATCGCCGCGTTCTGCACGGCAACCAGGGTTTCGGTACCGGCGGCGATCATCAGTTCGCCTGCATAGCGCGAGGAGACCTTCAGCTTCGCGGTCTCGCCGACCTTGTAGCTATCCTTGTCGAGCGCGATCTCCAGCCCATCGGGCGTTTCCGTGGATGTTGCCTGCACGAACCAGCCGGCGTCGAATTCGACGCTGGAGGTCGGGCCATCGGCGTCGGTGCTCTCGACCTCGAGGCGATAACGGCCCCACTGCACGGGCGAGGCGATCTTGGCGCCATCGATGCCGGCATCGACATTGCCGTTGCCCACCTGCTCGGCGGTATAGACCGGCTCGTATTTCCAGGCCGTGCCGTCGCGATACCATTGATAGTCGCGGTTGAGCTTGAAGAGCTTCCAGCGAAGCCCCTTCATCTCCTCCTTCGCACCATCGGCGTTGACGCCGATGACGGTGAAGTTGGCGATCGAGTTCTCGCCGAGATCGCCCGAGAATTCAGGCTTGATGCCGATCATCGGCCCCTGGTTCTGCACCGGCAGCACAAGCGAGCGCTCGATCGCGCGTCCGCCGGCTTCCTGCATTCGAATATAGACGGTCGCGTTCAGAAGCTGCGTCGTTGCGGGCAGCTCGCCGACCGTCAGATCGGTAACGCCTTCGCCCTTTTCGTCGAGGTCCGGCAATCCCTCGATCGACTGGCGCGAATCCTCGCTCGCCTCTTCATCGGCAAGGCCGAAGAAATAGCCCGGAAATGCATCCGCCTGGTGTGTCGGCTTGATGACGACATCGCCTTCCAGCGTCAGCCCGGCGGCGGGCGCGCCATAGAGATACTTGCCAGAGATATTGATCGTTGCCGGCGTGTCCGGTCCAATCACCTTCGCCTCGGTCTTCAGCTCCATGTCGGTACGATCAGGCACGAAATCGTCGACCAGGAAGCTCTTGCTGGCGATCGGCGAACCCTTCGGGTCGGTATGAATGTTCATCGTCCAGGTGCCGCGCATGGCATTGTCCTGCACGGCGAAATCGACATTGTAGCCGCCGAGATTGCTGGTCTGGCTGACGATGCGGCGGCCTTCGACGCCATCAGGGCGCATGAAGATGAAGGTCAGCGGCAGATTCTCGATTGCCTTGCCATCCGTATCGCGCGCCAGCGCAGACGCGTGGACCGTTTCGCCGACGCGGTAGATGCCGCGCTCGGTGAATGTCAGCACGTCGATTGCGCCCGGCGATGCGCGCCCGGTGACGCCGCGATCGGAGAGGTCGAAACCGGCTCGTGTCATGTCGAGGAAGACGTAGTCCGACGTCCCGTTCTTCGCCGTGATAACGGCAGGCGTCAGCGCCGATGTGCCGCGGATCAAGCCGGCGGTGAAGGTGGCGCGGCCATTGTCGTCGGTCGTGGCGGTACCAAGCACCTCGTTATTCTTGGCAAGCAACTGCAGCGCGACACCAGCCATCGGCTTGGCTGATGCAAGCGAACGGGCGAAGACGTTGAGGCCGTCGGTCCCGGCATAGGTCGTCACGCCGATATCGGAGACCACGAACCACTGGGTGGCCTGCGAATTCCATTCCTGGTCCGGCCCGGTCGGCGATGTCGCGGTCAGCACATAGACGCCGGGCTTGCGCTCCGGCAGCGCCTCATCGACGGGGAAGCTGGTGACGACATCCTTGTTCAGGTCATTGGCGATGTCGATCGCACCCTGCCAGACAAGCTCGCCGCTTTCGTCCTCGATCCGCTGGGCACTATAGCCATCGAGCTGGGTGAGGAACTGCGAGCTGGTCAGCAACGGCGCGATGCCACGATCGCCGATGCGGTAGAGCTTGAGGTTGGCCGAGGCCATGTTGACCGAGACGATCGGGATGCCGCGGCGCGCCGTCGATGGCAGCACGAAGCTGTCGCCGGTGAAGCGGACGCTTGCGGTGCGGTCCTTGACGTAGATATCAAGGCTGACGGGCGCCTCCAAAACCTCGTCGACCGACGAGGGAAGACCGGTGCGGAAGGAGATCTTGTAGTTCTCGCCGTGCGTCAGGCCCTCGACGCAGATCTGCCTGTCCTTGGTTTCGAGCGCCTTCGGCGAGGCGCCATTGAGCGTCACGAAGGGGGTATAGTCGGTGGTCTTGACCAACGATTCCGAGAAGGTGACGCATGCGCGCGGGGTGGCGCTGTCGGCATCGACGGTGTGATCCGTGATACGGAAGCCCTGCGTCGACTTCAGCTGCAGGTAGGCGGCCTGGACTTCCTTTGAATTCACCAGCGCCAGGCTTGCCTTATAGGCGTTCAGCGCGGCCCGGTAGTTCGCGTTCTTCTCCAGCGCCACCGCCAGAACCGCAAGCGCATCGGCGCGGCTGGTCGTCGTCCGCGTCAGGTCGTAGCCATTGATGGCGGCGAGCACGGCCTGGGCATAGATCTCGCTGCCATTGTTGTCGTCGGTCTTGACGAAGCTGTCGCCCGCGCGCGCCGTTTCCAGCCACAGATCCGCATTATCGGGCGTGAGCGCGAGCGCGCCCCGGAAGGATTTCAGGGCATCGACGACATTGTTGGCCGTGAGATCGATCCGCGCGTTGGCGATGAGACTGTCGGCGGATTGGCCCTGCTGGTCATCGGCGAGCTCGAGATTGGCCTTGTCGTCGCGCGCCTGTTGCAGCACATCGCCCGAGAGGAAGCCGATGCGAGGTGCTGCCCCGAGGTCCGGCTCCTGACTGCCCGCTGTCTCGACGATCTTGCCGGCGATGGCGCCCGGGAAGGCATTCATCGTCTTGAAGTCGGATTTCAGGAAGCACCAACTAGCCTTGGGGTTATAGGTGAAGGCCTTGCACGACTTGTCGCCAATGCACGAGGCCTTGCACTGGTCGAGCGTGACATTCTGCTCGCTGCGCAGATCAAAGCCGAAATAGTCGGCATCACGCACGGTTTGTATCTGGCGCTTGCTGTCCGCGGAAAAGGCGGGTGAACCAATTAGAGCGGTCGAAAGAACAACGGTTACGGCTGTCAAGAACGCGCGTGCGAACATAGGTTCCCCCCAATATGCTGGCGCCTCATTTGGCGGCAACTCTCCCCACTCGCATCCCTGTTGTCAACTCGGATGGAGCGTCGCCCTGCAGTAAATCTCAATCATGTAACAACACCATCAAGACCGGCTGTGGATCTCTGAGAGAGCATCCGCCACGAGAGGCCGAAATTAGCATTTTGTTAATACTAACAATATCTTAAATGAAAATAAAGCTGTCCCGCGCCGGAACATATCTGTTGCCGAGCCGTTTTCCGTCCGAGTTCTGGTGAAAATGAGTAACAGGGGGCCAAGTATGGGCACCGGCGTTGAGTACAGTTCACAGACTGAAAATAGCACCAAGCAGCGCGTCCTGATCGTCGAGGACGAGCTTTTTATAGCCCTTGATCTCGAGGAAACGATAAAAGAGATGGGCTTCGATGTCGCCGGTCTGGCGAATGGCCGCGATCAGGCGCTGCAGCTTGCACGTGACGCCGATATCGCCTTCGTCGACGTCAACCTCTCGGATGGGCCGACCGGCCCTGAAATCGGCCGCCGTCTGGTGGAGGAATTCGGGGTGACGGTGGTGTTCATGACCGGCAATCCCGAGGCCGTGGCGGACAAGCTAAACGGCGCGCTTGGTGTCGTCACCAAGCCGGCCATGCCCTCGACCGTGCAACGAACGCTGAGAAAAGCAGCGGAACTTCGCCGCGGCTTGAATTAGAAAGGCCGAGTTGCCTCCGCGAAACATAGGATGAGGAGCCGATGAAGGTACCTCATCCCGGAGCACAGAGCGATCAGATAAGACCGGTCAGCAGGCCGACCCCGGCCAGCGCCGCGACACCGCCGGCGGAGCGCGTTACGAAAGCGCCTTGAGCATCACCGGCCCGTGCAATCGCAAATCCCATAGCAAGACCGATGGCGTGCAGCGTGGCCGTCGCGATCATGAAGCCGGCGGCGTAAGACATGCCTGCGGCGGCAGCCGGCATTTCGGAACCATGCGCGTGACCATGGAAAATGGCGAACAGACCGACCAGACCGGCGGCAACGGCAACAGGCGCACGAACGTTAAGCGCGATGACCGCGCCGAGAACGATCACGGAAAGCGCGATCCCGGCTTCAACGAAGGGGATCGAGATACCCATCATGCCGAGCGCTCCGCCCAGGCCCATAACGGCGACGAAGGTGGCCGGCACCATCCAGACGGCACGGCCGCCAAGCTGCCAAGCAACAACGCCGACCATGATCATGGCCAGGATATGGTCGAGCCCGGACATGGGGTGGCTAAAGCCATGCGCAAAGCCGACCGCCTGGCCGGCGCCCGGATGGGCGAATGCAAGCGATGGCGCGAGCACGAGGGCGGCAAGCGCGGCGTTGAATTTGATGCTTTTTGAAAACATGATCGTCCCCATTATTGGTATGCAGTGTTGCGCCGAAAATGACATGGAGAATCAAGGCTTCAAAGCGAAAAAACAAGGAGCACCGTTATTTGACGTAGATGGATTGCCGGCGGTCTTCGCGCCTAGCGTGGCTGCAGCGTACCGAACCAGGCGACGAGGGCCACGACCACGAGCCCCAGCACGACCTCGGTGATGACGCAGATCTTCAGCTGAAGAAGAGAGTGATCTCGAGCAAACTTCGGCACGAAGACATAGCGGTTGATGACCGCAATCAACACCATTGCCGCCACCACCGCGATCTTTGCGCTCAGCAGACGCTGATAGCTGAACGACCAATCCGACGGCACGCCCCCTAGGATAAGCAGCGTGTTCGCGGCGCCTGAGAGAAGCACGAGCGCAACTGCGACATGCCCCGCGGTCGAAAACCGCATGACCGCGACGCGCGCATCGGCCTGCAGCGTGCCGCGTCCAAGCATCGACAGGATCAAGAGGACCGGCACGAGCGCACCCAGCCATGCACCGCCGGACAAAAGATGCGCACCGTCATTGATGCGGTGGAGCACCCTAAGCCAACCGCTGTTCATCGCTGCGTGGCCGCTCAGCGTCAGGCTGAGCAGCAGGAGTGCAGCGAAGACGGCTCGTCCCATTTGCCGATACCTGTACGGAAGAAACACCGTCGCGCCAAGCAGGACCACGCCGGCGGCCTGGACCATCCAGGCCGTCCCGACATCCGTCTGGGTCAGCACGGCGCCGAGCATCTCCGGCGTCACCATATCGGACCACCCGTCGCCGATGATCGCCGTGCGGAGCGGCAGCATGGCAACGGTGGACGCGAACGCGACTGCGATTGCAGCCGCGCTCAACCACCGCAGCCGGTCGCCGACGACACGTGCCAGTTCGGGCGAAACGAGCGCGCAGAGATAGGCGGAGCTACCCCAGATCAGGATGACTGCAGCATCGAAGAGAAGACGGCAAAGAACGAGGGCCGTATCCGGCGTCACGGCTTGACCGTGAAGCCATAGCTACCATTGGTCTTGTGGCCATCCGTCGACAGGACATGCCAATCGACGACATATCCGCCGGCATCAAGGCTCCCCGAAACGGGCACCGTCAGCGTCTTTCCGTCATCCGACAGCTTGGCGTCGCCGGTCGGAACCTGCTTGTCACCGGCACCGGCAATCGTCGCGCCCGAGAAGCGGAGGTTAAGCTCCTCGGAGAAATGCAGTTCCACCGCTGTGGGGGACACCTGTACCGTGGCCTTATCGGCGGGAACACTTGACGTGAGGTGCGCATGGGCGCTCGCCTGCCCTGCGGCAACAAGAGTGGCAACGAAGGACGCGATAAGGAATTTGCTCGTTCTAGACATAGGATTGCTCACTGTAATGATTTTCTGATTGTCGATGACAGTCTAATACCTGACGACTATTGCGGCTTGGACATACCGCTCATCCCGGAATGACCATCCATCTTCATGGCGCTGGCGCCGCCTACCGCGAATTCGACAGCGACCTGCCCGGCCTTTTCGAAGGTCAGTGTCGCCCTGACCGTTTCGCCTTGCTTGAAGGGCTCGGTGACGTCCTTGAACATGACGTGGTAGCCGCCCGGCGTGAGCTCGACTGTCTGCCCCGCAGGAATAACAAGGCCGCCGGCGACGAGGCGCATGGTCATGACGCCGTTATCGACGTTCATCTGGTGGATTTCCGACGATTTGGCACGCGTCGAGGTGATGCCGACGAGCTTGTCGTCGGCATTCCCCTTGTTGGTGATGCTGAGATAGCCGCCACCGACTTTCGCACCGGGCACCATGGCGCGGGCTTGCGGATTGGATATCTCGATGTCGCCTGCAGTGACGATCTGTGCGCCGGCAGGTGCGCCGAAAGGCCCTGCGAGAACCAGACTAGCCAGAAGGACTTTAAACTTCTTCATGATGGTTGTTCCTGCCAGAGCGACCGCTGTTTGCTGAACTCGCATGACAAATGTGTCGTGCGGCATCGGCAGCGGACGGATGAGTGGGACAGTGGGATTTCTATGCGGGATCACCGGCTACGGAAGACCGCATAGCAGCTCAAATGAGAGCGGCCATCAACGGTGGGCCCCTTGGACCGCCACCGGGGAATAAAGGCCGGTTTCCGGTAGCCTCGGCGCTAAGGCTCGGGCCAAGATAGGTGGGGATCGAAGCGCTTGGCCATGCGACGAAAACGGGAGCGGGCAACACAGTCGACGCGCTGATCCGGCAGGCCTCGCAGCCATGTTCATGAAGCTTGCCGCCGTCGTGCTCCGTATGCGTCTTGTCAACCGTGCAAATAACCGGCGCGGTTCCGTCAGGTAGGATGTATTCGGAAAGCTCATTGGAAAAGGCCGGCACCTGATGCGCGAAGCCGACGAGGGCCAGCGCAACGGCGCAGCTGATACGTACCAGCCATCGAACTATGCCTGCTTCCGCCGCTTTCAACTAAGTCCTCGCCGCTCACTGCATCGTGTTTACGCAAAATACCGGCAAACCTCAATGCGACAGTTTGAGCAATTGGCAGGCGTATCTGTATCTTTCGGCGGATCACGGGACTTGGCGCACGGAACCTGACCAGGACAATGCAGCGCGGCCGAGCCTCGTTCTGACCACGCGCGGCAGCGCTTCCGGCGGCAACAATTCGGCCAATGTCTTGAGCGAGTAGAGCCCCGTGGCGGCGGTGGCGGCGCAGCCCATCGATGCGGCCAGCCAAGTCGGCAGGAACTGGAAAGCGAGAAATATCAGGCCCGACATAGGAAGGTAGACCATGACGAGGATACGATTGATCGCCGAGTAGCGAAAGCCGGTATAGCGCCGCGCGATCCAGTAGACGAGAATACTGTGCCACACATAGAGGCCAAAGAAGGCGATACCGGCACCCATCGTTCCGAAGGCCTTGATGCAGATCCAGGCGAGACCGACATGAACGACCGTGGCCGCAACCTCGGTCCAGAAGAATATCCGCTGGGCGCCTTTTGCCAGAATGATGAAACCGATGGGCCAGGCCACGATGCGAAGCATCATCCCCAGGCAGATCCACCGCAAGAGATCCACGGCCGCATAAAAGGCGGGCGAGTAGAAGACATGCATGATCAGTGGGGCGAGCGTGAGCGTGGCAAGCAATCCGGGACCGGCAAGGAGCACGCTCACCTGCGTCTGTTCGTTGACCAGACGATTGCATTGGGCGTTGTCATTGGCGACACCCGTCAGCCGCGGATAAAAGTCCGTTCCCATCGCCTGCAGGATGAAGCCTGCATATAATCCACCCAGCGACCATGCGGCTTGATATAGCCCCGCCGCGACGATGCCTGCCTCATCCAAGACCATGATGCGGATGGCGTAGGCGCTGCCGAAGGTCAGGAAGCCGGTGACCATGAAGATGAAGCCGAGCTTGAACAGGCCGGCGGCTTCGAAGCGCAGATCCTTGAACGACAGGCGGCACGGGTTGATTTCTATCTTGCGGCTGTACCACCATGACGTGGCCAGCGTCGCCGCAGCGATGCAGACAAGCGACGCAACGATACCCTCTTCACCGTAGAAGTAGATGATGGGTATGCTGATCACCGTACTGTAGAAAGCACCCAATATGCCGAGGCGTGCAAGGCTGGCGATGTCGCGCACACCCTGAACAAGGGCCGCCTGCCCTCCCGACATGACCTGAAACACGATCACGATGGACAGCAGCCGCATCGCCGTCGCATGCTGGTCGTCGCCAAATGTCCATCTGGCGATCGGCGCGGCAAGCAGCGCCATGACAAGCGTTCCGAGCAGCCCAAGCACGACCGAGATACGCCTCAGGGCAGTCGCTGTTCTGGCAATCCGATCCGGGTCGTTGCTGCCGACGGATTCGGCAATTTGGCGGACACCGCTGGCGTTCATCCCGAAGCCCGCTATGGCATGAACGATGTCGATCGTCGCGTTGTAAAGGCCGATCAGACCCACGCCTTCAGGTCCCAGCAGGAGCGCCATCGCCTTGTTGCGAATAATCGAAAAACCGATACTCACAACGGAGGACCCGCCGATCAGAACCGTGGATTTTAGGATCTGCGTGTAGCTTTGTCGTCCAGTCGCGTTTGCATCCCTGGCCATCAAGGCACGCTACCCTCTAATGGCGCGCGTTCGGCATACCGCGCGAGCGAACCCGCGATACGGCCGTGGCTGTTGCGCGACGAGAGCCTGTTCATCGGCTTGCCTGATCCGCCCCGGGAATAGCAGAAACCTGCTCGACCGGCTTCACTGCTTGCAGGGAAGGTCGAGTTACCTTGACGACATCGCCGGGCATGAGTGCAGAAGTCTCCGATGCGGAGATTTCGTTTATCGTCCCGTTTTCCCTGCGCACGATAACGAAACCCAAGACGGGCTTCTCATCCTGCTTTACGGCTCCGCCGAGAGACGACAGACTGTCCAACACCAGTTTCTGGCTGGTCTCGCGCTTGAGCTTAAGCTGAACGAGTGCGGCTCGTTCAGACTGGAGATCTGATGCGACTTCCGTCTTTCGCTCGTCGTAAAGCGCTTGCAGATCCCTCGTCGTCTGGCTGATGCTTTGGCGGGCTCGCATAATCGCCGTGCTGATGTCCAGCCGGGTGTCTTGATAGCTTCTCAGTGCACGCTCGACCTCACCCTGCCGAGTCGCGACCACGGCGCCCTTGGCAACGAGCATCGCGGTGCTATCGACCTGCTGCTGGATGGATTTGATATTCTCGTCAGTACTTTTCGTCTTCTGTTTGAGAACGCCGATTTCTTCGTTGAGTAGATCCCGCAGCTCGGCGAACGACTTGGCTTTCCGATCAACCGCGTTCGCCCTGGCTTCGAAAATCACTTTCTCCTGATTATAGACGGCCGCGGCGAACGGATCAGCCTTGTCGGGCTGCTGCGAGAAATCGACCGAGGTCGCGCCGGCCATCTCCGCTTCCAAGCGGACAATTTTGGCGTTGCTGCGGGTGATAGCGTCGTCCAGCTCCTTCAAGCTACCGGCCAACCGCGTCACTTCGCCAGCGCCTTCAAGCGCCAGAGGCGCGCGATACTCGCCGCCGCCCAAAGCAAGCGCCTGCAATACAGTCAACCCCGAGCTAAATTTGTACTCACCGGGTTTGGATACATCCCCAACGACATACACAGGTGGATATTCAAGTGTCTGGACGGTCGTTGCCGGCGCATCGACCAGTCCGATCTTTTCCTTCAAACGGTTGGCGATTTCAGCGGCCAGACCGTCGTCGTCGAGATTACCAACGGCAATGCTACCCAGCACCGGGACAGACACCGTGCCCGCATCCGAAATGGTGAAATCGCCTCCGATCGAGCCCCATTGTTCATAGACGCCCTTGGTCGGCATCCATTGAACAACGCTCAACCTGATCTTCGTATGAGGCGGAAGCGGAGCGCTAGCGGCGACGCCGGCAAACATCGCCGTTCCCAGCGCAAGCAGGGTTGGGAACCAACCCAGCCGCTTTGGATGATGACGACCTGTCGAAAAACACTTACGTTGCATGACCATGCTCGATCATTCCTCACCGTAATGCGAAAACGCTCAACATACTGCGCACCTCGCCGAGTAATTCCTTATCGCGCACCCAGCAATATCTCGCCCAGGGACGCAGGGTTCATTGAATTTCGTAGAATTAACATTCATTGTATTACTGCGAGAGATCAATATGCCCGTTCTACCAATATAGACTAGTTTCGTCTCATTCTCTTGGCGACAGAAAGAATATTTAATTCGCATCGATGACTAAATAACTGAATGAATCATAAATATATGCCGGTGACGACATAAATACGCACGACTCCGAACTATAAAATCATCAATTACAAAATTATCATGCAGTCAAATTGCCAGTAAGCGACACCCTGACCAAAGGTACTAGCAACCCGAGCGCGGCATCCACTATCGATGAACTACCCTCGGCTGGGGAACTGACCGAAAATGAACGCAAGATAAAGCACGTTCAGATTCTCAGGATCAGTCAGGCGAACTTGTAATGGGTGATATTGATTTTCGTTTCTACTTGTCGATCCTGCTAAGGCGACTGCCGCACATCATCGCTCTCACCGTCGTCACGACAGCGCTTGCACTGGCGATTGCTCTGCTGATGCCAAAGTCCTACCAGTCAACGGCAAAGATCCTCGTCGAGGCTCCACAGATTCCGACAAATCTCGTGAAGTCGACAGTCCCTACCAGCTCTCTTGAACAGCTGTTGATCCTTCAGCAGCAGATGACGACGGGCGACAATCTGGTCCAGCTCGCCGACAAGTTGGATGTCTACGGTAGCGAAAGGCAGGAGCTATCGACGGATGCAGTAATCAAGGACATGCGTTCCCGCATCACCTTTGATCAACTACCACTTGGCGACGGAGCAACGACGGTTTTCAGCATCATCTTCGAAGCTGGAACGCCGGAATTCGCGGCAAAGGCCGCCAACGAACTCGCTTCTTCGATCCTGCTGGGCAATCAACGACAGCGTACTGACCGAGCCGGCGATACGTTGCAATTTTTCAACGAAGAAGTGAAGCGGCTGGATGCCGAGCTGAATCGAATCGAGGCCGAGCTTCTTAAATTCAAGACCGATCACAGGGATACTCTTCCAGAGAGCTTGGAGTTCCGTCGGCAGCAACAGGCGAGCCAGCAGGAGCGACTGGTGGCGCTGGAACGTGAAGAAGCGGACCTCCGCGCGCGGAGAAGCTTGTTTGCGGAAAATGCCTTCACAACAGGCAATGTCGGTCCGCTTAGCACGGAGCAGCAGATGCTCTTGGATTTGAACAAGGCCCTGGCCGAACAGCTTGCGATCTTCTCCGAAGACAGCCCCAATATTATAAGCCTGCGATCGCGCATTGCGACGCTGCGCGGCAAGGGTGCGGCAAAGGCAACCGGTCAGGCCGGCAAACAGGGCGTGTCGGCTCTCGATCTACAGTTGGCGGATATCGACAAGCGTCTGGAGGCGATCGACCGCGATCGCACATCGCTGACAAAGAGCATCGCCGACATCACGAAATCCGTAAGCGAAACCCCCGCAACACAAACGGCGCTGAACGTCATCGAGCGCGATCTCGGCAATATCCAGACACAGTACAACACGGCAATTGCACGGCGGGCTGAAGCATCGCTGGGCACCCAGATCGAGGCCCGCTCGGACGGCGGACGCTTCTCCTTGTTGGAGGCGGCCAAGCCGCCAGAAACGCCGGTGAAGTCGAAGCGTCGAATAGTCATTCTTGCAGGCGCCGTTGGCGGGATCGCTCTTGGCTTAGGGCTTACGTTCCTACTCGAAATGATGAACCGCACGATCCGCAGACCATCGGAACTGAGCCAGCTCCTACAGCGTCAGCCGCTTGGCGTCATTCCGTATATCGGGTCACCGAGCGAGACGACCGGCGGCTTCTACAACAAGAGGTTTGCGGCAGCAGCCGTCTCGGCGAGCATCATCCCCGCCTTCCTCCTGATCATCCACTACTTCTATGCGCCGTTGGCGAGCGCTTTTCAAAGGCTGCTATCCGGCTTCATGAAGCCCGGTTCGATGTAACACGAAACCGCTGAGGATGGCCGGCTACATCGAACAAGAGAGTTAAGGCAAACCCAATGGAACAGACCGTGGTATCGTCATTTTCGCAAGCGCTCCAGGAGAAGAGTAACATGTCCCCAGCGCCTTCGCGGGAAATCAGCGACCTAGCCTGGGAAAAGCTTCAGCCGTTTACCCCGGATGCGAGTCTCGTTGCGAAAAACCGTATCGTGACGGTCAATCGCTCAGACACCGCGCATACCGCCTTCGACATGATGCGCACCAAGATCCTGCAGAACATGCGGGAGAACAATTGGACATCAGTGGCTATTACATCGCCAACACCCGGTTGCGGCAAGACCTTTAGCGCACTCAACCTTGCGTTCAGTCTGGCGAACCAGAAAGACTGCCGCACTGCACTGCTGGATCTCGACATGAAACGTCCCCAGGTCGGCAAGACGCTTGGAATTCGCGATGCCGCATCGATGGAATCGTTCCTGCGAGGCGAGCTACAGGCCGACGACATCTTTCGGCGCCACGGAGGCAATCTCGCCATAGCCGCCAATAAACAGGCCGTCCAGTTTTCCGCCGAACTGCTACAAAGCGCCGCGTCGACCCAGGCGCTGCAGGACATGCGTGAACGGATGCGCCCCGATGTCGTCATTTACGACCTGCCGCCGATGCTTTCGACGGACGACGTTCTGGCGTTTCTGCCGAATGTCGATTGCGTAATTCTGGTTGCTGCCGCTGAGCAGAGTACGCTCAGCGAAATCGACATTTGCGAACAGACGCTTGCCGAAAAGACAAGCGTCCTCGGCGTCGTGCTGAACAAGTGCAAGTTCAGTGCCGAAAAGTATGGCTACTGATCGAACCAGTTCGATGCCACGCATTAAAAAGCCAGCCGGCTAATTTCGCTGCAGGTTGATCTCACTGGTCACGACCTGCTTACCGGATGCGGGGTCCTTGTCGACCGTTCTGATCCTCAGTGTGTTCGCGCCGGAGTGCCGGATCGTCATGGTCGCAGCACGATCGCCGTTGACGATCCTCGACCAAGTGACCGCGAGCTCGATGGCATCGCCTCGCCTTGCGCCGTTGAGTGACGAAACCCTACCTGAGGGACCAATATAACGGCCGGAGTAGCTGCCGCCGGTAGCCGTAAGCTGCGCGGACACCGCGCGCGAAACGACCAACATACCGGTGCACTTGCCATCCATCGACAACGCTTCACCATTGGCTTTCGACTGAAAACTACAGTTTAAATTGATCGGGGATGAGGCCGTTGTGCGCTTCATCATCCCGCCGCCGGTCCAACTGCCGGCAAGCGACTTGAGAAACGGTGCCTCGTTCGCGGTTGCACCTCCAGCAGTGCAGACAATGAGCGCGCATAAGGCGAGACGATATATCCCCATGACATCCTCCCGAAGTCCAATCCGGGAGAATGCATGAAGACCATCAATGTTCCGCGTTTTTTCTGCGCCGCCTATGCGAAGGCGGGGAAGAACGCACTCATCGATCAGACGATGGAAAGGCTGAGACGCGTTTCGTTGCCGAGAACGATGTCGATCGGGCCGCGCGACGTCAGCTCGATGGCTCCGCAGAGCGTACCGGTGGTGATCAGGGCGCCCTTCTTCAGCGAGGTGTGCGGGCGCAGCTTGTCATTCGCGTAGGCCATCAGCCATACCAGCACGTCGTCCTTCGGATGGCGCGCGATGCCGTCATAGATCACCTGTTCACCATGCGTCACCTTAAGTGAGGTATTGCCGATGGTGTCGACGATGCATTTCGGAAGCGTAGGACCGAGAACATAGCCCTTGTTGCCGATGCGTTCGGCCAGATAGAGCAGGAACGACACCTGTCCGCTCTCCACAATGCTGCTGGCCAAAAGCTCTGCGCCAAGATGGCAGTCCGCGATCGCCGCGACGATCTCATCGCGTGTATAGTCACCGCTCTGGCGGACCGGAAGATCCTGGCCCAGGCGGACCGCGACTTCCGCCTCGAATTTCATGCCCGGACGCCAGGAAATCGACGCGCCTGAAACGGCCTCAAAATAAGGATGCAAGGGCGCGAGGACAGGCTCACCCGAGGGCGACATGGCGACCTTCCATGCGTGTGTCGAGATGCGCTCTTCGGCGGCAAGAAAATTCTGCGCATCCATCGCTTCGCGTAAAGTCGCGGGCAATGCGAAATCCGCCGTCGGCGCTTTTTCGCCTGCCTTTTCAAGGCCACTCAATCGCGCGGCCAGCGCCCGCGGATCGAAACCCTCGCCGGATGAAACTGTCATGTCGTACTTTCCTCACCTAGTATGAAATGCGCTTCAACTCTACCGGCATTCATAGATGGCGCAAAGAGGCGATCCGGAAAGAGTCTTATGCTAGCGCGGCGTACCAGCATCGCCGATACTCCGGCAAGTGAAAGATCTCGCGCGGAGGAAAATGCTTCTCTTTACCTGTCATCGGAGCAATTCCGGTGAGAAGTGCGGCACCTGCGCTCGTGCCCGTCGAGCCGGGAACGGCGAACACATCCCGGCCGGTGAGCGCAGCGACCACATCGAGATAGGTCTCATTCAGCGAAAACGGCCCCTCGACGACAACGGGACCGCCGGCGCCGATCAAGCCCAGGCACGCTTCGGTCATCAGCGCCAGATAGAGGCAAACCGCCGCGTAATGTTCGCCAGCGCTCGCCGCTTCGGCGTTGACCCAGCGCCGCTCCTTGCCTTGGAATGGACCGGACCCGGGCGCCACATTCGGCAAGAGCATCATGCTTTTTTCGATGACATCAGGCATGGCCGCGACCGCGTCCTCGATAGACACGGGCCCGATCTTGGCCGACAGGATTTCAAATTCGCGACCGCCCATGAAGCGCGACGACGGGACCGCCCGACCGTAGGCATCGACATTGGCAAGCGTATCGCGCTTCGGATCGAGATGGTCGAGATCGCCACCCACGCCGAAGTTGACCACCCACGTGCCTGTCGAGACGACAGCAAACGGGGCTTGCCGACTGACCAAATGCGGCAGCAGCGAAGCGTTGGAATCGTGGATGCCGCAATAGACGGGAACTGGTTTTGAGAGGCCGATCTCTTCCGAGATCTCAGGGAGCACCGGGCCGAGCGCGTCGAAGGCCGAGCGGATCGGCGCCATCAGCGGTCTTATATCAAGCGTGTCGACGAGGCTGGAGTAGCTCGATTCGCGCGGGTTCCACAGATCCGTATGACAACCGAGCGATGTTACCTCGTTGGCCGCGATACCAGTCAGCCGCGCCGCCCAGTATTGGGCGTAGGTGACGATGGTGGCGACATTGGCGAACACCGCCGGAAAGGCCGACTGCTGATAGTGCAGCTGCGCTCCGATGTTCAGGCCCATCGACTGGCGCGGCGAATAGGTTTCGTCGAATGATGGGCGCAGCGCCGTATAGGCGTCGATAATCTCGCGTGGATA
Organism: Rhizobium sp. 01N48; assembly: GCF_056399145.1. Lineage (NCBI taxonomy): Bacteria > Pseudomonadati > Pseudomonadota > Alphaproteobacteria > Hyphomicrobiales > Rhizobiaceae > Rhizobium > Rhizobium sp. 01N48. The sequence continues at coordinate 50,441 of NZ_JBFTQT010000002.1, forward strand.
TTCTTGCTCATAATCGAGCACCGGCATGGCGAGCGTACCATCCGCAGCAAGCAGAGCGGCGCTGGCACCATGCGTGGTGATCGAGATCGCATCGAAACCGGGCGACACGGCAAATTGCTTCAGCGCGTCGAGCGCAAAGGCCCACAGCGCCTCCACATCGTAATGCGGATAGAGACCGGATTTGACCACCAAGTTCGGCGTCTTGACGACCGCAACCTCAGCGCCGGTGGCGCTGTCGAGCACAACGACCTTGGCATTCGTCTTGCCGATATCGAGAACCGCGACGCGGGCGTAGATCTGACTTGATGTCATGGCATATGAAAGACGGTGACGAGGTCGGTCTGGACAGGCGAATTATCCGGATTGGTGGCCATGATATCGCGCATATGCGCCCACCACCGCTTCATCACCGGGTGGTCTGGCAGGCTCGACAGGGTGTTGTCGCTGGTGCGCGTCAACACGCCGAACAGCGTGTTCGTCTCGCGGTCGAGATGGATCGAGTAATCGCTGGCGCCGGACTGGTGCAGCAGCTCGACCAGTTCCGGCCAGATTTCGTCGTGGCGCTTGATGTACTCGGCTTCCATGCCGGGATTGAGCGTCATCTTGAAGGCGTGTTTTTCCAGCGTCATTTCGGACTCATGGCTTTGATGCGGCGAGCGATGATCGGGATCGCGATGGTGATGATCAGCAGCAGGCCGATGAAGATCGACATGACGATGCCGGGAACGTTGAGCAGGCCAAGGCCGAAGGTGACGAGGCCCATGACGAAGGCGGCGATGACGACGCCACCGATCTTGCCGGAACCGCCGAGGATCGAAACGCCGCCGAGAACGACCATGGTCACAACCTCGAGCTCCCAGCCCTGCGCGATCGACGGGCGCGTCGAGCCAAGCCGCGAGGTCAGGCAGACCGAGGCGATGCCGCTCATCACGCCCGTCAGCATGAAGAGGATGAGCTTCACTCTCTCGACGGGGATGCCGGAAAAGCGCGCGGCGAAATCGTTGTTGCCGATCGTGTAAACTTGGCGGCCGAAATTGGTAGCGTGCAGCAGGATGGCGAACAGGATCGCCAACACGATGAAGAGCACGAACTCGAAGGAGAAGACCCAGACGACATATCCCTGGCCAAAGAAGGCGAATTCCTCGGGATAGTTGCCGTAGGCCTGATCGCCCAGCACGATATAGGAGATACCGCGAAACAGGCTCATCGTGCCGATGGTGACGACGATGGACGGCAGTTTCATCACGGAGACGAGGAAGCCGTTGAACATCCCGCAGAGCAGGCCAACGCCGACGCCGATGGCGACAAGACCCGGCGCACCGACACCCGCCTGCGCCGCGGCCCCCATGGCGGTCGAGGCCAGCGCGATGATGGCGGCAACCGACAGGTCAATCTCGCCGGATATGACGAGCAGCGCCATGGCAAACGCGATCATCGCTTTCTCGGTAAAGTTGAAGGTCGCGTCCGAGAGGTTCCAGGCGTCGAGGAAGTAGGGCGATGCCAGCGAATTGAAGATGAAGATGACGACGGCCACGCCGAAGAGCAGTACTTCCCAGCTGGACATGATCCGCTTGAATGGCGTTCCCAGGCGATCCGGGATGACCCGTTTGTCGGTGGGCGTGGAAACGACGGTGCTCATGCTGCCACCTCTGCTGGAGTTTCCGCGGCGGCCTTGTCGCGCAAGATGATGCGGCCGCGATTGCGCTCGCGCCTTGCGTTGAAGACGACTGCGAGAATGATGACGGTGCCCGAGATCGCCATCTGCGTGAAGGGCGAGATGCCGATGACGGGAAGGGCGTTCTTGATGACGCCGAGGAAAAGCCCGCCGAGCACGGTGCCAAGCACCGATCCGACGCCGCCGGCGATCGATATGCCGCCGATGACGCAGGCAGCCACGCTATCGAGCTCGAAGCCGTTGGCGATATCGACATAGGCGACCGCATAGCGCGACACCCAGAGGTAGCTCGCAAGACCGGCAAGCGCGCCCGACAGAACGAAGGCAAGGAACTTGGTCCAGCCGACATCGATACCGGCATAGACCGCCGCTGTCGGATTGCCGCCGGCGGCATAGGTAGAGCGGCCGAACTGGGTGTATCTCAGTACGATATAGATCAGCGCGACGATGATGATCGCGGCCCAGCTCAGCACCGGCATGCCGAGAACGACGGTGCGGGGAACGTTGAGGAAGGTCGGCGTCATCTGATGCGCATTGACCCACTCGCCGCCGGAGAGCACGAATGCCATGCCGCGATAGATGGTGAGCGTTCCCAATGTGACGACGATCGGCGGGATCTCGAGTGCCCAGACGAGGAAGCCATTGATGGCGCCGAGGCAGGCGCCAATGAGGATCGCGGCGAGGATCAGGACGATCAGCGGCAGATCCGGATGCGCGGCGTTCAGCATCGCAATCGCCATGCCGGTGAAGGCGAGGTTGGCGGCAACGGACAGGTCGATCGACTTCGTCAGGATAACCGTCATCTGCGCCAGCGCCAAGATGATCAGGATCGACGTGTCGTTGAAGATGCCGGCAAGGTTTCCAGGCGTTGCAAAGCCGTCAGCGCGGCTCGAAAAGGCGGCGATCATCACCGCGATGATGATGAAGAGCAGCGTTTCGCGTTTTCTCAAGAGTCTGGACATCAGCTATCCTCAAGCGTTACCGGTCGCAGCGCGCACCAGCGTTTCCGGCGTCAGGTCCTTGCGCTCGAAAAGGCCGGCCGACAGGCCCTCCTTCATGACAAGCACCCGATCGGACATTCCGATGATCTCCGGCAGCTCCGATGAGATCATGATGATGGAGAGGCCCTCGGCGGCGAGCTCGCTGATAAAGCCGTGCACGGCCGCCTTCGAGCCGATGTCGATGCCCTTGGTCGGTTCGTCGAGAATGATGACCTTGGGCATAGTCGCCAGCCATTTGCCGATGACCACCTTCTGCTGGTTGCCGCCGGACAGAGTTCCAACTGGAACCGAGAGTGCCGCCGCGCGCAGATCGAGCCGCTCGGCATACTTGCGCGCCAGCGCGAATTCATTGGCCGCCTTCAGGAAGCCTTTGCGCGAGGTGCGCCCCAGCGATGGCAGCGTCATGTTCTGGTAGATCGGCATCGGCAACGCCAGGCCGTGGCGGCCGCGCTCTTCCGGTACATAGACGATGCCCGCCCTGATCGCATCGAGCGGCGAGTTGATGCTGATCTCCCGGCCATCAAGCGTGAGCTTACCCGACAACGGCTTGGTGATGCCGAACAGGGACTGACAGAGTTCGGAACGGCCGGCGCCGATCAGGCCGTAAATGCCGAGAATTTCGCCCTTGCGAAGCGTCAGCGAGATATCGCGGAACTCTGTCTGGTGACAGTATTTCTCGACCTGCATCACCGGTCCGCCGATCGCGACGTCGATCTTCGGGAACGCGTTCTCGACGTCGCGGCCGACCATCATGCGAACGATCTCGTCCTGCGGTGTGGCCTTCAAATTGCCGTGGCCGACGGCGCGCCCGTCACGGAAGACAGCGAAGTTGTCAGCGATCTCGTAAAGCTCGTCGAACTTGTGGCTGATGAAAAGGATGGCTTTGCCCTGCGCCTTCAAGCCTTCGACGATACGGAAGAGATCGTCGATCTCCTTGCGCGACAGGGCGGCGGTCGGCTCATCCATGATGACGATGCGGGCCTCGATCGATAGTGCGCGCGCGATGGCCACGAGGTGGCGTTGCGCGATCGAGAGGTCCTTCAGACGGATCGTCGGATCGATATTGCTTTCAAGCGAGGTGAGCAGCGCCTTGGCGCGGCTGTTCATCAACTTCCAGTCGATGGTGCGCAAACGCGTGCGTGGCGCATGGCCGAGGAAGATGTTTTCGGCAACCGTCAGCTCGTCGAAGAGCACGGTTTCCTGATGGATCGCGGTGACGCCAGCATCGATCGCTGCCTGCGCATTGGCAAACGTCGTCGGCTTACCATCGATGAGGATTTCGCCTTCGTTCGGACGGTAGATGCCGGTCAGGATCTTGACGAGCGTGGACTTGCCTGCACCGTTTTCGCCGATCAGCGCGGTTACCTTGCCTGGGTAGAGCGCGATGCTGACGTTATCGAGCGCCTTCACGCCAGGGAAGATCTGGGAGATGCCACGCATCTCGAGAATTGCCGGTACGTCGTTCGTCGCGACGCTAGCAACAGGTTGTTGAAGGGCGTTGTTCATCAGCGCTTACCAGTGTTCATTGGGAAGGGCCCGGCGGCAATACCGCCGGGTTTTGTCTGTCCGCGAAAGGCTTAGAAAACCTTCGAGAACTGATCGATGTTCGACGCATTGTAGATGAACGGATCGGCCATTGCGGCTTCGCCCTTGTCGTCCACCTTGATCTTGCCCATGCGGCCGGCTTCGATTTCGGTGCCCGGCGCTCCGGTCGCGTCACCCTTTACGAGGTGATAGGCGATCTGCGTTGCGGAGTAGCCGAGGTCGATCGGGTTCCAGATCGCGAATTCCTTCGTCGCACCCGACTTGATCGCACCGGCCATTTCGGACGGCAGGCCTAGACCCGTGACATAAACCTTGCCGACGAGACCCTTGTCTTCTACGACCTTGGAAGCGGCCAGAACGCCGACCGTCGTCGGAGCGACGATGACCTTGACGTTCGGGTTCGACTTCAGGAGGCCTTCGGCTTCGCGGTAAGACTTGTCGGAGAGGTCGTCGCCATAAACGGTGGTGACGAGGTTCAGACCGTCGAAGTCCTTCAGCTGCTTCTTCATCTGGTCAATCCAGATGTTCTGGTTCGTCGAGGTGGTGGTTGCAGACAGGATCGCGAAGTCACCCTTGCCGCCTTCGAGGTGATCCTTGACGAGCGTCAGGCACATCTTGCCGATCAGTTCGTTCGACGACGGGTTCAGCTGCAGGATACGGCCGTCCTTGCTGACGCCGGAATCCCAGGAGATGACCTTGATGCCACGCTGCTTGGCCTTCTTTAGGGCTGGTACGACAGCGTCGGGGTCGTTGGCGGAGATCGCAATGGCGTCGACGCCCTGCGCGATCAGCGAGTTGATGACTTCGATCTGGCCTTCGGCCGTCGTCGAGGTCGGGCCGGTGTAGATCACTTCTACGCCGCCGAGTTCCTTGGCTGCTTCCTGTGCGCCCTTGTTGGCGGCTTCAAAGAAGCCGTTGCCGAGCGACTTGACCACGAGGCCAATCTTGACGTCCTTGGCGCTTGCTGCACCAGCCATCAATGCGACGGCAAAGGCGACGCCCACCGCCAGTGTCTTTGCGAGTTTCATGCTTTCTTCCTCCCACGTTGATTGACTTGACCACATCCTGCCGGCGCCGTTCAGGCAACCGACGAGGAATCCTCCTTTGCCTGCGAGACCACGCTCGCAACCACGAGCTTGACGCCCGCATCCTCGATCATCCGCACAGCCTCATCGGACACGCCCTCGTCAGTGATCACGGTCGTGACGCGATCGAGCCCGCATAAAATGAGGCTCGAGCGGCGATGAAACTTGCTGGAATCGACCATGACGATCAGCTCGTCAGCCTGATGCATCAACTTCTGCTCGCTCTGAATGATCTGCGCGTCCGCTTCCATGATGCCGAGCGGACCCACGCCCTGCGCACCGATGAAAAAGCGCCGCGCATAGAAATTGCGGATCGCGTCATTGTCGAAAGGCGACAGGATCAGGCTCTGCTCGCGATAGATCACACCGCCGGGAACCGTCACCGTGTTCTTCGAGTGCTTAACCAGATGTTCGGCGATCGCGAACGAATTGGTCATCACCTGCATGCGATGCGCCGCCATGAAATGCACCATCTGGAAGGTGGTCGTTCCGCCGTTTATGATGATGGCGTCACCAGGATCGCAGAGATCGACGGCCGCGCGCGCAATTGCGCGTTTTTTATCGGAATTGACAGATTCTGACACTCGGAAAGGCCTGCCGGCGAGATTGCCGAGCTGCGGCGGATGCACGGCTTCTGCCCCACCACGCACGCGCCGGATCTTTCCCTGCACGTGAAGCGCCGCGATATCGCGCCGGATCGTCGCCTCGGAAGCCTCGGTCAGCTCAGAAATATCCTGAACCGTCACGACCGACTTTTCCTGTACGGCGCTCAATATGATGCGATGGCGTTCGCGTTCGTGCATGGGTTCCTCCTGCATCGTTTATTTCGCAGTTGTGACAATGTGTCAATCACAAACGATCATATTTTTACATATTGCGTTGCAACATAATCGATTTTGATCGTTTTCGATTGACAACGCTGCTTTTGATGAGCGATACCGTCCACGCAAAGGACGCATTTCTCATTTCGCGTTCTGAAGAATTCTACATGGGAGGATGACATGGCGGCAACCGTCCGGCTTCTGGATAACCGTTGGGATGACTCGTACGCTGCAGGCCTGGATGAGCCTGGAAAGCTACTCTATCGCTCGAACCTGCTGGGTGCTGACAAGCGTATCACCAACTATGGCGGCGGCAACACGTCTGCCAAGGTCATGGAAACCGACCCGCTGACCGGCGAAAAAGTCAAGGTTCTCTGGGTCAAGGGTTCGGGCGGCGACGTCGGCACCATCAAGCTCGACGGCTTTGCCACCCTCTATCAGGACAAGCTGGATTCGCTGAAGGGCGTCTACAAGGGCGTTGAAGACGAAGACCGGATGGTCAGCTTCCTTCCTCATTGCACCTACAACCTCAACAGCCGCGCCGCCTCGATCGACACGCCGCTGCATGGTTTCGTGCCCTTCACGCATGTCGACCACATGCATCCTGACGCGATCATCGCGATCGCCGCTTCGAAGAATTCCAAGGAGTTGACTCAGCAGATCTTTGGTGCTGACATCGGCTGGCTGCCGTGGCGCCGCCCGGGCTTCCAGCTCGGCCTCGACCTCCAAGCCTACGTCGAGGCGAACCCGAATTCCAAGGGTGTCGTGCTCGAAAGCCATGGTCTCTTCACCTGGGCCAACGATGCCAAGGCTTGCTACGAGCTGACGCTCGACATTATCAACAAGGCGATCGTCTGGTTTGCCGAGAAGACTGAAGGCAAGACGATCTTCGGTGGCGCCGCCACTGAGAGCTTGGCCGTCGAACAGCGCCGCGTCATCGCCGCCCGCCTGATGCCTGAAATCCGCGGTCGCATCGGCAAGGCGGAGCCCAAGCTCGGCCACTTCGATGACCAGGACGCAGTCCTTGAATTCGTCAACTCGAAGAACTTGGCACCGCTCGGCGCGCTCGGCACCAGCTGCCCCGACCACTTCCTACGCACCAAGATCCGCCCGCTAATCATCGATTTCGACCCGGCGAAGCCGGATGTGGATGCGATCGTTGCCGGTCTTGATAAGGCGCTCGAAGACTACCGCGCCGACTACGCGCGCTATTACAACGACTGCAAGCATGACAATTCGCCCGCTATGCGCGACGCGAACCCGGTCATCTTCCTCGTTCCCGGCGTCGGCATGCTGTCTTTTGCCCGCGACAAGGCAACGGCACGTATTGCCAGCGAGTTCTACGTCAACGCCATCAACGTCATGCGCGGCGCGTCGACCGTCTCCGAGTACCAGGGCCTACCTGAGCAGGAAGCCTTCGATATCGAATACTGGCTGCTCGAGGAGGCCAAGCTTCAGCGAATGCCGAAGCCGAAGAGCCTGGCTGGCAAGGTTGCCTTCGTCACTGGCGGTGCCGGCGGCATCGGCCGCGCGACGGCGGCCCGCCTGATCGGCGAAGGTGCCTGCGTGGTGCTGGCCGATATCGACCAGGAAGCGCTCGACAGCACGGAGGCCGATTTCGCCAAGCAGTTCGGCGCCGATGCCGTTCGCGGCGTCAAGCTTGATGTGACCAAGGAAGACGGCGTGATCTCGTCCTTCGCGGAAGCCTGTGTCGAATTCGGCGGCGTCGACATCCTGGTTTCGAACGCCGGCATTGCATCGTCCGCGCCGATCGAAAACACTGAGCTTTCGATGTGGAACAAGAACATCGACATCCTGGCGACCGGCTACTTCCTGGTTTCGCGCGAAGCCTTCCGCCTATTCCGCAAGCAGAACCTCGGCGGCAACGTCGTCTTCGTCGCCTCCAAGAACGGCCTAGCGTCGTCGCCGAACGCTGCTGCCTACTGCACGGCCAAGGCTGCCGAGATCCATCTCGCCCGTTGCTTGGCGCTCGAAGGCGCGGAAGCGGGCATTCGCGTCAACACCGTCAACCCGGATGCGGTTCTGCGTGGATCGAAAATCTGGAACGGCGAGTGGCGCGAGCAGCGCGCGGCATCGTCGAAAATCGAGATCAACGAGCTGGAGGAACACTACCGCAAGCGCTCCATGCTGAAGCTCAACGTCTTCCCTGAAGACATCGCCGAAGCGATCTACTTCCTGGCGTCCGATCTCTCAGCAAAGTCCACCGGCAACATCATCAATGTCGATGCCGGCAACGCGCAGAGCTTCCCGCGCTGATCGCTATCGCCGGAGGATCACCCAAACCGCATGGATGATCCCCGGCACGTAGCCGCACAGCGTCAGCAGTATATTGAGCCAGAACTGCAGGCCGATTCCGACCTGCAGGAATACACCGACAGGTGGCAGGATGATCGCGAAAAGAATGCGTATGATGTCCAAGGTCGCCTCATTACTGATTTGAGTATTTCATGCATCGAAACGCGGACAGGAGCCGTTTGGTTCGATGCCACACGGGAGGAATTCATGGCCGAAACCAAAATCGCGCAGGATGTGATTGCGCAAGAAAACGAAAAGCGCGCAGCCGCGCTCAAATCCGATTACGAAGCCTTGGGCGCCAACCTGTCGCGCCGTGGCGTGGACATTGAGGCGATCACGCGCCGCGTCTCCGAATTCTTCGTCGCCGTTCCATCCTGGGGCGTCGGCACCGGCGGCACGCGCTTTGCCCGCTTCCCCGGCACCGGCGAGCCGCGCGGGATCTTCGACAAGCTCGACGATTGCTCCGTCATCAACGAACTGACCCGCGCCACGCCGAACGTCTCGCTCCACATTCCGTGGGACAAGACCGACGTCAAGGAATTAAAGGCGAAGGGCGATCAGCTCGGCCTCGGCTTCGACGCCATGAATTCCAACACCTTCTCAGACGCGCCCGGCCAGGCCCATTCCTACAAGTACGGATCGCTCAGCCACACGGACGCGGCAACGCGCGCGCAGGCCGTCGAGCACAACATTGAATGCATCGAGATCGGCAAGGCGATCGGCTCCAAGGCGCTGACCGTCTGGGTTGGCGACGGCTCGAACTTCCCGGGCCAGAGCAACTTCACCCGCTCCTTCGAACGCTACCTCGCCTCGATGGCCGACATCTACAAGGCGCTGCCTGACGACTGGAAGCTGTTTTCCGAACACAAGATGTACGAGCCGGCCTTCTATTCGACCGTCGTGCAGGACTGGGGCACGAATTACCTGATCGCCCAGACCCTGGGGCCGAAGGCGCATTGCCTCGTCGACCTCGGCCACCATGCGCCGAACACCAACATCGAAATGATCGTCGCCCGCCTGATCCAGTTCGGCAAGCTCGGCGGCTTCCACTTCAACGACTCGAAGTACGGCGATGACGACCTCGACGCCGGTTCGATCGAGCCCTACCGTCTGTTCCTCGTCTTCAACGAGCTGGTCGAGGCCGAGCAGCGCGGCGTCAACGACTTCAACCCGGCCCACATGATCGATCAGTCGCACAATGTGACCGATCCAATCGAAAGCCTGATCAACAGCGCCAACGAAATCCGCCGCGCCTATGCGCAGGCGCTGATCGTCGACCGCAAGGCGCTGGCAGGTTTCCAGGATGAGAACGACGCGCTGATGGCAACGGAAACGCTGAAGCGCGGCTATCGCACCGATGTCGAGCCGATCCTTGCCGAAGCCCGCCGTCGCGCCGGTGGCGCGGTCGATCCGGTCGCCACCTACCGCGCCAGCGGCTATCGCAAGAAGGTTGCCGCGGAGCGCCCGGCTTCCGTGGGCGGCAGCGGCGGCATTATCTGAGGTCGAAGAATTGCTCGAGCCGCCGCGACAATCGTGGCGGCTCGATTTTTAATCAGACTGCTCCGCGCGTCTCGACATAGAGCGCATAGACCGAATGGCTGGACGCCATATAGAGGCGGTTCTTCTTCGGCCCGCCGAAGACGAGGTTGGGGCAGCGTTCCGGCAGCTTGATGAAGCCGATCGCCTTACCGTCCTTGTTGAAGATCTTCACTCCGTTGAGGTCTTCCGGCTTTGCGCCGGCAGCACCCGAAGAGCCCCATCCGCACCACAGATTGCCGTCGACATCGACGCGGAAGCCGTCGAGGCCGCCATTGTCGTCGGCGGTGATCAACGCCTTCTTGTCGAACAGCGAGAAACCGTCCTTGCCGACATCGTAGGACCAGATGATCCGATAGGGCTGCGCGCGGCCTTCGACTATATAAAGCTTCTTCTCGTCTTCAGAGAAGGCAAGGCCGTTCGGACCCTTCAGCTCGTCGGTGACGAGGTTCAGCCTTCCATCCCGCGAGATGCGATAGACCGAATGCGGCAGCTCCGGTTCGGCCTTGTCGCCTTCCCATTCGCCGGCAATGCCGAACGTCGGGTCGGTGAACCAGATCGAACCGTCCGACTTGCAGACGATGTCGTTCGGCGAGTTGAGTTTCTTGCCCTTGTAGTTGTCAGCCAGAACCGTGATCGAGCCGTCATACTCGGTGCGGGTGACGCGGCGGGTCAGGTGCTCGCACGACAAAAGCCGGCCCTGCATGTCGCGGGCATGGCCGTTCGAATAGTTCGAATTCGGGTTGAAGACACTCCAGGTCTCGTTTGTCTCGTCATATTTCATAACCCGGTTGTTCGGCACGTCGCTGACGAGAAGATAGCGACCATCGCCGAACCAGACCGGGCCTTCCAGCCAGCGGGCGCCGGTGGCGACCTGTTCCAAGGAGGAACTCGCGACGCGATACTTGGCAAAGCTTGGGTCGAGAATCTGGATAGCCGGATCCGGATAGATCGGTGACGGGGTGAAGCCGATCGACTGTGCGGCTGCGACCTTCGGCAGAACGGCACCCGCCAGTGCGGCTCCAGACATGGCAATGACATTACAGCGTGTGTAAACCACTAGGCATCCTCAATATGATTTGTCTCAAATGGGCCCCACGAGATCGCGGGTTACGATCAAAACAGCGACCGCCGGCCCATGGAGATCGACCTATCCGTGTGCCGCAATGATACTCTTGGATCGTTTTCCCAACTGGTTAACCAGCCATGACCACATCAGCGTGATCTTCTTAAACGCCGCCAAGAAGAACATCGAAAAAAATTAGCCAACATAAATATGAGCTTATTCGTTCGTCTCGACATGCTTTGATCAAAAGCAACTCTACTGCCGATTCCCTTCGCTTGGCTTGTCGAGGTCAGGTTTCTTTAAGGATAAGCGCCTAGGTTGAAGCCACGATATCGGGATCCCCCCGGTGTTTTGCGCATGATGCGTTGTCCAATACCTTCCAATGTCACTTTTCCTTGCGATCAAGTTGCGCTCCTCCGCAGGCGGCTTGACGCCATTCCACCACGATTTCCAAGGTGCCTCATGTTGAAAAACCTGAAGATAAAAACCAAATTCCTTATTGCTATCGCCATGCTGGGCCTCGTTTCCATGGCGGGCCTGCTTTACCTCACCGACACATTTAGCGCAGCCAACCAGCAGTACACCGGCTTCCTCCAGAACGAGAGCCAGGCAGCGACCTTCAGCGCGCGCGCGGCAGCTGGCATCTGGACGTCCACGACATGGCTCAGCCGTGCCGTCGCGCAGGAGCCCGGTACCCCTGCCTTCAACGATATCTCCAAGCGTTTCGCCACCGAGTTCGATGGCGCGCGCAAGCGACTGTCGCAAGTCTCGGAATTGGTGCCGAGCCGCAAGGGGGCAATCGACGAATTGCTTGCCGGAGCCGACGGATTGAAATCTCTGGGCGACCAGCTCCTTGCGGCGCATGGCACCGGAAACGCCGAGCAGACCCAACAGCTTTCTGCAAAGCTTGATAACATGATTGTCGGTCTTTCGCCCCAGTTCGGCGCCAACAACAAGGCAATGGCAGACCTTCTGGAACAGGGCGGCAGCCGGCTGTCTGCCTCCGTTTCGTCCACCATCTTCTATACCCTTGTCGGCCTTACCCTTGGCGTCATCGCGGCAATCGCCGTTGCCATGGTCATCGCCCAGAAGGGTGTGACGACGCCGATGGCCAAGCTACGCGAACGTATGGAAACACTTGCTTCCGGCAACACCGGCGAAGAGGTTCATGGCCTCGACCGCCGTGACGAGATCGGCCAGATGGCTGCAGCTGTTGCGGTCTTCCGGACCAATGCGATCGACCGCATGCGCATCGAGCAGCAGGCCGAAGCAACCCGCTCGATGAGCGAGAGCGAGCGCCTTGAGCGCGAGGCAGAGAAGGCCAACGAAGCCGCAAATCTGCATCGCGCGGTCAAGGCTCTTGGCGGCGCCCTCGGAAATCTTGCCGATGGCGATCTGAACTGCCAGATCGACACGCCGTTTACCGGTGACCTCGACACGCTTCGCCAGGATTTCAACGCCGCGGTCTCCAAGCTGCACAACGCGCTGCAGGCTGTTGGCGCCAATGCGAGCGCCATCAGCGCAGGCTCAAGCCAGATCCGCGCTTCCGCCGACGACCTTTCCAAGCGCACCGAACAACAGGCCGCTTCCGTTGAAGAAACGGCCGCCGCGCTGGAAGAGATCACGACGACAGTCAAGGATGCTGCCAGCCGCGCAAGCGACGCCAGCCAGCTGGTCGCCAAGACGCGCGAAGCCGCCGAACACTCCGGCGAGGTCGTCCGTAACGCGGTCACCGCGATGCACCTGATCGAGCAGTCCTCGAACGAGATCAGCAACATCATCGGCGTGATCGACGACATCGCGTTCCAGACCAACCTTCTCGCTCTCAACGCCGGCGTCGAAGCAGCCCGGGCGGGTGATGCCGGCAAGGGCTTTGCCGTCGTTGCCCAGGAAGTGCGCGAACTGGCACAGCGCTCGGCGCGCGCGGCCAAGGAGATCAAGGCGCTGATCACCGCCTCGGGTTCGCAGGTCGAGTCCGGCGTGGAACTGGTCGGTGAAGCCGGCAAGGCGCTGGATGCGATCGTCGCCGAAGTTCAAGAGATCAATCGCCATGTTCACGCGATCGCTGAAGCCTCGCGCGAGCAGTCGCTTGGCCTGCAGGAGATTAACACGGCCGTGAACACCATGGACGAAGGCACGCAGAAGAATGCCGCAATGGTCGAGGAAACGACCGCGGCCAGCCACAGCCTCGCGCATGAAGCCATGGCGCTGGCGCAGCTGATGTCCCAGTTCAAGCTGGACGGCGCCGTTGCCAACCAGGGGCGGCCGAGCTTCGCCAAGCCTGCGGCGACGACCGCCAGCCACGGCCCCGTCGCCTCGCCAGCACGGCAACTGGGCCAGAAGTTGACCAATGCGTTTCGCGGAAACGCCGCGCTCAAGCAAGAGCCGGAATGGTCGGAATTCTGAGCCATATTGCTTAGGAAACGGAGCCTAAGAGGCTCCGTCTTTTTATGACTGCGCAGCGTACAGCGTTGCTCGCCACAAACAAAAAAAGCCGCCGCCAATGTGGCGACGGCTTTCGGGGGGCAGGGAAGCCCAAGGCGTTAGCAATAGTTGCAGACTGCAGCCGGATTGCTCTTGATCACGTCGATGAATTTCTTGACCGGATTGGCGCGCTGTTCGCGCTTCACCGCCGCAGTCTCCAGGAGCCGCTTGAAATCTTCAAGCTTCACGCCGTCGGCGCGCATCACCATGGCGATCAGGGGGTCGCGAAGGGCTTCGGATATCGTCAGGTCGTCTCTGGTCTTTCTCATGGCTCAGTCCTCCTTTCGTGGGCGGTCGCCCGTGTTCCACTTCGGCCGCGCTGCCCTCTCGGCATTTGACTTCCGCGAAAAGTGGTGTTACCGGTAAGTAACAATGCATTTGTTACCGATCGGTCACATGGATGTCAAGGACATTGTCCGCAGAAAAATCAAAAACTTCGACAGCTATTCTGCCTGCAGGCACTGATGAAAAGATCCCTCCTAGGGAACGTATCGTCTCGACCGCGGCGGAGCTGTTTCGTGAGCACGGGATCCGTGGCATCGGCGTTGATGCCATCGCCGAAGGCGCTCTCACCAACAAGATGACGCTCTATCGGCACTTCGGCTCGAAGGACGAGCTGGTGTGCGAAACGCTGCGCCGCGCCTCCGATAAGGCCGAGGCGATCTGGCGCGAGCTGGAAGCCACGCATCCCGATGATGCGCGCGCCCAGCTGCTTGCCTGGATCGAACTCAGGACCCAGAGCCTTTGCGGCGATCAGGTCGGCTGCGATCTGGCGAACGCCGCGATCGAACTCAAGGGTGAAGGCCACCCGGCCTATAGCGTCATCGAACGCCATAAGGCGGAGCAGCGCGACAGGCTTGAGGCGCTCTGTCTCGCCGCCGGCGCGCGCGAACCGCAGCTGCTGGCAGACACACTGACCCTGCTTCTGGAAGGCGCCCGCGTCACCCGTCAATCGATGGGCAAGGACAACTGTTGCGGCCACTTCTCCAAGGCGTGCAACGCCGCTATCGCGGCGTTTGCCTGAGCGCCGGTTTCTGCGCTTGGAACTTTCGTGGGGGAAACTCGTTTTCAACCAGATGTGGAAACACGGTTGAGCGGGAAGATGAACTACATTTATCTCCATCGCCTGTATGCCAAACGGGCGGAGCTTGAAGCCAAGCTTGAACTCTATGATGCGCGCGATTGCTTCGGTGACGAGGATGTCAACGACGGCACTGATCGTGAATTGCGTTCTCGCATCGAGGAAATCTCGGCGGAAATCGATACGCTCGAACATTCTCGCGTTGGCTAGTGCCGTGAGTTATCGGCCTGCATCGAGCAGTTCGATCGTGTGATGGTCGAACGCTCCAGCGTAGAAATGATCTATCACTTGATGGAAAGGTGATCCGTGATCGCTGACCGCCGCGAACAGCGTCATCGACGATCGGAGCTTATGATCATCGGGAGAGCCAAACACCTCATGCGCGGATTTTGCATTGATCGACAATACTGCGTCGACGCAGCGCACAAGGCGGGCGCCGAGGATAGGATCTGCCAGATAGGCCGAGGCTTCGCCGGCCGAGCGGATGGCATATTTCTCGGCCATTGACGACGTGCCGAGACCTGCCATCTGCGGAAAGATGAACCACATCCAGTGCGAGCGCTTGCGGCCATTCCTGAGCTCCGCAAGCGCGCGGTCATAGACACCATTTTGAGCGTCGATGAAGCGATCGAGATCGTAGTCGATATCAGCGGACATGATGCCCTCCCCGACTATAACTATGTCACGGTCGCCGTTTCTCCAGTTTAAGCCGACAAGTCCTCAGCAGGACTTGTCCGGATAGGGGCTATGCTCCCGGCAATAATCCAGCGACGGGCCGGAATCCGAGATCGCTCCGACAGGGGCGAGATCGACAGCCGATGCCGTCGAGGTGTTCATATGCGCGACATATCCCGCCGCGCCAAGAACCAGCAGGGCTCCAACGATCAGAAACCGTTCCGATACCGATGGTCGGCTGGTTGCCTTGATGTGTTCCACGTATTCGCGCTCGCCCATACCGTCCAACTCTTCGTCCGTTGCATGATGATGGACCGTGTCGCCGCGAGGGGCGCTCCAGCTGTCTACATCTCTCATTGTCTTGCTCCTGAAATCCGCGCGAGGTGCCTACAACATCCCTCGACCCGTGGCGTCTTTCGCGCATTCCCGATATGTGGTGGCAACCGCCACGGTTGAAGGCCGGATACGCAAACTCAGTGTTCATAAAATCGAACCAATCGGTTTGATCTGGCTTCAAGGGCTTGGCACTTCGAGGAAACTCGGCTTAGGTCGGGTATTCATCCAGACCACGGACACTGACATGACGAAATCATTTGGTGCGATGTCGATCGCACAACTTTCCGTTCTCATCCAGAACGGCGCCGCCGACCCGGTGGAGGTCACCGAGACCGTGCTTGAGGACATCAAGGTGCACCCCGATCAGTCGATCTTCACCGAATTGCTGGCCGACCGCGCGCTTGAAGAGGCCAAGGCGTCCTCGGCGCGGCTGAAGGCCGGCCGGTCGCGCGGCTTGCTTGAGGGCATTCCCGTTGCCTGGAAAGACCTGTTCGATATCAAGGGGCGCGCGACGACGGCCGGCTCCAAGGTCCTGCGGGACGCCCCCGTGGCAGAAGACGATGCAGCGGTCGTAAGCGCGCTTGCGCAGGCCGGCATGGTCGCCGTCGGCTGCACCAACATGAGCGAATTCGCTTTTTCCGGCCTCGGCATAAACCCGCATTACGGCACACCGCACAATCCGCGCGGCAAGGATGAGCCACGTATTCCCGGCGGCTCCTCCTCGGGCGCCGGTGCCGTGGTGGCCGCAGGTCTCGTCCCCGTGGCGATCGGCACCGACACGGGCGGATCGGTCCGCATCCCCGCCGCCTTCAATGGCGTCGTCGGCTACAAGGCAACACGCGGGCGCTACCCCATGGGCGGGGTCTTTCCGCTGGCGCGAAGCCTGGATTCGCTCGGCCCCCTTTGCCGCACCGTTCAGGACGCAATCTGGGTCGACGCGGCCATGCGCGGCCTGACCGCCGCGCCCGCCATCACCCCGAGCTCGCTCCGCGCGCTGGATGTGGTCATTCCTGATAATGTCGTGTTCGATGGCGCCGAGGCCGGCGTCGTCGCAGCCTTCGAGCAAAGCGTGGAGTGGCTGATCGCGGAAGGTGCTTCGGTCACCCGCGTCACCATCCCGGCCTTCGACGAAATCCTCGCCCTCATGGGCAAATACGGCAGCCTGGTGACTGCGGAAGCCTTCGCGCTTCATCGCGAGCGCCTTGCCGGGCAGGAGGCCGATCAGATGGACCACCGCGTCGTGCAACGCACCCGACTTGGCCAGACGATCACGATGCCTGACTACATCGCCATTCTCGAAGCGCGCGAGCGACTGATAGCGGAGGTCGACCGCATGGTCGGCGATAGCATTATCGCCTACCCGTCAGTCGCCCATGTCGCGCCACCGATCGCCGCCCTGGAAGCAAACGACGATCTTTTCTTCGCGACCAACGGCAAGACCTTGCGCAACACCATGCTCGGCAATTTCCTCGACTGGTGCGGCGTGTCGATCCCCTGCGGGACCGGCGACGCGGATATGCCGGTCGGTCTGCTGCTTTCGGCAACCGCCGGCCGCGACGAGGCGCTGCTTGCCGCCAGCCTTTCGGCGGAAGCTGTGATCACCGGAGATTCCGTTTGAAATTCCAAGGCGTTGTTGCCTAGATAGGGTGGGAACGAGGAGGAATGCAATGATCGAGGATATCGAGAACGGACGGTTCGCCGTCTCCACATGGTCGCTGCACCGGGCGCTAGGCGCGGTCCATCCCTATAGCCCCGATCCGGCCAAGAGCGGGGCACCGCAGGAGCCTTACGGCCCCGGCAGCGTCGAACTGATCGACGTTCCGCGCCAGCTTGCCGATCGCGGCATCCACAGGCTGGAGATCTGCTCCTTCCATCTGCCGAGCCTCGACGCGGACTATCTACGGCGGCTGCGCGCAGCCCTCGATCAGTCCGGCGTCCTGCTTCAGACCTTGCTGGTCGAGGACGGCGACCCGAGCAATCCCGCAACGGCCGAGCGCGATATCCGCTGGATCGCCGGCTGGATCGAGATCGCAACCGCGCTTGGCGCGAGAAACATGCGAGTCATCGCGGGAAAACAGCAGCCGAGCGACGAGAACCTCGCTCGCTCGTCGGGACATCTCTCGTGGCTGGCGGAGCAGGCCGAGGAGAGCGGCATCCGCGTCGTCACCGAGAACTGGTTCGACCTCCTGCCGTCGCCGCGAGAAATGAACTGGCTGCTTGACGATCTCGGCGGCAAGGTCGGCCTCAACGGCGATCTCGGCAACTGGTCGGCGCCGGACAAATATGCCGGCCTTTCGGACATCATGCGCCGCGCCGAGATTTGCCACGCCAAGGCCAATTATACCGCATCAGGCATGGATGCCGAGGACTACGGCAAGTGCCTGGAGGCATGCCGACAGGCCGGATATGCCGGTCCCTATACGCTTATCTACGATTCGCCGTTCTTCCCCGACGAATGGGACGGCATCCTTCTTCAGAAGGCCTTTATCGAACAATTCCATCGAGATGAGCAGCGCGCCACGGGCTGAGCTGCGGAAGGAGACTAGTATGCCTGGTTCAACTGCAATCAACGACTTTTCAAAACGCCTCAGGTCGGGCGAAAGCGGCGGTCTGATTTCGGCGTGGATCGGCATACCCGATCCGCTCTTCGTCAATCATCTCGCACAGGAAGCCTTCGATGCCGTCGTGCTCGATATGCAGCACGGCGTCTGGGACATGGTGTCGGCCGCCAATGGCATCGGGCAGGGTCGATTGGCCGGCAAGCCTGTGATGGCGCGTATTCCCGTCGGCGATTTCTCGACGGCCTCGCGGCTGCTCGATGCCGGCGCGTCTGGAATTATCGCGCCGATGATCAATTCGATCGCGGATGCGCATGCTTTGGTCAAGGCGACCAAGTACCCGCCGCTCGGCGAGCGCAGCTGGGGACCGACGCTGGCGATGAACCACACCGGCCTCGCCGCCACGAACTATTTGGCGACGGCGAATATGGAGACTGTCGCGATCGCCATGATCGAGACCCGGGCAGCGCTCGATGCCGCCGATGACATTCTCGGCGTTGACGGCATCGACGGCGTCTTTATCGGCCCATCGGACCTTTCCATCGCACTATCGAACGGTGCGCATCTAGCGCCCGACGCGGCTGAAATGGATGTTGTGCTGAAGCAGCTGCTCGCCCGTTGCCGCGCGTATGGCAAGTTCGCATGCATCTTCGGCAGCAACGGCGAGCGCGCCGGGCAGCTGCTGAAGATGGGCTTTGATCTCGTCATTGCCGGCGCGGACACGCAGCAGCTTCGCGCCGGCGCCGCGAACGCCATCGCCACGGCTCGCAACGGACAGACCGGCTAGGCTATTTCTTCTGTGCCAGCCAGATGACGTGGCGCGCGCCGCCACGTTTTCCGTTAGCGCGCGAATTGACGGCCTCGACCGCAAAACCACTGTCGCGCACCCGGCGCGTGAAGCTGGCGTCGGGGCCGGATGACCAGACGGCCAGCACGCCACCGAGACGCAGGGCCTCGCGTGCGGCCTTCAGCCCGGCGAAGTCGTAGAGCCCATCGTTCGATTGACGGGTCAGTCCATCCGGCCCGTTATCGACATCAAGCAGGATGGCGTCGAATTTTGCCCGGCTCGAACGGATGAGTTCGGACACATCCCCCTGATAAATGCCAACGCGGGGATCATCAAGGCATCCCTTGAAGACTTCCGCCATCGGCCCCCGCGCCCAGCTGACGACGGCGGGTACCAGTTCGGCGACGACAACGGTCGCATCGTTGGGCACGACGGCCAGCGCCGCGCGAAGCGTGAAGCCCATGCCGAGACCGCCGATCAGGATGCTCGGGCGCGGCCGGCCCTTGAGCTTGTCATAGGAGAGCGTCGCGAGTGCTTCCTCGGAGCCGGAGAGGCGGCTGTTCATCAGCTCGTTCGATCCAAGCATGATCGAGAATTCGCTGCCGCGCTGCTTCAGGCGCAGTTCGCCAGCCTCGCCGGGAATTTGAGCGGAATCGAGCTGAATCCAGGGCAGCATGTCTTAGGCCTCGCGTTGAGACGCCCCACTAGCACAAAAGATCGCGCCAACGAAACGCAAACACGAGGCTGCACAGCAACGCTCCGTCAGGTCATTGTCCGTCGATGCACGCCGGATTGGTCGACTTGCGATTGGCAGCATTGCGTTGGTGCGGCGGGCAGCGCGTCCACTGGACCGGGGCACTGCCTGCGGTGCTTCCCGTCTCAAGTGAATCGAGCGGAATGGAAAGGCCGCTAGACTGTTCGTCCTGCGGGCCGGTTCCGAGTGGAGGCGAGCCATCAAACCGACCGCTGCTGTCCGTGCCCATGTTCATCTGCGCGAATGCACTGCCGGCAAAGCCCATGATG
Source organism: Rhizobium sp. 01N48 (assembly GCF_056399145.1). Taxonomy (NCBI): domain Bacteria; kingdom Pseudomonadati; phylum Pseudomonadota; class Alphaproteobacteria; order Hyphomicrobiales; family Rhizobiaceae; genus Rhizobium; species Rhizobium sp. 01N48. The sequence continues at coordinate 70,430 of NZ_JBFTQT010000002.1, forward strand.
ACGATTGAGGTGACTGCGAGAAGCTTGCGCATGCTGGAAACTCCTTCACGTTGAATACCATGAAGAAATAGCGCGCGGCCGGTAATGTTCCAACCGCGTGCTAATACCTATTTTGCGCGAGCTCAGCGCGCGGCCCAGTTGGCGCCCCGGCGGAAAATAGTGCGCATTTCCGGCACGGAAAACTCCTTGGCCTGATGGCCGAGCGAGGAATAAAAGACGCGTCCCTTTCCGTATTTCCGCTTCCAGGCGACCGGCATCACCACGCCATCGATCCAATAGGCGTGATCGCCGGTAAAGGTCGTCGTCGCCAGCACCTCGTTGGAGGGGTCGACATGCATGTAGTACTGCTCCGACGTGTAGTCGAAATCGGCAATGCCTTCCATGACAGGGTCATCGGGGCGGGTAATGTTGACCCGGTAGTCGATGATGTTGCCGGGATGCGCGACCCACTGACCGCCAACGATGAACTGGTATTCCACGCATTCGCGGAAACTGTCGCCGGCTCCGCCATGATAGCCGGCCAGACCGACACCGCCTTCGATCGCGGCCGCAAGGTTCTTGATTTCTTCCTTCTCGATCTTCGACATGGTCACGATCGGCACGACGAGCGAAAGGTCGTGAACGGAAGGGTCGGCGAAAGCCTCGGTGGTATGCTCGACATAGACCTTGAAGCCGTCTTCCTCGAGTATGTCCTTGACGATGGCGGCGCATTCCTGCGGCTCGTGGCCGCTCCATCCGCCCCAAACGATCAGTGCTTCACGCATTAAACTTCCTCCTCAATAATTACTTGCCCAGACGTCCGTCGACGAGGGATTCCGACATCGGCGCCGGTCTTTCCGTCTGCGTGGTGATCGCCACGGTGCGGCCGGTGTCCGATGCGGTCTGGAACGCTTCCATGACCTCCAGCACGTGCAGCGCCAGGCTGCCGTTCGCGCGATGCGGCCGGCTCTGACGGATCGCATAGGCGAGATCGGCGACACCGATCGATCGGTAGTTTCCGTCGGCATAGGGCGCGGTCAGCGGCTGGCTTTCGAACGAGCCGCCCTTGCGTAGGAGCTCGACTTCACCGCCGAAGTGATTGGGATCGGGCACGATCAGCGTTCCCTCGGTTCCGTAGACCTCGAGCGGTACGTGCTTGTGACCGGCGACATCGAAGCTCATGCCGATCTGCACGACGGCGCCGTTGGCAAAGGCCATCAGGCCGGACACATGGGTCGGCACATGCACGGGGATATGCTCGCCGTTTCGCGGCTCGCTGGTGATGACGCGCTCCTTGCGCGGCGTCACCGCGAAGCCCGCCACCTGCGCCACGGGCCCGAAGAGATTGACGAGATCGGTGATGTAATACGGCCCCATATCCAGCATCGGCCCGCCGCCGACTTCATAGTAGAAGGCGGGATTGGGGTGCCAGCGCTCGTGGCCGGGGCACATGAAGGTGGCCGTACCGCCCACCGGCTGGCCGATCACGCCCTGATCGATCAGCGCGCGGGCCGTCTGGTGGCCGCCGCCGAGGAAAGTATCGGGTGCCGCACCAATGCGGAGGCCCTTCGCCTTGGCCGCTTCGGCGAGCTGCTTGCCTTCAGCGAAGTTGATCCCGAGCGGCTTTTCCGAATAGGTGTGCTTGCCGGCGGCAAGCGCCTGCAGGCCGACAGCGACGTGCGCCTTCGGAATGGTCAGATTGACGATGATCTCGATCGAGGGATCGGCGAAGAGTTCGTCGACGCTTCTGGCCGGCACGTTGAACTCAGCCGCCTTTGCCTGCGCGAGCTCGCTGTTCAGATCCGCCAAACCCCTGATGTCGAGAATGGGGAAAGACGCCATGGCCTTCAGGTACGCGCCCGATATGTTGCCGCATCCGATGATGCCTATGCCGACTTTATCCATGATTTCCTCCCATAGATTTTGGTTCTGAAAGCGTCAGAGCGCCGGGCCCGTGGTGTTCCACGGCGACTCGTAGAGTTCGTAAAGGGCGACGGCCGCAGCCCCCTGTGCCCAGAAGTCGTCGCTGGAATCGTCGAAGACGAGTTCCGCGACGCCCCTGAGCGATGGTGGGATGGCCAGCGCGTAGGCATTTCGAAGGCTCTCCAGGAAAGGCTCTCCAAGCGCCAGGCTGGAGCCCACCAGGATGACGCGCGGCGGCGCGAAGATGGTCACGATATTGGCAACCGCGACGCCGACGGCCTCCCCCGCCCGGATCGCCGCGCTGATCAGCGCGTTGTCTTCTGCCTTGATCAAGGCCTGCGCATGCGCCATGCCGCGCCCGAGCCGGATCGCCTCGGCAAATCGCCCACCCGCCGGCTGCTCGCCCAGAATTTCGCTTTCGCCCGCCTGGCTCGACAGCCGCACGATGCCGCGCGGTCCCATGCCAAGCACTAGATCGCCGAGATTGTGGCTGAGGCCGCCGGCGCCGCGAAACAGCTGGTTGCCATGGAGCACGCCGAGCCCCAGCGTCTGTTCCAGCGAGATCAGGACCATGTCTTCCAAATCGCGCGCCTTGCCGAACCAGTGATGCGCCAGCGTGATGGCATGCGCGTCGCTTTCGACAATGGTCGAGGTGTTCAGCCGCGTCGTCATCTCAGCGGCGAAATCGACATTGACGTCCCGAAAGATGGGGCTGCTGCGGATATGCCCTGTTCGATGCTCGATGACACCCGGCAGGCTAAGGCAGACGGTATCGACATCCTCCAGCGACAGGCCGGCATCGACGACGCAACGCCGCACGCCATCCTCGACGAGATCGGCGATAACCGCGATCGGCTGGCGATCGATCCGGATCGGCAGGGTGAGATTCGAGAGCACGTCGCCGCGAAAATCGGTGACGACGAAGACCATGCGGCTGGCTGCGATCTTGGCACCCACGACACGCGCCGCATCCGGATTGAGCTCCAACATGACACGTGGCCGGCCGCGCGCCGCTTCGTTGCGGATATCGCCTTCGTGGCGCGGCAGGATGAGGCCATCATCCAGCAGCGAGGCGGTGATGGCCGACACCGTGGTGGTCGACAGCTGCGTGCGCTCGCTGATCTCGACGCGCGCGATCGGCCCATGTCGGCGCACCGTGTCGAGCACGTTCAGGCGATTGATCGCGCGCATCAATTCCGGGTCTGCGGTCTTCATCTATTCGTGCACGGCTCTTGTGGCGACCGCCGAAGCAGGTCGGTATTTTTGTCGGAATGCGAATTAAATAGCGTGGAGATTCAGCCCTCTGTCAAGGCTAATCTGCCAAATGCAGCCAAGGGAGTTGACATTCTGGCAAAGCTGCCGATCATTTAATCCGCATAAGGGACAAAATTGTAGAGGACGATTTTCCCTTGAGGAGGAGACCTTATGTTCAATCATCAAAGGGCGAAAGCCCTGTTCAATAGTCGCGCCTTTACCCGCTCGACCGCGACTGCGCTCGCGCTTCTGATTGCCGCCGGCACTGCCGCTGCCGACACGACAATCAAGTGGATGCATCTCGAAATCGACCCGACCTATCTCGGCGTCTGGCAGCAAATCGTCAAGAATTACGAGGCCGAGCATCCGGGCACGAAGGTGGAGATGCAGTTCCTCGAAAACGAGGCCTTCAAGGCGAAGCTGCCGACGCTTCTGCAGTCCAGCGATGCGCCTGATCTCTTCTACAGCTGGGGCGGCGGCGTCCTGAAACAGCAGCTCGCGACTGGCGCCCTGCTCGATCTCAGCGAAGCGATGAACGCCAAGGATGGCGCGTGGGTGAAAACCTACAACCCGGCCTCCGTCAAGGGCCTGAGCTATGACGGCAAGATCGGCGCGGTCCCTTATGCGGTCGGCACCGTATCCTTCTTCTACAACAAGGAATTGTTCGCGAAGGCCGGCGTCGATGCCACCACGATCAAGACCTGGGACGACTATCTGGCCGCAGTGAAGAAGATCAAGGACGCCGGCATCGTGCCGATCGCAGGCGGTGGCGGCGAGAAGTGGCCGATCCACTTCTACTGGAGCTATCTGGTGATGCGCAACGGCGGCCAGCAGGTCTTCGATGCCGCCAAGAATGGCCAGGGTGAAGGCTTCAACGATCCGGCGATGATCAAGGCCGGCGAGCAGCTCGCCGAACTCGGCAAGCTCGAGCCATTCCAGCCCGGCTACCTCGGGGCCACGTGGCCGCAGACGCTCGGCGTCTTCGGCGACGGCAAGGCGGCGATGATCCTCGGCTTCCAGAACACCGAGGCCAACCAGCGCACCAATGCCGGCGACAAGAAGGGCCTGAACCCCGACAATATCGGCCGCTTCGCCTTCCCCGCCGTTACTGGCGGCGCCGGTGCTGTCACCGACACGCTGGGCGGCCTGAACGGTTGGGCCGTCACCAAGAAGGCGCCGCCGGAAACGCTCGACTTCCTCGCCTACCTCACCAATGCCGAGAACGAGCGCACCATGGCCAAGGCCGGCATGATCATCCCGGTCGCGGTCGGCGCAGAGGATGGCGTGACCAACCCGCTGCTGCACGAATCGGCCGAACAGCTGGCACATTCCACATGGCACCAGAACTTCTTCGACCAGGATCTCGGCCCCTCGGTCGGTCGCGTCGTCAACGACGTGTCGGTCGCTATCGTCTCCGGACAGATGACGCCTACCGATGGCGCCCAGCAGATCCAGGATGCCTTCGAGCAGGATCAGTTCTGATCAAGACCATCGCGGCGCGAGGCACGCTCTCGCGCCGCAATTTGATGTCTGGAATGTGAGGTCCCCATGGCCAATGTCAGCGCCGCCACCGCAATCAGACCCGCGCGCATACCGGCCACCCAGTCCGCCCGGCGCAAACATCCGGCCGTTGCAGGCCGCCTGCCCGTGCTGCTGCTCTTCCTGCCGCCGGCGCTTCTGTTGTTCTCGATCTTCGTGATCCTGCCGATGGGCGAGGCCGCCTGGTACAGTCTTTACAAATGGGACGGCTATGGCTTGCCGACGCAATATGTCGGCATGCGCAACTTCGAACTCCTGTTCAAGAACGGCGCCTTCCTCACCGCGCTGAAGAACAACGCGATGATCATGGTGATCTCGATCGCGATCCAGATTCCGCTCGCAATCTGGCTGGCGATGATGCTGGCGCACCGCATTGCCGGTGTCGTTGTGTTCCGGCTGATCTTTTTCCTGCCCTACGTGCTCGCTGATGTCGCGGCCGGCCTGATCTGGCGCTTCGTCTACGACGGCGACTATGGGCTCTTCGCCTCGATCGCTCATCTGCTCGGCGTCGAGACACCCTATGTGCTGGCCGACAAGGATCTGGCGATGTACGCGGTACTCGGCGTGATCGTCTGGAAATACTTCGGCTTCCACATGATGCTGTTCATCGCCGGACTGCAATCGCTCGACAAGAGCGTGCTGGAGGCCGCCGAAATCGATGGTGCCAGCGGCTGGCAGCGGTTCCGCTATATCACCCTGCCGCTGCTTGGATCGACGGTGCGCCTCTCGGTCTTCTTCGCCGTCGTCGGCTCGCTGCAGCTGTTCGACCTCATCATGCCTCTGACGGGCGGCGGTCCGTTCAATGCCACGCAGACGATGGTGACCTTCCTCTTCAACTTCGGCGTGGCCCGCATGCAGGTCGGGCTCGGAAGCGCCGTCGGCGTCGTGCTTTTCCTGATCTGCGTAACGCTCGCCTTCAGCTACAAACGGATATTCATGCGCCATGACTGACGTCGTTTCATCCGACCGGCTCAATGCCGGCACCAAAGCCTATCTCTACACGTCGCTGGTCATCATATCGGCCATCGTCCTGATCCCGCTGGTCACCACAGCGCTTGGCGGCTTCAAGGATCTGGGCGACCTGCGCACCAATCCGTTCGGCCTGCCGGTGGAGTGGCATGTCGAAAATTACACCGACATCCTGTTCGGCGATCGCTATTGGCGACAGATGGTCAACTCGCTGCTCATCGCGGCGCTGACCGTTTTCCTTACCGTATCGGTATCGGCGATGGCGGCCTTCACCTTCGCGCATGTCCGCTTCTTCGGCGCAGACTTCCTGCTGAATTACTTCCTGATCGGGCTGATGTTTCCGGCCGCGACCGCCATTCTGCCGCTCTTCATCCGCATCCGCGATCTCGGGCTGCTCAACACCTACTGGGGCGTGGTGCTGCCGCAGGTGGCCTTCGGGCTCGGCATGAGCATACTCCTGTTCCGGAACTATTTTCGCAACCTTCCGGAGGAATTGTTCCAGGCGGCCGTCGTCGATGGCTGCGGCTACATGCGCTTCTTCTGGCATATCTGCCTTCCGCTTTCTCGACCGATCATTGCGACGGTCAGCATCATCTCCTTCGTCGGCAGCTGGAACAGCTACATCCTGCCGCTGATCATGCTGAACTCGGAGAAGATGTACCCCTGGCCGCTCGGCATCATGGTCTATCGCGGCGAATTCGGCACCGCATGGCAACTGGTGCTCGCTTTCATCACGCTGACAATCATGCCGACCGTCATCGTCTTCTTCCTGGCGCAGAAGCACATCATCGCCGGCTTGACCGCAGGCGCGGTCAAGTCGTGATGTTGAACTAAAAGACGTCAGCCGAACACAAGGCCGCCGTCAACAATCAGGTTCTGGCCGGTAACCGCCCGCGCCCAGGGGCTGGCGAAGAACAGCACGGCGTCGGCGGCTTCCTCCGGCGTCGTCACACGGCGCATCGGCGTGCTGGCGGCGATAAGATCGAACACCGCCTCGGGCGTCCCGGCGCTGGCATCGGTGGTGCGCAGCAGCCCACCTGAGACCATGTTCACGGTGATGCCGTCGGGCCCGAGTTCGGCCGCGGCCGTGCGGGTCAGCGACAACAACGCACCCTTCGCCGCCGTGTAGTCATGATATGGCACGACCGGGTTCTGGAAGAGATTGGTGCCGATCGTGACAACGCGCCCGAAGCCGGCAGCGGCCATGGCCGGGCGGGTTGCCTGCATGAGGTTCAGAGCTCCCTTCACCGCCGTATCAAGCTGCTTGGTTATCTCCTCCCAGCTGAGCTCGCCGAGCTTCGGGCGTGCATCGCCGTTGAAGCTGAAATCGGCGAGCGCATTGTGCACCACAGTCGTCGGTGCCCCCAGCGTGCGCGTGACATCCGCCACCAGTTCGCGCACGGCCGCGCCGTCGCGGATATCGGCCTGAAAAGCATGCGTCCGCTCGCCGAGGCTTTTCGCCAGCACCTCGGCTTGCTCGCAGCTGTTGCGATAGTTGATCGCCACCTTCGCGCCCTCGCGGGCAAAAGCCCTGGCGATCGCCGCGCCGAGCCCGCGCGCTGCACCGGTTACGATCACCGTCTGCTCACTGATCGGCATTGTCATTTCGCGTCTCCTTTCGCTGTCGTCCAAAGTTCGTGAAAGTGCTGGACCGGGCCATGTCCCGAGCCAACGTCAAGTGTGCCGGCCGCAGCCACCGCGCTGGCGAGATAGCTTTTTGCGGAGGCCACCGCATCTGGCAGCGGCGCGCCCTTGGCAAGCTCGGCCGCAAGCGCGCTCGACAGCGTGCAGCCAGTGCCATGGGTGTTTGCTGTCGGGATCCTGGCGGCCTCGAACCAGGCGAGGCCGTCTCCCGTTGCCAGCACGTCGGGGCTCTGGTCGCCCTCGAGATGGCCGCCTTTGACAAGCACGGCAGCGGGTCCCAAAGCGCGCAGCGCTTCGGCCTGCTCGCCCATCTCCCGGCGGCTCTCGGCCACATCGGTGTGGAGCAACGCGGCTGCCTCAGGCAGATTGGGCGTTAGCAGAGTCGCAAGCGGCAGCAGCCGGCGCAGAAGCACATCGACCGCAGCGGGGTCGAGAAGCTTCGCCCCACCCTTGGCCACCATGACGGGATCGAGCACGATCGGGATGCCGGGATGAAGCTTGAGAACGCCGGCGACGGCATCGGCGATTTCAGCATTGGCGATCATGCCGATCTTCACGGCATCGACCCGGACATCGGCAAACACGGCCTTGATCTGATCGGCGACGAAACCTGCTGGCACGAGGTGAACGCCGGATACGCCTTGCGTATTCTGCGCTGTCAACGCGGTGAGCGCCGCCATGCCATAGACGCCGCGCGCGGCAAAGGCCTTGAGGTCCGCCTGGATGCCCGCGCCGCCCGATGGATCGGATCCGGCGATGGAGAGAACGTTGCGGATCATCGTGATCTCCCTTGAATAGCCTCTGAAAGCTCGCGGGCGGCGGCGCGAGGATCTGATGTGCCGCAGATCGCCGAGACGACGGCGATCCCGTCGGCACCGGCAGCAAAAACACCGCCGACATGCGCCAGCTTCAGCCCGCCGATCGCAACGGATGGAACCGGGCAGACAGCGACGAGACGTGCAAGGCCGTCGAAGCCGATCGGCTGTTTGTGATCCGGCTTGGTCGGCGTCGCGAAGACCGGGCCGATGCCGGCATAGTCGACCAATGCCGGATCGACAGCCCTCGCGAGCGCCTCGGTCTCCACCGACAGGCCAAGGATCATGTCGCGTCCGACCCGCTCGCGTGCGGCGCGCACGACCATATCGTCCTGGCCGACATGCAGACCATCCGCGCCGATCGCGACGGCCGCCTCGACATCATCGTTGATGACAAGCAAGGCGTCGGTCCCGGCAAGCACCTCCTTCAGAGCAAGGCCGGTCTCGATCATGCGCGCGGTGGAGGCGTGCTTGTCGCGAAGCTGCACGACCGTCGCGCCACCGGCGACGGCGCGCCTTGCGGTTTCGACCATGCCGATGTCGGCGCAGAGCTCGGGATCGAGGACGAGATAGAGCGAGAGATCGATCCTGCTCATAGCATCCGCACCCGCGCATTGTTGTCGATCGCGGCGCCGTCTATCGCCGCTAGGGCATCGAGGAACCGCCACGAAAATGACCCCGGTCCGTCAGTGACCCGCGCCGCCTCTTCGCCGGCGACGGCGAACATGGCGAGTGCCGATATCGTCGCTTCGAACGGAGCACCGGGCCTTGCGGCGGCGAAGGCACCGACGAGGCATGTCAGCGAACAACCGAGCGCCGTCACCTGCGGCATCAGCGAAGTGCCGCCCTCGATGCGGCAGGCGCGCGCGCCGTCGGTGACGAAATCGACCTCGCCGGTCACCGCCACCACGGCCTGATGCTTGTCTGCGATATGGCTGGCGGCAGCTTCCGCCTGCTCCACGGGGTCGCGGCTATCGACGCCCTGCCCCCGGCTTTCGCCACCGGCGAGCGCGATGATCTCGGACGCGTTGCCGCGAATGATGGTCGGGCGAAGCGCCAGCAGCTCCGCGACGGCCTGTCTGCGAAAGGCAGTCGCATAATGGGCGACAGGGTCGAGGACCCATGGCTTGGCGTTTTCGCCCGCCGATCTGGCAGCGGCACGCATGCCGTTCAACCAACTCGACGAGAGCGTGCCGATGTTAACAGTCAGCGCGCTGGAGATCGCCGCGAACTCGCCGGCCTCTTCCTCTGCATGCACCATGGCAGGCGAACCGCCGGCTGCGAGCAGCACGTTGGCGGCGATGTTCATCGCAACGAAATTGGTGATGCACTGAACGAGCGGCCTTTGCGCGCGCATGGCATCGAGCATCGAACCGGGAGATCTGTCGTCTTTCATCATGCCCCTTTCGGGCGGGGCAAGACGCGGGGACCCTGATAGCACTGCCGAAGGGTCCGAGCGACTCCCTCCGCCAGCATTATCTGGTTCAGGTTCAAAGGGTACTTCTCAGTCTGCCGTCGGCAAACGCCCCTGTCTCTCAATGGGCCTGTTTTGTCAGAGAAGCCGACCGCTGTCACGCGCTAAAATGACAGGAGCCCAGAGCTGGCAATCGGCCTCCGATCAGGCGCCGTTCTCCTTGATCGCCTCCATCGCAACGAAGGTCGATGTGTTGGCGACGAAGGGGAGGCTGGAGATCTTTTCGCCCAGAACGAGGCGATAATTGGCGATATCGGACGTACGTATCTTCAGGAGATAATCGAATGCGCCGGCGATCATGTGGCACTCCTCCACCTCCTGCAGCTTACGGACGGCAACGTTGAAAGCGTTCAGCGCGTTCTCCCTGGTGTCGGAGAGTTTCACCTCGGTAAACGCCACATGGTTGCGGCCGAGCTTGTTGACGTCGATGATGGCGCGGAAGCCGAGAATGTAGCCATCCTCGATCAGCCGCTTGAGCCTGACCTGGCAGGGCGTGTTGGACAGACCCACGCGTTTGGCGAGGTCGGTCACAGACATCCTGCCATCGGCGACGAGCGCGTCGAGGATGCGCTGATCGAATTGGTCGATTTCCCTGACATTTCCCGCGCTCGCCACAATAATTTCCTCCAATATGAATATTGAATAGCGAACTAAAGACTAGAACGTTCTAAATCAAGTGAAATTGACTTTTTGAAATCTGCTAACTTCGCGACATCAGCGGATCAGGAGCCCAGCATGGCAATCACCACCGACGCGGCAGCAGTCGAAGTCACAGTAGAGCAGGGCAACGGCTCTGCAAATCCCTTTGATGGATTCGCCACTCCGATCCGAGAACAGAGCGATCTGCGCCGCGCCATCACGGCTGCCTACCGCACGCCGGAGACGATCTGCGTGCCACGCCTGATTGAAGCAGCCGCCCTCCCCGATCACGTCAGGAAAGCCGCTGCCGACACCGCCCGCAAGCTGATCGAGGCCCTGCGCGCCAAGCACAAGGGAACTGGCGTCGAAGGATTGGTGCATGAATATTCGCTCTCCAGCCAGGAGGGCATCGCGCTGATGTGCCTGGCCGAGGCGCTGCTGCGTATCCCCGACACGCCCACGCGCGACGCGCTTATCCGCGACAAGATTTCCGAGGGCGACTGGAAGGCGCATCTCGGCGGCGGCCGCTCGCTCTTCGTCAACGCCGCGACCTGGGGTCTCGTCGTGACAGGCAAGCTGACATCGACGGTCGCCGATCGCAGCCTTTCTGCGGCTCTGACCCGATTGATCGCCCGCTGCGGCGAGCCGGTGATCCGCCGCGGCGTCGACATGGCGATGCGGATGATGGGCGAGCAGTTCGTTACCGGCGAGACCATCGACGAGGCGCTGCAGCGGGCAAAGCCGCTCGAGCAGCGCGGCTTCCGCTACTCCTACGACATGCTGGGCGAAGCCGCGACCACGGGCGCGGACGCGAAACGCTACTACAAGGATTACGAGACCGCGATCCACGCCATCGGCAAGGCGTCTGATCGGCGCGGCATCTATGAAGGCCCGGGCATCTCGATCAAGCTKTCGGCGCTGYAYCCGCGCTACGCACGCACGCAGAGCGCCCGCGTCATGGACGAGTTACTGCCGAAGGTTAAGGCGCTGGCGCTGATCGCCAAGTCCTACGACATCGGCCTCAACATCGACGCCGAGGAGGCCGACCGCCTCGAACTGTCGCTCGACCTTCTGGAAGCGCTCTGCCTCGACCCCGAGCTGGAAGGCTGGAACGGCATGGGCTTTGTCGTCCAGGCCTATGGCAAACGCTGCCCATTCGTGCTTGATTTCATCATCGACCTCGCGCGCCGCGCCGGCCGTCGGATCATGGTGCGCCTCGTCAAGGGCGCCTACTGGGATGCGGAGATCAAGCGGGCGCAGGTCGATGGCCTCGCGGACTTCCCTGTTTTCACCCGCAAGATCTACACCGACGTTTCCTATGTCGCCTGCGCCAGGAAGCTTCTGGCGGCGACCGATGCGGTCTTCCCGCAATTCGCGACCCACAACGCTCAAACGCTGGCAACCATCTACCAGATGGCCGGCTCGGATTATTATGTCGGCAAATACGAGTTCCAGTGCCTGCATGGCATGGGCGAGCCGCTTTATGACGAGGTGGTCGGCCGGCAAAACCTGAACCGCCCCTGCCGCATCTACGCACCCGTCGGCACCCACGAAACGCTGCTTGCCTATCTCGTGCGTCGCCTGCTGGAGAACGGCGCCAACTCCTCCTTCGTCAACCGGATCGCCGATCCAAACGTCTCCATCGACGAACTGATCGCCGACCCGGCCGAGATCGTCTCGAAGATGCCGATCGTCGGCCAGAAGCACGACAAGATCTCGCTCCCCGGCGAACTCTACGGAAGCCGCGTCAACTCCGCCGGCCTCGATCTCTCCAGCGAAACGGTGCTCAACCACCTGTCCCATCTGCTGGGCGAAAGCGCCACCAAGGGCTGGCGCGCGCTGCCCAGCCAAGCGACCGACATCAACGGCGCCCGCGACGTACTCAACCCCGCCGATCATAGGGACGCGGTAGGCCAGGTTCGTGAGGCAACGCCATTCGAAGTCGCAGCAGCAATGCAGGCGGCGAAGGCGGCAGCCGCATCCTGGGCCGTCGTCTCGCCCGCAGACCGTGCGGCGGTGCTCGACAGCGCGGCCGATATCATGCAGACGCGCATGGAGACGCTCCTCGGCCTCATCATCCGCGAAGCCGGAAAGTCGGTGCAAAACGCCATTGCCGAAGTGCGCGAGGCGATCGACTTCCTGCGCTACTACGCCGAACAGGCGCGCCGCACGCTGGGGCCGTCACACGCGCCGCTGGGGCCCGTCGTCTGCATCAGCCCATGGAACTTCCCGCTGGCGATCTTCAGCGGCCAGGTCGCGGCCGCCCTCGTTGCCGGCAACCCAGTTCTCGCGAAGCCCGCCGAGGAAACGCCGCTGATTGCCGCCGAGGCCGTCAGGATCCTGCATGAGGCGGGCATTCCGAAGGATGTCGTGCAGTTGGTTCCGGGCGAAGGTAGCGTCGGTGCGGCCCTTGTCGCGGCGCCGGAGACAGCAGCCGTCATGTTCACCGGCTCGACCGAAGTTGCCCGGCTGATCCAGGCCGAACTCGTCAAGCGCCTGTCGGCCGACGGTAAGCCGATCCCGCTCATCGCGGAAACCGGCGGCCAGAACGCGATGATCGTCGATTCCTCGGCGCTTGCCGAACAGGTCGTGGGCGATGTCATCGCATCGGCCTTCGACAGCGCCGGCCAGCGTTGCTCGGCGCTGCGCATTCTTTGCCTGCAGGACGACGTCGCCGACCGCACGCTGGCGATGCTGAAGGGCGCGCTGCGCGAACTGACGATCGCCAACACCAATCGCCTCTCCGCCGATATCGGCCCCGTCATTACGGCCGACGCGAAGGAAATCATCGAGACCCACGTAAAATCGATGCAGGCGCTTGGCCGCCAGGTGGAACGCATCGAGCTGCCGACAGAGACACAGCAGGGCACATTCGTCGCCCCGACGATCGTGGAGCTCAACAACATCGCCGAACTGAAGCGCGAAGTGTTCGGGCCGGTGCTGCATGTCATCCGCTGGCGCCGGCAGGATCTGGACCGGCTGGTCGATGAGATCAACGCCACGGGCTATGGCCTGACCTTCGGCCTGCACACGCGCCTCGACGAGACGATCGCCCGCGTGACCTCCCGCATCGCGGTCGGCAACGTTTACGTCAACCGCAACGTCATCGGCGCCGTGGTCGGCGTTCAGCCCTTCGGCGGGCGCGGGCTTTCCGGAACTGGCCCGAAGGCCGGCGGACCGCTCTATCTCGGCCGCCTGGTGAATACACCGCCGATCCCGCCTCAGCACAGCTCGGTCTATAGCGATCCCGCGCTTTCGGATTTCGCCAAGTGGCTCGACGAGCGCGAACTGCATGACGAGGCCGAGATGGCCCGCAATCTTGGCAGCCAATCGGCGCTTGGTCTGGAGAGCGAGCTCACCGGCCCCGTCGGCGAGCGCAACATCTACGCGCTGCACTCGCGCGGCACCATCTTCTGCGCACCGGTCTCGGAAGTCGGCCTGCATCGCCAGATCTCATCGGTTCTGGCAACAGGCAACAAGGCATTCATCGAATGCAGTGACAGCCTTCGCAACAGCCTGAAAGGCCTTCCATCGAGCGTATCCCAGCGTATCCACTTCGGCAACGGCAGGAGCACGAGCGAGATTCTCTCGGGCGCGCTCATCGAAGGCGACAGCGCGCGCATTGCCTCGATGCAGCAGGAAATCGCGGCCATGTCCGGCCCGCTGCTCCTGACGCAGGCGGCCTCGACGGCGGAGCTGGAGCGCAATCCCGAAGCCTATTGCCTGAACTGGCTGCTGGAAGAGGTTTCTACCTCAATCAACACCGCTGCCGCCGGCGGCAATGCGAGCCTCATGTCGATCGGCTGATACGCAGCGGCGTTCTTCGAGACAGGGCGTCGGACAAGCAATAGCAGCACTGGCCCTCGCGACGTCGCCACCTTCAGTAGAAAGGTGGCGACCTTGGAATGACTTCTTTGTGAAATGAGCCAAGCCGAGGCAATTCGTTAACACCGCATTAACGATCTCGGCGCTAGCTGATGCGTACTAACAATTCGTATGCGCGCTATTTGGCAAGCTGGATCCGATGTCCATTCTTCAAACTCTAGCATCCAGAAGCGGGCGGCTCGTCAGCCTGGAATTCGGCTCTCGCGATGGTGGCAAGCGCCTGGTAAAGCCACGCCGCAAGGCGCCCACGCCGAGATCGCGCCTGGCGATATTGGGCACCGTGCTTGTGCTTGCCTACGGCGTCATCGGCGGCAAGCTCATCTATTACGGCGTGCACGGCGACAACTCCACCTCCGCCATCCTGCCCAAGCCTTCGTCGGTCGCATCGCGCCCCGATATCCTGGATCGCAACGGAGAGCTGCTTGCGACCGATATCCGCACCGTGTCGATGTTCGCCGAACCGATCAAGATCGTCGACGTCGATGATGCCGTCGAAAAGCTCGCCACCGTTTTTCCCGATCTCGACAAGCGCTCGACATTTCAAAAACTCTCCAACCGTCATTCGCACTTCGCTTGGCTGAAGCGCCAGCTGAGCCCCAAGCAGCAGAGCGAAGTGCTGAAGCTCGGCATTCCCGCCATCGGCTTCCGCCCCGAAGTAAAGCGCTTCTATCCGGGCGGCCGCACCGCTGCGCATATCCTCGGCTATGTCGATATCGACAATCACGGCGTCAGCGGCATGGAGAAATATCTCGACGACCAGGGCCTCTCCGCACTCGCCTCGACGGGCCTCACAATCGCCGGCAGCCTGGAACCGGTGAAGCTCTCCATCGATATCCGCGCGCAGAACGCCGTGCACGACGTGGTGGCCGATGCGATCGGCCGGTATCAGGCGCAATCGGCCGGAGCCGTTATCCTTGATATCTACACCGGCGAGGTGCTCGCCATGGCTTCGGCGCCGGACTTCGATCCGAACGATCCGCAAGCAGATGGCGACAAAGGCTGGCTCAACCGGATGTCGAATGGTACCGACGAGATGGGCTCCGTCTTCAAGACCTTCTCGATCGCAATGGCGATCGACACTGGGAAGATCAAGCTGTCCGATACGTTCGACGCCAGCACACCTCTCCATTACGGCGGCTTCACGATCCACGACGACCGCGACGTGCCGCGGCGCGTGTTGTCGATCCCCGAAATCTTCCGTTACTCGTCAAACGTCGGCACCGCCAAGATGATGGATGTCGTCGGCATGGATATTCAGAAAGACTATCTGACCCGCTTCGGCCTGCTCTCGAAGATGCAGACGGAGCTGCCGGAAGTAAAAGCGCCGAGCCAGCCGAGGGTCTGGAAGAAGATCAACTCCCTCACCGCCGCCTTCGGTCACGGCGTTGCCACGACGCCAATGCAGACGGCAGTCGCCGGCGCGGCTCTTCTGGATGGCGGCGAACTGATCGAGCCGACCTTCCTGCCGCGCACGCGCGAAGAGGCTGCGAAGACCGAGCAAGCCGTCGTCAAGAAGAGCACCAGCGACACCATCCGATATCTCTTCAAGCTGAACGGCGAGCAGGGCACAGGGCGAACCGCCGATGTCCCCGGCTTCCATGTCGGCGGCAAGACCGGGACGGCCAACAAGGTTATCCACGGCGTCTATTCACACAAGCTGAGCTTCAACTCTTTCCTCGCGGGCTTCCCGATGCAAAACCCGCGATACGTGGTTTTGTCATTCGTCGATCAACCGTTGACGGGCTTGCAAAACCTCAACTTCGCCGCCCAAACCGCAGCACCGATGGTGGCCGATATCGTCAAGCGGGTCGGGCCGATACTGGGCGTTCAGCCGGATTTCGGACAGAACCTGTTGGTCGGCTACTGATCGGATGCACTACGCTCCGATCGCCACTATGGGCGGTCGGAAGCCTCTTTGGCAGCGCCTAGACCAGATATTTCTTGAACCAGGCCACAGTCCGTTCCCAGGCGAGCTTGGCGGCGGCTTCGTCGTAGCGCGGGGTCGAGTCGTTGTGAAAGCCGTGGTTCACACCGGGATAGACATAGGCCTCGTAGACTTTCTTGTCCGCCTTGAGCGCCGCCTCATAGGCCGGCCAGCCGTCGGTGATGCCCTTGTCGAGTTCGGCGTAGTGGAGAAGCAGCGGCGCCTTGATGTGCGCGACGCTGTCGGCAGTTGGCTGACGGCCGTAAAACGGCACGGCGGCACCAAGTTCCGGATAGGCAACGGCTGCGGCATTGGCGACGCCGCCACCGTAGCAGAAGCCGGTAATGCCGACCTTGCCTGTGGTCAGGTCGCTCTTCATCAGAAACTCGATCGCGGCAAAGAAGTCGTTCATCAGCTTCTGCGGATCGACCGTCTGCTGCAGTTCGCGGCCCTTCTCATCATTCCCCGGATAGCCACCAACCGACGTCAGGCCATCGGGGGCCAGCGCAATGAAGCCGGCCTTGGCAACGCGGCGCGCAACGTCTTCGATATAGGGGTTGAGCCCCCGGTTTTCATGCACGACAACAACGCCCGGCACCTTCCCCTCGGCCTTCGCCGGGCGAACGAGATAGCCGCGCACAACTCCATTTCCGTTCGGCGAGGGATAGGTGATGTATTCGGCGATGATATCGGGGTCGGTGAACTCCACCTGCGTCGCTAAGGCATAGTTCGGGCTCATCGAGGAGAGGATCGCGGCGGCGGTCAGGCCACCGACGGCGAATTTGCTCGCTCGGTCGAGGAATTCGCGTTTGGTGATCCTGCCATGCGCATAATAATCGTAGAGTTCGAGCAGTTCCTGGGGGAAGTCCTTCGCGGTCAGCCGATTCATGATTGATCCTCCATCCATCCGTTTCGGCGGCAATACTACACGACCGTTTCCGCTCGTCAGTTCAACATTGCGCTACCAGCGGGGCTCAGCGACGCCCCAGCCGATCGAAATACAAGAGCATCGCCAGCCCGATCACGCCGGCAAGCGCGCCGATGAAGGCCGTGCCGGAGTAGCTGCTGACTGCGGTGCCGATGGCAAAGAGCAATGCGCTGAGGCCGGCGCTGATGAAGATGTTGACGGAGATGAGCGCGCTGCCCAATCCCGGACGCTCGGCGATCAGGTCCTGCAGATAGGTGATCGGGATGCTGATCAGCGCAGCCGCGCCAATGCCGCTGATCAGGGTGAGTGAGTAGACATGCCAGGGTGCTGAGGCGAAACCGAGCAGCGTGAGATAGACGACATAGATGCTCGCGCCGATCGCGAGCGCCGTCACATGGCTCATGATCCTTTGCGCCCGCCCCCAGACGATGATGAAGACGACTTCGAGGAAGGCGACAATGCCGATGAGGATGCCGAGATCGGCGACCGTCCCATGCGCCGCTCCGGTGACGATCAGCGGCAGGATGGCGCCGTTGATGTGCAGCGTCGAGCTGATGAGCGCGATGGCGATGACCCGGACAAGCACCGGTGGTGAAACGACCTCGCCCAGCGCCGCGAGATGGGAAAGATGGCGGCTCGCGGCCTTGTCGGTCCCCGCCTGGCGCGGCAGGAAGATGGCGATGAGGCCAAAGCAGACGGCGCAGCCGATGCCGGCGAACAGATAGGCCGGCAGCATGCTTGGCGACCGGGCGAGCAACACGCCAGTCAGGCCGGGAACCAGAACCCAGGAGAGCGACATCATCGCGCGCACACCGGAGTTGACCCTGGCGACGTCGTCGCGCGACATGCCGGTTGTCCTTCGGCGGACATTGCCGAAGAGCAGCGAATTCAGCGAGCCATAGACCGGCAGGAGCAGTAGAGTGCTGACCACGAAGGTCGCCTGATGCGGCAGAATGTAGATCGCACCATAGCCGAGCACGCCAAAGATTGCAGTCGCCAGCATCATGCTACGGTATTCGCCGAGCCGGTCCGCCAGATTGCCGAGCAGGATGCTGACGGTAACGTTGACAGCCGCGGCGGAAAAAATCAGCGCGGAGTAGAGCCCGTTACTCAAGCCCAGTTCACGGATGCCGACGACGGATTGATAGGGAGAGGTGGCGGCACTCGCGACGCCGAACATAAAGAGGGCGAGCATGCTCACCCGGATGGTCGGGTCGCGGAAGACGGCGGGAAGAAAGCGGGTCATGTTCGAATTCGTGGCGGTGGCGGCTGACGCCCGTCTTGGGCGAGCGCGGCCTGGCGGGTCCGGTATAAAACCGAAACCGCCAGGCTGTCGTTATTTTCTATCAGTCGGTCCAGCGCGCCGAGAAGCGCGCTTGCGGGATATAGCTGAAATCGCGATCGAACGGGAATGCAGGCCGCGCGCGGCGGTTGCTGGTGAGCCCCTCGATATCCTGGTTCACCACACCCTGCGTCAGCGCCATCAGGTTCGGATTGGCGATCGGAGCGAGTTCCGGTGAGAGGTAGCCGGATTTGACGACCAGGAGCCGTACGGCCTTCGGATCAAGCCCGAGCAGGGTGAAGTCGGCGATGTTGTGATACGGCCGGCGGCGGGCAGCTAGCACGACGGTGATCCCGCCAACGCGCACGACCGCCTGGCGCTCGGCGGCCACGTCCGTATCGGACAGCAGCACCACCTCCGCCTGCACCTTGGCCGGCGTGCTCGACCCATCGAGGCTGCCGCCGATGGTCAGAGCCAACGTGGCGCCCTGACCGGCGGCAAAGCAGGCCTCGACAGCGGGACGATCCGTAATCCCCGCGATCAGTGCGCCATCGAAGCCGCGCGCGATCAGCGCGTTCAGCACGTCAGCGCGGTCGCCGACGCCGCCACCCGTCGGGTTGTCGGCGGAATCGGCGAGAATGACCGGCGAGGTCTCGGCCTTCTCGGCGATATCAAGCATCTCCGCCAACGGCCCGGTGACGGGACCGAAGCGGAAATCTTCGCGTGCGTTCCAATAGGAAAGCGCGATCTCTTCCGCAGCCTTGGCCGCCGCACCCTTGCTAGTCGCGGTGATGACCGCGCAGGCGGTCGCGCGTGGTTCGTCGGCCCAGACGTAACCGACCATCAGATTGGCATCGAGAACGCCTGCACGCTGATCGAAGACCGGCAGCGCCTCATAAAGCGCCTTCGCCGGCTGGTCTTCCGTCGATGTGCGCTCGCCAGGCCAGAGAACCGGCACCGGAGCCCAGGCAACGCCGGGACGCGTGCCGCTCTTCAAGGCATCGACCAGCATCGACCACGCCCGCACCATGGTTTCACGCACATCGATATGTGGCGCGGTCCTGTAGCCGGCGAAGATGTCGAGCTGATCGATGATCTTCTGGCTGACATTGCCGTGCAGGTCATAGCTCGCAGCAACGACGACATCGGGCCCGACAACAGCGCGCGCGGCCGAAATCCAATCGCCCTCGGCGTCGTCCATGCCCTCGACATTCATCGCGCCATGCATGGCAAGATAGAGCCCATCGAGCGGCAAGGCCGCCTTCAGGAGAGCGAGAAACTCGCTCTTGAAAGCTTCGTAGGCGACGCGGGAGACCGGACCTCCAGGCACGGCGCGCGCATGAAGCAGTGGCAGATGCTCGAAGCCATCAGCCTTCAGAAAGTTGAAATACTCGGCCCCCAAAAGGTCCGCGCCCTTGAGGACGCGAAAATCCTCGACGGCCATCAGCACCGGCGAATAGGTACTGCACTCGGTATGAATTCCGCCAACAGCGATCCGCATCGTCAGCTCCTTAGAGTTTCGGGCTCAGCGGCACGATGGCCGAGAAGCGATCCCAGTTCTTCTTCGCCTTCGGTGTCCAGGCGGCCTCGGCAATGGCCGGCAGGCGCGGGAAGACGAGACGGTTGAAATAGCCGCGCGACAGGAAGTGCTCGGACCAGATGCAGGCCTGAACGCCCTTCATCCTGTCCTTCAGCTCTTCGGGGAAATCGCCTTCGGCTTCATAACCATAGGTGTGGGCCGGCGGCACCGTGCCCGCCCAGCTGGCGCCGGGTTCCTGGAAGGCCTCGGCCTGCACCATATCAAGATAATAGGCCTGGCCGGGGGTCATGACCACCTCGTAGCCTTCCCTGGCGAGCTCGATGCCAACCTGCGGGTTCTCCCAGGCCATCAGCAGCGTATCCTTGGCCGCGACGCCGCCGCCATGGGCGACCTCGTTCCAGCCCGCAAGCTTGCGCCCGCGCGCCGTCAGCATCTCCTTGACGCGCTTCAGGAAGTAGGATTGCAGCGCGAAGGTGCCCTCGATGCCTTCCTGCTCCATCAGTTTCTTGGCAAGCGGCGACGCCAGCCAGGAACCGTTCGCCACCTCGTCGCCGCCAATATGCAGATACTTCGACGGGAAGAGCTCGACCATCTCGTCAAGCACCTTTTCGAGGAAGGTGTAGGTCAGCGGAATGGCGGGGTTCAGCGCATTGTTCGGATAGCCCTGGACAGAATGATAGCTGTCCGGTGCTTCCTGTCCGTCGGTCAGCTCCGGCAGCGCCACCAGCGTCGCCGTGCTGTGGCCAGGGATATCGATCTCGGGAACGACCTCGACGCTCAACGCCAGTGCGTGGGCGACGATCTCGCGGACATCGTCCTGCGAATAGAAACCGCCGACCGGCTCCGCGCCATTGCCGAGCTGCGGCAGAAGCGGTGCGTCCGGTCCGCGCAGCACGCCAGTGGTCGTGAGCTCCGGATAGGCCTTGATCTCCAGGCGCCAGGCTTCGTCATCGGTCAGGTGCCAATGGAAGATATTGAGTTTCAGCCATGCCAGAATGTCGACAAGCCGCTTGATATCGGCTGCCGGATAGAACTGTCGCGAGACGTCGAGATGGCAGCCGCGCCAGCTATAGCGCGGCTTGTCGACGATAGTGCCCGAGATCGGGAAACGGAATGTACCGGGGCGGCTGCGCGCGCCCTCGAGCAGCTGCGCAAGCGACGTCAGGCCATACTGGCGACCGGCGGCGTCCGCATAGGCAAGCGTGATTTCGTCGGCCGAGAAGGTGAGCTTGTAGCCCTCGGCAGGAATCGCGGCATCGGCGGCGAAACGCAGCGCGCGGCCCTGCGGCGACGGCTGCAAATTGAACGGGGCATGCGCGCTTTCGAAGAGGCGACGTACCAGCGAGGTGACCGTGGACATGGCGCGCAGATCATCCGAGGAAGCGCCGGCCGCGGGATAGAGCACGACTGGAAAGCCATCGCCGGGCTTGGCGTCGATTTCGGCCGGCCACGGCTGGAGCGCGAAAGGCAGGTCGAGCTTGCCTTGCGGCAGCAGCACCGGCGGCGGCTCGCTGACGCGGCCCTCCAGGAGGAGATCGGACACGGCGACCGCGACGTGGCTGCCATCGGCAAGCGTCACGTAGGCCGACTTGGCGCCATCGGTGCAGTGCTTGGCCGGGCGGTGCAGACCGCTCACGGTAAAGGTCCAGCCTACACCCGGCGCAATGGAAAGGCCTGTTGGTGGCGCGAACTCGTGGAAATTGGCGTTGCGGCGCATGAAGGTCGCGTTCTCGCAAGCCTTCTTGTCAATCACCCGTGTCAGCGACGTATAGACGATCTTGAAATCCGTAAGCGGCGCATCCGACAGATTGAAAAGGGTAAAGGTGAAGCGACCATTTGGACCGCCGTCCGGCTGCCAGCAGCTCTCCAGACGATAAGGGGCCGTGTCCATAACTGTTCCTCTCAGTATTCTTTTTTTGATCAGTAGTCAGCGGATTGGGAGAAGGTGCGGGCAAGTTCCGCTTGGCCCGCGGTAAGGCCGCAATCGACGGGCAGGCAGACACCGGTGATGCCATTAGCCTGCGCGCTTGCCAGGAAGCCGACCGCATTGGCGACGTCTTTCGGATCGACGACGCGCTGCAGCGGATACCAGCGGCGGGCTTCCTCGAAGACATTGGGATTGGCGGCGGCGCGGGCTTCCCAGGCCTGCGTGCGCACCGTGCCCGGCGCAATCGCGTTCGAGCGGATGCCGAACTTGCCGTATTCGACGGCGACCAGCTTGGTGAAATGCAAAAGGCCGGCCTTGGCGGCACTATAGGCCGGATGGCCGAAGACGTGCATGCCGTTGACGGAGGCGATGTTGACCACCGAGCCCTGCGTCACCTTCAGGAGATCGGCGACGGCGCTGAAGCAGAGGAACGGCGCTTCGAGGTTGAGCGCGTTATCTGCGCGCCAATCCTCCGGCTTCGTCGACTGCAGGCTGACGGCGCGCGCGGCACCCGCATTGTTGACCAGCGTCTTCAGCGCACCGAGCGACGCGGCGGTCTTCGCCATTTCGGCAACGCTATGCTCGCTCGTCACATCGCAGCTGACGGCGACGAAGCGCTCAGCCGAACCCAGCGCACGCGCGGCCTTTTCGGCGGCGGCGCCGTCAATGTCGACAAGCAGGACGACGTCGTGGTCGTCCGCGAGCCGGTTGGCGATGGCACGGCCGATATCGCCCGCAGCGCCGGTCACGATCGCTACCGATTTTGTCATTTCAAGTCCTTTCCTGACATGAAATCCTCAGTCCCCGAGCAGCTGACGGTCATCGCCGTCACGGTGGGCAACGAGTTGTTGTTTGATGCGTCGAAGGGTGACCGCCGCCTGCGGGATGTTGTAGGCGACGAGACTGGCCAGGATGTCGACAGCGGCCAGATAGGCGATGCGCGTCGAGGTCGGCCGGAAGATGTTGTTGCCTTCGGCAAGATCGATCGGGATGACGATGTCCGCGGCCTTGGCGACGAGGCTATCGGCCTGCGTCAGGGCGATGGTCGTGACGCCGGTCTCGCGGGCGAGCGTGAAGGAGCGGACCAGTTCGGTGTTGCGACCCGAAAACGACGAGCCGACGATGACATGCGTCGACTTCGCCGCTGCCGCCAGCATCAGCTGCATGCCGTGATCGGAGCTCGCGGTCACATGTAGGCCGAAACGAAAAAGGCGGTTCTGCAGCTCGCTGGCAATCATCGAGGAATTGCCGCCCGAGCCGAAGGCATAGATCATCCCGGCCTTGGCGATCTTCTCTGCGGCCTGCTCGATGGCGGCAAGGTCAAGCGAGCGATGCAGCAGAAACAACGCATTTTGCGCCTTGGTGATGATGTCCTGGGCGACGTCACCGGGATCGCGGCTCTTCGGCTCGGGCCTGAGATAGCGCATCCCGACATAGGCCGTGCGCGCAAGCTGAACCTTGAAATCGGAAAAGCTTTCGCAGCCGACACGGCGACAGAAGCGGGTTACCGTCGGCGGCGAGACATCTGCCTTCTCCGCCAGCTCGATGATCGAGGCGTTGACGGCGAATTCAAAGTCGTTGAGCAGAATATCCGCGATACGGGTTTCCGACGGCGAAAGCCGGGCCTTCTCTTCCTGCAATGTCGAGAAAATATCCACGCCCGGCTCCCTTAGGTCTATCGCGCTATTTGTCTTTTGCTTTATACGCGACGCAATCAATTTCGACCTTGCAATCGACCATCATCGACGATTGCACACAGGCGCGTGCCGGCGGATGCTCGCCGAAATACTGTTGGTAGATGCCGTTGAAGGTCCAGAAATCGCGGGGATCGTCGAGCCACACGCCGCAGCGCACAACATGCTCAAGGCCGTAGCCGGCCTCTTCAAGGATCGCGATCACGTTCTGGATCGTCTTGTGCGTCTGCGCGACGATATTGCCGTCGATGATCTCGCCATTTTCCATGGCGACCTGGCCCGACACATAGAGCCAGCCGTCGGCTTCGACCGCACGGGCAAACGGCAGCGGCTTTCCGCCTGCGCCGGTCTGAACAGTGCCATAACGCTTGATGGACATTGACCGATCCTTGCAAATTATTTTCGTGATAAGTTGACAAGTGACCATATTAAGCGGAATTTGGCCAGAGAAAAACGTCATTCATGAAAAGAATTTCAATCGGGAACACCATGCGCGATCCTTTCAAGAACCCCTTCCCCGCCTCCGACATTGCCCGGCACTCAATCTGGGAGATGCTCGTTCACCGCGATATCGACGCTTTCCTGGCCGCCGACTGGTCGATGGTCGAGCACGATTTCGTCGAGGACGGCTTCATCGGCATTGACGGTCGCAAGGAAGTGAGCCCCGACAAGTGGCGCCTCGCCTTCCCGACGCTTGCCGCCTATCGCGACGAATGGGTTCGCCAGGCCAAGGATTTCGCGACGCAATCCTTTGCAGAAGACACCCGCACCGCCATTTTCACCACGACCACGCTCGAGGATATCGAGATTGAGGGCGACATGGCGCTGGTACGCAAGAAGTTCGACGGTGGCATCGCCAAGGCCGACGGCAACCGCGACATCATGCAGTGGCAGACCCTTTATTACTGCCGACTGCACGAGGGGCGTTGGAAGATCTCCGGTTTCACCGGCTATCTTCCGAACCCGATGGGTTGATCAACACAAAGGCCGATACATTGCGGATTTTCACGGCGGCTCTCGCAACCGAGACCAATACCTTCTCCCCCATTTGCGTCGATCGGCGCGCTTTCGAGGCGTCGCTCTATGCACCGCCGGGCGAACATCCCGAAACGCCGACGCTCTGCTCCGCGCCGATCACCGTCGGCCGGCGCGTTTGCGCGGAGAAGGGCTGGACGCTGATCGAGGGCACCGCGACCTGGGCGGATCCGGCCGGTCTCGTCAACCGCGCGACCTATGAAGGCCTGCGCGACGAAATCCTCGGACAACTCCGCGCGGCGATGCCGGTCGATGCCGTCGTGCTCGGCCTGCATGGCGCCATGGTCGCCGCCGGTTACGAGGATACGGAAGGCGATACGCTGACGCGCATTCGCGAAATTGTCGGGCCCGATATTCCCGTTTTCGCCGAGCTCGATCCGCACAGCCATCTGACGGCCAAGCGTCTCGCCGCCGCCAATGCCTTCGTCTACTTCAAGGAGTTCCCGCACACGGACTTTGTCGATCGTGCCGAGGATCTGTGGCGCATCGCCGTCGACACGCTGGAGGGCCGTGTAAAACCGGACATGTCCGTCTTCGATTGCCAGATGATCGACGTGTTTCCGACCTCGCGCGATCCGATGCGCTCCTTCGTCGACAAGATCATGCAGATCGAGAAAGACGACCCCGACGTTCTCTCCATCTCCGTGGTCCACGGCTTCATGGCCGGCGACGTACCTGAGATGGGCACCAAGCTGCTGGTCGTCACCAATGACCGCAAGGCCAAGGGCGATGCGCTGGCGCGCGAACTGGGCATGGAACTCTTTTCGAAACGCGGCACCTTCATGATGCCGCAGATCGACGAGAAAGAGGCTGTGTCGCAGGCGCTGGCGGCGACCGCATGGCCCGTCGTGATCGCCGATATGTGGGACAACCCCGGCGGCGGAACAGCCGGCGACGCGACAGTGGTGCTGGGCGAACTCCTGGCGCGCGGCGTCACCGATGTGGCGATCGGCACGATCTGGGACCCGATGGCCGTGCAGATATGCATGGCGGCCGGCGAAGGCGCTGAGATTCCACTGCGCTTCGGTGCCAAGTCCGCGCCGGGCACCGGCAACCCGATCGACGGTCTGGTCAAGGTCATAAAAATAGTGCCGAATGCCGAGATGCGCTTTGGCGAAAGCTTCGCGCCCTTCGGCGATGCGGCACACATCGTGCTCGATGGAATCGATATCATTTTGAACTCGACGCGTGCTCAAAGCTTCGATCCGAGCCTGTTCTCGGTCATGGGCATCGATCCGACGCAGAAGAAGATCCTCGTCATCAAGTCGACGAACCACTTCTACGCCTCATTCTCGAAGATAGCGTCCGAAATCATCTATTGCGCTGCCGGCACGCCTTATCCTAACAATCCGGCGAAGACGCCGTATCGGCGGGCGCGCAAGGATATCTGGCCCATGATCGCCGATCCCCACGGCGCTTAACATGGAGTAGCCTCAGATGCACAACAGCCCATTTGCCGTCGTCGCCAAGCCCGGCGACAAGGTCGCGGAACTCTCGACACCTCGGCCGATTATCGACGAAGACCGGATGACGGCCAATATCGCCCGCACGCAGACCTACATGGACGCGCACGGCATCGACTTTCGTCCGCACATCAAGACGCACAAGATCCCAGCGCTGGCTGCCCAGCAGGTGGCGGCGGGCGCCAAGGGCATCAATTGCCAAAAGGTCACCGAGGCCGAAGTTTTCGCCGACGCGGGCTTCGTGGACATCCTCATCACCTTCAACATCATCGGCAGCGCGAAACTCGAGCGTCTCGCGGCGCTGAACGAGCGGATATCCGGGCTGAAGGTGGTCGCGGATAGCGCCTACACCGTCGACGGTCTGGCTACCTATTTTGCTGCGCGCAAGCCGCTTGTGGTGCTGGTCGAGTGCGATACAGGCGCTGGGCGCTGCGGCGTGCAGAAGCCCGCGCAAGCCGTGGCGCTCGCCAAGCACATCGACGCTGCAGCGGGCCTCACCTTTGGCGGGCTGCTGAATTATCCGAAGCCGGGCGCCGCCACCGAGGTCCAGGCCTTTCTTGCGCAAACGCTGAGCTTGCTTGAGGCCGAAGGCATCGCCTGCCCTATCGTCAGCAATGGCGGCTCGCCGAGCCTGTTCGATGCCCATCTGGTTCCCGCCGCCACAGAACACCGGGCCGGCACCTACATCTATAATGACCGCTCCATGGTCCGCGCCGGACATTGCACAGTGGACGACTGCGCCATGCATATTCTCGTCACTGTCGTTTCCCGCCCGACGGGGGATCGCGCCGTTATCGATGCGGGCTCGAAAGCACTGACCTCCGACCTGCTCGGCTTCACGGATTATGGCCAGGTGGTCGGCTATCCGCAGGCGTCGATCACTGGTCTCTCGGAAGAGCACGGCGTGATCGACCTCTCGAAATGCGAGGGGGCTCGGCCGCAGATCGGCGACAAGCTTCTGATCATCCCGAACCACACCTGCGTGGTCTCGAACCTCTTTGACACCATGGTCTTCCATCGCGACGGCGTCGTCACCCGCATCGAGGACGTCGCCGCTCGCGGGCTTGTCTGGTAGTCGCAGCATCGGGTTGGCGGCTGTTCACAGGCCGGTAACGCCGTTGGATAGTCCTCCTTGAAGTTTGCCATATCCGGCGCATCTTATTGATGCGCCAATATTCCGGCGACGTCATGGGAGATCATTCATGAGAGCTTTGATTGCATTGGGAATCGCAGGGAGCCTGGCGTGCATTTCAGCCGCGCAGGCGCCGTCGCAATGGCAGACCTATTCCGGTGTCCGTGTCGATTCCGATCCGACCACTCTGGCCCGCTTCGATCACACCTATCCCTATTGCGAGCAGGAAGCGTTTCGCCGCGGCTCGACCGACGTGAACAGCCTGTGGCACGTGACGGCACTGCGCAATTGTATGTACCGCCACGGAATCGTCGACAGGGGCTCCTACTCGTACCCGGCCAACGCGTTATTCTACAATTTCCTCGATCGCTGATGGCGCGACTGCGCTCGCGATCAGGCGAGCGCAGTCGGGTTCAGCAGATTGAGATCGATATCGGTCAACGCCACATGGCGTTCGAACGCGATTCCAGATTCATCGAAGAGGTGGCAATCCACCGCATTGATGCCGACGAGCATCGGTTGCTCCGGTCGCACGCCGACGCTGCCTGACAGCGTGGCGCAGAAGTTCTCGCCCTCACCATTCAGCGCTGCGTAAGCGACAGTCTGCGCGCCGAGACGCTCGATGACGCTTGGCGTGATGGTGAGCGAGATATCGCCGGATGCAAGCTGGATATGCTCGGGGCGTACGCCCAGGGTCAGCGTCTGGCCGACGACGCCTTCGCGCGGCGTGACCGGCACGGTGAGCGACTGGCCCTTGTATTCTACGGTCACGCTCTTGTCGCCTACGGCGGTGCAGGTGACCGGCAGGAAGTTCATCTTCGGATTGCCGATGAACCCGGCCACGAAGATGTTGGCAGGCTTGTGGTAGAGCTCGAGCGGGGCCCCCGTCTGAGCGATCTCGCCGGCGTTGAGCACCACGATGCGGTCCGCCATCGTCATCGCCTCGACCTGGTCGTGGGTGACGTAGATCATCGTCGCCTTGAGCTGGCGGTGCAGTTTCGCAAGCTCGATGCGCATGTCGGAGCGCAGCGCAGCGTCGAGGTTGGAGAGCGGCTCGTCGAACAGGAAGATCTTCGGCTCGCGCACGATCGCGCGGCCGATCGCCACGCGCTGGCGCTGACCACCGGAAAGCATGCCCGGCTTCTGCTGCAGGCGCTGATCGAGGTGCAGGATGCGGGCCGCGTTTTCGACCTTGGCCTTGAGCTTTTCCTCTTCCATCTTTTCGACGCGCAGCGGAAAGGCAATATTCTCGAAAACGCTCATATGCGGATAGAGCGCGTAGGACTGGAACACCATCGCGATGCCGCGCTTGACCGGCGGCAGATCGTTGACCCTCAGGCCATCGATCACGATGTCACCCGCCGACGTCGCGTCCAGGCCGGCGATCATGCGAAGCAATGTGGATTTGCCGCAGCCGGAGGGGCCGACGAACACGACGAACTCGCCATTGTTCACCTCGAGCTGAACGCTCTTCAGAACCTCGAAGTCGCCGTAAAATTTCTGAACCTTGTTGAGAAATAACTGTCCCAAAACCTGTCTCCGGTCACCGCCACGCGCGGCGCTTACTCTCGATAGCGAAGGGATCGCGGGTGTTGCGCGCCCGCGATCCCCAACAAAGGCTTACTTGAACGCTTCGATCTCGCCAGCGGCCTTCTTGATGGCGTCAGCCGGTTCGGCCTTGCCTGTCACGACGGACTGGACCATTTCGATCATGGAGTTCTGGAAACCCTTGTAATCGGTGAAGAGCGGCTCGGGACCACCATAGGCGATACCGTCGATGAACGGCTTCCAGGAAGCATCGGCCTTGATGAATTCATCGACCTTTGCCGACGGACGCAGAGGTGTAAGGCCAGCGCCGCCCTGGAGTTCGTATTCGCCCTGCGGCTCGGGAGAGGTGATGTACTTGGCGAACTCGATCGCCTTGTCCTCGACACCAGAACCCTTGAAGATCGCCAGGCTGTCGGTGATGAGCAGCGTGCCTGGGCCCTTGGCGTCCGGACCGAGCGGCAGCGTCGTCACACCCCAGTTGATCTTCGTGTCCTTGAGGCGGGCGGCAGCGCCGGAACCCGCCTGGATCATGCCGACCTTGCCGTCGAGGAAGATCGCACGAACTTCGTTCTGCTCGTAAGCGGTCGGGCCTTCTTCGGAGTAAGGCGTGATGTCCTTGTAGGCCTGGAGAGCGGCCAGAACACCGGGGCTATCCAACGTGATCTTGCCATCGGCGTCGATGACGGTCGCGTTGTTGGTGTAAACCCAGTGCATGAACTGGTGCATAGTGTTGTCGAAGGTCTTGGCGGACAGGCCGTAGCCCGGGATGCCCGTCTTTTCCTTGATGGTCTTTGCAGCAGCGATTTCTTCAGCCCAGGTTGTCGGTGGCTTCTCGGGGTCCAGGCCGGCCTGCTTGAACAAATCCTTGTTCCAGTAGAGCGCCTTGGTGGAGAATGCGATCGGCACGCCCCACTGGTTGCCCTCGAAGGTTACCGTGTCGACGATATGCGGGTAGTAACCCTTCTTCTCGTCGTCGGTCATCGGAACTGGAACGATCAGGTCGTTCTGGGCGAATTCCTTGAGCGTGCGCGAGCCGACGTAAGCCATCGCGACTGGCGTGCCGGCGGCGGCGAGCGTGGTTGCCTTGTCCTGGCACTGTGCCCAGCCAACGACTTCAGGCGCAACCTTCCAGCCGGGATTCTTGCCTTCCCATTCCTTGATGTACTTCTCGTGGATCGGGTCGATCTTGTCGCCGCAATAGATCCAGCTGATTTCCTTGTCGGCAGCTTCGGCCGTCATGGCGCCAAGCGCCGTCGAGCCGAGCAAGGCCAGTGCCATAAGGCTAGTTTTGAAAGCGATGCACACGTCAATACTCCCGTTAGTTAGCTGTTCACTTGTTATTGTTTTACCGCACCGGCAGTCAGACCGCCGACGAGATATCGTTGCAGGAAGAAGATGATGACCATCGCGGGCAGAATGCCGACGAAGGAGGCTGCCATCAGCTCGTTCCAGATAACCTCCTGCTTACCGAAGTAAGCAAAGAGCCCCACCGGCAACGGCATGTATTCGGTCTTCGAGTTGAAGGTCAGCGCGAAGATGAATTGCTGCGCGTAGGCGCCGATGAAAGTGGTGATGGCGACGACGATGATCCCCGGCATGGCAATCGGCAGGATCACGCGGCGCAACGTATAGAAGTGACTGGCTCCATCCATATAGGCGGCCTCGTTCAGCTCCTGCGGGATGCGGATCATGTAGGTCCTCAGCAGCCAGATCGCCGAAGGAATGAGGAACGCCACGCCAGGCACGATCATCGCGAAATAGGTGTTGAGCACGCCGAGCGTGCGCATCAGTCGGAAAAGCGGAATGAGCAGCACGGCGCCAGAGAACATGTTGACCGTCAGGAACGCGCCAAGCAGCAGGCCCATGCCGCGAAATTCGAACTTCGCGAAGGCGTAGGAGGCCGGGATGACGAGCGCCAGCACGATCACGGTGACGATAATCGAGATGAAGAAGGAGTTGAAGATATAGCGCCCGAAGCCCGGAACGCTGATCCACATGGTGCGATAGGCCTCGAACGATCCGTTCTCCGGCCAAAAGCGGTACGGCGACGAGAATAGCTGGCTGAGCGGCTTCAGCGACACCAGGAAGCCTTCGACGAAGGGCGCCAGCACGAAGGTGAGGAACACCAAGACACCAAGGTAGATCAGCAGGATTTCCCACCAGCTGTAGCGATCGATCATGGCCGCGTTCTTCATGCGCGCTTCTCCGGGTTGAGCCGACGGGTGACACGGAAATAGGCAAAGCAGAATGCCGAGAGGAAGATGCAGATCAGCACCGCGCGGGCCGCACCCTCACCATATTTCTTCGAGCCGATAGCCGTCTGGTAGGTATCGATGATCATCGTCGTGGTCTGTCCGCTGGGGCCGCCCTGCGTCAGGATCCAGATGATATCGAAGGAGTTGAACGTGGCAATGAGCGATAGCATCGACATTGTGATGATCGACGGCACCATCAGCGGCAAGGTGATGCGGCGGAAGCGATAGAAACGCCCCGCGCCATCCGTCCAGGCCGCCTCGTAGAGATCCTTCGGGATCGACTGGATGGCCGCCAGGAAATAGATGGTGACCATCGGCACGCCGATCCACACGTCGGTGATGATCGTTGCCCAGAATGCCGTGTTGCCATAGGCGAGAAAGGCCACCGGGCCGTCCACGAAGCCGATGCGCTGCAGCATGCCCGAGATCATCCCGAACTGGCCGTTATACATCCAGCCCCACATGAAGATGCCGATCGCCATCGGCACCACCCATGGCGGCATGGTCAGGAGACGAAACAGTGAGCGACCGGGCACCGCGCTGTTCAGCAGCGATGCGCCGAAGGTGCCGATGATCATCTTCAGCGAGACCGAGAAGAAGGTCCAGATGAAGGTGCGGACGATCACGTCTGCGAAGGTCGCGTTGAAGATCTTCTCATAGTTCGCCCAGCCCACCCAATTGGTCACTTTTCTGAGCGACGCATCGGTGAAGGACAGAATGAACGTATCGACGAGCGGGTAAGCGACGATGACCGCGACATAGAGGACTGCCGGAAGGAGAAGGATCCAGGCGAAGATGAGGTTGCTTCTTTGAACGTTCATCCTGCCGCCCTCCTCAAGCCGCTCTGGCGTGGAGCGCCTCGTCGAACTTGTCCCATACGGGACGCAGGTCGACAACCGTCTTCTTGATGCGGGCCTCGTCCATGGAGAGTGCCAGAATACCGGCTTCAAGGGCATTCAGGGTCGAGACGGGCAGCACCGTACCGGTGCGAACGCTGTCGAGAATGTCGGCCGCCATCTGTTCGTCGGCACCATAGTGCTGCGAGAGTTCGGTGGCCGCGTATTTGTTCTCAACGACCTTCTTGCCGGTCAGCTGCTCATGCACATCGAGATAGCCGCGCACGAAGTCGCCCTCGGCCATCCCGCGCGAGCCCATGATCGCAAAGCGGCGGAACTGGTCAGGAACGTTGAGGTTGGTATGGAAGTTCATGCCCACGCCATTGGCATATTCGACGATGGCGACCTGGTAGTCGATGATATCGGCATCGCTGTCGAACACCTTGTCGGTGCCCTTCCAGCCGCTCGGCTTGCGATGGAACAGCTCGAGGTCATTGATTCCTTCGCGAGCGGGATCGTTTGCCGGCGTAAAGCTCTTGCGGCCGCCGAAGCTTGCGACCCGCTCGGGCCGCGCGCCGGCGATGCCATTATAAAGGTCGAGATCGTGGCAGCACTTCTCCAGCATGAAACTGCCGGAATAACGCTCGTAGCGGCGCCAGTCGCGCATGAAGAATGCGCCGTGATAGGGTTCGATATGCTCGGACGCCTCGATCGAGACGATCTGGCCGAGATTGCCGGCAGCCTGGACCGCCTGCAGGTCGCGATAAAGCGGCGAGTAACGCAGCACGAGGCCGACCATCAGCCGCTCGTGACCGAACTTGGCCATCAGACGCGCAAGCTCGATGCTTTCGGCGATCGTAGTGACGATCGGCTTTTCGCAGAACACCTTCAGACCGGCTTCGAGGCCGATGCGGATATGCTCGAGATGGAAGAGATTGGGCGAGCCGATCATCAGGAGATCGAGCTTTTCGTTGGCGATGAGCTCCTGCGGCGTCGCATAGGATTTGCCGACGGAAACGCTCTTTTCGACGAGACCCGGCAGGCCCGCGGGCTCGGGATCGACATAGCCGACGATCTCGAAGCTTTCATCAATCGACTTGAAGACGTAGCCCAGATAGCCGAGCCGGAAACCTAGCCCGATAATTCCCACTTTCATGCTGCTCTCGTTCCCATTTACGTAATTTATTTTCGTCAAGTTGAGACAAAAATTCGATCTCGTCAACACGAAACACGGAAAAAGTTGGAACTGTGAAATTAATTTTCATAACGCTTGTTTGACAGGCATTTTGATTTTCATCCTGGGCACAGCGAGCGCCGAACGCCCAATCTGCGGCCTGAGCCGTCCCCACCCTTGGCTTCAAAGGGCAATCAGCCGGAAGTTCCGCCTGTCTTTGAAGCACGTGCACTGTGAGCATTGACAGATATCGTGCCGTCTCTCACAAGTTCGAGTAAACCATTCCAACATCGATTGCGAGGCGTGTCAAATGAACGATTCTACCGCTAAAATCGATGCGTTTGACATGAAGATCCTCAGCGCAATGCAGAATGACGCGACCTTGTCGCAGCGCGACCTGGCTGAAAAGATCGGCCTATCACAAAACGCCTGCTGGCGTCGGCTACAACGGTTGCATTCCCTTGGCCTTATCAGGGGATCGCATAGCGACATCGACCTCAAGGCGCTGGGTTTCGATCTAACAGTCTTCGTCATGATCCGCACGCGCCATCATTCGAAGGAATGGAGCGAGGGTTTTCGGGCACACGTCGAACGGTTACCCGAGGTGATCGACTTCTATCGCATCGGCGGCGACTGGGATTACTTGATCAAGGTCGTAACAAAAGGCATGTCCGGCTACGACGCCTTCTACCAGAAGCTCATCACGAATTTCGATCTCGCTACGGTGACAGGCTTCTTCTCGATGGAGGCCATCATCAATAACCGCCCGGTCGATCTGACGCGACTGCGCTGACGAAAGAAGCGAGGAAGACCCCGGCTGTTATGACAAATGAAGGGGACCTCCCAGCCCCCTTCTATGTCCAGACTTTCAGGCCTTGCCTGGGCGGTTGATCGTCAGGAAGTGCCGGACGACGGGCTTCTCCGGGCCCGAGTGGTAGGCAAGCACCTTCCCTTGCAGATCGGCATCGGCGTTCGATACCCTCTTGTGCTGCCGAAGATGCTCTGCCCAGCTTTCCACCATGAACCACTCGACGATCTTCTGCGGATCCGCAGAGTCTTCCGTCACGCCCCAGCCATAGGCGCCATCGCGGCGGCGTTCGTTCGACATGTCGTTCAGCGCACGAAGGAAGGCCGAACGGTTGTGCTTTTCGACGTTGTACTCGATCAGGATGAGGACCGGTCCACGATCGTGGGCGACAGGCTCGGCGACAAGCGGTTCCGGCCAGTGGCTCGACGGAACCAGATCGGTATCGCCGGCAGGCAGTTTCACACGGTGCATGATGAGACCGGCAACAAGAAGGCCGACAGCACCGATAATGAGCGTAGCCTGAATTCCGACGGCCGTACCGACTGCACCCCAGCCAAGGCTGCCAGCCGTCATCGCGCCATTGAAGACGGTGAGGTAGACAGCAAGACCGCGACCGCGCACCCAGTTCGGAAGGACAGCCTGAGCCGCACCATTGAGCGTCGTCAGAGCGGTGATCCATGCGCCGCCGAGGAAGAGCAGAGCGACGATGGCAACAGCCTTCGGCGGAGCAAGCGACAGGATAGCCATGACGACAGCGGTGATGATGGCCGCACCGAGCAGGAGACCATCGGCGCTGAAGCGTTCACGCAGCTTCGGCATGACGAGCGCTCCGGCAATCGCACCAGCGCCAACCGCACCGAGCAGGATACCGTAGAAGCTTGCATCACCGCCGAGAAGCTGG
This sequence comes from Rhizobium sp. 01N48, assembly GCF_056399145.1. Classification (NCBI taxonomy): domain Bacteria; kingdom Pseudomonadati; phylum Pseudomonadota; class Alphaproteobacteria; order Hyphomicrobiales; family Rhizobiaceae; genus Rhizobium; species Rhizobium sp. 01N48. Next base: position 104,998 of record NZ_JBFTQT010000002.1, read on the forward strand.
CGGGCGACGAGCGGCAGCAGGGCCCAGACGGCACTGGCGAAGGCGAAGAAGATCGCGGCGCGCAGAAGCACGACATGCAGCGGGCGGCTGGCACGGGTGTAGCGAAGGCCCGCCCGGAAGGCGCCGAGGAAATTCTCCTGCAGGGCATCATTGGCGTTCTTGGCACGCGGCCACCAGACAAGTGCTGCGATGACGATGATATAGCTCGCAACGTCGGCACCATAGGTGAGACCCGCGCCGAACGCCGCAAGCAGAAGACCGCCGGCCGCCGGGCCGATCGAACGTGCGATATTGATGCCGAGCGAATTCAGCGCCACCGCGCTCTTGACGTCCTCGCGCTTGACGAGCTCAGGCACGATCGCCTGCCAGGTCGGCCCCATGAGTGCTGCGCCGATGCCGCCGAGGAAGGTGAGACCGATCAGAGCGCTGACCGAGAGCATGCCCGTCTGGGCGAGAACCATGAGGCTGATGCTGACGGAGGCGAGCAGCAGCTGCACTGCAATCAGGAACTTGCGGCGATCGAGAATATCGGTCAGTACGCCGGCCGGAATGGCGAGAAGAAAGATCGGCAGCGTGCCCGCCGCCTGAACCATGGCGACTGCGGCCGGCGAGGCCGAGAGATCGGTCATCAGCCAGGAGCTCGCGACATCGCGCATGAAGCTGCCGGTATTGCCGAGAACGGTGGCCGCCCAGAGGACGGCGAAGACGGGTTGAGCGAGTGGAGCGAAGCTGCCCCCGGAGGATTTTGCGGTGCTCATTTTTCAGCTCCCTTGGTGATGTCGAAAATGGTGACGAGGATGAAGGCGCCCGCGAGGCCGAGATGTTCGAAGAAGGCGTTGGTCGCCATCATCCGCTCCATGCCGGCGGGCAGTTCCCAGAAACGAAGCGCGATGAAGGTCGCGAGAACAGTGAAGCCGGCGAGCGCGAGAGCGCCCAGCCAGCGCAGCTTGCCCGACACCACCATGGCCGAGGCGGTCAGCTCGAATGCAATGACGACGACGGCGAAGACGGGCGCCGGGGAAAGGCCGAAATGCTCCATCTCGCCGATCGCGCCGCCGAAATCGAAGATCTTGGTGAGCGGGCCCTGGATATAGGCGGCGCAAAGCGCGAGCAGCGCGGCCGTTCGCACGGCGGGCGCCGAAACGACGTCGGCCAGAAGCCTGCGCGGTGTTGAAGGAGAGTGGCTGGTCATCGTTGCTCCTGCGATCTTGGCCGGTCGGTTCGAGCGGCGCTGTGTTCGTCTGATGGAGCCATATTGGCGGGAACTATTGCCGCCAACAATTGCATCAATAGTTTCGATTTAATTGCGTTATCTGCAATTATTGAGCGGAGCCTTCCACTCCTGCAAAACAAGCCTGGGCAGCGGTCTCCCGCTGCCCAGGCCGATACGTCGTTCGATTATCGCGTCAGCCTCAAACGGCCCAGCAGGAGCAACCGAGTGCGCCGAAGAAGCCCTTGAGATCGGCAATCGGTAGCTTCGAGGTCCAGGCACCGGCGTGGTCGTGGCCGTGGACGCCGCAATCGCTGGCGCAGCCGCAGGTCGAAATGGCCGTGCGGCGCAGCGAGCGGGCACCGGCGCCATCGGGCTCGCCCCAGGCGGCGTAGCCGCCGAACTTGCGCACCGGAGACCAGTCCGGCATGGCGGGCGGGATGTTGCTTTCGTCGTATTTGGCGAAGTCACCCGAGCCGTAGACAATCTTGCCGCCGACCATCGTGAGATCGGAGGTGAGGAACGAGATCTCGTCCTCGGCGCAGGCGAAGAAGTCTTTGCTGGGGACCACGAGATCGGCGAACTGGCCCTTCTCGATGCGGCCCTTCTTGCCTTCTTCGTTGGAGAACCAGGTGACCTTCTCCGTCCACATGCGCAATGCGGTCTCGCGGTCGAGGCAATTGGCGCGCGGATAAAGCTGCATGCCACCGACCGTCTTGCCCGTGACCATCCAGGAGAGCGACACCCATGGATTATAGGAGGCGACGCGGGTGGCGTCGGTGCCGGCCGAGACATTGACGCCCTTGTCGAGCATGCGCTTGATCGGCGGCGTGGCTTCGGCAACGCCGTGGCCGTAGCGCTCGACGAAGTATTCGCCCTGATAAGCCATGCGATGCTGTGTGGCGATGCCGCCGCCGAGCGCCGCGATCCGGTCGATCGAACGCTCCGAGATGGTCTCGGCGTGGTCGAAGAACCAGTTGAGGCCCTCGAGCGGAATATCCTTGTTGACCTTCTCGAAGACATCGAGCGAACGCGAGATGGTTTCGTCATAGGTAGCATGCATGCGCCAGGGCCACCGGTTTTCGGCCAGAACCCGCACGACTTCCTCGAGTTCGCCTTCCATCTCCGGCGCCATTTCCGGGCGCGGCTGGCGGAAGTCCTCGAAGTCGGCGGCGGAGAAGACCAGCATCTCGCCGGCGCCGTTGTGGCGGAAGTAGTCGTTGCCCTGCTTGTACTTGACCGAAGACGTCCAGTTGAGAAAATCCTCTTTCTCGGCCTTCGGCTTCTGCGTGAAAAGGTTATAGGCTAGTCGAACGGTGAGTTGGTTTTCGTCGGAGAGCTTCTGGATGACCTCGTAGTCATCGGGATAGTTCTGGTTGCCGCCGCCTGCATCGATTACACCGGTAACGCCGAGACGATTGAGCTCGCGCATGAAGTGGCGGGTGGAATTGACCTGGTAATCGAAGGGCAGCTTCGGGCCCTTGGCGAGCGTCGAGTAGAGAATGCCGGCGTTCGGCTTGGCAAGCAACATGCCCGTCGGGTTGCCGTTGGCGTCGCGGGTGATCTCGCCGCCGGGCGGGTTGGGCGTATCGCGGGTGTAACCGACGGCGCGGAGCGCTGCACCGTTCAAAAGCGCGCGGTCATAGAGATGAAGCAGGAAGACGGGGGTATCCGGTGCAACCGCATTGATCTCCTCGATCGTCGGCAGGCGCTTTTCGGCGAACTGGTGTTCGGTGAAGCCGCCGACGACGCGAACCCATTGCGGGGCCGGCGTGATCGCCACCTGGCGCTTCAGCATGTCCATCGCATCCGCGAGCGAACGGACGCCGTCCCAGCGCAGTTCCATGTTGTAGTTCAGGCCGCCGCGCACGACGTGGGTATGGTTGTCGATCAGGCCGGGCAGGACGCGCTTGCCCTTGAGGTCGACGATCTTGGTATCCGGGCCGGCGAGCGCCATGATCTCGGCATCGGTGCCGACTTCGAGAAAGGCGCCGTCCTTGATGGCGACGGCGCTGGCGGTTGGATTGGTGCGATCGAGCGTGGTGATCAAACCGTGGTGAAGGATGAGGTCGGCGAACATGGGAAATGCTCCTGGCTTCATTATTAAGATTGATTTCAACGCTTTGCGCCGGATTGACTGGGCGTCGGCCCCACCGCAAGCGAATCTCCTCTTGCGGTGTCAGCTATCAGACTTGTGCTGATCCTGGCGAGACACGACGACGTCATTGCGGCTCTCGCCCTTCGGCATATGGCCGAACATGTGCGGCTTGATCTGGTTGATCCAGGAGACGGCCGCCGGCTCCCTGGCGATCAGTGTCTTGGCGAAGGGGATGAGCTGCTCGCCGACCAGAATGCCGAGCAGGCCGACAAGAGCCACGATCGGTGGCGCGGGAGAGCGAACATTGAGCAGGCTGTAGACGATACCGACCAGAAGACCTGCGCCGATGGAAAGAAGGTAGAGTTTCATGGGGCCATCCTCGACTCTAGATGAAAGCCGCTTCCGCATCTGGAACATTCGATCCTGCGGAAGCGGCGGTCACGGGTGATTACTTGGCTGGGTTCGGGCCGATGCGCTTGCCGTGGCTGACGCGCTCGGCACCGCCGTGGACATGGGTGACCGCATAGTCGATGCCCATGCCGTAGGCGCCGGAATGTTCCTTCACCAGCGAGGTGACGGCGTTGTAGGTTTCCTTGCGGGCCCAGTCGCGCTGCCATTCGAGCATGACCTGCTGCCAGGTCACGGGGATGACGCCGGCCTGTACCATGCGGTCCATCGCATACTTGTGGGCGTCGACCGAGGTGCCGCCGGATGCATCGGCGACCATATAGATTTCGTAGTCGGGGACATCATGGAGGGCGGAGAGCGCGAAGGTGGTGTTGCACACTTCCGTCCAGAGGCCGGAGACGACGATCTTCTTGCGGCCGCCGGCGGCGTTCTTGGCAAGGGCATCACGAACGTTCTGGTCGTCCCACGAGTTCATCGACGTGCGTTCCAGAATGTCGTTCTCAGGGAACACGCCGAGCAGTTCCGGGAAGGTGTTGCCGGAGAAGCTTTCCGTCTCGACCGTCGTGATCGTGGTCGGGATGTTGAAGATCTTGGCAGCCTTGGCGAGACCGACGACATTGTTCTTCAGCGTCTGGCGGTCAATCGACTGGACACCGAAAGCCATCTGCGGCTGCTGGTCGATGAAGATGAGCTGGCTGTTTGCAGGGGTCAGGACTTCGAGCTTGGACATTTGATTTCTCCGTTTAGATTTTGATTGCCAATTTGGCGGTTAAGGATTGGGATGCCTCCGGCGGTCGGCTGCCTGCCTCAGGCAGCCGTTCGAAGGCGGAAATTGTTGGCGTTAGGGGTGCACGGCAGTTTGCCGTGCGGGGTTATGCTGCGAGCGGAACGAGGTTCTCTTCGATCTGGCCGCGATAGGCTTCATACCGGGTCGGCAGCTTCAAGGCTTCGCCGAGGTGAGCGGTATCTTCGTCGCGATCGAAACCGGGTTCGTTGGTTGCGATTTCGAACAGGATTCCACCCGGCGTTCTGAAGTAGATCGCCCAGAAGTAATCGCGGTCGATAACCGGCGTCACCTGGTAGCCCGTGTCCATCAGTGCCTTGCGCACTTCGAGCTGCTTTTCGCGGTTCTCGACGGCAAAGGCGATGTGGTGGACAGAACCGGCGCCCTGGCGGGCAAACGGCGTTTTCGGCAGCGACGCGATGTCGATGGTGTCGGCACCATTGCCACCGGGAATGATGAACCGCGTTACATCACCTTCGACCTCGGCACGCTCATAGCCCATGAACTGCAGCAGTTCCGATGTGGCGGCGGTGTCGTGCAGGTCGAAGCGCGCACCGGAGAAGCCGCGGATCGCATTGTCTTCGGAGATGCCTTCGGCGAGCCATGGGGCGCGGACGTCTTCGGCGGTTTCGATCAGCGCCAGTCCGTCGCCATCAGGGCCGGCGAAGCGCAGGCGGTTGACGCCGAAGACAGTGTCGGTCTTCAGACCGACCACACCCTGGGCCGTCAGGCGGTCTTTCCAGAAAGCCAGCGATCCCTTCGGGATGGAGAACTGCGTCTCGCTGACTTCACCGACGCCGGGGCGGCCGGTCATCATGTGCGGGAAGGGAAAGTAGGTCATGACCGTGCCGGGCGTGCCATTTTCATCGCCGTAGTAGAGGTGGTAGACGCTCGGGTCGTCGAAGTTGACTGTCTTCTTGACGCGGCGCAGGCCGAGCGCGTTGGTGAAGAACCGGTTGTTCTCTCGGGCATCCGACGCCATCGAAGTGACGTGGTGCAGTCCCTTGATATCCTTGATCATGGCCGTTGCCTTTCTTTGTGGGCGTTGCCGTTTCGATGACCACAGATGTAACCGGGTTGATTGCATTGCGGAATTGCAATATTCCTCTCGAATGAATTGCGATTTTTGAAATAATTGAGATGAACGACTATAAGGCCCTGAAAACCTTTCTGCTCGCCGCCGAAAAGCGCAACTTCGCCCAGGTCGCCCGCGAGCTCGACATGACACCCGCCGCCGTCACCCGTGCGATCGCGGCACTTGAGGACGATCTTGGCGTCCAGCTCTTCGTGCGCACCACACGCCAGGTGTCGCTGACCACTGACGGCGCCGTCTTCGCGGCGCAGATCCAGCCGGCGGTCGAAGCGCTCGAGAACGCCCGCAAGGACGTCAAGAACGCCCACAAATCCGACCAGGGGCGGCTGCGGATCAGCGCGCCGACCTGGCTTGGCAAGACGATCCTCACGCCGATTCTGTCGGGCTTCCGGGAGCGCTATCCGAAGATGAGCTTCGAGGTTTCGCTGTCGGACGGCTTGGTCAACATCATCGACGACGACTACGACCTCGCGATCCGCATTTCATCCGCGCCTTCGGACAAATTCACCATCTGGCGCAAGATCCGGGCGGTGCCGAGGATCCTGGTTGCGGCGCCGGGCAGCCGCTTCACGGAGATGCAGCATCCCAACGAACTGACGCCCGACGATTGCCTCGCCTACAGCGGCGAGAGCCGGCGCGAGAACTGGGCCCTGTCGGACGGCGGATCGAGCATCTCGATCGCGGCTGGACGCGCGTTCAGCGCCAACAATGGCGAAGTGCTCGCGGATATGGCGGCCGATGGGGTCGGCGTCGCCATGCTGCCGGGCTTTCACATCGCTGAGCATATCCGCACCGGCCGGCTGGTTCACGTGCTGCCGGGCTGGGCGCCGCAGGAGCTTTGGCTGACGCTCTACTACCCGCCCTACCAGACGCTTCCGCCGCGTATCGCGACGTTCTCGAAGTTTTTCGAGGAGCAGCTTCCGGCGCATATGGTCATGCTCGACTAGCGGGCTTGCGCGCATGGACGCCGTCGCGGGCGATCGCGCATGAGGAGATAGGAAACACGCCGAATTCTGACGAATTCGCCGCGCCGTTTGTTGCAATACCGATGCAACAGGCTCTTTATGCGTTGGCCAAAGCCGGAACAGCGGCGAGGGCATCGTCTTACGCAAGATCGCATTCGCAGCCATTCGTTTCCAGCGTCGGAGCCCCCATGACCGCAACGCAATCGCAACTAGACGAGTCGTCCGCAGCCGGTCGAAAGCGACTGCCTGTCGTTCCTGCATCGGCCTTCGGCATCGTGCTCGGCATAGCGGGCCTTTCCAACGCCTGGCGGGCAGCGGCCGGTCATTTCGCGCTTCCTACCACTGTCGGAGATGGCATTGCGCTTCTCGCGCTTGCTGTCTGGTTCGTGCTCGTTTGTCTCTACGGATTGAAGTGGATCCTCTTCGCGGAGGAAGCGCGCAAGGAGATCGTGCATCCCGTGCAGTGCTGCTTCATCGGCCTCATCGGCGTCGCCACCATGCTTTGCGCAGCGATGGTCGCGCCGTTTTCCGGCGCGCTGGCGCTGGCATTCTATTGGATCGGCCTGCTCTGGACACTCGTCTTCGCGATATGGCGGACGGGTGCCTTGTGGCAGGGCGGACGCGATCCGACCACGACGACGCCGGTCTTGTATCTCCCGACGGTTGCCGGATGCTATGTCGCGGCAATCGTCGGCGCGGCACTCGGCTATTCCGATCTGGCGCAACTGGCTTTCGGTGCGGGTTTCTTCTCGTGGCTGGCGATGGAATCCGTCATCCTGAACCGGCTCTTGAATGCAGCGGAACTGGCCGAGCCCCTGCGTCCAACGATCGGCATCCAGCTCGCACCGCCAGCAGTCGGCGCTGCCGCCTATCTGAGCGTGACGAACGGAGCGCCGGATCTGCTGGCCCATGCCATGGTGGGCTACGCCATGCTGCAGCTGCTTCTGGCGCTTCGCCTTCTTCCATGGGTCATGAAGCAACCATTCGCGGCGTCCTATTGGGCCTTTTCCTTCGGTCTGACCGCGCTCGCCACCGGTCTGATCCGCATGGTCGCCCGCGGCGAACAGGGCATCCTGTCGACGCTCGCCATGCCCTTGCTCTGGCTGGTGACCGCAGCAATCGCCCTGTTGGCGGCGGGAACGATCGTGCTCCTTTTTCGAGGGAAACTGTTCCCGCTCGCCCGAGCTCTTTAAGCGCGCAACCGCCCTCCCTCGGCATCGAAGAACAGACGCTGGCTGGACGACAGATCGAGTGCAATCACCGCGCCCGGCTCAATATCCAGCCCGGCCCTCTGCTCGACGACGAGGTTCTGCCCGTCTTCGAGCGCACAATAGATGTATCGCGTGCCGCCGAGATATTCGAAGAACTCGACGCGCGCGGCGATCGACCGATCGCCGACCTCGCCGATCACGATATGCTCCGGCCGAATGCCGATCATGAACTCCGTCCCACGCTGAAGGCTCGCCGGCCGCCCCTTATCCTCGAAGCTTTTCGCTGCGATGTCGAAACGTCCGCTCCCCTGGGCGACCGCCTTCAGGAAATTCATCCGTGGCGAGCCGATGAAGCCGGCGACGAACATGTTGGACGGGTTTTCGTAGATCTCCCGTGGCGATCCCGATTGCTCGACCCTCCCGTTTCGAAGCACGACGATCTGGTCGGCCAGCGTCATCGCCTCGGTCTGGTCGTGCGTCACATAGATCATGGTGTTGCCGAGCTCGCGATGGAGCCTGGCGATCTCGATACGCATCGAGACGCGCAGCTCCGCGTCGAGGTTCGACAGCGGCTCGTCAAACAGGAAGACATCGGGCTCGCGCACGATCGCGCGGCCGATGGCCACGCGCTGCCGCTGGCCGCCGGAGAGCTGGCCCGGACGGCGATCGAGAAGATGGTCGATCTTCAGGATGCCGGCCGCTTCGTCGACGCGGCGCTTGATTTCCGCCGCGTCTGTCTTCGCCATCTTCAAGCCGAATGCCAGGTTTTCGCGCACCGACATATGCGGATAAAGCGCGTAGGACTGGAAGACCATGGCGATGCCGCGATCGGACGGGTCGAGATCGGTGACATCCCGCCCCTTGATGCTGATCTCGCCATCGGTCACCTCCTCGAGACCGGCGATCATCCTGAGCAGTGTCGATTTTCCGCAGCCGGAGGGGCCGACGAAAACGACGAAATCCCCCTCCTTGATGTCGAGATCGATGCCGTGCACGACAGGCAGGCTGCCGTAGGATTTTCGCACGTCCTTGAGCGAGACGCTCGCTGTTTCCATCGGGACCATCGGCCTACTTCCCAGTCTGGAGCCAGACCAGCATGGCGCCTGGCTCGCGATTGTCCCAGAGATGATAGGGCACGAGCGTGACGGTTGCCGGCACCTGCTCGGCCGGACGGGTGCGATAGAGCGAACCGTTCCAGCCGCTGGCATCTTCCCTGGAGACGTCGAGCTCGACCGCAACCGCGCCGTTCAGCCCTTCAATCGACTTCGTCCGGTGGCCGGCGAGCTTCTGCGGAACGACGAAGGCGTTGAGATCGTGGCCGTTGTCGGTTTCCTCGACGCAGTAGATCAGTGGGCCGCGGGCGAGCGCGACGCGGCCGACGTCCTGGCGGACTTTCGGCGAGGCGTATTGCGGGCGAAGCTCCAGCGGAAGATCGAGCGCGATGACATCGCCCTTCTTCCAGGCGCGGTTGAGCCGCGCATAGCCGTCGATGACCGACGAGGCCAGATCGACCGTCTCGCCATTCGCCTTCAACGAGGCGCCCTCGGCCCATTCGGGAATGCGCAGCGCGAGGCCGAATTCGGCCGTGCCGTCGACATCGACGTCGATGCGGATATCGCCATTCCATGGATAATCGGTGTGCTGCGTCAGCTTGACGTTGCCGCCCTTGAGCTTCGCCTTGACGCTGCTCTCACCATAGAGATGAACGGCGATCTCGTTGTCGGCAACCGCATACATGTAGGAGCCGACGGAGGCAACGAGGCGGGCGATGTTCGGCGGGCAGCAGGGGCAACGGTGCCAGACCCAGCGGTGGTGCTTGCCGGTACTCTCGAGCGGGTTGTCGTAGAAGAAGGTCTTGCCGTCGAGCGCAAGCCCAGTCAGCGCGCCGTTATAGAGCGCTTGTTCCATGACGTCAGCGTAGCGGCGGTTCGGGCCTCGGCCAAGCATGCGGCTTGCCCAGAAGACAAGGCCGACGGAGGCGCATGTTTCGGCATAGGCGGTATCGTTGGGCAGGTCGTAATAGTCGGTGAAGCCCTCGTTGCTCGCCGCCGGGCCGATGCCGCCAGTGACATACATCTGCTTGACCGTGAGGTCGTCCCACAGCGTCTCCAGCGCATTGGTCAGCGTATCGTCATGGTATTCGGTGGCGATGTCGGCCATGCCGGAATACTGGTACATGGCACGCACGGCGTGGCCGACGACCTTCTCCTGCTCGCGCACGGGTTCATGCGCCTGGCTGTATTCGTAGGTCTTGTGCACATAGTCTTTCGGATCGCGGCCTCCGCGGATGGCTTCGTCGGTGAAGAAGTGGGGCTCTTTGCCGCGCTCGTCGATGAAGAACTTGGAGAGGTCGAGGTATTTCTGCTCGCCCGTGACGCGCGCCATCTTCACCAGCGCGAGCTCCACTTCCTGGTGGCCGCAATAGCCGGGTATCTGGCCTTCGCCATGGCCGAAGACCGTGATCATGTGGTCGGCATAGCGGCACATGATGTCGAGCAGCTTGCGCTTGCCGGTTGCCTGATAATAGGCGACGGCGGCTTCCATGAGATGGCCGGCGCAATAGAGCTCGTGATGGTCGCGCAGGTTTGTCCAGCGCTTGCCGGGCTGCACGCGCTGGAACCAGGCATTCACATAGCCGTCCTCCTGCTGCAGCTTTTCATACATGTCGATGATGGCGTCGGCACGCGCCTCAAGCTCGGCATTCGGCTTGCGGTAGAGCGAGTAAGCGATGGTTTCGATCGACTTGCCGAGATCGGAATCCCAGAACATCTGCGTCGAGCCGGTCCACTTCTCGTCGATCGGTATGACGACGCCGGGGCTCGGCTGGTTCACGTCGATCGCCTGGATCATGCCGGCTTTTTCGCAGCGATCGAGCAGGATCGCCGCCGTGGAATCGCACACCGCATCCTGCCACTTGCCCCAGAAGCCGTTGAGCTCGACATCGGGAACGGCGACCGGGCGGAACTGGCTCTTGTTTTCGGTAGTCATGTTTCAAATTCTCCTTTGAATTATTTGACGGCGCCGGCCATCAGGCCGCGCATGTAGAAGCGTTGCAGAAGCAAGAAGACGAGCAGGCAGGGGATGACCATGACGACGACGCCGGCTTGGACCGCGCCCCAATCGATGGCGCCCATTCTGGATGAGCGCACCGCGGTCATCAGCACCGGCAGCGTGAATTTCTCGTTGCTGGACAAAAGCACGAGTGCGGCGAAAAACTCGTTCCAGGCATTGAGGAATGCGAAAATCGCGACGGTGACGACACCGGGCAGCACCAGCGGAAAAAGTACGCGGGCAAGCAGGCCGAGATCGCGCGCGCCGTCGATACGGGCGGCTTCCTCGATCTCCTTGGGCACCGCGTCGAACGCATTGCGCATCATGAAGACGGAGAAGGGCAGCTGCAGCGTGACATAGACGAGCGTCAGCCCGAGCAGCGAATTGTTGAGCCCCAGCCGCGAGAGGATGATGAAGAGCGGCGTCAGGATCGACTGGAACGGGATCATCAAGGTGGCGATGATCAGGATGAACAGCACGTTCTTGAACGGGAACCGGTAGCGCGAGAAACCGTAGCCGGCGAGCAGGCTGATCGCCACGGTGAGCACGACAGTCGCGACGGACACGATCAGGGAGTTGAACATGTGATGCCAGATGCCGGCACCGAACGTGTCGAGCGTCCTGTAAGCATCGACGCTGAATTGGCTGATGCCGGTGAGCGGCCATGGTGGCAGCGCCGTTTCGCTGCGCGGGCGAAACGATGACATGAGCATGATCGCGAAGGGCGCCAGGAAGAAGACCACGATTGCGGCACCGGCGACGTGATAGCTTGTGGCGCGCCTGGCATTGCGGCGGGCGCGAAGGGCTGTGCGGCCGGTCATGGACGATCCTCCCCAACTTTGAGCAGCCAGAGCTGCACGATGCTGAGCGCCACCAGGATGACGAGCAGCGCGATGGAAAGAGCCGCGCCATAACCGAGATTGAACGACACGAAGGACTGGTTGAAGATGTAGTAGACGATCGAAATCATGCGGTTTTGCGGTCCACCTGATGTCATGATGTAGAACTGGTCGAAGGCGAGGATCGAACCGGTGACCGACAGGATGAGCGCGAGCGCCATCGTCCTGCGCATCAAGGGCAGCGTCAGGTGGCGAAAGCGCTGCCAGGCGCCGGCGCCATCGATGCGCGCGGCCTCCGTCAGCTCCGACGGAATACCCTGCAGCCCGGTCAAGAGAATGATCATCGTGAAGCCGGCGACCTTCCACACGACCATGACGATGATCGTCAGGAAGGCGCTGTCGAAGGTCGCGAGCAGGTTGCGCCGCCCCTGGGTGAGGCCGAGCATCTCGAAGACCGGCGAGAACAGGCCGCTATCGACATTGGCGAGCCAGACCCACAGAAGCGACGCCGAGGCCAGGCCGATAACGACGGGCAGGAAGATGATGGTGCGATAGCCCGACACGAAGCGGCGCGGCTTGTCGACGAAGAAGGCAAGCGGAAACGCCAGCGCGAAGATCGCGATCGTGACAACAAGCGTGTATTGCGCGGTGAAGCCGAGCGATGTCCAGAAACGCGGATCGTTGAACATGCGGGTGTAGTTGCCGATGCCGATCCAGCGCGGCGATCCCATGAGCGGCCAGCGGTGCAGGCTCATCCACACGGTGAAGAGGAGCGGCAGCACGAAGAATACGGTCACCAGGGCGATTGCGGGCGCGATATAGGCAACGCCCCGCCAGCCCCCTCTCCGCCGCCGCCTGCGCTTCGGAGAGACGGAGATGATTTCAGTCGTCATCTTTGATCTCGTTCAGTTTGTGAAATGGCGAGCGATTGCGATGTATCGGGCCGGGACCGCCTGATGATCCCGGCCCTTAAGCTCAGATCCTTGAGATCATTGCGCGCTGTCGATGATCGACTGCATGTCGGCCTGGCCGTTGGCAAATGCGCCGTCGACATCATCGCCGAACATGGCGGCATTGATGAACTGCGACCACGGGCTGTTCGGGCTGTTGATCAGATCGTTGAACTGCAGGGTATAGGGCGTCTTGGCGACCTTGATCGCATCGGCGGCCACGAGCAGGCGCGGATCCTGTCCCTTCAGGACCTGCTCGGCGATATCGGTGCGCGTCGGCAGGCTGCCGTTCTTGGCCATGATCGTCTGCCCCTCCTCGGAATAGACGAACTGCAGGAACTTTTGGATCTGGCTGACATGCGGCGTGCCCTTGGTAACGACGATATTGTCGCCGCCGGCAAAGGACGACGGCTTGCCGTCGACGCCGGGTATCATTGTCACGCCGAAGTCGAGCTCCGGATGCTGCGTGATCATGGTGCCGATGGCAAACGCGCCAAGGCTCTGCTGACCGATCTTGCCGCCGAGGAATTTCAGGAAGTCCACACCGTTATCGGTCGCGGCACTGGCAGGCACGGCGCCCGACTTGACGATCGCACGATAGTCTTCGACGGCCTTTCGCATCTGGGGAGTATCCAGTGCCGCGGTCTTGCCATCCTCGGAGAGGATATCCGCGCCGGCACCCCAAACGAGGGGCGCGAAGGTGAAGATCATGCAACCGCCACAGCCGCCGCCCGAGAAATAGAAGCCATAGTCATCACCGCCGAGCTTGCGGATCTTCTCGGCATTTGCGGTGATCTCTTCCCATGAAGTCGGCGCCTTCTCTGGGTCGAGGCCGGCCTTCTTGTAGAGGCCCTTGTTCCAGGCGAAGACGGAGGTCTCGACCAAAAGCGGCAGGCCGTAGACCTTGCCTTCATAGGTGCCCTGCTTGACGTGAGCGGGGGCCAACGCGTTGAAGTAGCTCAACGACTTGGCGAAATCGGTCAAGTCCTCAAGCTGGCCGGCGGACGCAAAGGACGGGGTGTAGATCAGGTCCAGCGAGATCGCGTCCGGCGCCTGGCCGCCGGCAACCGCCGTCGCATATTTCTGGACCATCTGGTCCGAAGGGATTTCCGTGAGTTCGACCTTGTCGGGATTGGCCGCGTTATAGGCGTCGATGACCGCCTTGAAGGCGCCGCCGCCGCTGCCCGAACGCACCCACATGCTGACGGTTTCGGCGGATGCCGCCGAGCAAAGGCATATTGACAGCAAAGCCGTCGCTGCAAGCATTCTCTTATGCATGATTTCCTCCAAATCATGGGGCAAACGCGCCCCGCCTCCCGTTAGATTTCCCGGTCTCCACCACAGGACTGGCGAACAACCAGCTTGCATGGAAGCTTGCGCAGTCCGGTCTCCACAGCCCGTCCTTCGGCAAGATCCAAGATCGTCAGCCCGGCCGTGCGACCGAGCTCCTTCAAATTCATGTCGACCGTCGTCAGCGCCGGCCGCGTCTGGTCGGCGAAGATCTCCCAGTTGTCGAAACCGATGATCGACACATCCTCGGGCACGCGAACTCCCCGCTCGCGCAAGGCGTCCACCACACCTCTCGCGATCTGGTCGTTACCGCAGAAAATGCCGTCGGGCGTCGGCTTGTTGCCGCCCCAAAGCATGGCGACGGCCTCATGCCCCCAGGCCTCGGTCCAGGCGCCGTGCATGACAAGCGCATCCGGGCCGACGGCCTGGCGAAAGGCATCGGCGCGCTCCACGGCCGAGACGAAACTGTCGGGACCGGTTACATGCACGATCCTCTTGCGCCCGACCTTGCGAAGCCGCTCGACGGCAAGCCGCGCGCCGTCGGAATCATCCGCCGTCAGAATGACGCTTCCCGGCACGCCCTCGGTGAAGGCATAGACGACGGGCACCGGCAGGCCAGCGAGATCGACCGGGAGAGACCTGTCGACCCGCTTGCCCGTCGCGATGATGCCATCCACCTGCTTGTCCAGCATGGCGTCGACATGAACCTTGGCGAGTGCCGGATCATCCTCGATCGCACAGAGAAAGACCGAGACGCCATGATCGACCAGCGCTTCTGAAATCCCCGACATCAGCGGCAGGGTGAAGCGACCGTAGGTATCGTTGGTGAGGAGACCCACCGTGAAACTTCTGTTGGAGAGGAGGCTGCGGGCCAGCGCATTCGGCCGGAAGCCCACGTCGGCTGCGATCGACTTGATCTTCTCGCGCGTCTCCGACGCCATCCGGCCGGTATCGTTCAGCGCCTTCGACACGGTCGAAACGCTGACGCCCGCAGCCTTGGCGACGTCATGAATTGTGACACGGTTGCTCCGAGCGACCACGCGATCTCCTCCTTCTCGCGGAGGTGAGAAAAGCGTTTCCCAAATGCAAAGTCAACGTGAGAAAACGTTTTCTCATTATTTTCCAATTTCGACGCTCGGGCAGCGCGTGGCACTTCGGGAACCACCGGCGATTTCGCGATACGATTATTCGAAGCGGACATTCTCGCGCAGGAAAATCCGAGGCCGCTGGGGAGGCGTTATGTCGTCCTTGGCAAAACGACCGGCGTGGTGGAGCTGGATTTCGATCGCGCGCCGCGCCTCAAGGAACGGCTCGCGGTCGATGATCGCATCGACGACACCGTCATCCATCAATGCCACCCGCTCCGGCGTCACCGTGTGGGTGATGACACAGACGGACTGGTCCTTGCCAATCGCCTTCAGTTCTTCGGCGAGCACAGGGTTGCCCACCGACATATTGTAGACGCCGCGTAGCGCGGGGTGGCGGCGCAGGAGCGCGCGGAAATCCTTGCGGATGTTCTCCTGCTCGTAGCTCTGAAACGTCTCGACCACCCGGCAGTTCGGATAATCCGGCCCACGGTGTCGCGGAAGCCCACCGCGCGCTGCTCATGCTCCAGCAATTGGTGAAGGCCGACGATGACGACCACGTCGCCGCCGGCATCACCGAGAAAACGCCCCATGAGCGCGCCCGCCGTGCGCCCCTCCTGAACGGCGTTCGAGCCGACATAGCCGATCCGGCCGGTGCCCGGCAGGTCGGAGGCGACGGTCACGATGGGGAGCTTGCGCGACAGCTGATCCACCATCGCGGTCACATCAGGGTCATCGAACAGGATGACGACGAGGCCGTCACATTCGGCCGCGGCCTTCGCCAGCGTCTTGATCGCGGCGTCAGCCTTGATCTGCTCGAAATATCAGAAGGTGACGCGGATGTTGTAGCGCTTGTATTGCTGCGCCGAGAGAAGGAAGCCTTCGCGCAGCTTCACATAGTAGGAATTCACATTGTTCTGCAGCACCACGCCGATGCGCAGAATACGCGTCGGCATCATCGTGAGCGCGCGGTCGACGCCGAGCGCCCTCGCCGTCTCGATGACCAGCTGCTCGGTCTTCGGTTTGACGCCGCCACGGCCGTTCAGCACTCGGTCGACGGTGATGCGGCTGACGCCGGCCGCCGCCGCGACGTCATCCATGCTCGGTTTCCTCGCCACGAAACATCCTCCCGTGCTCCTCATCCGTGAGCTTAGTGAATGATGCATTTGCGTCAATATCGGCGTTGCCTAGCTGAGGGCGCGGACGGATATTCGGTCATGTCTGGAGGAGTGAAAGGAGGCACATTATGAGCTGGGTATCAGCCTGTCGTCTTGACGACATCGAGCAGGAAGGCGTCATACGCTTCGACCTTGGCGGTCGCACTTACGCGGTTTATCGTTCTCCCGAGGACGAGGTGTTCTGCACCGACGGCCTTTGCTCGCACGAGGCCATCCACCTCGCCGACGGGCTAGTAATGGACTACGAGATCGAATGTCCCAAGCATTCGGGGGCCTTCGACTATCGCACCGGCACGCCGCGCCGGCCGCCGGCCTGCAAAAGCCTCAACACCTACCAGGCGAAGATCGAAGCGGGCGAAGTCCTGCTCGCCATCCCCGCCTGACATCAAGCGAACCGGTAGTATGGAGACAGCCATGTCCTCTATCGTTATCATCGGCGGTGGCGAATGCGGCGGACGTGCAGCGCTGCAGCTGCGCGCGCGCAATTTCGACGGCACGATCACGCTTGTGGGCGCCGAAACACTTCACCCCTACGAGCGGCCGCCGCTGTCGAAGAACGGGATCCTCGAGGGCGCCGATCCGAAGTTCATCATGGACGCCGACGGCTACAAGCAGCGCGGTATCGACGTTCGGCTGGGCGCCAACGCGATCGGGATCGACCGATCGAGCAAGGCCGTCGAGCTCTCGGACGGAACGACGCTCGCCTATGACAAGCTGCTGCTTGCGACCGGCGCGCGGCCACGTCCGCTTCCCGGCATTGCCGAACGCTCCGAGCGCGTGCTGACGCTTCGCACCCATGCCGATGCATTGGCGATCAAGCGGCATCTGCATGAGGGTAGCCGGCTCGCCATCGTCGGCGGCGGCTTCATCGGCCTTGAGCTCGCGGCGATCGCGCGCGGCCTTGGCGCCACCGTCACGCTGATCGAGGGCCTGCCACGCATCCTCTCACGCGGCGTGCCCGAGGACATCGCCCATGCGGTGGCCTCACGCCACAAGACGGCGGGCGTGGAGATCCTGTGCGAGAGCCGGATCGAGACCTTCGAGATTGTTGCCGACGGCGTCTCGATCGGTTTGGCCGGCGGCCGGACTATCGATGCCGACATCGCGGTGATCGGCATCGGCTCGATTCCAAATGTCGAGCTCGCGGAAAAGGCTGGGCTGACGATCGAAAACGGCATCATGGTCGATGACCACCTCAGGACATCCGACCCCGACATTTTCGCCGCCGGCGACTGCTGCTCCTTCCCGATCCCCGTTTATGGCGGGCGGCGGGTCCGGCTTGAATCCTGGCGCAGCGCCCAGGAGCAGGCGATGCTCGCGGCGGCCAATCTCATCGGCGCGGACGAGCGGATTACCGCCGTGCCGTGGTTCTGGTCGGATCAATACGACCTGACGCTGCAGGTGGCAGGGCTTGCCGAAGGCGCCGTCACCTCGGTTCGCCGCGAGGTCGGCGAGGGTGCCTTCATCATCTTCCAGATCGGTGCCGACGGGCGGCTGCTTTCGGCGAGCGGCATCGGTCCGGGCAATGGCATCGCCCGCGACATCCGGCTGGCGGAAATGCTGATCGCCTCGGGCAAGACCGTCGATCCCACGGCACTGATGCAGCCCGAGGTCAAGCTGAAGTCGCTGCTGGCGGCCTGATCGCGTCACGGCCGATGCCGGCAGATAAAGCATTCGAGACATCAATGACGCATGCGGGAGGCAAGTCATGGACGATTCAAAATTCGGCAAGAGAGACAAGAGAGGCCATTGGACGCCTGATGGCGTGCTGACGCCGGCGCCGGTCTTCGTGCTGCCGCCAAACCCACTGAAATTCCTGAAGTGGCTGCCGAACTACTTCTTTCCGTGGAACGCCTTCTTCATGGTCACCGCGGCGATCTTCTGGTTTTTCCTGACGCCGGGGACCGAGACGACGAAGACCTTCTCCGTCGGCTGGATCGCGCTGATCTTCGCGCGCAACCTCGCGGCGTTCTTCCTCTTCTACGGCATAATCGAGCTGCGGCTCTACAAGCTTCGCCGCCAGGAAAACCGTTTCAAGTACAATCCGAACTTCCCGGCAGACAAGAAGAACACCGTCTTCCTATTCGGCTCGCAGGCCTATGACAGCATCATTCGCGGCGTCGGCACCGGTGTTACGATCTGGACCGCGATCGAGGTCGTGACGCTCTGGGCATTCGCCAACAACTACGTGCCGATGGCGACGTTCCGGGACAATCCGGTCTGGCTTGCCTGTATCGTGCTTTTCGTGCCTGTGATCCACGAAGCCTACTTCTTCGCGATCCACCGCGCGCTGCACATTCCTGCTCTCTACAAGTTCGTTCACTCGGTCCACCACAACTCGGTCAATCCTTCGCCCTGGTCGTCGCTTGCCATGCACCCGGTCGAGCACCTGCTCTTCTTCGGTGAAGCGCTGATCCATCTGGTGATCTTTTCGCACCCGCTGGTCGCCATCTACAATCTGCATTCGCTGGCGCTCGGCGCGGTGGTCGGCCATGTCGGCTTCGACAAGATCGAGGCGGGCGAGGAAGGCGGGCTCGATACGCACGCCTATGCCCACTACCTCCACCACAAGTATTTCGAGGTGAACTATGCCGACGGCCTGATCCCGTTCGACAAGTGGTTCGGCACCTGGCACGACGGCACCAAGGATGGCGATGGAGCGATGAACGCGCGCTGGCAGAAGAAGCTGCAGCGCGAGAACGCCCGCAGGCAAGCCCAGGAAGGCAACCAGGCATGACCCGTGCATTGACCGTAGCCGATCTGCGCGCGCTCAAGGGCAAGCGTCAATTCCTGACCATGCATGTCGACAGCCCGGCGGAGGCAGCCGCCGCCACTGAGGCCGGAATCGAGATGTTCACCTGCGAGGTGGACGAGCAACTGCCAAGGATACGCAAGGCCGCCCCCACCGCCTTCATCCAGGCTGCCCATGTGCCGGGTGCCATTCACGACGAGTCGAGCGCCATCCGCGAAGGTTTTCGCGCGCTCGATCTCGGCGCCAGCTGTATATACTTCGCCGGTTCGCTGCGCCTGCTGGAAGCGATGGCCAAGGAGGGCATTCCCGTCAGTGGCCATGTCGGCCTCGTGCCGCGTTGGGCGACCTGGACCAACTTCCGCGCGATCGGCACGACGCCCGAGGAAGCGGCCTCGATCTACCGCCGGGTGAAGGACTATGAACAGGCCGGCGCCTGGGCAGTCGAGATGGAGGTCGTCCCCGTCGCGATCGCCAAGTGGATCACGCGCTCGACGGCACTGATCACGCTTGGAATGGGCTGCGGTGCCGTCTGCGACGCCCAATATCTGTTCTCCTGCGACGTGCTCGGAACCGGCACGAGCCGCGTCCCGCGCCATGCCAAGCAATATGCCGATCTGGCGGCGGAAGAGGCGCGCCTGCAGGATCTGCGCGTGAACGCTTTCCGGGCGTTCGCCGAGGATGTTCGCGACCGGAAATATCCCAAGACCCGCCATGAGGTTCATGTCGGCGAAGAGGTCCTGGCAGCAGCCAAGACGCTCATTTGAGGTGACAGGCCGGCGAGAACATCGTCTGCCTTCACAGCCGATCTCACCAAAAGTTGTAGATGATATCGACGTCAGCGTTTATCCGTCCAATCAACCCGGTTGCTAAAAAACCATAATTGCTCCACCTACATTGTAGACAAACGCGAGCAGTCGGAATTGGATCACAGCTTGATGCGCATTAAATACGGTTTCCTCGGCATTCTCCTGGCGGTTGCGCCCACGGCCCATGCACTGGACATGGGACCGGTGCCGGTTTTGGCGCCGCAAAAGCAGCAGGAGCAGGCAGCGCAGCTGAGCGCGCAATTCTTGACGCGCTACAGCTATCGGCCGGTCGCGCTCGACGACAGCCTCTCCGTCAAGATCATGGATCGCTTCATCAAGTCGCTCGATCCGGATCGGATGATTTTCCTGCAGTCGGACATCAACACCTTCATGGCTGATAGCACGAAGATCGACGACGCGATCAAGAAGGAAGACCTCAAGCTCCCCTTCTCGATCTTCAATGTCTACGAGCAGCGCATTGTCGATCGCATGAGCTATGCCCGCGATCTCCTGAAAAAGGGCTTCGATTTCACCGCGCAGGAAGACTACGCGCTGGTGCGTGACGATAAACCCTGGCCGCAATCCGAAGCCGAGAGCAACGATCTCTGGCGCAAGCGGGTGAAGGCCGATTGGCTGCGGCTAAAACTCGGCGGCCAGACGGAAGCCACCATTCGCGACACGCTCGACAAGCGCTACAAGAACGCGCTCGAGCGCGCCTATAAATACAAGAGCGACGACGTCTTCCAGTCCTTCATGGACGCCTATTCGACGTCGATCGATCCGCATACCGACTACTTCGGCGCCACCGCATCGGCCGATTTCGATATCTCGATGAAGCTCTCGCTGGTTGGCATCGGCGCGGTGCTGCAGGAGCGCGACGATTACACGACGATCCGCGAACTCGTTCCGGGTGGCCCGGCGCAGCTTTCCGGCAAGCTCGCGGTCGGCGACCGTATCACCGGTGTCGGCCAGGGCGCCGACGGCCCGATCAAGGAAGTGATGGGCACGCGCCTCGATGAAGTCGTGCAGTTGATCCGCGGCGAGAAGGATTCGATCGTCCGCCTGGATATCCTGCCCGCCGATGCCGGCGCCGATGGCGGTCATCGCGTCATCAGTCTCGTGCGCGACAAGATCAGCCTCGAAAAGCAGGCGGCCAAGAAGACCGTTCTCCCGGTCAAGGATGGCGACGTCACCCGCAAGATCGGCGTGATCACGCTGCCGGCCTTCTACGAAGACTTCGAAGCCCGCCGCAAGGGCGACAAGGACTACAGAAGCGCCAGCCGCGACGTCGCCAAGCTGCTGACCGAGCTCAAGCAGGACAATGTCGACGGCGTGCTGATCGACCTGCGCAACAATGGCGGCGGTTCGCTTGCCGAAGCGATCGACCTCACCGGCCTGTTCGTCGGCAAGGGCCCGGTGGTTCAGCAGCGCGGCGCCGATGGCAAGGTCGAGGTTCAAAGCGACGATCTGCCGACACCGGCATGGACCGGCCCCGTCGGCGTTCTGATCAATCGCGGCTCAGCCTCCGCTTCCGAGATCTTCGCGGCCGCCATCCAGGACTATGGCCGTGGCGTGATCATCGGCGAGCCGAGCTTCGGCAAGGGCACCGTGCAGACCGTGGTCAACCTCGACCAGGTGGCGCGCAACGACAAACCGAAATTCGGCGAGCTGAAGCTGACGATCGCCCAGTTCTTCCGCGTCAACGGCGGCACGACGCAGCTGCGCGGCGTGACCCCCGACATCGCCCTGCCCGGCCTCTCCGACCCGAAGACCTTCGGCGAAACCAGCTACGACAACGCGCTCCCCTGGACGCAGATCAAGCCCGCCCGCTACAAGCAGGCTGGCAACCTCAAGGTCGAGCTGCCTAAGCTGCAGGCCCTTCACGACAAGCGCGTGGAAAGCGACCCGGACTTCCAGCGTCTTATCGAAGACGTTGCCGAATTGAAGGCGCAGCGCGACAAGGGCGTGATCTCGCTCAACGAAGCCGACCGCCGCAAGGAGCTGACAGCGCGCGAAAATCGGCTGAAGTCTCGCGCCCAGTTGGACGATGGCGTCGACACCACCAACGACGACGGCCTGCAATCCAACGAGCGTAGCCTCACGGCCGACATCGCGCTGGAAAATGCCCGCAAGAAGGCGAAAGACGTTCTCTTAAACGAAGCCACCGCGATCCTTTCCGACGCGGCCGGCTTGCAAGCGGGCGCTCGATAGGGCTGCCATGACAGACGTCGGCGCGTCGCGATACAGTGCGCCGAAGATGAAACGTTAGCACCGGTCTCGTTTGAGGCCGGCGTTTCGATTAGTTCGTCTTGAACCAGACGCTTATCTTGCCGTCATCTCGGGAATATCTCAGCCCGAGGTAATCTCGAACGGCAATGTGACCCAAAGGGTGGAGCGTGCTGTGGGTTGCCGTGACCAGCACGACGGGGCAGCCCGCCGCTTCTGCAGCGCGGGTGCCTGCGGGCGCATCCTCGAATGCCAGACACGCACCGGGTTCGAACCCCAGCCGCTTCGCCCCCAGGAGATAGCAATCCGGATGCGGCTTGCCGCGCGCAACATCCTCGCCGCTGACGATCACCTCAGGCATCGGGATACCCGCGGCAGCAAGCCGTTTCCTTGCCAGCTCAATCGGCGCCGAGGTGACGATCGCCCACTGCTTCGGTGGCAGGCTGTTAAGTAACGGTATCGCGCCGGCGACCGGCACTATGCCCTCGACATCCTCCATCTCCTGGGCCTCGATGCGCCGTGCCTCGTCGACGGGGTCGACGCCTGTGAGGTTGAGACGTTTGAGAACGTCCACGGCCCTGATCCCGTGGATCGTGCGGATCAGCGGCCCGGGTTCGATCCCGTGATCGATCGCCCATCGGCCCCAGATCCTCTCGACCACGGCGGTTGAATCAAGCAGCGTGCCGTCCATGTCGAACAGCAGTGCTGAAAAGCCTCTATTGAAAATAATGTCGTCTGGCACAAGCCCCCCTTTCAAACGACAGGCCGACCGGCGCCGCTCCCCTGCGACGCCGGTCAGCACTCAAACGCGGCGTCCTCAGCCGTAGATTTCAACGAGCGCCTGATAGATCGTCTCGTTGCCAGCAATGACCCGGTTACCCTTGCGCAGACCGTCATCTGACAGAAAGTCATTGGTTTTCAGGCCGGCAGCGCGGATGACGGCGATGGCGCCGAGGCAATCCCAGGAATTGATGTGGGGCTCGATGTAGCCAAGCAGGCGACCGCTAGCGATGTAGCAGAGCGTCAGCGCGCCCGATCCGTCGCGATAGAACATGCCGCCATTCTTCAAGAAGCGCTCGAAGATCGGCAGGAATTCGTCCGGCGTCACGCGCGGCGAATAGCCGACACCGACGATGCCGTCGCGAATGGTGGTGCCGGGATGCTTGCCGACCGGCGCGCCGTTAAGCGTTGCGGGGAAGTCGATGCCGCCGGCGAAAAGTTCGTTGCGCTCTGGCGCATAGACCATGCCGAACTTCAGGATGTTATCCTGGACGAAGGCGATCGAAACGCACCAGCTCGACATGCCTGAAATGAAAGGCTGAGTGCCGTCGATTGGATCGACAACCCATATGCCCTGGCCTTCCGCGAATTTCGAGAGGCCGGTCTCTTCGCCGAGAAAGGCGTCTTCGGGGAAGTGTTTCTCGAGCTGGCCCCGGATCAGCAGTTCGGTGTTGAGATCGGCTTCGCTTGCCATATCCTGCAGGCCCTTGGCCTTGATGGTGAGGCTGTCGCGGTTCTTGAAATAGCCATCGGCGAGATCGCCGGCCTGGCGGATGAGGTTGAGCGCGAACGAAAAGCGCGCGTTGATATCCGATTGAGCAGTCATGGATCTTTGTCCTTTAAGGGGGCGGCGAAATCAGTCTTTCCAAAGCCATGCGGCGCCGCGAACCCCGCTGGAATCGCCATGCACGGCCTTGCGGATCGGCGTGTTGAATACGGTGGAGAAGGTTCGTTTCGCAAGCGCCGGCGGCAGGTCGATGTAGAGTTCCTCGACATTCGACATCCCGCCGCCCATCACCAGAATATCCGGGTCGAGTGTGTTGACGACGGTCGCCAGGCCTCTTGCGACGCGATCGACATAGCGATCCCACAAAAGCCCGCAAAGACGATCGCCATTGCGCTTCTTTTCGATGATCTCACGCGCTTTCAGCTCTTCATTCGTGTGCCGGGTGTATTCGGCCTCAAAAGCGCGCCCGGCGACCCAGGTCTCCATGCAGCCATGACGACCGCAATAGCAGG
The DNA here is from genome assembly GCF_056399145.1 of Rhizobium sp. 01N48. Taxonomy (NCBI): domain Bacteria; kingdom Pseudomonadati; phylum Pseudomonadota; class Alphaproteobacteria; order Hyphomicrobiales; family Rhizobiaceae; genus Rhizobium; species Rhizobium sp. 01N48. The sequence continues at coordinate 128,963 of NZ_JBFTQT010000002.1, forward strand.
GACGGCCGGGGATTTCGGTGGTATCGGGGAACGGCAGGGGGTTATGACCCCATTCCCCGCCGCTGTTGTTGGGTCCGTGATGCGCCTTGCCGCCGACAGCGATGCCCGCGCCGGCGCCGGAGCCAAGGATAACGGCGAACACGACATTGTGCCCGACGCCGGCGCCATCCACCGCTTCTGAAGCGGCGAAACAATCGGCGTCATTTTCCACCCGGATATCGCGCTGGATGGCGTCGTGCAGGTCTTTTTCGACCGGCCGCCCGAGCAGCCAGGTGGAGCTTGCGCCCTTACCCAGCCGGCTGACCGGTTCGAGCGAACCGGGAATGCCGATGCCGAGCGAGCCTTTCTGTCCTGTCTTTGCTTCTAGTGCATCGATCATCGATTTGATCATCGCGATGCAGCCGAAATAGTCGTGGCGAGGCGTATTCTCGCGCAGCCGCAGCAGCTCCTCACCCTGATGCGTCATGGCCACACCTTCGATCTTGGTGCCACCCCAGTCTATTCCTATAAGCACGATTTTCCTCCCGGGCTCCTTGGGAAAGCCCTATTGCGTAGTGATATCGATTACGATGCGGCCGAGCTGAAGAGCACGTCGCGGTCGCGTGCGTAGTCCGCCAGAAGCGGAAGGCTGGCTGCCCCGAGCACGCGGGCGTCACTGCCTATCTTGCCTTCGACTACTTCCACCGGTGCAACGCCCTGCATTTCCAGACGCTCGAGTTTCTCCCTGGTCTTCTCGACGACGACGGATCGGACATGCGGCGGGAAGCCGCCGTCGATGACGACGTGATGGAAATCGATGACCGAGATGAACGATCCGATCGCCAGCGCGAGACTGTCCGTGGTCTGTTCGATCCAGCGGTCGAGCACTTCTCCGATATGCGCCCAGTTGTCCGATTTGTGCCAGATGACGCTCGGATCTCCGCCCTCGGCGACGATCATTCGCTCCAAGAGATAGATCGACGCGCACTGGATGAGGCGCTTGGGCTGGCCGCCCGGCGTCATCGAGGGGACGGGCGCCGAGCCGATAGAGCCTGCATAGCCGCGCCGCCCCGGATACAGCGATCCGTCAAGCACGACGCCGCCGCCGATCAGCGTGGCGAAGAAGATATAGAGGAAGTCCGGATATTTGCGGCCCTCGCCGAAGGCGAGTTCGGCGGCGCAGGCGGCGGTGGCATCGTTATAGGAATGAACAGGGAGAGCGAACATCTGTTCCAGTTCGGCTTTCAGGTCGAACTGCTTCCAGGATTCGACCACCTCATGCGGCGCGCCGACCTCTTCCTCCCAGCTCCACATTTCCGACGGAGCGGCAATGCCGATCCCGCGCATGCGGGAAAATTGCAGCCGCGTCATGTTGTCGATAATCTCGTTGACGCCTTGTTTCAGGAAGGCGAGCAGGAGGCTCGGCGTCGGATAGCGGTATGTCGTGCTGATGAAGCGGCGCACGGCGCCCGACAGGTCCATCAGCACCAGTTCGGCGGTGCGGCGCCCGAGCTTCAGGCCAATTGAGAAGGCACCCTCGGGATTGAGCGACATGGGCACGGACGGCTGGCCGACCTTGCCGCGCTGCGGCGTGCCCTTGATCAGCAGGCCCTCACCCTCAAGCTGTTTCATGATCACGGAACTTGCCTGCGTGGAAAGCCCCGTCAGCCGCGAGATCTCGACTTTCGACAGCGAACCATGCGCACGCACCAGCGACAGCACCAGCCGCTCGTTATAGAGCTTGATCCCGGTCTGATTGGTGCCGCGGCTTGGATCGCCCAAGCTTGGCTGACCTTGATCGGCCCGTTCCATTTCAAGCAAGCTCGTCCCCTCCACCAAGACACGCCCTCATTCTAGCGCAGCCATAGCAAAGCGCCGATCGCGCTGCTGGGCAAGTGCTCATCGATGTCTGCACTATCGAAAAGAAACGTACAATCGTCAATAGATAAATCATACCGGGTGATTTTTTATCGATGTGAGCTTGGAGAAGCATGCTGCGTGAGCGCCGTAAATTGCCGAAAAGCGAGCATCTTTGTTGCCGTATCTACGTCATTAATAAATCATACCGGCTTATCTATTGACAGATGTTTCCTTTGGTGTTTGCTTATGAAGGTCGGCGGTGAGGAGCCAATGACACCAGACATTCACGGGTTGAGAGAGCCAACGGCCCTTTTGGGCATAGGGAGGAACACATGCGAAATCTTATTGCTGGCGCGGTCTCGGGAATTGCGATTACCCTAGCCTTGAGCGCTCCGGCGCATGCGGAAGACATTACTGCGTGCCTGGTCACCAAGACGGAGGTCAATCCGTTCTTCGTAAAGATGAAGGAGGGCGCGTCCGCCAAGGCGAAGGAACTGGGCATCACGTTGCTCACCTTCGCGGGCAAGCAGGACGGCGACGCCGATACGCAGATTGCCGCGATCGAATCCTGCATCGGCAGCGGCGCCAAGGGAATTCTGTTGACGCCGAACGATTCCAGCGCCCTGGTGCCCGTCATCGCCGAGGCCCGCAAGGCCGGCTTGCTGACGATCGCGCTCGACACGCCGCTCGATCCTGCCAATGCCGCCGACGCAACCTTTGCGACCGACAACTTCAAGGCCGGCGAACTCGTTGGCAAGTGGGCCGCCGGTACCCTTGGTGACAAGAGCAAAGATGCGAAGATCGCGCTTCTCAACCTCAATGCCCAGCAGATCACCGTCGACTACATGCGCAACCAGGGCTTCCTCACCGGCTTCGGTGTCGACGTGAAGAACCCGCAGCGTATCGGCGACGAAGACGACAAGCGCATCATCGGCAATGCTGTCACAAACGCCAACGAAGATGGTGGGCGCACCGGTATGGAAAGCCTGCTGCAGGTCGATCCCGAGATCAACCTCGTCTACACGATCAACGAACCGACTGCTGCCGGCGCATTCGAGGCGATCAAGGCTGCCGGTCGCAAGGACAAAGTCACCGTGGTGTCGATCGATGGCGGATGCCCGGGCGTCCAGAACGTCAAGGCCGGCGTGATCGGCGCCACCTCGATGCAGTTCCCACTGATGATGGCGTCGATGGGCATCGAGGCGATCAAGGCCTTTGCCGACAGCGGCAAGAAGCCGGAGCCGACCCCCGGTCTCGATTTCTTCAATACCGGCGTCGAGCTGGTGACCGACCATCCGGTCGAAGGCCTGAAGTCGATGACTTCGGACGAAGCCTTGAAGAAGTGCTGGGGCTGATCCTGCCGCGCTAAGCCAACCCCTGACACGGTCCTCCCAAGGACGAAGCAGGGATGCGCGTGACGGCGCGCATCCCGATGCCACCGCCGTGCCCGCGCGCAAACGCCTTACGGCGCTCCCAGGAATAAGGGATTATCAATGACCAACACCGAAGGACAAGTGCCGCATGCCGACGGCATTGAAGCCAAGAGCGCCGGTGATGCCTACGCCAGGTTCGACGTGGACGATATCGGCATCATCGGCAAAGTGCAGCGCTTCCTGCACGCCTACCCGACCATCATCCCTCTGATCGTGCTGATCCTGTCGCTGATCGGCTTCGGCCTGTTTGCCGGAAGCAAATTCTTCTCGCCCTACAACATGTCGCTGATCGTCCAGCAGGTATCGATCATCGGTGTATTGGCGGTGGCCCAGAGCCTCGTCATCCTGACGGCCGGTATCGACCTTTCGGTTGCCGCAACCCTTGTCCTGAGCTCGGTGATCGCGGGCAATCTCGCCGTAAAGCTCGGCTGGCCGACACCTGCAGCACTCCTTGTCGCGTTTGCCGTCGGCACCGGGATCGGGCTCTTCAACGGCTTTCTCGTCACCAAGATCAAGCTGCCGCCCTTCATCGCGACGCTCGGCACCTGGAACGTCTTTTACGCGCTGAACCTTTATTTCTCGGGTGCGCAATCGATCCGCGGCAGCGAGATCGATGCCGCAGCGCCGACGCTGAAATTCTTCGGCGAGAACTTCTCCGTCTTCGGCACCGAGGTCAGCTACGGCTCCATTCTCTTCGTTATCGTCTTCCTCGTGCTCTGGTATGCCCTGACGCGAACCGCCTGGGGCCGTCATATCTATGCTGTCGGCGATGACCGGGAAGCCGCAGAACTCGCGGGTATTCGGACCGACCGGGTCCTGATCTCGGTCTATGCGGTGGCCGGCCTGATCTGCGCGCTCGCCGGCTGGTCCGCGATCGGCCGTGTCGGGGCCGTCTCCCCCACCAGCTTCTTCGAAGGCAATCTCCAGTCCATCACGGCTGTCGTCATCGGAGGCATCTCGCTGTTCGGTGGAAGAGGTTCCATCCTCGGGCCGCTGATCGGCGCACTGATCGTCGGCGTATTCCAATCAGGCCTGCGCATCGCCGGCGTCGATGTGCTCTGGCAGCTCTTTGCCATCGGCTGGCTCATTCTCATTGCGGTCGCGATCGACCAGTGGATCAGAAAGGTATCTGCATGATCGAGATGTCAAAACCCGTTCTGCAGGCCAAGGGCCTTGTCAAGAAATACGGTCGCGTCGTGGCCATCGATCATGCCGATTTCGATCTGATGCCGGGAGAGATCCTGGGGGTCATCGGTGACAACGGCGCCGGCAAGTCGAGCCTGATCAAGGCTCTGTCGGGCGCGGTGCGGCCCGATGCCGGCGAGATATTGCTTGATGGCGCGCCCATCACCTTCGGTTCGCCGATTGAGGCGAGGAAGGCCGGGATAGAGACTGTCTACCAGACGCTGGCGCTTTCTCCGGCGCTGTCGATCAGCGACAATCTCTTTCTCGGCCGCGAGATCTACAGCAACAACATCCTCGGCCGGCTCCTGCGTCAGCTGGACCGGCCAGCCATGGACCGCATTGCTCGCGAAAAACTCTCGGACCTCGGCCTGCTCACCATCCAGAATATCCAGCAAGCGGTGGAAACGCTGTCGGGTGGCCAGCGCCAGGGTGTGGCCGTTGCCCGCGCTGCCGCCTTCGGCAGCAAGGTGATCATCATGGACGAGCCGACGGCGGCGCTCGGCGTGAAGGAGTCGCGCAAGGTGCTCGACCTCATTCTCAAGGTTCGCGCGCGCGGCGTACCGATCGTCCTGATCAGCCACAACATGCCGCATGTGTTCGAGGTGGCCGATCGCATCCACATCCACCGCCTGGGCCGCCGCGCAGCGATCATCAAGCCGTCGGATTATTCGATGTCGGACGCGGTCGCGATCATGACCGGTGCGATGGCGCCACCACTGGCGGCCTGAGGCAGGCGCGTAAGGAACCCATGATGAAATTAGCATTCAACACCTTCCCCTTCAGCAGCTTTCCAACCTTTCTTCCGACCTACTCGCTGCCCAATACGATCCGCACCCTTGCCGGCATCGGCTATGATGCGGTGGAGATCGGCTGCTGCGCACCCCACGCCTGGCCGGCGCATCTGTCCAAGACGCGCCGGGCGGAGATCCGGGCATTGGCCGACGGCGAGGGCATCGCGATCAGCAGCCTTCTGCCCGCCATCGGCGGCGGCTTTGGCTGCAATCCCTGCTCAATCCTGCATGCCGAGCGGCTGTCCACGATCGGCCACTACACCGATATCGTCGATCTCGCGCACGATCTCGGCGCCGGGATGGTGCTCTTCATCGGCGGCTGGCGGGCCGAAGAGATGTCGCGCGAACAGGCCTGGGCGCATAGCCTGGATTGCCTGCGCAAGGTGGCCGCCCATGCCGCCGAACGCGGCATCACCATCGCTATTGAGCCGACGACGGCGGATACCAATCTCATCGACACGGCCGCCGATGCACGGCGGATGATGGTCGAGGCGGAATGCGCCAATGTCGGCCTGATGTTCGACACTTGCCATATCGCCTATGAGGGCCGTCCGCTGTCGTCCTATGTGACCGACATGGGCCCCAATCTGGTTCACCTGCATGCTGCCGATACCGACCGCAAGGCGATCGGCAAGGGCAATATGGATTGGGATGACCTTCTTGGCGCGCTGGTGTCCGCGGATTACCAGGGCTACTTCACCGTGGAGACAGGCTTCGGCTCCCGCGACGTCGATCCCATCGACGTCGCTAAAACGAGCCGCTCGTTCGTTCGAGACCGGCTTGCTGCCATCGGTGCTTGAGACTATGCCGATACCGCGGTTCACGTGCTCCGCGGCATCGAAGCCTTGAAGTTTGTCGCGGCGTTCACTCCGTTCGCCCGACAGCGTCCAACGCATTCTTCAGCTCATTCAGCCCATGTGGCTTGAGCAGCAGGACCGTCCTGGAACTGTCGTCCATCTCGGGCTTCTTCTCCGAACCCGTCGCAAAGACGATGCCGATCTCAGGCCAGCGCTTACGCACCTCGCGACAGAAATCGTCTCCGGACATGCCTGGAAGACCGAGATCAGTCACCAGCACATCGATCGGCTCGCTTCCAAAGAGCGGAAGTGCCTCCTCGGCGGATTCGGCCTCAAGCACCTCGTGACCGAGTTCAGCCAGCATGTCGGCGGTCGCCATCCGAATCAGCGCGTTGTCCTCGACCAGGATGACCCGGAGTGTCTTTGATACCGCCGGCGATATGGGCGCGGCTATGGCTGCGATGGACGTGTCTTTTCTGCGCTCGACGTTCTTCTGCGTTTCGTCGATGACATGCCGGATCTTGCGGGCGAGCGCCTCGCGCGTGTAAGGCTTCGACAAAAGCTGCACGCCGGGATCGAGCCGGCCACCGTGAACGATCGAGTTTTCTGTGTAGCCCGAGGTGAAGAGCACGGCGAGGCTAGGTAACCGCTCCTTCGCCTTCTTCGCCATCTCGCTGCTTTTCAGCGGTCCTGGCATGACGACATCGGTGAAGAGCATGTCGATGTGGATACCGCTTTCGATGACCGAAAGAGCGGCCGCCGCATCGCCTGCCTTCAGAACCCGGTAGCCGAGTTCCTGCAGCATTTCGACCACGGTGGTGCGCACGCCCTCATCATCCTCGGCGACGAGAATGGTCTCAGGTCCGCCTTCGACAGGAGCATGCGGATCGATGACCTGCAGGTCTTCCTGTTGTAGCGAACGCGGCAGATACATCTTCACCGTCGTTCCGTGTCCGACCTCGCTGTAAATCTTCACATGTCCGCCCGACTGGCGAACGAAACCATAGACCATGGAGAGGCCGAGACCTGTGCCCTTCCCCTCCGGCTTCGTCGAGTAGAACGGCTCGAACACCTTATCCAAGAGGTCGGGAGAGATACCCGCGCCGGTGTCGGTCACCGAGATCGACACGTACTGGCCGGGCACGACATCCTGGTGCTGCCTTGCATAGGCGTCATCGACATAGGCGTTGCCGGCCTCGATCGTCAGATTGCCGAAGCCCTCCATCGCGTCGCGGGCATTGATCGCGAGATTAAGCAGCGCGTTTTCGATCTGCATCGGGTCGACCAGCGTGTTCCACAAGCCGCCCGAGACAACCGTCTCCACCTCGACGCCTTCGCCGATCGTGCGCCGGATCATCTCGTCCATGCCGCGGATCAACCGGCCGGCATTGACGACGCGGGGATCGAGCGCCTGTCTGCGGCCGAAGGCGAGGAGCTGGGCCGCAAGCTTGGCGCCGCGTTCCACGCCGGCCAGCGCGTTGGTGATCTTGCGCTGCGCCTTGTCGTTGCCGATAACGTCGCGCGACAGCAGTTGGAGATTGCCCGCCACCACTTGCAACAAATTGTTGAAGTCATGCGCGACGCCGCCGGTCAAATTGCCGATGGCCTCCATCTTCTGGGCCTGCTGTAAGGCAAGCTCGGTGTTGCGGAGCGCGATAGCCGCCTCGCGCTCTTCCGTCACGTCGCGGCCGACCGCATGGATTGACGCGTCATAGGGAACCGCGGTCCAGGAAATGGTGCGGTAGCTTTTATCTTTAGCCTGGTAACGATTTTCGAAGGAGAAGGTCGTCGCGCCCTCGCTGAGCTTGCCGATTTCGGCAAGTGTAGTGGCGATATCCTCGGGATGGATGAAATCGAGGAACGACCGATTGATGAGCTCGCTCTCCTCCCAGTCGAAGACCGTCTTCCATGCCGGATTGACAGCCGTTATCTTGGCCTCGAAGTCGGCGACAAGCATGATATCTGTCGACAGCCGCCACATCCGGTCGCGATCGGCGGTGCGCTCGGCAACGCGCTGCTCGAGCGTTTCGTTCAGGGCCTCAAGCTTCGCGCGCGTCTCGCGCTGGTCCTCGATATCGGTATTGGTGCCGATCCAGCGGAAAACGCGGCCATCCTCGTCGCGCGACGGCACCGCGCGTGCGATGTGCCATCGATAGGAACCATCGGCGCGCCTTAGCCTGAGGTCGGTTTCATAGGCCTCACCCGACGACAAGGCGGACCGCCAGCGGTCAGCCATGGCGGTGAAATCGTCGGGGTGGACGATCTTGGTCCAGGCGCCACCATCGAGTTCGCCCGGTGCCGCACCGGCATATTCATAGACGCGCTCGTTGAACCAATCGAGCTGGCCATCGGGCCGCGCGGTCCAGACGTGATTGGGGATCGCCTGGGCGAGCGCGCGGAAGCGGGCCTCGCTTTCTCTCAGTTCGCGTTGCGCCTTGCGCCGGTCGGTCACGTCCTGGACGACGCCGACGAAGCGCAGTGGCTTGCCGCTGGCGTCGCGCTCGAACTCTCCCTTGCGGGCGATGACGCGCTTCTGGCCATTGTCGGCGCGGCGGATGCGGTACTCGACGTTCAAGGGCGAGGCGCCCTCCGCCCGCGTCCTGCCATTGGAGCTGATCTCGCGGTCTTCCTCGACAATCAGGCCTTCCAGCGTTTCGATGCGGACATCGCCGGCATCTTCATATCCGTAGATCTTGCAGAATTCCGGCGTGGCGTTGAGAATATTGGTTTCGAGATCGAGCGAAAAAACGCCGACGCCACCGGCCTCCTGCGCCCGGCGTAGCCGCGCTTCGGCTTCGCTAAGCGCCTGCGCCGTCAGATGCTCCTCCGTGCGGTCACGCAGAACTTTCACCAAACCAACGGGCGTTCCGTCCTCGTCGCGGATGGGGCGGATTTCTCCGTTGGCCCAAAAACGTTCGCCGGATTTGCGAAGATGCCACCGGTCGTGATGGGCGTTGCCTTGCCTCAGTGCCGCCGCCATCGCCTCGCTCGCCTTGTCGGCCGCGCGATCCTCGGGCGTGAAGAGCAGTTGCCAATGCTTGCCGGCGACCTCGTCTTCGGACCATCCGAAGATGCGGCGTGCGCCCTCGTTCCAGCGCAGGATGATCCCATCCAGATCGAGAGCGAGAATGGCGTAGTCGATGGCCCCGTCCATGATCTGACGGCTCTGCCGCTCGGCTGCCCGAAGCCCCTCCTCCGCCGCGACGCGGTCGGTGACATCGGACCCTTGCACGAAAACGCCGACGATGCTGCCATCCGGTTCCGTTACCGGTTGATAGACGAGGTCGACATATTTGCGTTCGACCGGATCATCGGAGGAGACCTGCAGATCGACCGGCAGCGCCCGCCCCTCATAGGCGACGCCCGACGTATAGACCTGATCGAGTAGTTCGTAATAGCCCTGTCCGTGCAGCTCCGGCAGCGCATCGCGCACCGACATGCCGATAACATTACGCCCGCCGACAAGCTGGTTATAGGCCGCGTTAGTCAGCTCGAAGACATGGTGGGGGCCGTGCATCATCGCGACGAAGCCCGGCGCTTGCTCGAACATGCGCCGCAGCCGCTCCTGCTCGCCGTTGCGCCAGCGCTCGGCCGCCACCTTGGCGGTCGTCTCGACCACGATCGCGATCACCCCGCACGGACGGCCGTCCTCATCCATGACAGGCGAATAGTCGAGGTTCATGAAGACCTGTTCGGGCTTGCCTGTCCGGAAGAGCGTCAGCTCCTGATCCTGATAGGCGAGCGTCTTGCCGGCCAATCCCACCTTCATGACATTGTCGTTGAAGTCGGCGACCTCGGGCCAGCCCTCGCGCACCTTCGAGCCCAGAAGTTGCGGATGCCGGCCACCAGCAAAGACCGAATAGGCATCATTATAGATCATGACGCCGTCTTCGCCCCAGAGCGTTACGATCGGCACCGGCGACTGCAGAATGGTCGAGGTCGTGACCTTCACGGCGTTCGGCCAAAGCGAAGGTGGACCGAGAGAGGTCTTCACCCAGTTGAAGCCACGGATAAGCCGGGCGAGCTCGCCGTCATGGGCGAGAAAATCAAATTCATCAGGTTTCATGGACGTCGACCGGTTGCTCCCGCCAGTTATGTAGCGGAAACATCGACTTGGGGAAGTGGGGCGGAGCGCAAGCCAGCGCTTTATATTAGCGGCCGAACTGGGGAGACCGGTTAGACGACCAACTCACTGGTTGCGGCGCTTGCCTTCAAGGAGGTCGAGCACGGAATTGGCGGCGTCCATGACGTTGGTTCCGGGGCCGAACACCGCCGCCACGCCATGCTCGGTCAGAAAGGCATAGTCCTGTCGGGGGATGACCCCGCCGACCACGACGATGATGTGCTCGGCGCCCTTCGTCTTCAGCGTATCGATCAGCTGCGGCGCCAGCGTCTTGTGGCCGGCGGCCAGCGACGACATGCCAACCACATGCACCTTGCTTGCAATCGCGAGATTCGCGGCTTCCTCCGGCGTTTGGAACAGCGGCCCCGCCAGGACATCGAAGCCGATATCCCCAAACGCTGAGGCGATGACTTTGGCGCCGCGATCGTGTCCATCCTGTCCGAGCTTCGCGACCATGATTTTCGGCGCTCCACCCAGTGCTTCGGAAATCGCTGTCATCCGCGTCCGCAACTGCTGCAGCTCCGGCTCATCACTATAGGCATTGCCATAGACGTTTTTCACGACCTCGGGCTCCGCCGTGTGATCGCCGAAAACGCTGCGCATCGCATCCGAGATCTCACCGACGCTGGCGCGCGCCCGCGCCGCTTCCACCGCAGCCTCCAGCAGATTGCCCTTCCCGCTCTCAGCGACCTCGCGCAGCCGCTTCAGCGTTTCCGCCACCTTGGCTGGGTCGCGGCGACGCCGCGTCTCTTCCAGACGCTTGATCTGCGAGGCCCGCACGGCGCTGTTGTCGATATCGAGAATGTCGATCGGTTCTTCGTTTTCCAGCCGGTACTTGTTGACGCCGACGATGATCTCGTCGCCCTTGTCGACCGCCGCCTGCCGCCGCGTTGCGGCTTCCTCGATCAGCCGCTTCGGCAGCCCGTCGTTCACAGCCTTCGTCATGCCGCCGAGCGCTTCGACCTCGTCGATCAGCGCCCAGGCCTTTTCGGCAAGCTCGTTCGTCAAGCTTTCGACATAGTAGGATCCGGCCAACGGATCAACCACCTTGGTCACGCCCGTCTCGTGCTGGAGGATCAGCTGGGTGTTGCGGGCGATGCGCGACGAGAATTCGGTGGGCAGCGCGATCGCCTCGTCGAAGGAATTGGTGTGCAGCGATTGCGTGCCGCCGAGCACCGCCGACATCGCCTCGAAGGCGGTGCGAATGATGTTATTATAGGGGTCCTGCTCCTGCAGCGACACGCCCGATGTTTGGCAGTGCGTGCGCAGCATCAGCGACGACGCCTTCTTCGGCGTGAACTCTTCCATGATCCGAGTCCAAAGCAGACGCGCGGCGCGCAGCTTGGCGGCCTCCATGAAGAAGTTCATGCCGATCGCGAAGAAGAAGGAAAGGCGGCCGGCGAACTCGTCGACATCGAGCCCCTTTTTGATTGCTGCCCGCACATATTCGCGCCCGTCGGCCAGCGTGAAGGCAAGCTCCTGCACCAGCGTCGCGCCTGCTTCCTGCATGTGATAGCCGGAAATCGAGATGGAGTTGAAGCGCGGCATCTCCCTGGAGGTGTACTCGATGATATCGGCGACGATCCGCATCGAGGGCTCGGGCGGGTAGATGTAGGTGTTGCGGACCATGAACTCCTTGAGGATGTCGTTCTGGATGGTGCCGGAAAGGGCTGCCCGCGACACGCCCTGCTCCTCGCCTGAAACGATGAAATTCGCAAGGATCGGGATGACCGCGCCGTTCATCGTCATCGACACCGAGACCTTCTCCAGCGGAATGCCGTCGAAGAGGATCTTCATGTCCTCGACGCTGTCGATCGAGACACCCGCCTTGCCGACATCGCCCTCGACGCGCGGATGGTCGCTATCGTAGCCGCGATGGGTGGCGAGATCGAAGGCAACGGAGACGCCCTGCTGGCCTGATGCCAGCGCCTTGCGATAAAACGCGTTGGATGCCTCGGCGGTCGAGAAGCCGGCATATTGCCGGATCGTCCAGGGCCGGCCCGCATACATGGTGGCGCGCGGACCGCGGGTGAAGGGTGCGAAGCCAGGAAGCGAGTCCGGCTGCAAGACAGCGTCCAGATCGGCCTCTGTGTAGAGCGGCTTGACGTCTATTCCCTCGGGCGTCTTCCACACGAGCGTATCCGGCGAGGCGCGAAGCTCCTTTTCGGCAAGCGCCTGCCAATCCTCGAATGTCCTCTCCCCAAGCGTCTTCTTCGTCATCTCAAGCCTCCGCATTCTTCTTTTGCGGCAGGCTAGCATTTTATCCGCGCAGGATGCGAGCGCGATCACGCGATAATGTGGTGGTTGCTTGCGACCTCAAGCGCGCGAGGTTCAATCGCGGTAGTCGAGACCGATATCGAGGATCGGCGCGCTATGCGTGATCCAGCCGACCGAGATCAGATCGACCCCCGATGCCGCGATATCGCGTGCGGTTTGAGGCGTGATGCGTCCGGAGGCCTCCGTGATCGCACGCCCGGCCACGATGCCGACTGCTTCCCGCAGCTGATGCGGGTTCATATTGTCGAGCAGAACCGCATCCACCCCCTCGTCCATGACCTCCCGGAGCTGCTCCAGCGTGTCCACTTCTATCTCGATTTTCAGCATATGCCCTGCTGCAGCCTTGGCGCGGCGCAAGGCCTCGCGAACACTGCCAGCGATGACGATGTGGTTGTCCTTGATCAGCATCGCGTCATTTAACGCGAAGCGGTGGTTCATACCGCCGCCGGCGCGAACCGCGTATTTTTCGAGCGCCCTCAGTCCCGGCGTCGTCTTGCGGGTGCAAGCGACGGCCGCACCGCTTCCGACGACCGCTTCGACGATCGATCCCGTCACCGTTGCGATCCCTGAAAGATGGCTGAGGAAGTTGAGCGCTGTGCGCTCACCGGTCAATATCCCTCTGGACGGTCCGCTGATGGTGGCGATCACGTCACCGGGCCCGACCGGGGCTCCCTCGCGGATATGTCGGGAGACTGATATCGCGGGATCGACCAGCTCGAATGCAAGGGTGGCCGCATCCAATCCGGCGACAACGCCGGGCTGACGCGCTGCCATGACGACGGTCGACATATGATCTTCAGGAATGACCGCAGCAGAGGTGACGTCACCGGCCATCCCCAGATCTTCGGCAAGCGCTGTTCTGACCGCAGGTTCGATGACGAGACGTGGAAGGGATGTAACGTGCATTTCATGCACTCCTTGCAAAGTTTGATGGGCTTGCGGCACGGGCGATCTCCAATGCATGCTCAAGCGTTATCCGGCTACGCTGCGCAACCGGGTGCTTCAGCGGATAGTCGGTTCGCGCATGCGCCCCGCGCGATTCCGTGCGCAGGCTGGCGGAAACGGCGACCAACAAAGCCACGATTGCGGGATCACCCCCGAAGTCGTTGCCTTCAGCCATCGGCAACAGCTCCCCGATCGCCTGCTGGATGCCGGCCGCGTTATGCAGAACACCAAGGTTTCGGACGACGATCGGGCGCACGGCCCTCGTTTCGGGCGCGCTTGGCATGGGCGGGGTTTTTCCGAGAGGAACCGCCGCCAGCTTCGATCTCATGTCATTGGCCGCGCGCATGCCCATGACAGCGGCTTCCAGCAGCGAATTGCTGGCGAGCCTGTTGGCGCCATGCAATCCGGTCGAGGCGGCTTCACCCGCGACCCACAGACCAGGCACTGTGCTTCGCCCGGCCCGATCCGTCGCAACGCCGCCCATGTGGTAATGCGCGGCCGGGCGAACGGGGATCGGCTGCTCTGCGGGATCGATCCCAACCGAGCGGCAAGCGGCATGGATCGTCGGAAAGCGCAAGGGGAAGCGCGCGCCGATCGCGCGGCGCGCATCGAGAAAGACACGGCCGCCGCGGGCGATCTCGGCACTGATTGCACGCGCGACAACATCGCGCGGCGCAAGTTCGGCGCCGGGTACATACCTCATGAAACGCTCGCCGCGCTCGTTGATCAGTTCGGCCCCCTCGCCCCTCACCGCCTCGCTGATCAGGGCCAGCGGGCGCTGATTGCCGTCGAGTGCCGTCGGATGGAACTGGACGAATTCCATATCGGCGAGCACAGCACCCGCGCGGGCCGCGAGTGCAATCCCTTGGCCGAAGTTGCCGGCCGGATTGGTCGTCGCCTCGTAGAGGCCGCCAATGCCGCCGGTGGCGAGAAGAATGCGCGGCGACGGCAAGACCATCCCCCCACGAGAATTGGCGCAGAGCAGCCCGGAGAGAACGCCTTCAGTCGTCAGTATCCGCCGCGCCTCCACCCCTTCGATGACAGTGATTGCCGGATCGGCATGGACCGCCCTTGTGAGGGCAGCGATGATCGCGGCGCCCGATCCATCGCCGCCGGCATGCACGATGCGGCGGCGCGAATGGGCAGCCTCGAGGCCGAGCGCCAGGTTCCCATTGCCATCTTGATCGAAGGAGACGCCGAGGCGCTGTAGGGCGGCAATCACGGCCGGCGCCTCTGCTATGATTTCGGCGGCCGCAGTTGCATCGCAAAGGCCATCGCCGGCACCGAGGGTATCGGCCAGATGCAGGTCCACACTGTCGTCCGCACCGATGCATGCCGCAATGCCGCCTTGCGCCCATCCGCTCGAGCTCTCGGCGCCGAGATGTGCGCGGGTGACGAGCACGCAGGGTTCGGGAGAAAGCGTCAACGCCGCGATCAGCCCGGCAAGCCCGCTTCCGACAATAACCGGGCGATCCGCTAGGTTCTTGAGGATCTCGGTCATATCGCCAGCATCCTTTCGACAGCACGACGAGCCGCGACCGCGACATTGGCGTCGACGACCACTTCGTGCTGGTTTTCCTCGAGCGCGGTTCGAATGTTGCGCAAGGTGATGCGCTTCATGTGCGGGCAGAGATTGCAGGGGCGAATGAACTCGACATCGGGATGATGCACCGCGACATTGTCGCTCATCGAGCACTCGGTCAGAAGCACGACGCGGGCGGGCTTCTTCTCTCCGACATAGTCGGACATGACCGCCGTCGAGCCTGCAAAGTCAGCTTCCGCCACGACATCAGGCGGGCATTCGGGATGGGCGAGCACGGTGACGCCGGGATGGTTCTCCCGAAGCTGGCGAACATCCTCGGCAGAGAACAGTTCATGCACTTCGCAGTGCCCGTGCCAGGCGATGATTTCAACGTTCGTTTCCTTGGCGACGTTGCGTGCCAAGTATTCGTCGGGGATCATCAGAACCCGGGGAACACCGAGCGCTTCCACGATCTGCTTGGCATTGCCCGATGTGCAGCAGATATCCGAGGCTGCCTTCACCGCCGCAGATGTGTTGACGTAGGTGATCACGGGAACACCGGGGTAAGCCTTGCGCAGCAGGGCGACGTCCTCGGGCGTGATGGAATCTGCCAGCGAACAGCCCGCCCCGGTGTCAGGGATCAGCACTGTCTTCTTCGGGTTCAGCAGCTTGGCCGTCTCGGCCATGAAATGCACACCCGCGAGCAGGATAACCTCGGCATCGACATCGATTGCCTTGCGTGCAAGCGCCAGACTGTCGCCGACGATATCCGCGACGCCGTGGAAGATTTCCGGCGTTTGATAGTTATGCGCGAGGATGACCGCGTTGCGTTTGCGCTTCAACTCCAGGATTGCCTCGACATCCTCTTCAAAGCTCATCCACTCCGCCTTAGGAATGACCCGGCTGACACGATTGTAAAGCGACGCGGCAGACACTGCGGTATTCATATCATCCTCAGTTATACTCATTTTGAGTATATTCGAGACAAATAGATATTCTCACAATGAGCATATGTCAATTGCGGACGAGAGGCAGCTTTGTCCCTGACAGAGCGCGTTCTTCGACAACCGTCTGCCGGAAGCGGAAGAGCTTGGCGGGGCGGCCGCCGGTTTCGCTGGCGATGCCGCCTGTTTCCTCGACAAGCTCCTGCTGCTCGATAAGCCGGCGGAAATTCTGCTTGTGGAGGCAAAGGCCCGCCAACGCCTCGACCGTTCGCTGCAACTGCAGCAAGGTGAAAGCGCTTGGCATCAGCTCGAAGACGACCGGGCGGTATTTTATCTTCGCACGCAGCCGCGCTATGCCGGTCGCCAGGATCCTGCGATGGTCGGCAAACATCGGCCGGCCGAAATTATCGCTCACATCACCTGCTTCCGCCACCAGCCCGGCTTCGTATAGCAACTCGTATCGCTGCAACGTCAGATCCTCGTTCCAGCCACCGTGATCGAGGCCGAAGGTGAAGTCGGCGCGCTGATGACGCTCAGCGCGACGCCTTGGATCGGCATCGGCCCAAACCCTGAGCTTCTCGATGATCGCATCCAGAACGTTGGGCCGTCCCTGGCGGTGATCCTCCCACGGTAGATATTCGTACCATCCGTGCCATGCCGGACGGCCCGCGCCGGGCGCATCCTGTTCGAGTACCAGCCCGAGATAGCTGATCGAGATCGTCCGTCCGCCGCGGATGTCGTTGTTACGATCCCGGTCGGCGAATGTGTAGAGCTGTTCAAGATAGCCGATCGGGTGGCCGGTCTGCTCCTGGATCCATTCGCGCAAGCCGCTCTGCAGCGTGCGATGTCCAAGCTCGAAAGGGCCGGACGGCAAGGCTTCGCCGGAACGCACCGTCATCACACGTGGCTCGTTGCTGGTGACGGCTGCCACAACAGCCATGAGTTCCGCGTGGGCAAGCCCGATCGTCAAGCAATTCTCCCTGAATTTAGCAACATAATTGCACGCTGGCCGCTTTACCGCCTGCCTGCTACCTTTTGCCCCAAGAGGCCTGCAACGTCGAGCATCCGGTTCGCAAAGCCGAATTCGTTGTCGTACCAGCCGAACACGCGAAGCAGCCCACCCGGCGCGATCGATGTCTCCGGACCGGAGATGATCAATGATTCCTGGCGCGCCCGCATGTCCACCGAAACCACCGGCTTCTCCGTCCACCCAAGAACACGCGACGCGGCGACGGCCTTTTGCATCTGCGCACGCGCATCGGCAAGCGACGGGGTGTCTGTCAAGGAGACCGTGAGATCGATCGCCGAAACGCTCGCCGTCGGCACCCTAATGGCGCGCGCCTCGATCGCTCCAGCGAGCGACGGCAAGACCTTGCCGAGAAGCTTGTGCGCGCTGGTGGTTGTCGGAACCATTGAGAGCGCGGCGGCGCGGCTTCTCGCGAAATCGTCACGCGGCTGGTCGACCGTGGGCTGGCTGCCCGTGTAGCAATGGACAGTGGTCATCTGGCCGCCCACCACGCCCCAGGCATCGTCGATAACCTTCAGCAAGGGAGCGAGCGCATTGGTCGTGCAGGAGGCGTTGGAGACGATAAGGTGATCCCCGAGCATTTCCTCGTTGGCCCCCAGAACCACGGTCACGTCGGCGGCCTCGGCGGGCCCTGAGATCAAGACGCTTTTCGCACCGGCTTCCAGCGCACGGGAAATGAACTCGCGTGTATAGGGTTGGCCCGTGCACTCGAGAAAGACGTCGACACCGGACAGATCAAGCTCGCGGACATCGCGAACATTGTGGAAGGCAATCAGCCTGTCGCCCACCTGCAGCGCCTGTTCGCGGGCCACGACCTCTTCCGGCCAGGGGCCGAAAACACTGTCGTACTGGAAGAGGTAGGCGCAGCTTTCCGGCGCGGCGACATCGTTGATCAGGACGAGCTCGAAGTCCCCACCTTTGCTCAGCAGGATACGCAACACCGTTCGGCCGATGCGACCGAAACCATTGATGGCTATTTTCGTCTTCTGCTTTGTCATCGGCGCGAGGCTCACATTGATTCTCCTTGCTCGGTACGCCGGTCACGTCGATTTCGCAACATGACCGTGTGCTCCGCATGACGATCTGTTGCAGGCGCGCGCCGCATAGGCAACCACCACGATGTCGCAGGAGCATTCAAGCAATATGATAGCGCTAGCCCGGCCGGGCGGACGGGTTTCACGAGCAGAGATCAGAAGCGAACCGCTAAGAGGGCACTTAAAGCGCGGCGCGACTTGCCGACGTGGCCCTTATCGCACTCAGCGTCTGCGCATCGCGACCGTAGATATCATCGTAATAATGGATGATGCCGTCAGCGGTCGGCCACGCGGTGAAATAGGAGACATAGACCGGAATTTCCTCAGGAACCGGAACGTCCTTCTTGTCACCAGCCGCAATCTCCTGATTAACCGAATCCACCGACGTTTTCAGCACGGCCGCCGCCATGGCGCGCGGGTTTTCCAGACGGACGCAGCCGTGGCTGAACATCCGGTCCTGCGAGGCAAACTTCCCACGTGCCGGCGTGTCATGCATGTAGATGGCATGCGGATTTGGAAATAGGATTTTCAACTGGCCAAGAGCATTATCGGCACCTGGCGGCTGCACGACGGCGATATTCTCCAGCGGCTGTGTCCAGTCGACCTTCGCCGAGGGCATCGGCTTGCCGTTGACGGCGACCTTGTAGCCCTCGCGGTCGAGATAGGACGGATCCTTCTTCAAGTGCGGAAGCATCTCGTTCTTAATGATCGACTGTGGGACACCCCAATCCGGATTGAACTCGACCGTCTTGATCGTCGCATCGAAGAAATTCGTCTGATGGTCCTGCTGCCCGATAACCGCTTTCATCGAGAGCGTGACATCACCGTTTTCGGTGTAGTAGGCCATGTAGGCGGGTTGAYTGATGAATACATAGCGGTCCGGAAACTCCTGCGGCATCCAGCGCAGTTCTTCCATCGCCACGGTCACCTTGTTGATGTTGACCGTCGTATCGCCACCCTGGCCGGAGTTTCGCAGCCAGTGCAGTTCCGCCGCAAGCTGCGCGAATTTCCGACTGCTGGGCATGAAACGATCGACGGCCGACATCAGGTCGGGGGCGGCTGCCAATCGGGCAAGCGTCGCCTGCAAATCGACTGGCTTGCGCTTGAAATCGTAATAGTTCGAAAGCTTGTTCGGATCGATGCGGCCCCGGAAATTGTCCTGGAGGAACATCAGCATCTTGTTCGACAGGGAGAGCTCGAATGTTGCCAGAGCCTTCGATTGATCGGCAGAATTTTGCCGACCCTGACCCAGCGCTTCCGCAATGGCGTAGTCGGCTGCGGTCAGCCCCCAGTCGTCCGCTTGCTTTAGGAGCGCCAGCGCCTCGCGGGCTCTAGCGTTCGGACCCTTTGCGTCTACCCAGATCAGCTTGGCTTTTGGCTGGCTATAATAAGCTTCTAGCGATGCGGCTATGTCGCTGTTCATCTGCAGAGACAGACCGCCCATCTCCCGCATGATCTTCGCGGGGTTGCCCGCGCCGCCGTCGAACAGCGTTGAAAGGACGGAATCATCGCCTGCCCGCGTGATGTGAACCAAGCGGCGGTCCGGCACGGCATAGCCTTGCGCCACGGAAGCCTGCGTTGCCGGAGCCACCGACTGCGGCTCGGCGTGCGCACCGATCCCGCTCGCCACAAGCGCCAGCATGCTCACCAGAGTTAGCTTCAGGCGTGAAGCCGACATGTCTGCCATTGAATATCCCCAACACTTAACGCGCAAAACCATGCGAGATGGCACATGTCTTCGCGATCCTTTACCACGGACTAGAAGCGGCAACATTCAGGCAGAACCTTGGCGGATGCAGATCACGAGAGGTTGAAAACGATACTTTGGGCGAGCGCCGCTTTCTGCAGAAAGCGACGTGTAGCGAAAATGTCGCACAAACTGCAGTCGCGGAGGCGGCACCCGAGCGTCGGACAACGCCCGGGTGCCGGCTCACGATAATCAGAAGTCTTCCCAGGCCTTCTCCGCGACCGCCGACGCTCGGCCACCAAAGGCCGTCGCAATCTTTCGCCCGAGCGCCCGCGCGGGCGATGCAACGCCGGGGCTCGTGGGTGACGCCTCCCGCACCACGCCTGCAACGACCGCCGGGCGCTGAGCCTCTTCATCAAGATTGAAGCGCGCGAGCAACTGGTTGAGCGAAGCCGCGTCTCTGGCAAGGCTGTGGCTTGCCGCGGTCGACTGCTCCACCATCGCAGCGTTCTGCTGGGTGCCCTGGTCCATGGCATTCACGGCCGTATTGATTTCCTGCAGACCGATCGACTGCTCGCGCGCCGACTTCACGATCGCGTCCACATGGCGATTGATCTCCTGGACCTCGGCAACGATGACCTCCAGCGCCGTTCCCGTGTTTCCGACCAGCTCAACACCTGAACGGACATGGTCGCCGGACATGATGATCAACGCCTTGATCTCCTTGGCCGCCTGAGCCGATCGTTGGGCGAGTTCGCGCACTTCCTGGGCAACGACCGCGAAACCCTTGCCGGCATCGCCGGCACGGGCGGCCTCGACGCCGGCGTTGAGCGCCAACAAGTTCGTCTGGAAGGCGATCTCGTCGATGACGCTGATGATGTTGGTGATCTCGCCCGAGGAGCGTTCGATTTCCTTCATCGCCACGACGGCGTCGCGGACGACCAGTCCGGACTTTTCGGCTCCGGTGCGCGCCTGCGCAACGAGATTGCCCGCATCTTCCGCCCGCTTGGTAGCGTCCTTCACAGTGGTGGTGATCTCTTCCAGCGCTGCAGCCGTCTCCTCGACGGAAGCGGCCTGCTGTTCGGTGCGTCTCGAAAGATCGTCGGCCGCAGAACGGATTTCATTGGCGCTGGCATCGATGCCCCGCGCGTTGCGACCGACTGCGCGCAGCGCCTCGCTGAGGTTCCCGGCGGATTCGTTGAAGTTCGTCCTCAACGCATCGAGATGGGCGACGAACGGCGTGTCGATGCGATAGGCGACGTCGCCCTGCGCCAACCGCCCGAGTGCGTCACCCAGCCGATCGACGGCGAACTCGGTGTCGGCTTCGTCCCTGGCTTTTTGCGCGTCACGCGCCGCCCGTTCCTGGTCCGAGAGACTGCGATTTGCCTCCGCCTCGTTTTCAAGACGGATTCGCTCGAGGGCGTTATCGCGGAACACGGAGACGGCTCTTGCCATCTGGCCGACCTCGTCACGCCGATCCTGGCCATCGACACCGCCTTCGGCATCGCCGCGGGCAAGCGATATCATTCGTTCGCGCAATTTCGCGATCGGCGCGGTGATGCCGCGCGAAGAGACGAAGAGGGCCATGCCTGTGCTCGCCGCGAACACGATGGTTAGGACAACGAGCGAGATCAGAATGGTCGATCGTGTCTGCTCGGTCAGCGCGCTGGCTCGGGTATTGATGTTTTTCTTCATCAATGTGGTTAGGTCCCGCATATCTGCCAGCAAAGGCTTGATGAGCAGATCGGCGCGAGCCAGGGCGCTCTTCGCCTCGGCATCGCGCCCTTCCGCGCCCAGTTTCACCGCATCGTCCATTTGAGCGGTGAGGTTCTTCGACCTTGCGATGAAATCGTCGATCGCGGCAGTATCCTCGGGGCGGCCACCCTTGGATTGCTCCAATCGGCTGATCAGGCTTGCGGTGTTCTCCTTGTAAAAATCGTTCGCGACTTTGAAGCCCGGATCCTGCACGTCGTAGGCCAGTGTCTGGTAGGCAGCATAGCCGACGGAAACCAAGCTTCTCGTGGAGGCAACAAGATCCACTTCCGCCTGATAGTCATCGGAAATGAACTCGGAGTAGGTGGAATCCACCGTTTTGAATCTGTCGGATATGAAGAGCGTGGCGCCGATGCCCACGACACAGATCGGAATAATCAGGGAAAGAACTTTGGTACGAATAAGCGCATTTTTCAGAAACGACATATGACCTCTACGTGACAGGGATCGATGATCGACTGTCGCGAGGTCGCAATACCTCACTCGCCAATACGGCGCCGAGCATCGGTGTCGCGTCAACGAATGAGACCGACAATCCAATGGTTCTAGCCGCCAATCAATTCATCGATCGGATAGGTGATATCGACATGGCAGAGATCGTGGCCATCATGGCGGCTCGGGCGGATTCTACCAGTTACGAAACTCGGCCCGAGGTAAAGGATTTTTCAGTAAGTATGATCGAAAAGCAGGTCGCCTTGCCGGACACCAGTCAGCACAGTCCCCACGGGCCGACTGGTCAAGCGGTTGCATTCCAAGGCTATTTGTAAATTGGATCGACGTCGCGCCACAATCAGTCTTTGCTGGAATCAGTTTTCATAAAAATTGAAGTATATGGCGGGAAGGGCCGCATTGACGCAGACACGGCAAGTGCGGCAGTGACGGCGCGCATGTTGCGTGACAAACTCGCCGCCGATGGAATCGACCAAGGTCCTTCCCACGCTGAAATCTGAACGAGGAACAATCTTGACCCGTACCGTATATCTGAACGGCAGCTGGCTCGCCGAGGCCGACGCAAAAGTCTCCGTGTTCGACCGCGGCTTCCTGTTCGCCGACGCGATCTACGAGGTCACCGGCGTTGTCGGCGGCAAGCTGCTTGAATATGCCGGTCACGCGGCCCGCCTTCGGCGATCCACGGCCGAACTCGGGATTACCTGCCCGCTGACGGAAGAGGAGTTGCTTGCCGTTCATCGCGAGATCGTCCGCAGGAACGACCTTCAGGAGGGCCTCATCTATCTGCAGATTTCGCGCGGCGCCGCCGATCGCGACTTTGCCTTCCCAACCGACGCTACGCCGACACTGGTCCTGTTCACCCAGGCCAAGGCCGTGCTCGAAAATCCGAAGGTGAAGACCGGGATTTCGGTGGCGCTGGTTCCCGATCAGCGCTGGGTTCGGCGCGACATCAAGACGGTCCAACTGCTTTATCCGTCGATGGCGAAGATGCAGGCCGCTTCCGTCGGCGCCGACGACGCCTGGCTGGTTGAAGACGGCTTCGTCACCGAAGCAAGTTCAGCAACCGCACACATCATCAGCAAGGACGGGACACTGATCACGCGCGGCCTGTCGAACGCGATCCTGCATGGCATAACGCGCCTCAGCGTTCTCGACATCGCCCGCTGCGCCGGACTTGCCGTCGAGGAGCGCGCTTTCACGCCTGACGAAGCAAGGAATGCCGCCGAGGCCTTCATCACCTCGGCGACGAGTTTCGTTCTACCTGTCACCTCGATCGACGGGCAACCGATCGGCGATGGCAAGCCGGGGCCTGAAACGCTGAAGCTTCGCCAGCTTTATATCGAAAACAAACTGGCGAACGCGATCTGATCCTTCCCGTCGTCCATTTGCGGGCGAAAGCCGCTATTTCGCCGGGGTGGGCTCGCCAAGCGAGAGCATCAGGCGGTTCGCCCAGTTGAAGAAGGCGGCGCCGTGAATGACATCGGCGATCTCGAGATCGTCGAGACCCTCTTTGTGCAGCCGGTCGATCTGCTCCGCTCCGAATGCCGAGGGCGTCGCCGTCAAGGCGACCGATGCTTCGACCACGGCTTTCCAGCGACGGCTGGAAAGATCGGCATCGGTGCCTTCGTCGAGAAGCTTCTGAACCTCTTCGGTGCGCTTAGAGTGGTGCGAGGCAAAGCGGGAATGCACGGAGGCGCAGAAGATGCATCCATTGCTGCGTGATGCGGCCGTCGCCGACAGCTCACGCTCGGCGCGCGGCAAACCGGCCTCGGTGTTGTAGAAGATGTCCTTGTCCGTCTTGGTGCGGGCTTCGAGAATCTCCGGATCGCGTGCAAGCAGCATGAAATATGGGGACTTCGCCCGCGAGGCGTCGACGAGGCCGGTCCAGTGCCGTTCGGTGAGCTCTCCCTCTGAAAGCGGTTCGAGCCAGGGCGTCCAGCCGATTTCAGCTTGCGTGAAGGCAGTCGGACGATTTTCGATCTGAGGATGGATGACAATATCGGTCATGACGGCTCCTTATTCCGCGGCGGCGCGTGGAGCGCGCGCCTGCACTGCGGTGCCGAGCGCAGAAAGCGCGGCAACGACACGGATCTGGAAAGAGAGAAAGGCAACGAGCTGCGAGAGGGTGACGATGGCGGTTGTTGTCCAGCTGGCGTTGAGCAGCTTCTGCAACGCATCCGGGCTCGCTTCGCGCGGACGAAAAACAAGGAGATGCGCATGCTCCAGGGCCGCCGACAGTTTGGCGCCAAAAACGGCACGACCAAAATCCGATACGCTGTAGACCGGCCCAGGCCTGTCTTCGACCGACAACGGACCCGTCGGGTAGTGCCCATAGGGCCCCTCGGTTACAGCCTTGATAAGTTCCGTCCTCACCGCAGCCGCAAGGGACGCGCCGCCGCTCGCTTCGCTTAGACCGGCCACGTAGAACTCTGTGGCGCCAGCCGCTTGGTGAAGGCCGGCGACGAAAGCCGCAAGCACAAGCCGCTCGGCGCGCGTGACGTCCGTCTCGTTCACGGGCTCGAAGAGCGCGAGATAGCTCTTCTGGGCGTTGATGCGGGTTTCCGGGCGCTGGTTGCGGATGCGATCAAGAAACGAGCCTGGCTCGATGGCCGCCAGAAGGTCGATGATGTCGGGTGACTGCGTACTCATATGGGTTCCTTTCCTGGTGGCAGCCTAAGCCGTGGCCAAGCGTCGTTCCTGTGTTTTCGCGTTCGCCGGCCTTGAAGTGTTTGGGTTCCAGCCAAGCGCGGGCGCGACTTCGCCGGCGATCAGTTCCAGCGATCGCAGGATGTACTCGTGCGGCGGATCGACGGAATGGACCTGGAAGACGAGATCGGTAACGCGCTCAAGCGCCGTGTCGGCTTTCAAGGAGGCGACCACATCCTCAGGCGTGCCAACATGGACATCGAACGCCCGGATGAGATCTTCAGTCCTGGTGCTTGCCACCTTGTGGCCGCTGGCAATGAAACGCTCCGCGCTGCGGCGAAGCCCTATTTCTGCGAAGTGAAGTGCCTGCTGGCGATCGTCGGCCACGAACAGGCTTCTTGATCCGAGGATACGCGGCGCCCTGCCCTGCGGCAGGTTTTCGAGATAGGCGTCGATGATCGGATTTTGCAGCTCCCAGAGCCGCGTGTCGGGTGCATCCGCTGAGCGCGGCTGTGTGCGCGACAGCATCAGCCCATCACCATCGCGCCCTGCCCGCTCGCCGCCGCCGACCGAAAATGTTGCCTGCCAGACCCGGTCCAGAAGATGCGGCGCGGTGGGATAGAGCCGGCTGTCACCGGCAAGCGGCCGTCCCGC
Source organism: Rhizobium sp. 01N48 (assembly GCF_056399145.1). Classification (NCBI taxonomy): domain Bacteria; kingdom Pseudomonadati; phylum Pseudomonadota; class Alphaproteobacteria; order Hyphomicrobiales; family Rhizobiaceae; genus Rhizobium; species Rhizobium sp. 01N48. The sequence goes on from NZ_JBFTQT010000002.1 coordinate 154,090, forward strand.
CCAAGCGTCGCGGACGGTTGCCAGGCTTTTGGCATAGACAGCTGCGCGACCACTGCTCTCCAAGCCGAAAGGCAGGAAGGACGTCGGCGTTCCACCCGTTCCGAAGCCGATTTCGAGACGATTGTTCGAGAGAATGTCGAGTACGGCGGTATCTTCGGCCACACGCACCGCGCTTTCCATCGGCAGCGTGATAACGCCGGTCCCGAGCCTGATCCGCGAAGTCCGAGCCGCGAGCTCCGCCAGGAAGATCAGCGGCGACGGGAGACCGCCTTCGTCACCATCAAAATGATGCTGCGCCACCCAGGCGCTGTCGAAGCCAAGTTTCTCGGCATGAACGATCTGCTCGGCAACCAGCCGGTAGCGCGTGGCCGCATCGACCTGATCGAGCACGCGACTGAAAAAGCCCAGGCGCTTCGGCGGGATTGCCTTCGTCATCATTTGCTTCCCGTATTCGTCAAGGTGGATGATCCCCGTGCAGGGGTGAATGTCTTGCCCGGAATTGCGGCGATGAGATCGCGCGTATAATCGCTTGCCGGGTTGCCGAAGACCTGATCGACCGGGCCGCTGTCGACCAGTTTTCCGCCGTTGAGCACCGAGACCGTGTCGGCGATCTGGCGAACGACGGCGAGGTCGTGTGAGACGAAGAGATAGGTCAGGCCGAGCTCGCGCTGAAGATCGCCGAGCAGAGCCAGAATCTGCGCCTGCACCGTCACGTCGAGAGCGGAGACGGCCTCATCAAGCACCAGGATTTTCGGCTTCAATATCAAGGCGCGGGCAATGGCGACGCGTTGCCTCTGCCCGCCTGAAAGCGCCTGTGGCCGCCTGTCCAGCACATCATCCGGAAGCCCGACCTTGGCGATGATCGCATCAACCCGCGCCATTCGCTCGCCTCGCGCCACCGGCTCGAAGTTCAAAAGCGGCTCCTCGACGATGCGCCGGATCGTCTGACGCGGATCGAGCGAGCCGAAGGGGTTCTGGTAAACGAGCTGTATCGTCTTGCGGAAGAGCCGCAACGTCTCGCCGCGCAACTCCGAAAGCGGCAGGCCATCGACGAGCACCCGACCCGACGTCGGCTTTTCGAAGGCCGAGATGATGCGGATGCTCGTCGTCTTGCCCGAGCCGGATTCGCCGACGAGGGCGTGCGTCGTGCCCCGCCGAACGGAAAACGATATGTCGTCGACCGCACAGAAGCGCCCGTCACCGCCGATGCCGAAATCCTTGACCAGGTTTTCGACGACAATGATGTCGTCGCTTCGTTGATCCAGCGGCGACGTTGTCACGATACGCGGGCGTTGGTTGAGTGATGGCGCGTCCAACAGGAGCTGGCGCGTATAGGCGCTCTTGGGGGCGGCAACCACATCCGCGGTGCGACCTTCCTCCTGGATACGACCGTTCTTAAGCACGATCAGCCGATCCGATCGGTCAACCGCCACGCCAAGATCATGTGTAACGAGAAGGATCGCGGTACCATATTCCCGGCGAAGCTCATCGATCAGATCGAGAATGTGTTTCTGCACCGTCACGTCGAGCGCGCTTGTCGGCTCGTCGGCGATGATGAGCGCAGGCTTCAACGCGATGGCGATGGCGATCAGCACGCGTTGCTTCATGCCACCGGAGAGCTCGTGTGGATATTGCTGCGCGCGCAGCCTCGGCTCGCTGAGACCGACCCGTTCCAGAAGCTCGACAGCCTGCGCATAGGCAACCGGACCCGATGCCTTGCCATGTATGGCGAGAATTTCGGCCACCTGCTTGCCGATCGTCTTGACGGGATTGAGCGAATTGCCAGGGTCCTGCGGCACAAGGCTGATGACCGCGCCGCGAACGCCGTCGAGCCGCCGTTGCGGCCAGCCGGCGATCTCCTCGCCGTTCAATCGGATGCTGCCAGATTCAAGCCTGCCGTTGTCAGGCAGGAGGCCGATGATCGCCTGCGCCGTCGAGCTCTTGCCCGAGCCGGATTCACCGACCAGCGCGACGACCTCGCCGGGATTGACACGGAAATCTATTCCGTGAACGGCAGTCCGGCTTCCGCCGCGGCCTTCATAGCTAACCGTAAGTCCTGCAACATCGAGCACTGGCGATGGCTGGAATGGGTCCCTTGGCAGATCGTTCGGTCTTATCGTCATCTATCTCCTCCTCCGATTGCCTGGCTGATGCGGTTGACGCAAAGCACCACGAGAACAACGACGACGCCCGGCGCTGCTGTCAGCCACCACGCGGTCGCGATGTAATTGCGACCCTCGGCGATCAGGAGCCCCCATTCCGGCGTCGGTGGCGGCGCGCCGTATCCGAGGAAGCCGAGCGTCGACAATTGCAGGATTGCCGATCCCACCTGTAGCGCTGCGAAGGCGATGACAGAGGTCAGCGAATTGGGCAGGATATGGCGCCAAAGGACGCTCAGAAACCTGCCGCCGCTGCCGAAGGCCGCTTCGACATACTCGCTGCGCCGGACCGTCACGACTTCGGAGCGCACGATGCGGGCGAAGCTCGCGACCGAGGTAATGCCGACAGCGATCGCGGCGTTGAGCGTACCGAAGCCGAGAAGGATGATGATGCTGAGGGAGAGCAGCAGGACAGGGATCGACAGCAGGACATCCACCAGCCGCATGATCACGGTTTCCGTGCGGCCTCCGAGCGAACCGGCAAGCACGCCAAGCGTGGTTCCGAGAGCAAGCCCGATCCCGACGGCCGCCAGGGCTCCGGATAGCGAATGCACGGAGCCATGCACGAGGCGTGCGAAGAGATCGCGCCCAAGTGCATCCGTTCCAAGGATATGCGTCAGGCTCGGCGCTTTCAGCTGCTGGCCGGGAAGTCCCTTGATCGGATCGTAGGATGTAAACAGCAACGGAACGACGGCCCACAAGAGGACGATCACAAGCACGACGACTGCGAGCACGAGGCTGACATCGACACGCTGCCTGCGTGGCGCATTGGCCGATGCCGGATTGCCGACGCTGTCGGCATTAGCGATTTCGAGTGGGCGTTCGGCGACATCAAGGCTCGTCATCGTGCAGTCTCCGGCTTGGCTTTGAGCCGCGGATCGAGAATGGGGTAGAGAAGATCGACCAGAAGATTGACGGTGACGAAAGCAGCGGCCGACAGCACGACGATCGCCTGCAACACCGCCACGTCCTGGAAATTGACCGCCTGCTCGGTGAGGCTGCCAATGCCGTTGAGGCCGAAGACGGTTTCAGTGATCACGGCGCCGGCAAGGAGTTCACCGAACAACACGCCGCCGACGGTCAGCACGGGCAGAACCGCGTTCTTCGCGACGTGCCGCCACAGAACCCCGGCATGCGATGCTCCCTTGGCGCGCGCCACGGCAACAAAAGGCCGCGTTTTGACCTGGTCGATGTTTCGGAGAAGGATCTGTGCCAGCGGCGCGGAAATGGGAACGGCGATGGCAAGCACGGGCAATATCAAGCCTTCCCACGGTCCCGGATTGATCACAGGAACCAACCGCAGGCGAAACGAGAAAATCTGGATCAACATGATCCCGAGCCAGAAGGTCGGCACGGACACGAATAGCGAGGGCACCGACTGAATGATGCCGCGCAGCCTGCCAAAGCCCTGGATGTTGGCGAGGATGGCCAAGAGGACGGCAATCGCGACGGCAACGACGAAAGCAAAGCCGGCGAGGCGGACCGTGGGAGGCAGGTTCGTCGCAAGCTGTGCGCTGACGGCCACGCCTGCCTGCAGCGAGTAGCCGAAGTCGCCGACCAGGAACCGTCCAGCGGTGTGCAGATACTGCGTCAACACGGTGCCGTCAGCTGCGTATGCCGCGCGAATGTCGGCCAGTTGCTCGGGGCTCAGGCCATATTCCGGGTTCTGGAATTTGATCAGCACGGCATCTCCAGGCATCGCCTGCAAAAGGACGAAAGAGATCGTGAATGCGGCCCACAGCACCAGCAGTGCCTGACCTATGCGTGACGTAATGTAGCGGGCCATACCGATCCCTTCGCGTCAGGGGCGTGCCCGGCGAACGCCGGGCACATCGTTCAGTGCGCGGCAATCCAGGTGCCGTAAAAGCTCGGGCGACCGACGGCTTCGAAAGCGACGCCATTGACGTAAGGAGCGCCAGCGAAGGCTTGCGGCTCCTCGAAGATCGGGATCGCGTAAGCCTGGTCGATAACGTAGTTCTGGACATCGCCGGCGATCGCCAACCGCTTGGCGCGATCAGGCTCCGAGGACAATTTCTCAAGCAACCCGTTCAGCTTGTCGTCGACGAAGGATTTGACCTTGTCGCTGGGCCCGCCTTTCTGGCGAAGAACGTCCCGGTTCTTCGGATAGTATTGGCTCTTGATGACGTCAGGATCGGCGCGGCCGACCATAGCAGGAGAGACCGGCGTCTTTGCGGGATCCAGGTCATCGACGGTCTTGCTGCCAGCGTCGCCCGCAAGGACATTGAGCGTCACGCCAAGCTTTGCCCACTGTTCGGCGACGAGCTGAAGCGTCGCCTTGTTTTGCGGTTGGGGTGGCGATTCATAAGCGGTCAACACCAGCGGCTGCCCATCCTTTTCGCGAACGCCGTTAGCGCCAGGTTTCCAGCCGGCTTCGTCGAGAAGTTTGGCAGCCTTGTCACCGTCATAGGCGAGCTTGGGCGACAGATCGACATAGCCTTGCGCAGTGGAGGCTATGATCGATTTCGCTTGCGGATAGTTTGCCGAGAACAATGTCGAGATAATTTCGGCGCTGTTGGTCCCGTGAAGCAGTGCCTGGCGCACCCTGATATCCGAGACAAGCGGATTGTCTGGCCGGAACACGACGCTGTTGTTCACGCCGCGCGTCGAAGCGGCGTAGATCTTGTAGCCCTGGCTTTCGACCTGTTCTTCGTCATAGGCCTGAACCTGGCGGATGAAGTCCGCCTGTCCCGACAGCAGTGCGCCGATCCGCACGCTGTCTTCGCCGGTGATGATGTATTTGATGCCGTCGAGATAAGCGCGCCCCTGATGTTCGAGCTTTGTCGGGCCCCAGCCGTAATCGGTGCGTACCTTCAGGCTAAGCTCCTTGCCGAGCGTCTCGCTGTCAACGACGAAGGGACCCGAACCGACTATCTTGGTCGCATCGCCGAGCTGATCAAACGGCAGGGCAAGCGTCTTCAGCGACACAAGGCCGGATCCAATGACCGACGTACCCTGCAGGAAGCCCGGAGATGGCTTCTTGAAATAGAACTTCACCGTCAGCGGATCGATGACCTCGGAACGATCATAATTGTTGATCACTTCCGATACCGGCTGTTTCAGCTCCTTGTTGCCAAGACCGAAGGTATCGAAATTCTTGGCGACCGCGTTGGCATCGAGCGGCGAGCCGTCCGAGAAGGTCACGCCCTTGCGCAGCTTGAACGTATACTCGGTGGCGTTTTCGTTCACCGTCCAGGATTCGGCGATCCACGGTTCGATCTCGAGCGTCTTCGGGTTCTGATAGGTCAGCTTGTCGGTGATCTGGTTCAGTACCCCACCGTTCGGATAAAAGCCCCCGGCCGGTGGATAGAGGTTGGTGTGGGGCTGTTGCTCCAGATAGATCAACGTGCCACCTTCCACGGGCTTGACGGGTTCCTCGGCCCAGGCGTGTGCAGCGGTTGCCGCGATCGTGCCGGCAAGAAGAAGGCTCTTTAACGTCGTCGTGAAGCTCATCGATTTTCCCTCTGAAACAGATGAGAAACGATAATTGGATAGGCATATAGTATATAGAATTAGTATTCTATAATCGCCAAACTACGGGGAAATTCTCCGATGCGGTCAGCGCAAACCTTTGGAATTTTACCCCAACACGCCATCGGAGATCCGCTTCGCAACAGCGCGAGCCTGCGTGCGAATATCCGGAACCGCTGTGATCTCCCAGAACTGACCGGCCGTCAAAGCACCCACCGCGTAAAGCGCCGGAGCCCCCGGATTGTCGTGCAGGACGGCCGAAGCGGCGTCTACGCCGATGCCGAGGCCCAGCGTATCCGCTTTGATCAGCCCTTGGCGCATCATCTGCTGCAAGAGCGGTGAGTGCCCGATGCCTGCTCGCTCCACACCGGTGCAATTGACCAGCCAGTCGCATTCGATCGTTGCAACGTCATTGGCTGCGCGCTTGCGGTAGTGCAGCATCAGCTGGTTATCGACTTGCGAAACGTCCTGAAGATAACCCGCATGGATCGAAACCTGACCGCTTGCGACCATCTCACGGAAGCGATCGTTGACATCAGGCGCCACACGGTGGCGGTGGATGTTCCACCATGGCAGCCCGTGGCGCAGAAACCGCATGCGTTCGGCTTGCGGCAGGCGCTGCCAGAGCGCCTGGGTTCTCGGCCGCAATGTGTCCATGACGCTGCGCCAATCACCGGCGCGCCGACTTTCACTGCGCAACTGACGCAAGATTTCGCTCATCCTATCGGGAAGATCGGCGGGATCGAAATCGGCGGGAGGCTTCGGCGCTCTTGCGTGCCCGTGCGGAACAAGGCCGCGGCGCGACAGCACATCGATCTTGCCTCGAAATCCTTGCGCGAACAGCGCCAGCACCTGATCGATCATGGTGAGGCCGGAACCAAGGATACAGACCCTGTCGGACGCCTCCACGCGGCGAAGCCAGGACAGGCGCCATGGGTTTTCGATTGTCCTGTCGCGCGCCTCGGCCGGAAGTCTGGAAAGATCGACCGGAAGCGGCGCGTTCCCCACGCCCAGGCAAAGCACGACATGACGCCCGACAATCTCATCACCATTATCAAGCAGAAAGCCGAGCGTCGCGCTGTAGCGCTCCACGCAACCGGTCGCCTTCGCACGGATGAAATCGACCTTGCAGCGTGGTCGCTTGTCCCGCAGCAACGCGGCGAGCGTATCGCGAACATAGAGGCCGTAATCCTGACGCGAGGCGAAATCGCCGTCTCTCAATGGGCGTTTGCGCTCCGTGAGCCAGCTGACAAACGCATCCGGCCTGTCCGGAAACAGGCTCATCCGGCCGGCCGGGACGTTCAGCCTGTGGAGATAGAGTTCGGAACGATAGGCCGTTCCGCGACCAAAACCCGGATCATCCCCCACCACGGCGATCTTCGCGGACGGAGGAAGCAGTTCGATCAGGTTGCAGACCGTGGCAATCGCCGAAAAGCCTGCCCCCACTACCACTACGTCATAGCTCATCCGCATCCCCTGCATTCAAGCAATGACGTGGTTCGCGCGTCGAGAGTTTCAAGGCCGACTTCAATAGACTTGCGCGGCGCGGCTAGTGATTCCGTCTACGCCACCGCCCTACGCGCGCTGATGTATCCCCTGCTCCCATCCAGCAGCGTTTTCGTATAGGGATGCTGGACGCTGCCCTCCAGCAACTGTTCACGCGTTGCGATCTCGACGAAAACGCCGTCCTGCATGACAGCCACGCGGTTGCAGAGATGCGCGATGACAGCCATGTCGTGGCTGACGAGGATATAAGTCAGCTTCGAGCGTTCACGCAGATCCTTCAGGAGATTGAGAATTTCCGCCTGGATCGAAACATCGAGCGCCGATGTCGGCTCGTCGAGCAAGAGAATCTTCGGCTCAAGGATAAGCGCGCGAGCAATCGCCACGCGCTGCCGCTGCCCGCCCGAGAGCTGGTGCGGGAAGCGATGGCGGAAGCCGGGCGGCAGGCCGACGTCGCGCAACACCTGCTCGACACGCTCCTGCCTGCGATCCAGCCCATGGATCTCGAGAGGCTCCAGGAGCGTGCGCCCGATCGTGTGGCGCGGATGCAGGGAGCCGAAAGGATCCTGAAACACCATCTGCTGCTTGGCGAGTTGCGCGCGCGACCGCTTGGGGCCGACCACGTCGCCATCGATCGAAACCGAACCGCTCCACTCTTTGATACGCCCCGCCAGCGCGCCGAGCACCGTCGACTTGCCGCATCCGCTCTCGCCGACAAGGCCGAATGTCTCGCCCGGCGCGACCTCGAAGGCGACGCTTTTGACGACCTGCTTGAAATCATTGCCGCTGCCGAAGGACACGGCGAGATCGTTTACCGATATGATGGACATGTCACGCCTCCGCCCAGCTTGCCTGACGCTTCAGCACTTCCAGCCGATCCCTGGGATGATCGAGACTGGGCAGCGCCTCAAGCAGGCCGCGTGTGTAGGGATGGGTTGCTTCGTCGAGCCTTGAGGCTTCGATCGTTTCCACGACCCGGCCCGCATACATGATGATGACGCGGTCGCAGAAGCTCTTCACGAGGTTGAGGTCGTGAGAGATGAAGATCAGGCCGATGTTGCGTTCGGTAATCAGGTCGTCGAGGATCGACAGCACCTGCTGGCGCACGGTCACATCGAGTGCCGAGGTCGGTTCGTCGGCGATGATCAGCGAGGGCGACGAGATCAGCATCATCGAGATCATGATGCGCTGGCCCATGCCGCCCGACACCTCATGCGGGTAGAGATTGAAGACGCGCTGCGGGTCGCGGATATTCACCCTTTCCAGCATGGCGAGCGTGCGCTCGCGCGCCGCCTTCTTTCCAAGGCGCTCATGCAGGATGACGGTTTCGGCAATCTGCTCTCCGACGGTCATGACGGGATTGAGCGAATACTTCGGGTCCTGCAAGATCATCGAAATCCGGCTGCCACGGATTGCGCGCATGTCCGCCTCGCTGGCGGCGAGGAGATCGACGTCCTCGAAGCGCAACTCATCGGCGACGACTTGAGCCGTGCCCGGCTGCAGGCGCATGATCGCGCGCCCAGTCGTGCTCTTGCCGGAACCGGATTCGCCGATGATGCCCACTTTCTCGCGGCCGACATCGAAGCTTACATTCTTGACGGCGTTGACCACGCCGGACAGCGTCGGAAACTGCACCGACATGTTCTTGACCGAGAGGATCGGTTTTGACTGTTCAGGCATTGCGGGGATCCATGATGTCGCGCAGTCCGTCGCCAAGCAGGTTGAAGGCGAGACTGACCAGAAGAATGGCGATGCCGGGAACCGTCGTCAGCCACCAGGCATCGAGAAGATATTGACGACCGGAGGCCGCCATGGCGCCCCATTCCGGCATCGGCGGCTGGGCACCGAGACCGAGGAAGCCAAGACCGGCAGCCGTCAGGATGACGCTCGACATGTTGAGCGTCAGGCGGATGATGATCGACGGCGCGCAGAGCGGCACGATATGGCGAAACAGAATGCGCCCCATGCCCGCGCCCTGCAACTCGGCTGCGACGACGAAATCTGCGGCACGGAACGTCAGCGTTTCGGCGCGCGCCAGACGCGCGATCGGCGGCCAGACGGTGAGCGCGATGGCGATGACGGCATTCTCGATCCCCGGACCAAGCGCTGCGGAGAAGGCAAGCGCCAGAACGAGGCTTGGGAAGGACAGGAAGATATCGGTGATGCGCATCAGGACCACATCGACCCAGCCGCCGAGATAGCCGGCGGTCGCGCCGATCGCAAAGCCGATGGGCGCCACGATGACCGTGACCAGGATGCTGATATAGAGCGTCGTACGCGCGCCATAGACGAGGCGCGAATAGACGTCCCGGCCGAATTCGTCGGTGCCGAACCAGTTGGCGGATGACGGCGGCTTTAGCGCCATGGTCAAATCCTGGAGGATCGGATCATGGTTGGCGAGCAGCGGCGCGAAGGTCGCGATCAAGACGAGCATCAGCACGACGACGAAGCCGGCGAATGCCAACGGATTGGCGATCAGGTTCAGCCACAGGACATAGGCCTTGTGGAGCCGCGCCTGACGCGTCGAGGAAAACTCCTCGTTGATCAGCCAATTGTGCAGGTCGTTGAAGTAACGTGTCGCCATGATGTCACCGGGTACGCGGATCGAGGAACCGATAGGTCAGGTCCGACAGGAGATTGATGGCAATCGAGATGATGCCGATGAGGAGCACGCTGCCAAGCACCGCGTTCATGTCAGCGAAGAACAGCGCCGACGTGAGATACTGGCCAAGGCCGGGCCACGCGAAAACCGTCTCAATCAGGACCGTTCCGTCGAGCAGGCCGCAATAGGCGAGAGCCACGATCGTCAGCAGTTGCACGCGAATGTTGCGAAACGCGTGTCGCCAGACGATCGCCCGCTGACCGAGGCCCTTGGCCTTGGCGGTCAGCACATATTCCTGACGCAGCTGCTCAAGCATGAAGCTGCGGCTCATGCGGCTTAGATAGGCCATCGCGGCATAGCCGAGGATCAGTGCGGGAGCCGCAACATGCAGCAGCGCATCCCGGAAGACTTCCCACTCGCCGGCAAGGATCGCGTCGACGAGGATGGAGTTGGTCGGCCCTTCGACCAGCCCTTCATTATAGACATCGAGGCGGCCGCTGCCTGGTATGAGGCCGAACTTTGCATAGAACACGAGGATGACGATCGTGCCCAGCCAGAAAATCGGCGTCGAGTGGCCCAGCAGGCCGACGACACGCGCAAGGTGATCGACCCAGGTGCCTTTGCGCACAGCGGAGATGATGCCGAGCGGGATGCCGAAGCCGGCGCCGATGATCGTTGCGAGCGTGGCGAGTTCAAGCGTCGCCGGGAAGACGCGGGCGAGATCGCTGGCGACGGGGTTTTTCGTCACATGCGACTGGCCGAAATCCAGGTGCGCGACATTGCCGAGATAGGTGGCGAACTGCACGTAGAGCGGCTGATCGAGCCCCATTTCCTTGTAGACGCGCTCGTAGGTCTCGTGATCGGCCTGATCGCCGATCACGGCGATGACAGGATCGGCGGGAACCATGCGGCCGACAACGAAGGTGATCACGAGCAGGCCGAGCAGCGTTGTCAGGATGACGGCAAAGGATGCCGTCACCTTGCGCAGTGCGCCAAGAGCCGCCCGTGCGCCTGCCGGCGCGTTTCCAGATGTCTGTGAGATACTCACGTCATTCTCCTCGACAGGAAGGGCTTATTCGCCCTTCGAGACGGTGTCCCAACGGGTGAGCCAGGTCGAATGGCCGACATAGCCCTTGACTTCTTTTCTGACCGCCTTCGCGTCCGTGCGCTGGAAGGAGGTGATCAGGGCCGGTGAAGCATCCAGATAGGCCTTGTTGATCTTGGCGTAGAGATCGGCGCGCTTCTGCTGGTCGGTCTCGTGCGCGGCCGCCGTGACCATGTCCTGGATGTCCTTCGGAACCTCCCAGGCAGAGCGCCAGGCGATCAGGCCGGAGAGTTTCGCATCGTCGGCATTGTTCGGGTTCGTCGCATAGGACGCCAGAACCGCATGCGGGTCGGGCAGGCGTTCGCCGGTGCGCGCCGAGAAGATTTCGAATTCGCGGTTGCGGAACTTGCCGATATGATCGCCGCCCTGCAGGTCGAGCTTGATGCCGGCCTTGGCTGCATTGGCTTGCAGCGACTGGGCAACTTCATACTCCGGCGTCACGGGCGTTGCGTAATAGACCTTGGAGAAGCCATCGGGATAGCCGGCTTCCGCAAGCAACTGCTTGGCCTTGTCGATATCGAGCTTGTACGGGTTCTCGGTGCTGGCACCTGGCAGACCGCCCGGAATGATCGTCTGCTGCTTGATGCCGTAGTATTTCATGACGGTGTTGGCGAGGCCGTCATAATCGATGAGATAACGGAAAGCCTCGCGGACCTTCGGCTTGGAGAGGATTTCATCCTTCTGATTGAGCGCCAGATAGTAGAAGCCGAAGCCCGGCGTCTTCTGGATATCGGCCTTGCCGCCGGCCTCGATCGCCGCCAGATCGGTGGAGGAAAGACGCGTCGCGACATCGACGTCGCCGGCTTCCAGCTGCAGTCGCTGGCCTGACGATTCCGGCATATGGCGAAGGATAACCCGGCGCATCTTCGGCGCGCCCTGCCAGTAATCCTTGAAGGCCTCGGCGATCAAAAGGTCGTTGACGCGCCAGGTCCGCAGCGAATAGGGACCGGACCCGGCATCGTTGGTCTGCAGAAATTCGCGGCCTATGTCGCCGTTCTTCTCGTTCTTGGCGAGAAGCTGGCTATCCAGGATCGAGGTCGAGAAGCTGGCGAGCGAGAAAAGGATCAGATTCGGGTTCCAGACCTCGGGCGTCTGCAGCACGACAGTTGAATCATCCGTCGCCTTGATCAGCTCATCGACATTCTTGTCGGTGATGCCCCACTGGCGAAGATCGACCGACGGCGCCAGGCCGAGCTTCACCAGGCGGCGCAGCGACCACTCGACATCCTTGGCGGTCAGCGCGTTGCCGGAATGGAAGGTAACCCCGGAGCGGATCTTGAAGGTGAAGGTCTTGCCGTCTTCGGATACTGTCCAGCTCTCCGCAATGCCCGGCTGCGGCTTGGTAATGTCATCGGCGGCGAGCACGATCAGGCGCTCGTAAAGGTTGGCGACGATTTCCGCCGATTCCAGCTGGTTGAGCTCGTTCGGATCCAGACCGCGCATCGAGGACATGTTGGTGGCGATCACCAGCTGGTCCTTGGGTGTTGCCGCCTGCACTGCGAGCGGCATGGCGAGCGTCGACGCCACCATAGCCGATGCCATCAGAAAACTGCGTCTTTTCATCGTCCTATCTCCTCCCTGGTGCGCCGGACCTCGCCCCGAGCGCGAATTTTCATATCGACAGCGATCTGAAATCTGGTATATCAGATCTCACAAAACGATTTTGTCGTCAACGGGGGAATTTTCGGGACATGCAAAAAGAGGCATCGACGCAGCCTGGCGCAGACCGCATCGAAAAGATCGACCCGCGTTTTCTAACGACCCTGCGCGACCATGTGCACAAGACGCTGCGCACCGCGATCCTCTCCGGCCGCTTCGCGCCGGATGAGCGCGTCAACGAGCGCCAGCTGGCCGAGCAGCTTGGCGTCAGCACGACACCCATCAAGGAAGCCCTACGCCAGCTTGAGACCGAAGGCTTGGTCGAGACACTGCCGCGTCGCGGCGTGCTGATCCGCTTCAACGCCAACTGGGCCGAAGAGATGATCCTGGCGCGCGCCGCACTGGAATCGATGATCGCCCACCTCGCCGCCAAGCGCATCGAGAAGACCGAAGCGGCCAAGCTAGACGACATCGTCAATCTGATGCGCAAGGCGACCCAGGACGGCGTGGCCGACGACCTGATTTCGCTCAACGAGACGTTTCATGAGCAGATCCACATCGCCTCGCGATGCCAGTATCTCTCGCGGATGATCGAACGGCAGCAATTCTACGACGGCAGCATCCGCCGCGTCATCCATTCCGATCCGCTCGAGCGCGGCAAGGCGCTGGCCGAACATGCCGCGATCGCCGCCGCCATCATCTCCAGCGACAGCGATAAGGCCGAACGCGTGATGCGCGACCACGTCGTCCGCTCCGGCGAAACCTACCTCAACATCGTGTTCAAGAAGAAGGAGGACATCTGACGTGACCGAGGCAATGGAAAAGATCCGCAAGGCCCTGACGGGCATATCGGGCGTGCCCGTGACCCCCTACAAAGCGGATGGCAGCGTCGACATCGCTAAGCTCTCGGCCCTGATCACCCGCCTTGCTCATGCGCGGGTCCACAATCTTATGGCCGCCGGCAACACCGGTGAGTTCTTCACCCTCACCATGGACGAAGTGCGCGCTGTCCACGTCGCGACGATCAAGGCCGCTGGCGGTAAATCCCTGGTTAGCGCAGCTGTCGGTCGTTCGCTGACCGAAGCAAAGGCGCTTGCCCGCGATGCCATCGCAGAAGGCGCCGATGCGATCATGGGCCATCACCCGATGGACCCCTTCGCCGGCCCAAGCTACCAGGCGCGCTACTTCCTGGAGCTAGCCGACGCCAGCACTGTTCCCGTCATCGCCTATGTGCGCAGCGACACTTTCTCCGTCACCGATTTCCGCAAGCTGGCGCTGCACCCGAATATCGCCGGCATCAAGTTTGCATCCGGTAATCTCATGCTGCTCGCCGAAGTGATCCGCGCGACCAAGGATGCGCCGGCGATCTGGGTTTGCGGCCTGGCGGAAGGTTGGGCGCCGGCCTTTTACGCGATGGGCGCCCGTGGCTTCACTTCCGGCCTCGTCAATGTCTTCCCGGAACGCTCGCACGCCATCCACCAGGCGCTGGAGGCCGGTGACTACACGGCCGCACGCGCGCTCATCGACGATATCGCCGGCTTCGAGGCGCTGCGCACCAAATATCTCAACGGCGCCAATGTCACTGTCGTCAAGGAAGCGCTTGGCATGCTCGGAACCGAGGTTGGCCCCGTGCGCGTGCCCGGCGTCGAGAGCCTGACCGAAGCCGAACGCGCGGACCTGCGCGCCATCGTCGACAATGTCGCCGAAAAGAGCCGCGCGGCCTGAGGAAGATCCCATGCATATCACCGGCATCAAGACCTACATGCAGCGCGTGGACGACCGCCCTCGCCTGCTTCTCAAGATCGAAACCAGCGAAGGCATCTCCGGCTGGGGCGAATGCTACAACCACGGCCCGGACTGGGCGCTGCCGCCGCTTCTCGACTACCTCTTTCACCAGATTGAGGGCGAAGATCCGCGCCGCGTGGAATTCCTCGTCCTCAAGCTCAACCAGCAATGCCGCTTCCCGCCGGGTGCACTTGGCCTCGCGGCAATTTCGGCGATCGATCACGCGCTCTGGGATATCGCCGGCAAGGCCGTCGGCCTGCCCGTTTACATGCTGCTCGGCGGCAATGTGCGCGATCGCGTCAAGGTCTATTGCGGCGTCTATACGGCGCCGGACCCGGAAGCCGCGCGCGACCAGTCGCTCGAGCTGAACGAGAAATACGGCTACACCGCCTTCAAGCTCAGCCCCTATCGCCGCGATCTTCATACCGGCCGCTGGGGCGAACTCGTCAAGGAGACGGGCGACTGGTTCGGCAAGATCCGCGAGATCACGCCATCGCATTTTGACTACGCGTTCGACGCTCATGCGAAGATTTTCGAACCCTATCAGGCCGTCCAGCTTGCAGCCGCCATCGCGCCAAACGATCCGCTTTTCTACGAAGAGCCGATCCGGCCGGAACACATCCCGGCATGGACGGAGCTGAAGTCGAAGGTGACCGTTCCGCTCGCAACCGGTGAATCGCTCTATTCGCGCTTTGAGTTCCTGTCGCTATTGTCTGCCCGTGGCGCCGATATCATCCAGCCCGATATCTGCGTAGTCGGTGGCGTCAGCGAGATGCGGCGTATCGCGGCGATCGCGGAAGCCCATTATGTGACGGTGGCGCCGCACAACCCGATGGGTCCGCTGGCAACTGCTGTAAACATCCACTTCTGCGCGGCCCAGCCGAACTTCAAGGTGCTGGAATTCAAGCCACACGTTCACGCGCCGTGGGCAGCCGATCCCTACATGCCCGTCGATGGCCACATGGAGCTTCGGCCGGATCGCCCCGGTTGGGGTCTGGAAATCGACGAGAAAGCGCTGCAGACGGAGGACTACATTCACTGGGAGCGGAAGATCACCCGTAAGCCCGACGGAGCGACCGCCTACCCTTAATCTCTCGGCACGCCCACACGCGATTGACGAGGTAGACGGCGCTAATGCCGCCCACCTCGAAATACCGCCCCCTTTTTCCTGCCTTGCGCGGGATCTCTTTGAGCAAGCAGCCGCCTTATCGGCGGCATTTATTGAAATAATCAGCTCAGGCCGATCATACCGTCAAAGAAAACGGTGGCTGGATGTTAGCCGCGCCTGACAAAGCAATCTCAAAATTAAAATCGATTAGCAGTCTTTCCAAAGCGGCAGAACTGGCTGGATTAGCACTTTTCGGTACTGGACAGTTCCCGATCTCTTTGGTTCATCAACCCCCATCATAGCCGGCTACGCAGGTTTCCGGCTTAAGGTTCGATCCGCCATGAGGGATGAAGTAAAGATGACAGTGATTATCGGCAGTCCGAAGGAGCTCTTCTCTGGGGAAAGTCGGGTGGCGTTGACGCCGCCTTCGGCCGAGCAGCTGCACAAGTTGGGTTACCGCTGTCTGGTTGAGACAGGCGCCGGGGTCGGTGCCGGCTTTTCCGACGACGCCTACCGCGCCGCAGGCGTCGAGATCGCTCCATCGGCGGATGCCCTCTGGTCGTCGGCCGACGTGATCGTCAAGGTCCGCCCGCCGACTGATGCCGAGGCGCGTCTGCTGTCGACCGGCAAGACACTGATCTCCTTCTTCTATCCCGGCCAGAACGCCGCTCTGCTGGAAAAGGTGAAGGCGACCGGCGCCAATGTCATCGCCATGGACATGGTGCCGCGCATCAGCCGCGCGCAGAAGATGGACGCCCTGTCGTCGATGGCCAACATCGCCGGCTATCGCGCCGTCATCGAGGCAGGCAACAATTTCGGCCGCTTCTTCACTGGCCAGGTCACGGCCGCCGGTAAGGTGCCGCCTGCCAAGGTGCTCGTCATCGGCGCCGGCGTTGCTGGTCTTGCCGCCATCGGCACCGCGACCTCGCTCGGCGCCATCACCTATGCCTTCGACGTTCGCCCCGAAGTCGCCGAACAGATCGAATCCATGGGTGCCGAGTTCGTCTTCCTGGATTTCAAGGAGAGCCAGCAGGATGGCGCCGCCACCGGTGGCTATGCAGCCCCGTCGTCGCCGGAGTTTCGCGAAAAGCAGCTGGAGAAGTTCCGCGAGCTGGCGCCCGAGATCGATATCGTCATCACCACGGCGCTGATCCCCGGCCGCGATGCGCCAAAGCTGTGGCTATCAGACATGGTGGCGCTGATGAAGCCGGGTTCTGTTATCATCGACCTCGCGGCGGAGCGTGGCGGCAACTGTGACCTGACGGTCGCCGACCAAAAGATCGTCTCCGACAACGGCGTGATCGTCATCGGCTATACCGATTTCCCGAGCCGCATGGCCGCGCAGTCCTCCACGCTCTACGCCACCAACATCCGCCACATGATGACGGACCTGACGCCCGCCAAGGATGGCAAGCTCGTCCACAACATGGAAGACGACGTCATCCGTGGCGCAACCGTCGCCTTCGAGGGCGCGGTGACCTATCCACCACCGCCGCCGAAGATCCAGGCGATCGCCGCCCAGAAGCCAAGGGAAAAGACCAAGGAGCCGACGGCTGAGGAAAAGAAGGCCCGCGAGGCGGCCGCCTTCAAGGCGCAGACCAAGAGCCAGGGCTTCCTGCTTTTGATCGGCACCGCGCTGCTGCTCCTGGTCGGCGCTTATGCCCCGGCAAGCTTCATGAACCATTTCGTGGTCTTCATGCTCGCCTGCTTCATCGGTTTCCAGGTGATCTGGAACGTCTCGCACTCGCTGCATACGCCGCTGATGGCGGTGACCAACGCGATCTCGGGCATCGTCATTCTCGGCGCGCTGCTGCAGGTCGGTTCGGGCAACTGGCTGGTCGTCATCCTGGCCGCTCTGTCGGTTCTGGTCGCGACGATCAACATCGTGGGCGGTTTTCTTGTCACGCGGCGCATGCTCGCCATGTTCCAGAAGTCGTGATCGGGCCAGGGATATCAAGGGATTTTCAATATGACGATTGGTATCGTTTCGGCCGCCTATATCTCCGCGGCTGTGCTTTTCATCCTCTCGCTCGGCGGCCTGTCGGGCCAGGAAAGCGCCAAGCGCGCCGCTTGGTACGGCATTGTCGGCATGGCGCTCGCCATTGTCGCGACCATCTTCGGCCCTGGTGTAAGCAACTGGTTCATCATTCTCCCGATGATCCTGGCCGGCTCCATCGCAGGCTACTACGTGGCCAACCGCGTGCAGATGACCGAGATGCCGCAGCTCGTGGCGGCACTTCACTCCTTCGTCGGCCTCGCCGCCGTCTTCATCGGCTACAACGCCCACATCGAAGCATGGCGCGTTGCCGGCATGGATGAGGCGGCACGCGCTGCACTCGATGGCTTTGCCGGTATTCTCGCGCACAAGACCCCGGTCGAGCTCGCGATCATGAAGGTCGAGGTCTTCCTCGGCGTCTTCATCGGTGCGATCACCTTCACCGGCTCGGTTGTCGCCTTCGGCAAGCTGGCCGGCAAGGTCGACGGCAAAGCGAAGAAGCTGCCGGGCGGGCATTTTCTCAATGCCGCCGCCGCGATCCTGTCGCTGATCCTGCTCCTGATGTACGCCAACGATGCTGGCGTCTGGACGCTGATCCTGATGACGCTGCTCGCCTTCTTCATCGGCTACCATCTGATCATGGGCATCGGCGGCGCCGACATGCCGGTCGTGGTTTCGATGCTGAACAGCTATTCCGGCTGGGCGGCCGCCGCCATCGGCTTCACGCTCGGCAACGATCTCCTGATCGTCACCGGCGCGCTGGTCGGCTCCTCGGGCGCGATCTTATCCTACATCATGTGCAAGGCGATGAACCGCTCGTTTGTCTCCGTCATCTTGGGCGGCTTCGGCGGCACCACGGGTCCCGCGATGGAAATCGAAGGCGAGCAGATCGCCATCGATGCCGAGGGGGTCGCATCCGCGCTCAACGATGCCGACAGCGTCGTCATCGTGCCCGGCTACGGCATGGCGGTGGCGCAGGCGCAGCAGGCCGTCTCCGAACTCACCCGCAAGCTCAGGGCTGCCGGCAAGACGGTTCGCTTCGCGATCCATCCGGTCGCCGGCCGTCTGCCGGGCCATATGAACGTGCTGCTTGCCGAAGCCAAGGTGCCTTACGACATCGTGCTTGAAATGGACGAGATCAACGACGACTTCCCCGAGACCGACGTCGTCATCGTCATCGGCTCCAACGACATCGTCAATCCGGCCGCTCAGGAAGATCCGAACTCGCCGATCGCGGGCATGCCGGTTCTCGAAGTCTGGAAGGCCAAGCAGGTCTTCGTCTCCAAGCGTGGACAGGGCACCGGTTATTCCGGCATCGAAAACCCGCTCTTCTACAAGGAGAACACACGCATGTTCTACGGCGATGCGAAGAAGTCGGTGACAGAGCTCGTCTCCCAAATCCAATAGTCTATCGAAGAAGCCAGCGGGCGGCTTACTCGTCCGCTGGCAGAATAGCAGCAAGACCACAGACAATGTTACCCTGGTAACCCGTACGTGTTTCCCGGTTAGACAGGCCGCACGGAACAAAAGTTAACGCCTATCGTTGTTATCCCGAGATATATTCCGGAGGCGGCGATGGCCATGACCTTTAAAATAGTAGCACCTCTTGTTGCGACCGCTGTGTTGGTCGCGTCGTCCATTGGAACGGCCCACGCCTTCAGCATGGCCGGTGCCGCCGATGGAATGCAGGCTCGCTCGCCAGGCGCCGTTGCTGCGTATACCCAGGAAGGTGCCGTCGGGGATGGAGACAATTCCGTCCTGTCACCCGCCGAAATCAGCCATATCCGCTGGTGCGCCGAGCGCTATCTCTCCTATCACGCGACCGACAACACCTACGAGAGCTCGGCCGGCAAGCGCTCCGCCTGTGTTTCCCCTTGAGGGCATATCCATATGCGCATGGCATAGTGAGCGCCTAGAAAAACTCTTAATGCGCGATAGGTATCGGGGGTCACATTACAACTGGTTGATCATGAACTGGATTTCCCGCTGGACGGCCCGCTCTCTCGCCCTGCGATTTGTCGTGGTTGGTGGACTTGTCAGTTTGGCGGCGATGTTCATCGTCGGCTATCTGGTGTCGAAGGTCATCGAAGATGCCGTGATTCATAATTCCGGCGCCGCGACCGCCCTTTATGTCGACAGTGTCGTTGCTCCGCTCCTTCCCGACATGCAGAGGGCTGCACTGCTCGACGAAGCGAGCGCGCTGGCGCTTGATGAGACGCTTGGGCAAGGAGCGCTTGGAAAGCGATTGGTGTCGTTCAAGCTGTGGCGCGCGGACGGGACAATTCTCTACTCCAACGACAAGGCGCTTGTCGGAAAGCAGTTTGCCGTCAACGACAAGCTTCGCCAGGCATTCGCCGGAACGCTGGTCGCGCGCTATGAGATCGCCGACGACCCCGAAAGCACCACCGAACGTTCCCTCGGCAAGCCATTGATGGAGATTTACAACCCCGTGCTCCAGCCCTGGTCGGGCCAAGCTGTTGCGGTTCTCGAATTTTACGAGACGGCCGAAGGGCTGGGTGAAAGCCTGACGCGGGCGAGATTGTGGAGCTGGTTTGGCGTCGCAGGTCTCACATCCGTATTCTTCGCCGTCCTGTCAGGACTGGTTTTTCGCGGGAGCCGAACGATCGAGGACCAACAAAGGGATCTCGCCAAACGCGTTGCGGAACTCTCCGCATTGCTTGCCGAGAACAAGGGGCTGCAGGGTAGGCTACAGCGCGCATCCCAACGCGCCGCATCGCTCAACGAGACATATCTGCGCAGCATAGGCGCCGATCTCCACGACGGGCCTGCACAACACATCGCCTATGCCTCGCTGCGGCTGGATAGCGAATTGCTGATCAGCGCGGAAACGCTGCCCGACGAGCGTGAGAAGGAGCTCACCTGGATCCGCTCGAGCCTCGCCGAGGCGATGACCGAGATCCGGGATATCTGCAAGGGACTGGTGCTTCCGGAGATCGAAAAGGCTTCGTTTGCCGAAATCGTCAACCGCGTCACCGAGGCCCACCAAATGAGAACCGACACGACCGTCAACACGGTGATCGAGCAGGACGGCTCAGAGCCGGTAGCGGCGGTCAAGATCTGTATCTACCGGTTTATTCAGGAAGCCTTGAACAACGCCCATCGCCACGCCGGCGGCATTCAGCAGGCCGTTTGGGCTACCCTTCATCGCGGGCATGTCACGATTGAGGTCAGTGATCGAGGCGAGGGCTTCGATCCGAACCATGTCAGGCCATCGAGCCTCGGGCTTGTCGGGCTCCGCGAGCGGGTCGATAGTCTTGGCGGAACGTTTGAAGTGAAGACCGGGGACAAGGGCACGATCCTGACCATGACCTTCGAACCGATGGAAACGGGAGAGCAGAGATGACGTCCATTACTGTTGGGATCGTGGATGACCATCCGCTATTTCGCGAAGGTGTAACGCGCAGCCTTTCCGAAATCAAGGACTTCCTGGTGGTGGGAGAAGGCGCAACCAGCGACGACGCGGCGATGATCGCAGCCGACAAACATCCTGATGTCATGCTGGTCGATGTGTCGATGCCGGGCGGCGGCTTGAGCGCGATAGGCGAGATATTGCAACACAGCCCATCGACGAAGGTGTTGATGCTGACCGCGTCGGAGGAGATCGACACGCTGCTGGGCGCGCTTCAGAGGGGCGCGATGGGATATGTTCTAAAGGGCGTCGGCTCCAGGGGGCTCGCAGAGGCGATCAGGACGATCCTCAAGGGAGCTCGCTATGTGTCACCAGCCATGTCCGCGAAGGTGGTGGATGTCTCGCTGGACAAGGAGCCATCCAAGAACAGCCTGACGCCGCGCGAACGCGAGGTGATGGACCTTGTGGGCGAAGGCCTCTCCAACAAGCATATCGGCCTGCGGCTTGATCTGCAGGAAAAGACCGTCAAGCACCACATGACGCAAATCCTGACGAAATTGGGCGTTTCCAATCGAACCGAGGCAGCTCTGCGCTGGCGCGGAAAGGGTTAGGGTCTACACGCTCTAGCGAACGATCCGGTTCAGCCGCCGAACATCGTTGGCTGTCGCCTGCCTGTCAACGATGGTGCGGCCTTTCGAATCGCGCATGATGTAGCGACCGCGCCGCAGCGTTTCGGTTATGCCATTGCCGTGGCGGACATCGACACTGCCGTCTGAACGTTCCGTGGCCTTAACGCCTGAGGCTGATGATGCGGTGGGAGACGACGGCGAAGAACTGCCTGCCCTGGCAGGGTTGCCACTTGCGCCTGCACCTCCGTTGCCATTGCCGTTCCCGTTGCCACCCGCGTTACTGGAGCTGTTTCCGGCGCTGCCCGCGCCATTTCCGTTGCTTGAGCCGTTGCCGTTCCCATTACTGGAACCGTGTCCATTGTTGCCCCCATTGCCGTTTCCGCCGCCGTTGCCGTTATTGCCGTCCTTCGCATGCGCGGCATTCGTCGTCGGCACTTGAATCGGCCCGAAGCTCAGCGTCAGTGGCATCACCGAGATAACAAGGGCGACAGTCGCCCCGCATCCCAATCTCAACAGGCAGCGCGTTGAAAGCATGATTGCGCCCCTTCCGGCCTTGTGCCCTTGTCTACGCAGATGACGGCGCATGGATCTGCGCGGCACCGATCTTTCGCGTCGTTTATTCGACCTCCGGCTGATCGGTCCGCTGCTTGTGGCGAAATTCAAACACCTGCCGCATCTGCGCCAGCCGGAGTTCAAGTGCGGTTCTATCCATCGATGGGGCAAGCTTGGCGAGCTCATCGGCCAGGATGTCCATCTCCCGGAGGAAGAACAGCAGGTCGAAGCCACGTTCGAGTTCGGCGGCCGCGTCGTTGGTATCAGGAGAACTGGTCCGCAACGACGCCCGGTCCGCCAACATGATCTCGGCGACCAAACCGCCAGCGTGCCTGCCTCGAATGTTTGTCACGATATGCTCCTGTCAGTGCTGTTGCGGTTTGGCGTGACATTTCCCGCGCCGTCTTGTGCATTCTGTTGCCGCGCGCGGCGACTGTGCCACGCTGCAGCCTGGCGCAAGCCATCAACAACGCTCGGTACACTCGGTGGTTTGACGACGACGTGCACCCCGTCCCGGTCTTCAACAAGATCAGGATTGCCCGTCAGGTAGACGATGCCGACCTTGAAATGCTCCACCAGATGCCTTGCGATCTCCGGCCCTGTCAGCCCATCGGCGAGGCGCACGTCCAGAATGGCGATATCGGCCTCGGGAGCCAACTCCATCGCTTCGGCGGTGTTTCGGGCGATACCCGCGATTTCGAAACCTTCGGCCATCGCGATGTCTTCGACCATCAGCGCAAAAGCCGGCTCGTCCTCGACAATCAGAACACGCATGATCGCTCCTAATGTATAGTCGGTGACAAATGGCGAAGGTCGGGGTCCGGTGCGTCAAAAATTCCGAGCAGCCTCTCGAACCCAATCAGCACTAGCTGAAATTCCACATCATCCATGGCAGCGATCTGGATAAGCTCCGAAGACGCCCGCGCGATCAGCGTGTCTAGCCAGACGCATTTGTCCGCTCGGATACGGCCCAGCACGTCCTTTCTGATATCTCGCAACTCGGACAGAATGCGAGACACCAGTTCAATGCGCTCATCGTGACCCATCCACTGCAGGCCGGTTCGGGCTTGCCGAATCTCGGCTGTCATTCTCGACGGCATAACCCGCCCTCCTGTCGTATCGATGAAGCTAACCACGACGAACCAGCCGACAACACGGGCTTTGGTCCCAGATGGCTCGACTATTCGTTTGCGGCGACCGTCTGGGCTTCAGCCGGCGACGTGCACTTGATACGGGGGCCATCGTAGGGCTGATAGGTATTGTCGTCCGCGCGATAGGATTTGTAGCGATTGGCACACCACATCGCAGCGTTTGCCAATGGGTCGGCGGCAGTTGATGACGTGGACGTCATGGCGGCACCGCTCGTTTCCGATGGGGGCTGGCAGACGCGAACTTGGCCCTGGAATGAGCGATAGGTGTTCGTCGCCGGGTCAAACGACCGGTAGTGCGACGCGCACCAATTTAGATGTTCGGCCGAAATTTCAATTGCTGGCGGCGGGATATCGGCGACCACAGGTGCGGCCGCGGCCGGTCGCTTTGCGGCGACCCTCCGGCTGTCAGCCATCGCATATGTCGAAAGTGCGGGAGGCAACCGCTCATAGGTTTGAAGCGCGGGATCGACACGCGTGGGCTCTGTCGTCCAGAGATCGGCGTCCCTCAGACCGCGCAAGCCGTGCTCCGTATTCTCCGCCATGCCGATCGAGGCCACGGATGCGGCGAGCGTAACCGTGCCTACGACCGTGGCTATTCCAAACGCAACGCTTGCGAGCCCGTTCATTGTCGTCATCCGTTGTTATTGTGTGGGGACATTCGCCTGCCGTCATATCGTCGGCGCCGGATCGATGGGTCAGGCGGCGCGGCATGCGCCAAGCCGCCCAACCGAGCGCGATCAATTGATGACCTGGATCACCTTGCGGGACGAAGGTTCGATGATGACCCGCTCGTTGTTGACGATCGCGTAGCCGTATTTCGGGTTTTCGGGAATCGGCGTGACGACGACTGTTTCCGGCAAGGCATGGCCGACGACGACCTTTTCCTGTACGACAACAGGTGCTGCCGGAGCCGGCGCTTCGCGAACGTAGGTGACGACCTTTGCCGGCGGCGGATCGATGATGGTACCGACCACGGCGCCCGTGACGCCGCCAACAGCCGCACCAACGGGACCACCGACGATAGCGCCGGTAACCGCTCCGCCAGCCGCGCCATTAACGGTACCCGACTGCGCCATGGCGACGCCGGACATGAGGGTGATGGCTGCGATCGCAGTCGCTGCAAGTTTGAAAGGCATTTTTATCTCCTCTTCTTTTGCGACGCTCTGTCGCTGGGAGACAAACGGCTGTAATTGCTGCAGGTTCCGGGGTCGGACCTCAGTCGGGAGACACGTCAGACCTTGGTCTGATACGGCTTGAACCTGTAGTGCCGAGAACCGTCGGCGCCACTAAAGACCGTTGCTGAGCACCCGCTGGCATGCGGGCGCCAGGCGCGCGAAGTTATCGCGCAGACAATTGATGCCGCGACCGCCACCAAGCGGCACGGAGTGACAGAGCGCCCGGAAATCTGGACCGCAGCTGCGGCGCACGACGACCAGCTCTTCTCGCGGCGTGAAAGACGCCATCGGCGTAGCAACCGCCGCCCCACCGCCGGCAGGCGGCTTGGCAGGATTGGTTACTTGGGCTGCCCCGTCTCCACCAAGCGCGCCGACCGCGGCCTGGCATGATGGCGAGAGCGTTGCGCTGTGTTGCTGCAGACAGGCAAGTGCCTGCGTTCCCCCAGGTGTTACGCCCGAGCACTGCGTCATGAAGTCAGATCGGCAGGACGATTTGACGGCATCGCGCTGCGCGGCGGTCGGCTGTTTCTGTGCAGCGGCTGCCGTCGTTGTCGGCGGTGTCACATCCGATTGCGGCGGGGCCTCGTTCGAACTCTTCTTCGGTCCTTCAAGATTCGAGATCGCTTCGCGACACGGCTTTGACAGCGAAGCATTGTGCTGCTGAAGGCAGGTCAGGGCTTCCATGCCCCCGGCGTCACACCGGAGCATTGCGCGATGAAATCCGATCGGCAGGCGGATCGAACTGCATTGCGCTGCGCATCGGTCGGCTGCTGCGCCTGCACGCCGGCAGCGAGGCATAGCACCGAAAGGAACCCGACAACCGAGATGTTCGTCATTGCCGGGATCAAGCTCACATCTAAACGCGCTGTGAAAAAGGCCTGCAACCTTCGCATTGCTCCCTCCCTCTCAGTAACAAATCTGTTGTGCCGCTGAAGCATCAGGCGGACCCAACCCCGAACACCGTCACGCCGATTTATTATATTAGCAGTATTTAATGTTGATGAGAATACAGCTTCTGGTTCTCCTACGTGCCGCGCAAGTAAGCTAACGCAGAAAACCCGCCGCTCGAAGCTCGAGACCGCGAAACAGCGTCATGTAAAGTGTGCGTCCGCGAGCCCCAATATGCGGCGGGCATGCCGCAGATGGGGGGCGTCGATCATCTGGCCGTCAAGTTGAAGCACACCTTTTTCCGGGTTAGCTTCGAATGCAGCGACGATGGCCTGAGCTCTCTCGATTTCCGCTTCCGTTGGCGAGAAGGCCTCGTTGATGACGGACACCTGTGATGGATGAATTGCCATCATTCCCGTAAAGCCATCGCTGCGCGCCCGGCTTGCATAGCGTCGCAAGCCCTCAAGGTCACCGAATGCCGGGTAGACCGTCTCGATAACAGCGGCACCGGCAGCGTGACCGGCAAACAATGTCAGCGAACGCACCATTTCATAAGGATGGGTATAGCTGCCATCCTCATTCCGCGAACTTGCCGCGCCGATTGCCGCCGGAAGGTCCTCTGCCCCCCAGGTCAATCCCAGCATCAGGTGGCGAGCGGCCGCATAGCTTCCGAGTTGAAAGATTGCGGCAGGCGTTTCCGTCGCGATCGGCATGATCGGCACACCGGGGGCGAGCGCCGCCAAGGCCTCGACACTTGCGCCGCCCTCGGCCTTCGGCAAGACAAGTGCGTCAGGCTGGGCATCGAGAATGATCGCGAGATCCTGTTCCAGGAGGCCGCCCTCAAGCGCGTTGACCCGCACGAACAGTTTGGCCCGCCGTTCGGCCGATCGCAGGAAATTAGCGACAGCCTCTCTCGCTGCTGGCTTCTCGGCAAGCGCAACGGCATCTTCCAGATCGAGAATCAGGGCATCAGCGGAAAGCCCGAGCGCCTTCTGCATCCGATCTGGACGATCTCCTGGCACGAAGAGCAGTGAGCGCAGCCTCATGCCGACCTCCTTTGTACCATTGCACTACGCAGGCACCGGCAAACCACTTCGCTGCGCTGATTGATCAATTCGTGCTGGAAGGTGACGATGCCGGCCGTCGGCCTCGATCGGCTCTCCCTTAGATCGGCGATCTCGGTTTCTGCACGCATGGTATCGCCGATAAAGACCGGTTTCGGCATGACCAGCTTGTCGTAGCCCAAATTCGCGACCAGCGTCCCCATAGTCGTATCGCCGACCGAGAGCCCGACCATCAGCGCGAAAGTGAAGGTGCCGTTGACGAGTATCTGGCCGAATTCGCTTGCCTTTGCCGCTTCCGCATCGATGTGCAGCGGCTGCGGATTGTGGGTCATGGCGGAGAAGAGGAGGTTGTCTGTTTCGGTGACCGTGCGACGGATTTCGTGCACAACCCTGTCGCCGATGGTCCAGTCCTCGAAATGACGGCCAGCCATCATGGGTCTCCTTCCAGCTGCAAGAGGACACTGCCTTCGACGACTTGTGCCTCGGCAAGGACCTTCATCTCCGAAACGACGCCATTGAAGGGCGCGCTCAGCGTCTGCTCCATCTTCATTGCCTCGATGACGACAAGGGGTTGACCTCTGGTCACCCGATCTCCCTTGGCGACCATGAGCGCGATCACCCTGCCCGGCATCGGAGCGATAATCGCGCCGTCGGAATGGCCGGCGCTTCCGCCGGCATGGCCTGCGCGTAGCGGCCCATAAGCCCAGGCTTCGCCATCTACAAAGAGTACACCGGCATCGGTCACGGCCGGATCGCCGCCGTCGCGCAGTTCCACGCGATAGGCTGCACCGCCGATCTCGACACCGACCTCCCACGACGGCGGTGCGTTCAACCGGAATCCGCTTGCCGCTGCCCATGCATCGCCGCCCGGTTTCGGTAGGATCGCCCGCGCGGCTGCTTGCAATACGCGCTCGCTGGGCTCGGTCGGCGGGATCAGCTCGGCTGCGTGTCTTTCGATGAAGCCGGTGTCGACCGTACCGGCGCGAAAATCGGGATGATCGAGCGTGCGCGCGAGAAAGGCGGCGTTGGTGCGCACGGGCCAGATCTCGACGTCAGCTGCCGCCTGGGCCAATCGCCGCGCCGCGTCCTGTCGCGTTGCGCCGTGGCTGATCAGCTTGGCGATCATCGGATCGTAATAGGCGCTGATCTCGTTGCCCTCTTCGACACCGCTGTCGACCCTGACGCCCATAGGAAACTTGAGATGGTTCAGCCACCCGGTCGATGGAAGAAAGCCGGTGGACGGGTTCTCGGCGTAGAGCCTCGCCTCCATCGCCCATCCGTTAATGGACAGTTCATCCTGCCGCAGAGGCAGCGGCTCGCCGGATGCGACTAGGATTTGCCATTCGACCAGATCCTGACCGGTGATGGCCTCGGTCACAGGATGTTCGACCTGCAGCCGGGTATTCATCTCCATGAACCAGATACGATCGGCGCGAAGCCTGTCTGACGCATCCGCGATGAACTCGATCGTCCCCGCGCCGACATAATCGACCGCGCGCGCCGCCTGAACCGCGGCCTGGCAGACCGCCTCTCGCGTCGACGTATCCATGCCCGGCGCCGGCGCTTCCTCAATGACCTTTTGGTGGCGACGCTGCAGCGAACAATCGCGCTCGAACAGGTGGACGACGTTTCCGTGTTTGTCGCCGAACACCTGGACCTCGATGTGACGGGGCGCCAGGATATATTTCTCCAGCAGCACCCGGTCATCGCCAAAGGCGGCAACGGCTTCACGCCGGCAGCTGGCGAGCGCGGCCGGAAATTCCGCGGTGCTACCGACCCGACGCATCCCCTTGCCACCACCACCGGCGACGGCCTTGATGAGAACAGGATAGCCGATCGCATCAGCCTCGCGCTGCAGCCGCTCGTGCGATTGGTCCTCTCCGAGATAGCCTGGCGTGACCGGGACGCCCGCCACGATCATCCGCTTCTTGGCCGCATCCTTGAGGCCCATGGCACGGATCGAAGCCGCAGGCGCGCCGACCCAGATCAGGCCGGAGGCGGTGACCAGTTCTGCGAACTCGGCATTCTCGGAGAGAAAGCCGTATCCCGGATGGATCGCCTTCGCGCCGGTCCGAATTGCGGCCTCAATGATCCCGGCCGCGTTAAGATAGCTGTCCTTGGCCGGTGCCGGCCCGATGCATACTGCCTCATCCGCCTCGCGAACGAAGGGCATGTCGCCATCGATCTCGGAGTGCACGGCGATCGTGCGGATCCCGAGCCGTTTCGTCGTTCTTATGATCCTCCTCGCGATCTCGCCGCGATTGGCGATCAGCAGGCTGTCTATCACGGTCTCTCCTCTCCCTGCCTCTAAGGCTACATGCGAAACAGGCCGAACTGGGCGCGCTCCGATATCGGTGCATTGAGCGTGGCTGCGAATGCCAGGCCGAGGACGTCGCGCGTCTGAGCGGGGTCGATGATGCCGTCGTCCCATAGGCGCGCGGTTGCGTAATAGGGGTTGCCCTCGTCCTCGTACTTCTGCCGGATGGGCGCCTTGAATGCTTCGGCCTCATCGGCGCTCCAGCTTTCCGCATCGCGATGCACGGTCGCCAGCACCGAGGCGGCTTGCTCGCCGCCCATGACGGAGATGCGCGCATTCGGCCATGTGAACAGAAAGCGCGGCTGATAGGCGCGGCCGCACATGCCGTAATTGCCCGCACCGAAGCTGCCGCCGATCAGCACCGTTACCTTCGGCACCGATGCCGTTGCCACCGCCGTCACCAGTTTCGCGCCGTTCTTGGCGATCCCCTCGGCCTCATACTTCCCGCCGACCATGAAGCCGGAAATATTCTGAAGGAAGAGCAGCGGTATGCGCCGCTGGCAGGCAAGCTCGATGAAATGGGCGCCTTTCAACGCGCTTTCGGAGAAGAGCACTCCATTATTGGCGAGAATGGCAACGGGGATGCCGCATATCCGCGCAAAGCCACAGACCAGCGTGGTGCCGTAGAGTGCCTTGAACTCCTGCAGCTCCGATCCGTCGACGATGCGGGCGATGACCTCGCGGACGTCGTAAGGCGTGCGGACGTCTCGCGGAACGATGCCATAGAGCTCTTCTGGATCGAGCTTCGGCGGCTGTGGCTCGGCCACCTCGA
Organism: Rhizobium sp. 01N48; assembly: GCF_056399145.1. Lineage (NCBI taxonomy): Bacteria > Pseudomonadati > Pseudomonadota > Alphaproteobacteria > Hyphomicrobiales > Rhizobiaceae > Rhizobium > Rhizobium sp. 01N48. The sequence goes on from NZ_JBFTQT010000002.1 coordinate 183,354, forward strand.
TATCCACCCGCTTCTGCCGATTGAGCGTGGCGACGATGTCGCGAACGATCAGAAGCGCATGCTCGTCGTTCTCGGCGACATGGTCGACGACGCCGGATTTCCGGCCGTGCGTATCGGCGCCGCCGAGTTCTTCGGCGGATATGATCTCACCCGTCGCCGCTTTCACGAGCGGCGGACCGGCGAGAAAGATCGTTCCCTGGTTGCGCACGATGACGGTTTCATCCGACATCGCCGGCACATAAGCCCCACCCGCCGTGCAGCTGCCCATGACGCAGGCGATCTGGGCGATGCCCGCCGCAGACATTTGCGCCTGATTGTAGAAAATGCGCCCGAAATGATCGCGATCGGGAAAGACCTCGGCCTGATGCGGCAGATTGGCGCCGCCCGAATCCACCAGATAGATGCAGGGCAGCCGGTTTTCCCAGGCGATCTCCTGCGCCCGCAGATGCTTCTTCACCGTCATCGGAAAATAGGCGCCGCCCTTCACGGTCGGGTCGTGCGCCACGATCATGCATTCGACGTCCGAGACACGGCCGATGCCGGCGATCATGCCCGCGCCGGGCGCCTCGTCGTCATACATGCCATTGGCGGCAAGCTGTCCGATCTCGAGAAACGGAGAGCCGGGATCAAGCAGGCGTTGGACGCGGTCACGCGGAAGAAGCTTACCACGTTCGACGTGCCGCTCGCGATGCTTTTCGGAGCCGCCTCGGGCTGCCTGCGCCACCTTGGATCGAAGTGCCTCCACCAGAGCCAGATTGTGCGCTTGATTGGCCGCGAACGCTTCCGAGCTGGGATCGACCATCGTCTGCAGCTCCGGCATCAGCCCCTACCCTCGGCACCGATGACTTCGCGACCGATCAGCATGCGGCGCACCTCGTTGGTACCGGCGCCGATGTCGAGCAGCTTGGAATCCCGCCAGTAGCGCTCCACCGGCCAGTCTTTGGTATATCCAGCGCCGCCCAGCGCCTGGATCGCCTGCTCGGCCACTTTGACCGCACTCTCAGACGCGTAGAGAATAGCCCCCGCCGCATCATGCCGCGTCGTCTTGCCGGCATCGCAGGCTCTCGCCACCGCATAGACATAGGCGCGAGCCGAGTTCAGCGCCACGACCATGTCCGCCACCTTGGCCTGGATCAGCTGGAAACTGCCGATCGGCGCACCGAACTGCTCGCGCTCCCTGATATAAGGAAGCACCACATCCACACAGGCCTGCATGATGCCGAGTTGGATGCCTGATAGGACCACGCGCTCGTAGTCGAGCCCGGACATCAGCACCTTAACGCCGCCGTTCAGCTGGCCCATGATGTTTTCTTCCGGAACGAAGCAATCATCGAAGACCAGTTCCGCCGTCGGCGAGCCCCGCATGCCGACCTTGTTGATCTTCTGACCGATCGAGAAGCCCGGAAAGCCCTTCTCAACCAGGAAGGCGGTAATGCCTTTCGAGCCACCATCGGGAACGGTCTTGGCATAAACGACCAGCGTGTCGGCGTAAGGCGCGTTGGTAATCCAGAATTTGGTGCCGTTGAGGCGGTAGCCGCCATCGACCCTATCGGCGCGGAGCCGCATCGAGACGACGTCCGAGCCGGCGCTTGCTTCCGACATGGCAAGGCTGCCCACATGCGCGCCCGATATCAGCGACGGGAGATATCGCTGCTTTTGTTCTGCCAATCCCCAGCGCGAAATCTGGTTGATGCAGAGATTAGAGTGAGCGCCATAGGACAGGCCGACCGATGCCGAGGAGCGGCTGATTTCCTCGCAGGCGATGACATGTTCGAGATAGCCGAGCCCAAGCCCGCCAGAGTCTTCGGGTACGGTTACGCCATGAAGGCCAAGTGCGCCCATCTCGGGCCAGATCTCGACCGGGAACCAGTCTTCCTCGTCTATCCTCGCGGCAAGCGGGGCAATACGATCTGTCGCAAACCGATGCGTCGTCTCACGGATCGCCTCCGCCATTTCGGATAACCCGAAATCCAACTCCAGCATGTCGCCAGTCCTCCCAGACTGCGATCATGCTACCGCGACGAATGCGATTAGTAAAATCGTATCAACGCTATGGTCTTCCGGCAGATCGCCGGGGAGCACGATGGGCTACGCCTTCTGGCGCGCCAAGATCTCGGTCGCGACCAGCGCCTGCAGGCGCCACAGGTTGCGGTCGCGGATGCCCTCGGCTTGAAGATCGACGATCGTATTGTGCAGATACTCGGCGCAGGAGCCGCCCTCACCGCACGCCGCCGCGATCAGCGAAGACGCTTCCGCTGCGGGCAATTGTTTTGTCAGTCCGGCCCGCTTGGTGCTGGCCCAGAATGTCAGCGCTTTTCTGACGCCGCTTTCGGTTCTCACCGGAAGCCACCGCACCATGTCGATCACTTCGCTATACTTGATCTCGCGCGCGACGAGAGCACGCAGATCCTGGCGGCGGCGATCGGCTGAAAGCTCGAAGACGATACCATCGCACTGGCCGCCGCGCTCAAGCGCCATCATTAGCCCGGGCTGGTCGCTGGTTGCGCGCCAGCGCTGGATTTTCAGTGAGAAAGACCTGTGCCAGCCGTATGCAGTCGCGCGCTCGCGGCTGGCTGGTTCGAACTCCGGGTTCCAGATCAGGGAGCCATAGGCAAAGACCAGAAGAGGCTCACCTGCCGCTTCACGTTCGATCCTGTCGACGAGATCGTCAAGCTCAGCTTCCGAAAGCGGCGTCCAGCCCGGCTCCGGTCCATCATCACGGACGTCTCGGATGGTCAGGGCAACAAGTTCGGGCGTCAGCTGCATGGTGGTATCGATCTGTATCAGGTCAAGGAAATAGAGTAACTGGCCGCGGCAGATGTCTGCCACGGCCAGATCTTTTCGTTAGGACTGCACGAAAGCGAGCAGGTCGGCGTTCAGCACGTCGGCATTGACAGTCAGCATGCCGTGCGAGAAGCCCGGGTAGGTCTTCAGCGAGCCGTTCTTCAGAAGCTTGGCCGACTTCAGTGCGGAGTCCGCGATCGGCACGATCTGGTCGTCTTCGCCGTGCAGGACAAGCGTCGGAACGGTGATCGCCTTCAAGTCTTCCGTCTGGTCCGTTTCGGAGAAGGCCTTGATGCCGTCATAGTGTGCCTTGGCGCCGCCCATCATGCCCTGGCGCCACCAATTCTGGATCACGCCTTCCTGAACCTTCGCGCCATCACGGTTGAAACCGTAGAAGGGGCCGGCTGGGACATCGCGGAAGAACTGCGCGCGGTTGGCGGCGAGCGCTGCACGGAAGCCATCGAACACTTCGATCGGCAGGCCCTCGGGGTTGTTTTCGGTCTTCAGCATCAGCGGCGGAACAGCCGACACCAGAACGGCCTTGGCGACACGGCCGGCCGGCTGGCCGAACTTGGCAACGTAGCGGGCAACTTCGCCGCCACCGGTGGAATGGCCGATGTGCACGGCATTCTTCAGGTCCAGTGCTTCGACGACGGCAAAAGCGTCAGCGGCATAGTGGTCCATATCATGACCGTCGGCGACCTGGGCCGAACGGCCGTGGCCACGGCGGTCGTGGGCAACGACGCGATAGCCCTTCGAGAGGAAGAACAGCATCTGCGCATCCCAGTCATCCGACGACAGCGGCCAGCCGTGGTGGAAGACGATCGGCTGCGCGTCCTTCAAACCCCAATCCTTGTAGAAGATTTCGACGCCGTCCTTGGTGGTGATCGTAGACATTTCAGTATTTCCTTCTTTTGTAGAGCTTGTGGATGCAGCGTTTGCCGCAAAGGTAAAGGCGGGTGAAATTGCCATGGTCGCTGCGGCTGCACCAGCGGAGAGCAGTGCGCTGCGGCGCGTCATGGAAGAAAAATTCTCGGTCATGTCATATCCTGCAATTTTGTCGTTTCAAGCGTCAGACGACGCTGTTGCTCGGCTGATGGGGAGATATTGCCGCGAAACACTCGCGCCAACAATTGCATCAATAATTTCTAGTTTATTGCCGTTTTTGCAATTATTGATGCGTCGTGTCTGGAGCCCCGTCGAAGAAAAGGTAGATGGCTGCGATCTTGCCATCCCGCGCCACGATGAAGTCGGTGCCGGCATAGGCGGGCGGTTGGCCTGGTGCACCGGCCGACCATCTGAGCCGGCCGGCCTGATCTTGAAGAACCTCTGCCGGTGCGATCGGCGTATATTTGAAATCCGGGTGCATGGCGCGGATCACGCCGGCGATGCGAACGATCTCCTCCCGGCCCCGATAGATGCCGTGCGGCTCGGTGAAGACGGCGTCTTCGTGGAGGATTTCCTCCGCGGCCTTCTGGCGGAGGACGGCATCGCCCTCCCCAAAAATCTCGTGCAGGTTCCGCTCCAACAGCGTTGCAATGTCTGCCATGACTTTTCTCCTTGAGACCGATCCTTAAATCTGAACCTGACCGCCATCGACAAACAATTCGACGCCGTTGACGAAAGAGGCTTGATCCGATGCCAGGAAGAGAACTGCCTTGGCAATTTCCTCCGGCTGTCCGATCCGACCGGCCGGGATCAGGCCGGCGAGATAGTTCTTCGTGTTTTCGGCGTTGTCGCCGTTACCGAAGAGCTCGTTCAAGCCAGCCGTCTCGGTAACGCCGGGGCTGACGGCATTGACGCGGATATGGCGATCCTTGAGATCGAGGATCCAGTTGCGTGCGAAATTGCGGACCGCCGCCTTTGTCGCCGAGTAGACGCTGAGTGCTGGCGTTCCCGAGATGCTCGTGGTCGACGAGGTCAGCACGATCGAAGCGCCATCGCGCAGCAGAGGCAGCGCCTTCTGAACCGTGAACAGCACGCCCTTCACGTTCGTGTCGAAGGTCTTCTCGTAGTGCTCCTCGGTGATGGCACCGAGCGGTGCGAATTCACCGCCGCCGGCATTGGCGAAGACCACGTCGATTTGCGAGTGCCTCTGCTGGACGGCATCATAGAGGCGGTCGATATCGACAAGCTTGGCCATGTCGCCCTGAACGCCCGTTACCCGGCCGCCGATTTCCTTGACGGCTGCATCGAGCGCATCCTTGCGGCGGCCGGTGATGAAGACCGAAGCGCCTTCGTTCGAGAAGGCCTTTGCGGTGGCCAGTCCGATGCCGCTGGTACCGCCGGTGACCACGACGACCTTGTTTTCGAATGTCTTGCTCATGTCTTTGTCCTTCTCTGTGTTTGGCTCTGTGTTGGCGGCCCGTTGCCGTTGAGAAGAACATGCCATCAGAACGCTGATGCAAATAGTCGGCAAAAATGCTACCCATCGTTCCATATGGAGAACGATGATGCAGTCTGATCTGAACGACCTCGTCTATTTTGCCGAAGTGGTGGCCCATGGTGGCTTTGCCGCAGCGGGACGGGCGTTGCGCGAGCCGAAGTCGAAGCTCAGCCGTCGGGTTGCCGGGTTGGAAGCTCGCCTTGGGGTTCGCCTGATCGAGCGTTCCAGCCGACGCTTCAGGGTGACCGACGTCGGCCAGGCCTTCTACGAACGCTGCAAGGCGATGGTCGCCGAAGCGGAGCGAGCAGAAGCCCTGGTCGCGGAAGCGCAATCGGAACCGCACGGTCTTATTCGCATGAGCTGCCCAACCGGGCTGGTCGAACCTATCTCAGCTCTCGTGACCAAGTTCCTGGCCCAGTATCCGCGAGTGCGGCTTCAGCTCGTTGCCGTGGATCGCCCTGTCGATCTCATCGAAGAGCGGATCGATGTGGCGCTTCGTGTGCGCACCGCGCTGGAGGGTGACGCATCACTGACGATGCGCTCGCTCGGGAATTCCATTCGCATCCTCGTCGCGAGCCCCCAGCTTGCCAGCCGTATCGGCAGCATCAACGACCTAGCCAACCATCCGACGCTGTCGACAACAGACGATCAGAGTGAAGTGAACTGGCTTCTTGAAACTGACGACGGCCAAAGGCAAACGGTTCGACACGAACCGAGGATCGGCTGCGCCGACTTCACCGCGGTAAGGACCGCAGCGCTCGCCGGGTTGGGGGTCGCGCTGTTGCCTGATCACACCTGCAAGCAGGCGCTGCAGGACGGAAAACTCGTGCGCGTCTTGCCGGCATGGCGGGGAATGCGGGGACTGGTACATATCGTCTTCACGACACGCCGAGGACTGCCTCCGGCGGTACGCAACTTCATCAACGCTCTTGCCGCCGGCTTTCCGAAGGACGCACTTGCGGAATAGCCGGCCACGTCGTTACGGCTAGATGATACCCCACGCCTGAAATCTTCCCCGGCCCGTCATCTCGCGAAGGCCGAGTTCCGCGAGGATGCGCCGCGCGGCCTGGGGTGTGACACCCAAGATCTTGCTCACCATGCCCGATGAGACGATCGGCTTCGCGACGACGAGTTCAACAAGCTCGGGAAGTTTTGAGGACGATCGACGGCCAACGAGTTTCCGCTCCATCATCTGCCGCGCCAACGCCAGCCGATCGTGTTCCTTCAGTCCTGCTTCCGTAGCCGCGATCAGCCCCTGGGCACTGGCCAACAATCGCGTCTCCCGGTCCCGATGCCGTCGACGATCGACGGCTATGGATTTGAGGCCGAGATTGAAGGCCACGAGATGAGCCGCGGCGGTCACGCCCTCTTCTCGCAGGATCGACGCGGCCAGCAACCGGCCAAGCCACGGGGCATGTTGCAAGACGGCGAGCTCTGTCCAAGCATCCAACGCGATCAACGCTTGCAGCACCGGCGGCAGATTGTGGTTCTGCCGCAAGACGCCCCTCCATTCATCGAGCCGCTCGTCCTCATTCCAATCGAGATCATAGGCCAACGATTCGCGCTCGCGGGCGGATGAGCGTGCCGGACCTGTTACATTCGCCAACACCGCTTCGCTTCGTGCCAGCACGGCGTCGATCTCGGCGAGCTCCGCGTCGAACGCGTTGGAGAAGGCACCGTTGTCATTTCCCTTCGTTTCCAAGGGAGGCATCGGGTCGTTTTCGGCTTCGTGGCGATCCTGAGAATAGGCATTGCCGTTCATTGGATTAGCACCGCGCAAGCTGCGCATCCCTTCGGGACTTAACGCCCAGGCGGGCGATTGCGACGCAATCTTTCTGCGCGTACGCAATACGTCGCGCGCGATGGTCAGTTCGTGGCTCGGTGCGCGAATATCTTGTCCGGCATCGTGGAGTACGAGATCCTCCAGATGAACAAGCTCACCATCGATCCATAGAGAGGCACAAGCGTCAGTGAAATGGGATCGTTCGATCCAGCCTTGTCCAACCGGCGATCGCCCGATCCGTTCATCCAGCCGCGCCAAGCCAATGCCTGCTTCTGAAACCGGTCTGAGCAGGCTCTGGATGGATAATTTGGTGGAATCGTAACGCATTGAAATCATGGTAAATGATTTCCTTAAGGAACTCCATATCGGAGTTAGCGTTCCTCACTGCGTATGGGAACGAAGCAGCATTGCGAACTCATATAGTGAGCCACTGCTACTAAAGAATCTTACACGATTCTCTCGATGTTTGCCGCGATTTTCCGCAGCCGAGCGGAGAAATCAACAGATGTAAAAGCATGTGATCATCGTGGCACAAGCCCCAGGGATCTCGGCGAAATGGACAGAGTTTCTACGACGCGAGTACCAATGGCGGATGTCGTCAGGCGGCCTAAGCGCCGTGAACCAGACTACTGCGGGTCTTCGCTCGACGCTTGCCGGGGACACTTCGGACCGTACCTATCTGATCGAGCGTGCAAGTGAGCGGGCACCGCTCTTTCTACAGGAGGCTCGCCGAACACTTTGTCGGCGAGCCGGTATTGACGAACCCAAAGCCTACGTCTTGCTTGTCTGAACCATTTCGCCGAGCACAGCGCAATTGCGTCTGGCGTAATCGAGGGCATTCATCATGGCGTCTACCAACTGAGTTCATCAGAACATGTCGGCGAGATTTCCCTTCCAGACGTCGAAACCAGGAAGCACCCAGCCAGCTTTCTTCGTCACTCAACGATATCGGGACGAGCCACGATACGAACCTCTAGCGCCCTCTCCGTCTTCTTATCGAGCAGAGCCGAGTTCGACGCGATCGCGGCAATCGAACCGGCCGACTGATTGATCGAACCTGCACTCGGTTCCAACTGAGTGCAACTTCGATCTACTTTCCCCTCCCCCGTTTTTGGCCTGGATGAAAGCCACTCCGAGGCGCGCTCCTTACAGATAATCTACGACGTGATATCTGGCGCCCTTGTTCTCACCTACTTGGCATCATCAACCGGGCGCTTAGTCTCAACTTTGCCGCTGAGCATCGACACAGCTAGAAACGGGCGCTTCTGTTTGTAGACCATCAAACTCCATTCCAAAACATTGACAGCTGTCAACATTCCTGACGATCACTCGGTGTCCTAAGCCTGATAGCCCGGGCCGCGCACCACTCCCCGCCATACCCGCCTAGATTGGCTACTCTCAGAACAATGGCGATGAAGCGTGCTGAACATCTGCCATCCATTAAACGAACCAGGCACTCGCTCTATCCAAGCTCACGCAAACCTCAAAACCTTGACAGCTGGCAATATTCCTTTCGCCCGTCTCACGACGCCTCCTTCTCCGTTCCGCCATTTGCCCGCAGGAGAGCCATCAAAACCGGGCCGAGCGAAAACTCTTGTCTTTGCGCCCTCGCCGTCAAATCCCTGAGGTAGCCGCCTGCCGAATTGATATGCCCAGCGCGCTGGAAGATGCAGGCCATCGTCGCGGCGGCGTTCTCTGGCCCCATGATCTCACAGGCGTTTCGATAAGCGCCAGGCGTCACGCCGAGCATTGACCGAACAAGTACCGCAGCCTCCATGAGCTCTCGCCACGTCGAAACCGCACCACCTGGTCCATAGCTCGTTATCTCCGGGCAGGCCCGCAGCACCATGCTCAGCGGAAAGGTTCTTGTTGGCTCATGCTGCCCCTCAGCGCGAACCACAACATTTGCATCTTGCTCTTCGCCGCGTGGTTCAATTTCAATAATGGATTCTGTATTTGAATTCTGTATGTGGCAGCCAAATCCGATGTCATCGGTGCCCATTTTTTCGGAATTCAACTTATTTTCCAAAAGATTAAGCACGGTTTGACGAAGGGCCTCTATACTTTCGAGGCTGTTCTGAAGATCATGAAGCGACGGCGTACGCGGAATGGCACCGACGAGTTCCACGTAGCGCGATTCAATGGCCTCCCAATCGCCGGAAACGTCTTCGACGATGGCGGCCGAAATCAGCTTGCGCACATCGCGACGGCAGATCGACAAGGTCTCTTTCGTTCGCCGAAACAGCGCTCGCTCGGTCGCAATTCGGTCCGATAGCACGGCCAATTCCGATGAGCGGGCAAGCAAAGGCGACAAGTCAAAACCGTAGGCCTGCTCAATATCGCCCGCGCGATCCTTTCGAGCATAACGCTTTCCGTTCGCACTGTCCTTGCGCAGGATCAGTCCCGCATCAACGAGCGCTGCAAGATGACGACGCAAAGTGGTGCCCGTAATGCCGTGAGCGCGGATTGAAAGCTGCGCATTGGACGGGAACACGATCATCGCGCGGTCCGAAGCCAACTCGCTCTCGGGATAGAATGTCAGAAGTGCATTCAAAACCGCGAGTGCTCTGTCCTGAATGCCAAGCAGATTCCTGGCCTCGGATGCATCGCGGAACACTTTCCACTTATCGACGGATGATCCCGATTCGATTTTTGCCGATGCGGCCTGACGTTTCATCAACGCAAGCGTCATTGGTCGCCGCCCAAAGGGCGTCGTTATAACTCCAACATGCATTTTTTCACCTTTCAAAAGGCAAAAGAAAGCTGTCCACCAAATTAGGTGCCAAAGTGTCTTGACTGTGATTCGGGGAAATGCGATTCTCTAGTTGCTACACAGAGAGAGAGGCTTCCACGACGGCAACGTTTGGGGGCCTTTTTCTTTTGCTAGTTGTCCTTTCCTGGATCAGCTGACAGCTTTGATAGCGATCAGAGCTTTGTTTCCCGCATGGCCGCAAACCGCTCGACAAGCGCCGGCAGCTCCGCTCCAATGAATTTCAAAAAGTCCCGCTCGCGGCCATTCTCGGCCACAAGCCGGATTTCCTTCGGGGTGACCACGTACGTACCGTGACGCGTGCCATTGCTGTCGACGATCGGCGTTGGTGTCGGTCGCGGTTCAGCACTGGGCTTCAGGCTGACCAATACACGCTGGAACCTCTGGTCAGAGAACTCCGCAGGATCACCCTTGAGCGCCAGCGTCTCTCTGGCGATCTCCAGAGATCCAGGCTCACCGGAAATCAGCTTCGCCAGGTCCAGCCATCGTGGCCGGCCGATCTTGGGGGCACGGCCGATTGCTTCGATAATGTCGGCAGGCACGGCGCGATAGACGCTACGCATGCGCGCAAGCTCGGCCGCCTCGATCGACAAGGCGGCATAGATCTCGCGCGCCTTGATACCGGCATCGTCCATGCGTGATGCAAACAATGCGCGCTCGATCCAGGTCAGGTCTTGCCTGCTGGCATTCTCGATGCCTTGGGCCACGACGAGATCGAGGTCGGACATATCGACTTCGACAGCCCTGACTGACTTGTTGAGCTCCTTGGCTGCACGCCAGCGCCGATGTCCGTAGACAATCTGAAAACGCCCCTGATCGGAGGGATGCTTCCGGATCTGGATAGGAACCTTCTGCCCATCGGTCTCGATCGAGCGCTTGAACACCTCAAAGCTCGCGGCATCGTCGTCAGGGAGACGGTCAGGGTAGGGCGATGGGTCGATCAAAGACGCATCCACGTCACGCACGGTCGCTCCGCCCGATTCCACAAGTGCCTTCAGGCGATCGCGTTCCGTACGAATGTCATCGATCGCGCGATGCGCGGCGCCGATGACGCCTGCACCAACACGATTGCCCGTCGCGGGCGACGGGGCAGGGGGGGCTTCATGGCTGACGTCGGTCGTCTTGCCGCTTTCCAGTTCGGCAGAAAGAAGGCCGAAACTCGCGACAATGGATTTGCGCGGAGACTTGCTCATGGACGCCCCCAGCTCTTGTTGAGAAGCCCGACAATCGCCTCATTGACCGCGTCAACCGCTTCGCGCGCACGCTTGTGGGTGTCGCGTCCGAGTTGGCCCATTTCGAGCTCATAAATGGAGCGCTTAGCCAGGCCGGCTGCCTCCACTGCGGTGCTCTCGATGGCCGTGGGCAAAAGGACGTCGGGACCGAACAGGTGGCGCATCATTGCCACGACCTGCGACTGAGGCGCATCGTTCGGATTGTGGCGGGTCACGAGGTAGCGAATGAAGTCCTGGTCCAGCTTGGCACCGCTTTCGTTCAACACGCTGATCAGGTCACCCATCATGAGAAGGAACTGGCTCATCGAGGCGACATCGAGCATGGCCGGGTGAACGGTGATAATCATACTCGTCGCGGCATAGATCGCGCTCAGCGTTAGAAAGCCGAGCGATGGTGGCGTATCGAGAATGACGACATCGTAGTCGTTCTCGACCTCGGCAAGGGCAAGCTTCAGGCGTTCGAAGAAGATAGCGCCCGATCCGGAGCGGTTGGCAAGAACACGAGGCGTTTCGTGCTCGTATTCCATGACCTCCAAGTTGCCTGGAATAAGATCGACACCATCGAAATAGGTCTTGCGAATGATATCGCGAATGGGCCGGCGCTCGGCTTCGTCGTATCGGAGTGCTGCATAAATAGTCTCGTTGGCACCGACATCCATCTCAGGCTGAGCGCCGAAAAGCGCCGACAGAGAAGCCTGCGGGTCCAGGTCTAGAGCCAGGACGCGGTAGCCGTGCATGGCGAGATAATGCGCAAGATGAACGCAGGTGGTGGTCTTGGCGCTGCCGCCCTTGAAGTTGGCGATCGCCAGAACCTGAAGATGCTCGCCTTTCCGCCGGCGAGGAAGAAAGCGCAGCGCATCCGCCGGTTTCTGTTCCGCAAAAAGCTCGCGCAACTCATTGATCTGGGAGAGCGTATAGACGCGGTGATTGTTCTCGAGCCTGCTGGGCACCGGACCACGCCCTTCACTCGACATCAGCTTCAATGTCGAATCAGGGATTGAAGTGAGCTTGGAGACCTCGTTGGTCAGGAACTGACGAAGCATCTTTTCAGATTTGGGCGGGTACATCCGCATACGCAGTTGCTGGAGCTGCCCAGAGAGAAGACTTGCGTGGCGCAAGATCTTGCTGCCAGCATCTTCCTTCGAAGCGACCACCGATTCCGTCCGTTGTGCTATTGCCATTTTACCCTCTTGGCGGCTCCAAGCCGATTTACCGGCCATTGCCCGCCAAATGGTAGACCACGATTCTCGAAAATCGTCCAGAACTATAGGGTTAACGAAAGCTTAAGGAGGGAGGGGCAGGGTTCACACAATCAAGGATAACACAACGAAATCGCTCAAACTTCTCGCTGCTGAGATTTCTCACCACCGTCTTGGCTCGCCAGCGCGCGAAGCCCGAGCCGCCGACAGCCGTATACTTGATATCTTTTAACCAGCTACCTAACGCGGGATCAACGCGGCGATCTAGGCGATCAAATCCGTGCGCGGATGATAGAAAATTGCGCCCAGTCGACGCGATGTTTCTCTTGATTGCAACCCCAGCCAGCTCAGACGCGCACGCGCAATAAAGATCCGGCTGTTTGGCAAAGGGAGGGCGATTTGAGCAAGTGAAACCACTCGAACGGGTGGTAGGCCCCGCCTGAACGGGGCCCGCCATTGTCATTTCGGCAAGGCAAAGGCGATGATGTAGTCACCGTAGTCCGGGGAGGACCGTGCGCCACCCGCGGTAACAACAACATACTGGCGTCCATCTTCTGGCGAAAGATAAATAAGAGGCGTCGAGCCCCCACCGACTGGAAGTGGGCTTTTCCACACGACTTCACCCGTTAACACGTCGAGCGCGCGGAGATAATAATCAGACGTGGCGGAGAAGAAGACCAATCCAGAAGCCGTCGGGACCGTGCCACCCAATGACGGCATCCCCAGCTCGATCGGGAGATGCGTTTTCATGCCGAGCGGTCCAAACTGCTCCGGCGTGCCGATGGAGCGGTGCCAGAGCATTTTCTTCGTACGCATATCGATTGCGCCGATGGTGCCGAAAGGCGGTGTCGTGCAGGGAACGCCGAGGAAGGACTGCACCATGCCGCGCTCTGCGCCGTAGGGCGTGTTGCTGAGAGGCACGACACCGCCGACGCCGGCTTGCGTCTTGCCGGTTTCGGCAGTGCGGCGGATTTCGTCTTCACGCTTGAGAAGGCGTCCCTTCATTGCAACACGCATATCGTTGACGATCATGATGTCGTGCTGCTTGTCGATGGACTGGCCACCCCAATTGGTGGTGCCGTACCAGGACGGGTTCTGAAGATACCATTGCAATTGCGGTGGCGTGTAATCGCCCTTGTAGTAGAGTTCCTTAAACTGGATGCGGCAATTGAGCTGGTCGATGGGTGTGATACCCCACATCGAAGCTTCAGTGAGAACCGCGTCACGCATCGAAGGCATGCCCACAGAGTAAGGCTGCGTCTTGTAAAGAAACTCACCATTGACCCCTTCGGTCGGAACAGAGCGTTCCTCTACCGCAGTGAGTGGCTTTCCAGTGCGACGGTCCAGCACATAGATCTCGCCGTTCTTGCCGGCCTGGATCAGAGCAGGTATACGCCCGCCCTTGCCATCAGGCATGTCATAGAGCACTGGCTTCGACGGCATGTCGTAATCCCAGACGTCATGAAGAACGAACTGGTAGCTCCACTTCTGTTCACCGGTCGTCGCATCGACCGCGACAACCGACGAGCTGACCCGCTCCGTCTCGGGCGAGCGCATTCCGCCGAAAAGATCCGGCGTGCCATTGCCCGTAGGCAGGTAGACCATGTTTAGCGCCGCGTCATAGCTAGGTGTTGCCCAGGTGTTCGGAGTGCCGCGGGTATAATGTTCGCCTTCCGCCGGCGGGTTCGGTTGACCCGGGCGGCCGACATCCCATGCCCATGAGAACTTGCCTGTTACGGCGTCGAACGCGCGCACTACGCCGGAGGGTTCATCCGTGGACTGATTGTCCATAACCCAGCCGCCGACAATGAGATTGCCTCCGGCAAGCAGCGGCCCCGATGTCGGATTGTAGAAGCCGGGATCGACCTTGCCCATCCCTTCAGCGAGGGAAACTATACCGTTCTCGCCAAAGCCTGGAACCGGCTTGCCGGTATTCGCATCCAATGCAATGAGGCGCATGGTGCCAGTTGTCAGGTAGATGCGCTTCTTTCCAATGGCGTCAGCCGGGAGTGCCGGCACCTCAAGATAGGCCAGCGAGCGGCAGCGGCTCCAGTTGGCTGTATCCTTGACTGTCACTTCCGGGTTGTAGTGCCAGAGTTCCTCTCCGGTATCACCACGCAACGCAAATACCTGGTTGGTAGGCGTGCAGGCGTAGAGCGTATTGCCGATCTGAAGCGGCGTATTTTGATTTTCCCGGCCGTTTCCGGTGACGTCGCCGCTGCGGAAAGTCCAGGCCACCTGAAGCTTGCCGACGTTCTCGCGGGTAATCTGGTCATAGGGCGCGAACTGTTCACCCGATGGTGTACGACCAAAGCCAACCGAGTTGGTAGGCTCGGTGGACGATTTGTAGTCGGCTGCAATCTCCGGGCTGTGGTCGGGTTTTACGATCCAGATGGGGAAGAAAGCGCTGATAAAGGCAGCAGCCAACCCCACGGCGGAAATCCCTGCCAACAGATAAGATGCCTTGCGGAAGGCACCCGACGTCTTCGGGAAGCGAGGAACGACCAGCGCGATCAACAGACCGCCAACGGCGAACATTCCGAGGCGCGCGGCAAGCGGCCAAAACTTAAAGCCGACTTCCCAGAAAGACCAAAGCGCTGTGGCAAGGAAGAAAGCCGCGTAGAGATAGGCTGCCTGAACGCGCAACCTGACCAGCAGGAAAGCCGTGACCAGCAAGACAATACCGGCGGCGACGTAATAAGGCGAGCCGCCAACCTTGAGGAGTTCGCTCCCACCGTAGATGAAATATGCGCCGATCGCAAAGAGTATCAGGGCAACTAGCCAAGATGCTATCCGCGTCGCCAATGAGACGCCCACGGATCGTAGTTTAAATTCAGACGTCAAGTTCTCGCTCCTGGGGCACATTTGGGAGGAAATGCCCCTGGCACACGGCACGCAAGCGACAGGGATGCATCGCTCAGTATAGCTGCGCTAAATGAGTTACCCGTCTACTGGAGTGGGATGCGGTGAGAAAGGAACAAGGAAAGTGGCTGCCCCAACTGCCACTTACGCAGCTTGATTAATGGGGCATTCCGCCGCATACAAACAATAGGTTCTAAATCGTGATGAAGCTAGTCTAAACCAATGCCGCGCCTTTCCGTGCCCTTAGCCAATCTTGAAGTCTTTGCCGAAGCGGGCAGGTTGAGCTCGTTTAAGCTGGCGGCCGACAATCTGGCTTTGACGACCAGCGCTGTCAGCCAGTCGATTCGCAAGCTGGAGGATCGTCTGGATTGCCAGTTGTTTTTGAGATCCAACAATAGACTGACTCTGACGCCCGCAGGCAGGCTCTTGCTTCGACACATTGAGGATGGCTTCGATCACATTAGGCACGGCTTGAACGCGATCACTCCGGACAGTGGGCGCCCGCTATCCTTCTCCAGCCCACCGGGTATAGCCGCGCAACTGCTCGGCCCCGCTCTTGTGGATTTGATGAGCGAACAAGCGACTGACATTAGAATTACGGCAGATGAAACACCCGACTTTCAGTCTTATCGCGGCTTTGATGTCGCAATTGTCTATGGCGCGGGCGCGCGGGCACTTCCCGATATCGAACCGTTGGGTCCGGATACTTTTGTACCGGTTTGCGCCACGCATCTCGCAAAACATATCAGGACGATTGCCGACCTCAAGTCACATTTGCTTCTGGCCAATGAGACGAACGCGGTGACTTGGAAGCATTGGTTCGATTTCAACGGCTTCGATGATGCGAGCATTCGACGGCTCAGTTACAACCGGATCAGCTACATTGTCCCAACGCTTATCAAAGGCGGCGGTGTCGGTCTTGAAGCTCTGAGGCTCTTGTCGCCACAAATCGCACGGGGTGAGCTCGCAATCTGTGCCCCACCGGGCACGCAACCGGTCGTTCAAGACCTCACATTCCTGCACGTGACTGACAATGCAACTCGCCGTCCTCGCGCGTTGAACGTCGCTAAACTTATTCGTGACCGATGCAGAACTGGGGACGATGGCCTAGTTCAGAACGCAACGTTCTAGGCTGAACGAGGCGCCTACCGCGCATTACTCTCGCAATAGTGCTGTAGTCACACAATATGTAGGGCTGCGCCAGGGCTGAACCAGAAGCCGCTTACAAAGTTCATCCGTGCATTGTATCTTGGCGATGCTGCTCCAACCGATCTATGCCCCTTGATAGAAGGCTTACACTGAATCGCGTTGCGAGCGAAGGTTGGTGACGACGCGCCTGTTCTGCACCTTGCAGGATCGGTTTGTGCAATCCCTGACTTCGCGGTCGTTGCCATAGCCCTTGGCCCACAGCCGATCCGATGCGACGCCTTTCTCTACTAGATAGGCCATCACCGCGTCAGCACGTTTTCGCGACAGCGAAGTCATCGCTGTCCCAGATCCAGAATCGTCGGCAAAGCCCTGTAGTTTGACAAGCCATTGAGGGTAATTATTAAGCCAAACAGCCTGCTTATCCAATGTCGCCTTGGCGCCGGAATCAAGCGTTGCCGAGTCCTGTGCGAAATAGGTGCGACGGCCGACATTGAGAATGAAGTCTTCTTCGCTGCCAGATGCTATATTCTCGAAGCCGGGCGCCGGATCGTTGGTTTGGCCCGTCATCTTCGTTGGCAATGGCTCTTCCACCTCGGCGAGTTCAGTCGTACTGCATGCAGCAAGCGTCGCCACGATGATTGCAACAGCAAGTATTTTCGGCAATCCGGTCAAATCAAACATCAGTGTGATTTCCTCATTCCGCCGAGAGGGGCTGTCTGGCCTGGGCAGCATTTTGCGCCTGATCGGCTATATGTGGCAGCACCTGCACCGCAGTCCCGATCGGACAGCGCTGATAAAGATCGATCGCATCTTCGTTGAACATGCGGATGCAACCGCTAGAGGCATCCCTGCCAATGCTCCCAGGCTCCAAAGTACCGTGGAAGCGATAGCCGGTATCCACGCCGTCGCGCAGCAGATACATGGCACGCGGCCCCAGCGGGTTGCTCGGTGAACCGCCATCGACGGATTCTGGAAGCTCCGGGTGCCGATTGCGCATCTCAGGGGGCGGTGTCCAGCGCGGCCAGAGCGCCTTGCGGTCGATAGTCGCTCGGCCGTACCATTTGAAGCCCTCACGGCCGACGCCGACGCCGTACCGGATCGCGGTCTTGTTCTCCATGATCAGGTAGAGAAAATGATGCGTGGTATCGACAACGACAGTGCCGATTGGCTCATCACTGAAATACTTGACGACCTGCCTATGCCACTTCTTCTCGATCTTCGCGAAATTGGTGCTTCTGAAAGCGACGCCGTTGTCTGTGCTGGTACCAGCAAAATAGGACGGAGCCGCTGCTACGACCGGCTTTTGGAGCGCAACGGCGCCGACTGAAACCAGTCCACCGAATAATAGGCTCCTGCGCGTCCACATCATCGGCTATTCCCCCGAAAGCCAAGTAGCAATCGCTCATATAAAGCAGATTTTTTTCCGCTCACAAGAGCAAAAATCGCATCCTTCTTCCGTATCGAGGCCTAGAACTCCCTCGCCGACGATCGTCGACGAGCATCGGCGCAACGGCTTCACATAAGAGCAGGTCGCGAAGTGTGCCTCGGTGGTGTCTCCAGTTTATTTCCCCTCATGTGCACCCGACGGCTGACGATGGATAGACTGAACAGCCCAGCCACTGTGGGTAAACTCTGCACCCCAATGACATTAGATGTCAATTTGCGTATGCGATGGGCGATAACCCTAATCTGGACCGGTGTCACAGCGCGTACAGGCGCCTCGGGCGCGGTTCTGCGCAACAACATCGAAGGGACGAATGATGAGCGAGACTGGCGGCTATTTTCCGCGCTGGCGGTTAAAGGCGGAAGGGCGGATCCAGCCCGATGAACGGTTGCCGGCTGCGCAGACGTTGGTGCTGGGACTGCAGCACGTCGTTGCGATGTTCGGCTCGACCGTGCTTGCTCCGCTAATCATGGGCTTCGATCCCAACGTATCCATTCTGTTCTCGGGAATCTCGACGCTGATTTTCTTCATTGCCGTTGGTGGTCGAGTTCCGAGCTATCTTGGTTCATCTTTCGCCTTCATCGGTCCCGTACTTGCTGCGACCGCAGCGACAGCCGGCGCGCCAAATCCGAACATCGCGCTGGCTTTGGGCGGTATCATTGCCGCTGGTGTGCTTTATGCGCTGATCGGTGTCTTGGTTGCGTTCGCAGGTCACCGCTGGATCGAGCGGTTGATGCCACCTGTCCTAACCGGTGCGATTGTCGCGGCAATCGGACTTGTGCTGGCACCGATCGCGATATCGAGCGCGTCTGGTATCAATGCTGCTAACCCTGATGGGAGCCAGCTCTCGCGTTGGATCGCGATCCTGACGTTCGTGGCTGTTGGCGCCATCGCGGTCTATGCACCAGGCATGTCACGCCGCCTCCCGATCCTCATTGGCGGTGCGCTCGCCTATCTCGCCTACTACGTCGTCGCCAACGTTTTGAGGCTTGGCACTCCCATCGACTTTACCGGAGTGGCTGCTGCTCCATGGTTCGGTTGGCCGCACTTCACAACACCCATCTTCTCTGCCTCCGCCGTGGCTCTAATTGTGCCCGTTGTCGTTATCCTCATCGCGGAAAACCTGGGGCACATCAAAGCAATCGGTGCCATGACGGGACGTAACCTGGACCCTTACCTCGGTCGCGCCTTCATTGGAGATGGTGTCGCTACCATGTTATCGGGTGCGTTCGGGGGCACAGGAATGACGACCTATGCGGAAAACATGGGCGTTATGGCTGTTACACGCATTTTCTCGACACTCGTGTTCCTTGTCGCCGCCGCGGTCGCGATCCTACTTGGTTTTTCGCCGAAATTCGGAGCCCTGATACAGACCATCCCCGCCCCTGTCATCGGCGGCCTCTCGATCGTCGTCTTTGGGCTTATCGCAGCGACTGCCGGCCGCATCTGGGTTGAAAACAAGGTCGATTTCGCCGAACCGCGCAATCTCATCACTGTCGGCGTTGCGCTTGTGCTGGGCGCGGGCAACTTTAAGCTGGCAGTAGCAGGATTTACGCTAGATGGCATCGGCACGGCAACGATCGGTGCGATCCTATTATATCATGGTCTCGGTTGGTCGAAAACTTCAACTACCAAGAACGCGAATCTATAGCGGCAATACATCTGCTTCGCCATCTGCGCGTAGCAGATGTAAAATTGAGGCCGCCTTCATGAGAGGCGGCCTTGTTTGTTCGACGTCACCATTTATTCTACGGCCGCCATAATCTGCAACCGATAATGGGTTGCATTGGTTGCCCGGCGGTTTGGACCACGCCGCAAATGCGGGGTTTTGATGCTCGCGCGATCGCAGCTAGCTTTTCGTAACTGCTCCGATTTTCACCACGGTTACCTCCAGCGTCTGCTAACGCTAGTCGGTTTTCCCCGATATTTAAGGCAGCGCCTAGCTAAAACGATGTTCTTTGCTCGGCATTGGTGAGGCGAACGCCGCGTCGCCGATGGTGATGGCCTTGTCGCCGTCGGTGCGAACCAGCAACGATCCCAGCGTCTCGACATCGAGATGGACGATAGAATCCGCGCCCAGCCGCTCGATGTGCCGGACGGTGCCTCGCCACTTGCCGTCGGTCGGCGAAAGCGACAGGTGCTCGGGTCGGACACCGTATATGCGACATCCCTCTGCCTTGGCGATCGCTCCCTCAAAGAGGTTCATCTTGGGGGATCCGATAAAGCCCGCGACAAAGGCTGTCTGCGGCCCGTTGTAAAGCGTCATCGGAGAGCCTACCTGCTCGATATGGCCGCCGTTCAACACGACGATCTTGTCGGCCATGGTCATGGCTTCTACCTGGTCGTGCGTGACGTAGATCATGGTCGCGCCGAGTCGCGCATGCAGTTCGGTCAGCTCCATGCGCATCTGTGATCGTAGGGAAGCGTCGAGGTTGGACAGCGGTTCGTCGAATAGAAACACCTTCGGATTTCGGATGATGGCCCTTCCGATCGCCACGCGTTGTCGTTGGCCGCCGGAAAGCGCTTTCGGTTTCCGATCGAGCAGATGCGACAGTTGCAAGATATCGGCGATTTGCTTGACCTTCTCCGCGATTTCCGCCTTGGGTCTTTTCGCGAGCGAAAGGCCGAAACCGATATTTTCAGCGACTGTAAGATGCGGGTACAAGGCATAGGATTGAAACACCATTGCAATACCGCGCTCGGAGGGTTCTGCGTCGGTCACATCCTTGTCGTCGATGACGATTTTCCCGGCGCTCGATGTTTCAAGCCCTGAGATCATTCTGAGCAACGTTGACTTTCCGCACCCTGACGGGCCAACGAACACGCAAAACTCTCCGGCGGCAATGGTGAGATCGATGCCCTTGATGACTTCGAGGCCGCCGAAGCTCTTTTTTACGCCGTCGAGAACAACACTTGTCATAAATTATCCTTTCACTGCGCCGGCAGTCATGCCCGCTACGATCTGTCGGTTAAAGAAGATGAAGACGATCAGCGGCGGTATGGTCACAAGCAGGATGTTCATGAACAGCAGATTGAACTGCGTTTGGAACTGTCCCTGGAAGTTATAGAGAGTGAGCTGCACGGTCACGTTTTCCCGGCCGGGCAGGTAGTAGAGAGGGTTGGTGAAATCGTTGAAGATCGCGATCGATTGGACGACGATGACGGTTACGGTCACCGGCTTCAATAAAGGCAGGACGACACGGAAGAAGATCTGCAACGGCTTTGCGCCGTCGATAATCGCTGCTTCGTCCAGATCGCGTGGAATTGTCGCGATGAAGCTCCGAAAGAGCAGCACGGTGAACGACAGGCCGTAGGCAACCTGGATCAGAACCATGCCGGAGAGCGTCTTGAACAGGCCAAGAGCCTGCAGCACCCAGATCGTCGGTACCACGGCAGGCGGGATCATCAAGCCGGCCAGCACAAAGGCATAGATGACCGCGTTCCATTGCGATGGCCGGCGCTGCAGGACATAGCCGACCATTGCGCCGAACAGGACGAGCAATGTGACGGCAGCCACCGTGATGATCGTCGAGTTGAGATATGCCAGCAGCAGCATATAGTTGCGGGCTTGGATCACATCTATGAAGTTCGTCCATAGATGCCACTCGCTTGGCAGGGTGAATTTCAGTGCCGCTGCATCCTGCTTGGTTTTCGCGGCCGTCAGAAAGATGAACAGGAACGGCATCACGAAGATCACGCAGCATGCGACCAACGCGGAGGCTCCGGTGTAAAACTGGCGCCGGGTCATATGTCGACCTCCTTGCGATTGAGCCAGAAGGTGAGCGGCAAGACGATCGCGGCGATCAGGACGAACAGGATGACGTTCCCGGCCGTGGATAATCCATAGAAGCCGGCCTGATATTGCTTGTAGATCACGCTCGCGAGCACGTCCGAGGAAAAGCCGGGGCCGCCCTTTGTCATGGCCCAGATCAGATCGAAGCTGCGCAGGCCGCCGATCAACGAAAGGGTGATGACGGTGACCGTGGCCGGCTTGACCAGGGGGATGGTCACGCGGAAAAACATCTGCGTTCTCGTTGCACCGTCGATGCGCGCTGCCTCGTAGTAGTCGGCGCTGATGGATGCCAATCCGGCGATATAGATCACCGTCGCAAGTCCGATGCCCTTCCAGAGATCGACGAGAACGATCGAGTAGAGCGCCAGCGCCGGATCCGTCAGCCAGCCGGGACCGTGGATGCCGATGGCAGCCAGCGCGACATTGATGATGCCACGCGTCGGATGCATGAGAACGGAAAAGGTTATGCCGACGCCGATGGTCGACACCAGAACGGGAAAGAAGATTACCGTTCGAAGAAGACCCTGGGCCCAGAGTCCGGATGTCAGCAGGACAGCCAGAAGCAGGCCGAGAACCGTCTTCGCGGCCGACGTCGCCACCGCGTAGATGACGGTGTTCGTCAGTCCCTGGATCAGGAAGGGCTCGCGGAAGAACTGCTTGTAGTTCTCAAGTCCGATGAACACGGTCGTGAACAAGTCCCAACGTGTCAGGCTGAACCAGAAGGATGCGATTGTGGGGGCCAGGAACAGGACGGTGAAGATGACCGCCGCCGGCAGGATGAACCAATAGGGGTAGGGTGACTTGCGTATAACCATAGCGGCTCCTAGCAGCTTGCCCAGATATCTGCCGGGCAAGCTGCGTCTGGGAGGTTACCAGTTCGGCAGGCCGAGCTGCTTTGCCTGCTTTGCGACGTCCTGGTCGTAAAGCGCGGCTGCGTCCTTGGCGGAGCGGATACCCGTTCCGACCTCGACGGTGATCTGCTCGAGTGCCGGTCCTTTCACGGGCGACAGGAATTCCAGCGCCGGGCCGTTTCGGCCTTCCGTCTGGAAATACGGAAGCATGTCCGTGACTGCCTGCGGCACGTCCTTGGGAAGCTCGCAGCCCTTGATCAGATACGGACCCGACGGCACCGCCTTGGCCATCAGCTCGCAACCTTCCTTGGAGGCCACGAAATCGAGGAACTTCTTAGCCTCCTCGAGATGTTCGGCCTTCGCAGAAAGATAGAGTGCTGCCGGCATCCAGATCGTCAAACCGTTCTTGGCGGCATCGGTCCCGGGTTCAGCGAAAAATCCGACGTCTTGAACGTTGTCGGGAAAGTTCTGCTGGATGTTGCCGATGCCGAAGGTCAGGCTGGGATAGTGTGCTGCTTCGCCCGTCGAGACCATGCGCATGCCGTCATCGAAGGTCGCCGCGCCGAAATCCTCGTTGAAGAAGCCTGCTTTCGCCACTTCTTCCTGGTGCTCGAAGCCGCGAAGAGCCGCAGGTGTCGTGGCATACTTCACCTTGTTGGCCGTATAGTCGTCAGCAAAGGTCGGAACCTCGGTCTGGACGTTGAAGAAATCAGCCAGGACGAAGATCTGCGATGTCCAGGTCGTGCCGTAAGTCTGGGCGATGGCGACTTTGCCGGCGGCCTTGATCTTCTCGTTGTTGGCGATGAATTCGGCCCAGGTCTTTGGCGGCTGCAGGCCGAGTTCGGCATAGATCTTCCTGTTGTAGAAGATGCCGCCACCCATCGCCGGACCAAACGGGATACCGCGGACATGACCGTCGGCACCGCTGACGACTTTCTTGAAGCTCTCAAGGATACCCGCGGCGGATTGCAGATCGGAGAGATCGGCCATTGTCTGCTCAGGCTTCAGGGCCTTGAAAAGCGAGCCGCTGTTATACTGGAAAATATCCGGCATCTCGCCGGTTGCCAGGCGGGTCTTGACGATGTTGTCGCCTTCGGAACCACCCGCGCGCTGCTCGACGTCGAAGGTCACATCGGGGTTTTTCTCGCTGTAAGCCTTTGAAACGGCATCGAACGAAGCGATCGTTTCCGGGTTTGTGTCGATCAACACGCTCAAGGTCACCTCGGCGTGGGCGACGCTACTCGCCAGAGCCAACGTAGCCGCTGCAATGATACTGCATTTGGTCATTCGCATTGTCATCTTCTCCTCCAAAGACGGGCGATTTGCCGTTACAATTAGTCGTGTCGTTCGCGCGCTTGCCGCGCTTTCTGATCAAATGTCGAACGTTATCGAGTGGCGTCCCTGTCTGATCTTGACACGCCCGTCACCCGCCACGTCGGCACCGTTCACCTTCAAGTTCTGCCTTACACGGTTTGCGCGTATGTGTGCCGACATGCCATCAGGAATTTCAAGATGGCACGTCACCTTTCCGCCCTCAACACTCCATCCGGCCTCGATGCGACCAAGCCGTGTGTCGTGCCATGCCGAAACGGGAGACAGAGTCGGAAGGATCGCGGGATCGAACTCAATTTCCTCAAATCCCGGCTTGTCCTCGAGGGGCCGGATCCCGGCCACATCCTCGAATAACCATTGGCAAACGGCACCATAGGCATAGTGGTTGTAGCTGTTCATGTCGGGGTCATAGATCGCCCCGTCTTCTGCAAGCGCATCCCAGCGCTCCCAGATCGATGTCGCTCCGCGCTCCACCTGGTAAAGCCAACCGGGAACCTTGCGATTAAGGAACATCTTTTCCGCGAGGTCGAGCATGTCGAGACGGGTGAGGGCAGGCAGCAGTGCGGGCGTTCCGATAAAGCCGGTGCCGATCACGCCATCGGTCTCTTCCGCGACCCGGCGGAAATAGCCGCGACCTGCCTCTTCGTACTCAGGTGGAACGAGGCCATACAGGAAGGCGATCGCCCATGAAGTCTGATCGTTATGCGCAATGCGGCCCGACGGAGAGAAGAACTCGTTCTTGAATGCCGCGCGGATATCTTCAAGCTTGCCGTCGAGGCGCTGCGCCTCGTTCGTATTGCCGAGCACCCTTGCGATCTTCGCCGTCAGCTGCGTGGCGACGAAGTGGTAGAGCGTTGCGGCGCAATCGTCAGCAACGGTCGGGCGCGGCTTGCGATTGTCTCCGACCGGCTGCAGCCAGTCGCCGAACGTGAAGCCGTGTTCACCCCAAACCGCCGGGGGACGAATGATCGGGCCATCGGAAATACCCCAGAGGTAGTCCAGCCAACGTAGCATCGCAGGGAAGCATTCCTGCAAGGCGGCCTTGTCGCCATAGTGGAGATAGAGTTGCCAGGGGATGATGACGATCGCATCGCCCCAACCGGTCGAGCCGGCCCAATCGCCACGGTTGCTGATCGGATGCAGACGCGTCGGATCCGGCGAGAAGTGCGGTACCGCTCCGTTCTCTCTCTGATCGTGCATCACATCGCGAAGGAATTTCCGGAGGAACAGCTGGCTATCGGCAAGCCAGCACGCAGTGCCGGCAAAGACCTGGGCGTCGCCCGTCCATCCCAGACGTTCGTCGCGCTGTGGGCAGTCTGTCGGTATTTCGATGAAGTTCGATCGCTGCGACCAGATCGTATTCTCGACGAGACGGTTGACGGCGGACACACCCGTCGTGATGCCCCCTGTCGCGACCGGGACCGAGGTGATCGGGATCATCTTGATGGAGGCCAGCTTCGCGTCGCCGGTGACTGTAACGCGGGCGTAGCGGAAGCCCATGAACGTGAACAGCGGCGCGTATGTTTCGACACCGTCACCCGACAGGGTGTAGACGAGTTCGGCGCGGGCGCTGCGATAGTTGCGATTGTCGAAAAAATTGTTGGGGCCGAGGACTTCGGAATGCTCCACGCGAACGCTGGCGCCTGCCTCGCCCTGTGCCTCGATGCGGATATATGCGCCGGCATTCTGGCCGAAATCATAGACCAGCCGGCCATCCTCTTCAGACCAGCTGTCGATCGGTTCGAACGGTGCGAGCTCCACAACGGCGGCCGCCTCATGCGGAACAAGCAAGGTCTTGTCAAAGACAAGCTCTTCCACGCCGAATGCGGCTTCTGTGCTCACGCGGGCGTCGTAATCCTCGCCGTAATAGATGCCGTTCCGCGTCACGGGTGTCAGCCCGCTTTTCCAGGTGGAGTCCGTCTTCACCGCCAAGGCGCCATCGATGCTGAGCTCGGCGATGGCGGCTGTGCGCTCGCCCCAGCAGTTGAAGATCGGGTTCGACGCCCACATGAGCTGGCCGCGATACCAACCGTCTCCGAGCCAGATCTCGATGTTGTTTTCGCCTGGCTGAAGCAGGCTGGCGACATCGTAGGACTGATAGGCGATACGATCGTCATAGCAGGTCCAGCCAGGCGTAAGCAGATCCGAGCCAACGCGGCGACCGTTGATGAAGGCGCGGTAAAGCCCGAGAGCGGAGATATTCAGCAACGCTTCGCGAGGGGCGCGTTCAAGCTGGAAGCTGCGAGAGACGAAGGTGCCGGCGGTACCTTGGCCCTCATCGCACAATGGCGCCACCATGGCTGCCGTGAATTGAAATGATGAACCAGCAGCGACCCTCGGGCCGCCTCGCAAAATATCCATGTTTCCTCCCAATCCGCTTGGYGCGGGCATATAAAACGAAGTGTGTATCGTTATATGTATATCATTCTACATTCCTGTTTGATGTGCAACAGAAAAATGCCTATACTCGCGCCACGATTGATGAGAGCGGCGGATTATGCAGATCTTTCAAAAGGATAGTGACGGACCGCAGGCGCGAGTGACGATCCGCCATGTCGCGGAAGATGCCGGCGTCTCAGTTGCCGCGGTATCGAAAGTCCTTCGCAACGCATATGGCGTCAGCGCGCCTCTGCGCACGAAGGTCGAGGCTTCGATCGAGAAGCTCAACTATCGCCCTTCCGTGGCCGCACGCGCGATGCGAGGACGGACGAACACGATCGGCGTACTTGCGATCGAACTTTCCAACCCGTTCCTGCCGGGGCTGATCGAGACGGCGAGCAACACCCTCGCCGACAGCGGCTTCAAGGCGCTCGTCGGCCTCGGGCGCTCCGCACAGCCGATCGAGGCATCGATGATCGAGTCGATGATCGACAACAGGATGGATGGCGTTCTGATCATAGCGCCTCGCATTTCCGGCAAGGTGCTCGAGCGCTACGCCAAGCAGATCCCGATCGTGGTCATCGCGCATCACGAGCCGGACGCTTTGACATACGACACGGTCAACTCCGACGATCGGAAAGGCGCCTGTCTCGCCGTCGAAGCCGCTCTTTCGAAGGGCTACCGTGACATCGCCATGCTTGGCTACGACACGGACGGGTCGCCGGCCACCATCGTCGCCATGCAGCGAGAGCTTGGTTATCTGGAGGCGATGCAGGCAGCTGGGTTGAAGGGGCAAGTGCTGCGGCTCCCGCCGGTTGATGCCGACAGGACCGTGGCTTTGAACGATTTCCTATCCGCGCCCGATCGTCCGCGAGCGGTATTCGTCTGGTCGGATCTCGATGCTGTCCCGCTTATCAACATCGCGCGGATGCGAAACATCCGTGTCCCCTCGGAACTGGCCATCATCGGCTATGATAATTCGCCGGTCTCCGCTCTTCCGCTGGTCGGGTTGACAAGTGTCGACCAGGACGTCGTTCAGCTGGCTCGAACCGCGACGCAAATGCTGCTTGAGCGCATCGACGGCAGAGGCGATGCGAGGCATGTTTTGATCGCGCCGCATGTCGAGCATCGCGATAGCGCATGAAATGACGGCAATACACGCTTCGTAGCCTTGGACTGCAACCCTCAGCTATCTTGTGCGCTCGCTTAAAACACGCTTAGCTGGCGTTAAGGGAGCACGGTTGGGGGAGTGGGATGATGGGGCATGGCACGCCCAAGGGGCTTGTGGATTGGTCCCGGCCGCTCAGGCTGCATCTTGGCGTTCTCGTCGTCGGATCGCTTCTTTGCACATCGATACCCATCATCTGGATGGCCTTCAGCCAGGGAACGAGCGCGGCAGTCACCGCGGGCGCGCAGCAGATGCGCGAAATGAGCCTGCGACTGATCGAGGGATATCGCAACACGTTGCAGGAAGGCACCGAAGCGGTGGCGCTTGCCTCGACCATGCAACAGCTCGTCTCCGTGCCGCCAGCCGATATTCGAGCGAAGGAAGATTTCTTTCTAGAAGTTCTGCGCAACGTCCCCAATGCGACAAGCGTCTATACCGGGTATCCCGATGGCTCGTACCTGCAGGTGATCGCTACCGCTCGCGATGACGTCAGGCAGACGCTGTCGGCACCGGAGGGAGCGGCTTTCGCGATCCGGACGATCGCCAACAGAGGCCAGCCAGACGCCGTGTCGACGCTGCGGTTTCTTGATAGCGACGCCCGGGTGATCGAGGAGCGCCCAGTCGAGTCCGCATCCTTCGACCCACGGCAGCGGCCCTGGTATCAGGCGGTCGTCCAGGATGGAAAGGCGGTTTCCGTCGGGCCCTACGTCGCTGGAACGCTCAAGACTCCGACATTGACGATCGCCGCGCCGATGCGCGACGACGGCAAGGTCGTGGTCGGCATCAACATCCACCTGAGAACGATCAGCCGGCTCCTGGATACCAGCCAGATCTCGCCGCGCGCTCGCGCCTACATCATCGATGACGAAAATCAGCTGGTCGCGCACTCAGACCCCGAAATCATGGGCAGGCTCATGGACCTGTGGTCCCGAAGCGCCGGCGGCATTGGCGCAACGGCAAGCGGTTTCGATACCAGTCTGGCCACCGTGGCCAACCTGAGGCGAGATTCAGCCTTCGGCGCCGGGGGGCTCGCGCGGCTGGACCTCGACGGCGAGCGCTATCTGATCCAGGTCGCGCCGATCAGCGTGTCCGGCCTGTTTGCCGGAAGCGAGGCGGCGATCAGCGTGCCACTGGCGGATCTCGTCGAGCAGGCCAACCGATCGCTAATGCACAATCTCATTATCGCTGCTGGCTTTGTCATTGCCGGTGTGGTCGCATCGGTGCTTCTGTCGCGCATGGTCAGCCGCTCTCTCAACCAGCTTGCCGGGGAAGCACGCGAGATCGGCAACCTCGATGTTCACGAAAAGATCACCTCGCATTCCTTGATCACCGAGATCAACATGCTGGCGACTGCGCTGGCTGCAAGCCGCCGCGCCATCAGCCAATTCGCGCTCTATGTGCCCCGCGAGGTGGTTCGGCGGATCGTTGGGCCGGGCGGGCCGGCGATCGTCCAGGCGAAGCGGCAGGAATTAACCGCGCTGTTTACCGACATACGCGACTTCACGACCATATCCGAGCAACATTCCCCGGAGGATGTCGTCGAAACGCTGTCCACTTATTTCGAGCTGCTGAACAGCATTGCCGAGCGGCATGGCGGGACGGTTGTCCAATATCTCGGCGATTCCATTTTCGTCATGTGGAACGCGCCCGTTGAGACCGCAACCCATGTGGAAGAGGGCTGCCGGTGCGCACTTGCGATGAAGGCAGCCGTGGATGCGTTGAACGATGCCAATCGGAAGGATGGGCGTCCGCTGCTATTGACGCGATTTGGCCTGCACACCGGGCCGGCGGTTGTCGGCAGTTTCGGCGCGGCTTCGCGCCAGCAGTACACGGCAATGGGTGACACGATCAACGTCGCATCAAGGCTCGAAGGATTGAACAAGGAATTCAACACGGCGATCCTAGTCAGCGCGGCTGTGAGGAATGCGGTCGGCGATGGTTTCGATTTTCGACCGCTCGGCCTGGCGCAGCTCAAGGGGCGGTCGGGCAAAGTGGATGTGCTGGAACTTGTCGGGGCGCGCTCGACTGGTCCGGGCTGATGAGCTTTGGGTGTTTCACGGCTCAGCCCCGTCGGGCACGGGCGTTCCGCCGCCACCGCGTCAGCGTCGATGTCGCACAAGCCGCGACAGGACGTTGCGCTTTTTCTTCCGTGGGATCAGGTCGACGTCGCTGACGAGCCTTGCGCCGCCATCGCGTTTTTCCAACGTAATCTTGCGACTGTGAAACTCTTCCAGTTCGACCCGGTGCCCGACGCTTAGAATGGTGGCCTTTGGCAATTCGCCGATCAGCATTTCCATGAGCCGATCCTGGCTCTTTTCGTCGAGAGCCGAAGTCGCCTCATCGAGAACGATGATATCGGGATCATGCAGCAGCAGTCTGGCAAATGCCAGCCGTTGTTTCTCGCCACCGGACAGTGTCTGGTCCCACGGCGCCTCGTCTTCGATCCTCTCCTTCAGATGACCAAGGCCGACCTGCTCAAGGACACCACCAATCTCCTCGACCGTCCATGTGTCGGCGCCCGCCGGATAGGTGACGGCCCTGCGGAGTGTTCCCGATGGGATGTATGGTCGCTGCGGCAGCATGAAGAGGCGTTTGTCGGCGCGGAAATTGACAGCGCCGTCGCCCCATGGCCAGAGGCCGGCGATCGCCCGGACCAGCGTGCTCTTGCCGGATCCGGACTCACCGGCCACAAGCACCCGCTCACCGGGCTGGATCTCTACCTCGGTCTCCTTGACCACGGCCGTGCCGTCGCCCAGCGAGACAGAAAGATCGTTCAAACTGAGGATCGCATCGCCTTCGGTTTCGCCTCTTTTGATACGTCCAAGCGCATCGCTCTGTTCGGCCCGCTCCAGCCCATCGATAGACATCATCAAGG
This sequence comes from Rhizobium sp. 01N48, assembly GCF_056399145.1. Taxonomy (NCBI): domain Bacteria; kingdom Pseudomonadati; phylum Pseudomonadota; class Alphaproteobacteria; order Hyphomicrobiales; family Rhizobiaceae; genus Rhizobium; species Rhizobium sp. 01N48. Next base: position 213,361 of record NZ_JBFTQT010000002.1, read on the forward strand.
ACGCGACGCGCCTTGCGCATGCATTCCAGTCGGCAAGCCTCGGGTAGTTGTCGACCAGCCATCCGAACGCGCTTTGGACGATGGTGAACGCGGACGCGGCCTGCATGACTTGGCCCAGGCTCATGCTGCCATCTAGGAATTTGGGCGCGCAGAGGAGGACGGGCACGACGGGCGCAATCAGCATCGAGCCATGCGAAACCAGGGTCGTTCGCATGTACTGACGCGCGAGCAGAGCCCACTGGTGCAGAACGTTCCCGAAGGTCTTGTCTAGGTCGTTGCGCTCTTCGTCTTCCCCGCCAAGCAGGGCGATACTTTCGCCATTCTCGCGCACACGCGTCAGCGTGTAACGGAATTCGGCCTCGACCTGGTTCTTCGCCTCCGAGACCTTGACGAAGTGGCGGCCGATATAGGCGATCGAGGTCGAAGTGATAACGGCATAGAGAACGGCCGTGACGACGAGAAAGCCGGGAATGGTGATCACGGTCCCCGCGATCGGCAACGACAATGCTCCACCGATCATCCAGAGCACCACGATAAAGGTCGAAGCGGAGACGAAGGCCGCTATGACGCCGGCGACGAAGTCGACGGGAGATTCGGTGGCGATGCGCATGTCCTCGGAAATGCGCGCCTCCGGATTCTTGTGGTCACCGCCGATGAGATTTAGCTGATAGTAGCGACCGCTGGCCAGCCACCGTCCGATGAGCGCCTTCGTCAGCCATGACCGCCAACGCCGCTGCATCTTCATGCGCATGTAGACCTGAATGGTGACGAGGGCCACGCTTCCCAGCACGAGCGGCGGGAAGAGGGCGCCGAGGAAATAGACCGTCGGCGCATCGCGCTTCTCGATCGCGTCAAAAAGGCCGCGGTTCCAGACGTTTATGCCGTATTGGAAGCCGACATTCAGTCCGATGAGCGCCAGCAGGCCGATGGATAGTGGCCAGGCCAGCGTATCGCCACGCCGTGTCCAGTAGCCACGCGCGCTGATCCAGAACCTCTTGAGCAGGTAAGCCTTGCGTGCCGCCTCGACTTCCTCGGGCGTCATGTTTTCTTCGGGTTTCGGGATGTCCGGTGGAGGGTCTATGTCAGCTACATCAGGCGTCGGCGCCTGATCGTGGACCGGGTTTACATCGTCACCCGGTCGGGTGCTGCCAGCATTGGTCGGATCAATATCATCGTCCCTCATAAGGGGCTAAACGTTCTGAAAATCAGAAAGTTTCAAGACTGAAGGACAGAGATCAGTGTCTGCCGCGTGGCTCATCGCTTTCGTCGACAATCGACGGCAGAAACGATTGCACCTCCGCCCGCTCTCTGTCGGGAAGGATTGCAATCCTGGTTTGCCAGAAGCGCTCGGCTTCGGGCGTGTCTTTGTCCCAAGCTCGGGTGGAGGCCTTGTTGTCGTCAAAAGCTGCCAACCGCCGCCCTCCGAGATGGCGATATTCGTCTGCTGTCTGCTTGGCGCGGTTGATCATCCTAGTCTCCTTTCCACAGAGCCCGATGGCAAAGCGCCCGGCACTGCGAGCGCTTCGCCACAGGAAAATCTCGGATGGGTTTATTCCGAGATAGTTATTGAACGAGGTTTCCAGCAGGTTTGTTCCCGGCCGGCCTTGGCACAGATGCCCAGACGCTAAACCTGAACGGATATTATCGTATCCACAGACACCGATCCCTCGATAACGCCTCGTCTCACGTCCTGGCGCCCGTGCTCGATCTCGATCACGGTGTAAAGCTTGTCGTCCCGGAAGGCGCTGGCGTTCACCGTCGTCACGTCATCCGCCGGTGCGGTGTCGACTTCCATGAAGTCGAGCTCCTTGGATGCCGCAACGATGCGAGCGTCCCCTGCCGTGCGGGCGGCAACCACGAGACTGCCATGTCCGGGCGAATTATCCCAACGCGGATCGCTTGGCTCGGCAATGGGCTCGAGACGATAGATGTTGAGAGCTTCGCCCTGTCCGACAGCCTCGGATCCCGTGCGTGCTGCATCTTCGATTTGCGCCTGGCTTTCGACGGATTTCCCGAAAGTATTTGCGGTCGTGGCATTGTTGTCGGCGCTTTCACCGTTTCGTACGACGTTTGACATGGCTTTCTCCTTCTCGTGAATGGAAAACGAGAAGCACCCGATGTCGTTCCACGGATCAGTGCCGGCTATCCGGTCGAATGATCGTAGAGGGCGTTGCCGGTCGCGCCATCGACACCAGAGAGGCTGACCTCATATCCCCAGAGATGACGGATATGGGTGAGGGTCTCGTTGCGGCTGGTTTCTTCGAGAAGAAGGCCGTCATTGACCGTGTGCTTCAGCCGAAGCCTGCGGTCGCCGAGGAGATCGACGTCGACGACCTGGATATCGGGCTGCCTGGCGCTGACATCGTAGCTGCGGGCGAGTGCTGAGCGGATCTCCGCGTAGCCGCGTTCGTTGTGAATGGATGAAACCTCGCAGAACTTGTCGGCCGCCATGTCGGACAGCCTGAAAAGCCGGAACTTGCGGATCACGGCTGGGCTCAGATATTGCAGGATGAAGGATTCATCGCGGTGGTTCGCCCATGCGTCGCGCAAAGTCCCCATCGGATCGTTGTTGCCGGCCATGGAGGGAAACCAGTTCCGGTCCTCGTCCGTCGGATTGGTACAGATGCGTTCGATATCCTGCATCATCGCGAAGCCGAGCGCGTAGGGGTTGATGCCCGAGAAGCGGGGATCGTCGAAGCCCGGCTGGAAGACGACATTGGAATGGCTGCTCAAGAGCTCCAGCATGTTGCCTTCGCTGATCTTGCCCTGATCAAACAGCCGGTTGATGATCGTGTAGTGAACGTAGGTCGCGCACCCCTCGTTCATCACCTTGGTTTGCCGCTGCGGGTAGAAGTATTGGGCGATAATGCGCACGATCCTGAGGATCTCGCGCTGCCAGGGCTCAAGGATCAGACTGTGCTTCTCGATGAAGTAGAGAAGGTTCTCCTCCGGGAGGTTAAGCGCTTTCTTGCGTTCTGAGGCATTGCGCTCCGCCTCGTGCGGATCGCGGCTGTCGACGGAAGAAGGCAGGGTGCGCCAGAGGTCGCTATAGGTCTGCTCCTCATATTCCAATCGTTCACGCGCCCGCTCGCGCACCTTCTCGGAGGAGAGGCGGGGAGGGCGGCGGTAGCGGAAGACGCCGTTGTCCATCAGCGCATGGGCGGAATCGAGGATCGCCTCGACCGCCTCGGTGCCGTGTCGCTCCTCGCACTTGGCGATATATTTCTTGGCGAAGTCCATGTAGCCGAGAATGGCGCCGGCATCCGTCCACTGGCGAAACAGATAGTTGTTCTTGAAGAAGTGGTTGTGGCCGAAGGAGGCGTGGGCGATGACCAGCGTCTGCATGGCCATCGTGTTCTCCTCCATCAGATAGGCGATGCAGGGGTTGGAATTGATGACGATCTCGTAGGCGAGCCCCCGGTGGCCTTTGCGATAGAGGCTGTCCTCGTAAATGAAGCGCTTGCCGAAGGACCAGTGCTGATACATCAAGGGCATGCCGACCGAGGAATAGGCGTCGAGCATTTGTTCCGACGATATAATCTCCAGCTGGTTCGGATAGATATCCAGTCCCATCTCGCCGATCGCGATATCCTGGATGGCATCGTGGACGATCGATAGCGTTCCGAAATTCCAGTCGGAGCCTTCAAACAGCAGCTCGGAACTCTCCGCTCGCTTCGCCATATCGGTGTTCCCTCAGTTATGCGTACGCGCGCCGGCTTTGCGGCTGAAGAGCTTACGAAAGACCGGGTAGATATTGCCTGGTCTTGCGATGCGGGCCATGTGGAAGTTGGGGATTTCGCCATCGACGGTTCGGTAGGCGCGCCAGAGCGATGTGCCATTGTCGGTGGCGCCGAATATTTCGGTCTCGCGCTCGTCGATGATTTCGACGTAAGCGTAATATTGGCAAAGCCGCATCAGATCGCCGCGCAGGAGTGCCGCACATCGCTCCGAATCGCCGCTGCTGTTGTCGCCATCCGACGCCTGCGCCGCGTAAATGTTCCACATGTCGGCCGGGTAGCGCGCTTCGATGATCCGCTGCATCTCCTCGAGAGCCGTGGAGACCACCGTGCCGCCGCTTTGCTTGCTGTAGAAGAAGGTCTCCTCATCGACTTCATGCGCCTCATCGGTGTGCCGGATGAAGATGATGTCGATCCGGCCGTATCTGCGCTTGAGAAAGAGGTGCAGCAGTACGAAGAAGCGCTTGGCGAGATCCTTCTCTCGCTCACCCATCGAGGCCGAGACGTCCATCAGGCAGAACATCACGGCATTGGCGTTCGGCACCGGCTGACGCTCGAAGCGGTTGAAGCGAACGTCGACGGGATCGACATAGGAAATCCGCCGCCGGCGGCGCTCAAGTGCTGCAAGTTCGTCGCGCAAAGCCGTCAGTTTGCGGCGGGACTCAGTCGATAACGGTTTCTCGGTTTCGAGAGCGGCAATCTCGTCGGTAATGAGCTTCACCTGCCGCTCGCTCGGCCGTTGCAAGGCCATGCGTCGGCCAAAGCTGTTGCGCATGGTGCGGCCGATATTGATATTGGTGGGTGAACCCGAGGTGGTGAAGCCGACGCGTTGCGGCTTGAATGTCACCGTTTCCTTCAGGCTCAGCTTGACTAGATCGGGCAGTTCGAGATCTTCGAAGAAAAGATCGAGTACCTCCTCGCGCGACAGGATGAACTGAAAGTCGTCATCGCTTCCGCCGCCGCCCGCGCCATGTCCGCCACCGCCGCCCGCGCCGCCATCGGGTTTGGAAATCCGGTCGCCTGCGGAAAACTCCTTGTTTCCCGGCAGCACATGTTCCCGATTGCCCGATGTGGAAGAGGGTCGGAAACTCGGCTCGCCGGCGCCCCGCGCGGGCATCGGAACGCCATGAGCGGTGTCGACATCCGCTATCTTGTCGGATTTGATCTGATCCTTTATCGCCCGCTTCAGCTCGTCGCGGGCGCGTTTAAGGAATCGTTGCCGGTTGCCGAGGCTCTTGTCCTTCGGGTTAAGCCGGCGGTCGATGAAATTCGGCATGCGCCAATCCCTCGCTTTGGCTCCGGTTTTGGCATCGTTAACCGGCCTTGTTCACCCGCATGTACCAATCGACCAGGCGGCGGACCTGGCGTGCGGTATAGCCGCGCTCAATCATCCGCTGTACGAATTCGTCATGCTGCTTTTCAGTCGAGCTGTCCTTCTTGGAGCCGAAGCTGATGACGGGCAGCAGATCCTCGACCTGACCGAACATCCGCTTTTCGATCACCTCGCGAAGTTTTTCGTAGCTTGTCCATGCCGGATTGCGGCCGCCATTGCGCGCCCTTGCTCGCAGGGTGAACTTCACTACTTCGTTGCGGAAATCCTTGGGATTGGCGATGCCGGCGGGTTTTTCGATCTGCGAGAGTTCGCTGTCCAGAATTTCGCGGTTCAGAATCTGGCCGGTATCGGCATCCTTGAAATCCTGGTCCTCCAGCCAGGCATCCGCATAGGATATGTAGCGGTCGAAGAGGTTTTGGCCATATTCACTATAGGACTCCAGATAGGCCTTCTGGATCTCGTGACCGATGAACTCGGCATAGCGGGTGGCGATCTCCGACTTGATGAAGTCGAGGTAGCTGGCCTCCATTTCCTTCGGAAACTGCTCGCGCTTGATCGCCTGCTCGAGGATGTACATCAGGTGCACGGGATCGGCGGCGACTTCCTTGGTGTCGTAATTGAAAGTCTCCGAGAGCACCTTGAAGGCAAAGCGGGTGCTGATGCCATTCATCCCCTCGTCCACGCCGGCGACATCACGATATTCCTGCACGGACTTGGCCTTGGGGTCGGTGTCCTTCAGGTTCTCGCCGTCATAGACGCGCATCTTGGTGTAGAGCGGTGAGTTTTCGTGGCGGATCAGGCGGGTCGCGACCGTGAAGCGGCTCAGGTTTTCGAGAACCTCCGGCGCGCAGGCGCTCTTGGCGAGCTCGCTTTCGCGCAGCAGCTTCTCGTAGATCTGCCGCTCCTCGGTCACGCGCAGGCAATAGGGCACCTTGACCACGAGGATACGGTCGAGGAAGGCCTCGTTGTTGCGGTTGTTCTTGAACTGCTGCCACTCGGATTCGTTGGAGTGGGCAACCACGATGCCCTGATAGGGGAAGGCGCCGAAGTTTTCGGTGCCGTTATAGCTGCCCTCCTGTGTTGCCGTCAGCAGCGGGTGCAGCACCTTGATCGGCGCCTTGAACATTTCGACGAATTCGAGCAACCCTTGCGTCGTGCGGTTGAGGCCGCCGCTGTAGGAATAGGCATCGGGGTCGGCCTGGCTGTAGTTTTCCAGCTGCCGGATATCGACCTTGCCGACCAGCGCCGAGACGTCCTGATTGTTCTCGTCACCCGGCTCGGTCTTGGCAATCGCGATCTGACGAAGCCTTGATGGCATCAGCTTTACGACGCTGAAGCGCGAGATATCGCCGCCGATCTCGTCGAGCCGCTTGGTGGCCCAGGGGGAAATCAGTCCGGTGAGGCGGCGTCTGGCAATCCCGTACTTGTCTTCCAAAAGATCGGACATGCGCTCCGGCTGGAATAGGCCCAGCGGCGATTCGAAGACCGGGCTCACCTGTCCGTCGATCGCCAGCGTGTAGATCGGGAAGCGCTCCATCAGCTTCTTCAGCCGTTCGGCGAGAGACGACTTGCCGCCGCCTACAGGACCGAGGAGATAGAGGATCTGCTTGCGCTCTTCGAGACCTTGCGCGGCATATCTGAAATAGCCGACGATCCGCTCGATCGTGTCTTCCATTCCATAGAAATCGGCAAAGGCGGGATAAATCTTGACGGTGCGGTTGGAGAATATGCGGCCCAATCGCTCATCGGCGCTGGTGTCGATTAGTTTAGGTTCGCCAATGGCTTCCACCATGCGTTCCTGCGCGGTGGCATATAGTCGTTTGTCATCACGGCAGGCCAGGAGGTATTCCTGGAGACTTAGCTCTTCTTGCGCGGCGTTCGTATAGATCTCCGAAAACAGATCGAATACGTCGCTTTCGCTCTTCTGCATCTTTGCTCTCCCGCGGCCGGTTGAATGAGGACGGGATCGCTACGTGTCGGCTCGCGAGATAGAACGCGTCAGACTATTTTATTACAATGCGCTTACGAAGTTCGGGACAGTCTGTAGCCGATAGCCGCGATACTCGTCAGACTCACATTATGCAGCCGACGCGGCAGATCGCCAAGGGCGCAGATAGGTTTTCACTCTTTTTTGCACGATATGTGACAAATCTCGTCCATGCACAAAAAAGGGGCCGCTGAACGGCCCCTTTCTGTTGCTTGCGCTGACGTTTAGTTCGGCAGAGCATAGGCGATGACGTAGTCGCCACGAAGATCCGACTGGCGTGCGCCGCCGGCCGAGATGATGACGTACTGCTTGCCTGTCTTCGGCGACTTGTAGGTCATCGGGCCGCCTTGGCTGCCAACGGGCAGACGGGCTTTCCAGACTTCCTTGCCGGTCGCCGTGCTGAAGGCGCGCAGGTAGAAGTCCTGCGTACCGGCGATGAAGATCAGGCCGCCCTGGGTGGCGAGCGTGCCGCCGAGCGTCGGCATGCCGATCGGGATCGGCAGACCCATCTTGATACCGAGCGGGCCGGTGTCTTCGACGGTGCCGACAGGAACCTGCCAGGCGATCTTCTGCGTCTTCATGTCGATCGCCGTCAGGCTGCCGAAGGGCGGAGCCTGGCAGGGAATGCCGAGCGCCGACAGGAAGCGGTTCTTGTCGACCGCGTAGGGCGTACCCTTCATCGGCACGAGGCCCATGCCGGTGTTGACGGATTCGCCACCGCTGTTGACGGCCTTGGTCGGTGCGGCTTCCTTCATCTGGATCCACAGGCCGAGGCGCATGTCGTTGACGAAGATGTAGTTCGAGTTCGGGTCGGTCGAAAGGCCGCCCCAGTTCATGCCACCCAGCGAGCCCGGGAAGTTGAGCGCGAGGTCGGTGCCCGGAACCGTGTAGACGCCATCGTAGCGCATGCCCTTGAAGGCGATGCGGCACAGCAGCTGGTCAAACGGCGTCGCACCCCACATGTCGCTTTCGGTCAGCGTCTTGGCGCCGATCTGCGGCATGCCGACGGAGAGCTTCTGGGTCGGAGCGTAAGGCTCGTTCGGGATGTTGCCCGGCTTCACCGGAACATCGTCGACCTTGGTCAGCGGCTGACCGGTTGCGCGATCGAGCACATAGAGTTGGCCAGCCTTGGTGCCGAACACCAGAGCAGGAACCGTCGTGCCGTCGGCCTTCGGGAAGTCGATGAACGAAGGCTGCATCGGAACGTCGAAGTCCCACAGATCGTTGTGAACGGTCTGGTAGACCCACTTCTCACGGCCGGTGGTGGCGTCGAGCGCCAGCATCGAGGCGCCGTACTTGTGGTCGAGATCCGTGCGGGTCGCGCCGTAAAGGTCGACCGACGGGCTGCCGACCGGCATGAAGACGGTGTTGGAAGCGGGATCATAGGACATCGACGCCCAGACGTTCGGAGTCGAACGCGTGTAGCTTTCGCCCGGGGGCGGCAGGAGCGTGATGTTCGGGTTGCCCGGGTCGAATGCCCAACGCAGCTGACCGGTCACGACATCGAAACCGCGCATGACGCCGCCAGGCATGTCGGTGCTGACGTTATCGGCAACGCGGCCGCCAACGACGACGGTGGTGCCGGCAAGCGTCGGCGCCGAGGTGAGCACGTAGCTTGGATCAGCCGCCTGGCCCATGCCGACCTTCAGGTCGACGCGGCCGTTGGTGCCGAAATCCGGGCAGAACGCGCCGGTGTCTGCGTCGAGCGCGATCAGCTCGGCGGTGATCGTGTTCATCAGGATGCGGCGTTCGCAAAGCGTACCGGGTGCGACGTTGACCGCGGTGACCGGCGTGGAGTTCGGTGCCGAAGGCTGTTCGGGTGCGCGCGTCGCATCGAAGTAAGCGAGGCCGCGGCAGCGCATCCAGACAGACGACTTGGCGTTGATCTCGGCCTTCCAGATTTCCTTGCCGGTATCGGCGTCAATCGAGATGACGTTGTTGTGTGGGGTGCACACAAACACACGGTCGCCGACCTGCAGCGGAGTTTCCTGGTCTTCCGCGCCGTTGGCGCCGGGGCTGATCGGCGTGTCGCCGGTGTGGTATTCCCACGCAACCTTCAGATCGTTGACGTTGTCCAGGTTGATCTGGTCGAGTGCGGCGAAGCGGCTGCCGCCCGAGGTGTTACCGTAGGCTTCCCAGTTCTTCTGTTCGCGGGCCGGATCGACCGGCGTGCGGGCCGGGCCGGCGCCAGTGGCGACAACCGGCGGATACGGGATGAACATGCCGTAGAAGGCCGCGCCAGTGCCGATCGCGAGGATCAGAGCCAGCCCGAACGAGGCGCCGTAAGCGGGCGTGCGGCCGGCCGAGCGACGCAGCAAAGGGAAGGAGACGGCAACGACTATGGAGCCGACGGCAATCGCCAGCAGCCGCGAAATCAGCGGCCAGAACTCAAAGCCTGCGTCCCAGATGGCCCAGATGGCCGAAAGAACGAAGACGAGCCCGAAGAGCAGGGCGCCCAGCGGCCTGCGGCGGATGATGAGCAGGCCTGCGATGACCAGTCCGATGCCGGCGAGCAGGAAGTACCAGCTGCCGCCCAGCGAGACGAGCTTGCCGCCGCCGATCGCGAAAAACAGCCCGGCGAGCGTGATGATCGCGCCGAGCAATACCAGCCACAGGCGACCTAACAGCGCCGGTGGGTTCGGTGAATTATCCATTGAATAGCCTCATTGCATATCCGGCAAACGAAGATGGAAAGCCTGTAAATACGAGATGCTCGCCTTGCGCGTTCGCCGTTTGGTTAGCTGTCTTAACGACAGCAGGCGAAAAGGAGCGATTTCGAGCGCATGTGCGCTGGCGAACCATGATCTGCAAAAAACGGCGCGTTCGGCGCCAATTCGGGAAATCTGCAAAAGTCCATCAGGCTCGTCCTACGTGGTTCGAAATGCACGCGTCAGGCACCGACGGAGGGAGACAGCACCTTAACGTCTCCAACCCTGGGTTGGGATATATCGCCAGCGGCAGCATTGTGGCAAGTGCTATTTTAGACAGATGAATAGCAGGCAAGGAGCGCGTCGCAGGCGCGACTTTGCGTCCGGAGCCGAAGCGGAATTCCGTCCGTTGGCAGCTCTCAGCAACAACGAATTTAGAACGGGTTCGTCGTGGCGCTTTCGATCTTCACCGGCTTCTTGTTCGAGAGCCGCTCGATGCAGGACGCGTAGGTCGCATGCATAGGATAGATGCGCGAGGTCGGGATGACCCAGTCGGGTTCATTGCCCTGGAACGAGACGTTGATGTCGGCCATTCCGCTGAGTGCGGCGCGAATAATGCCCTGAACGCCGCCGGCATTGGAATTTCCGGGCAGGCTCCAGACGCGCAGGCTCTTGCCGTCGGCGCCGATGGCAGGCACTTCCATGCTGTTGCTTTTGCCGGTCACCGAAACCTTGGTGGCGAGATGATCAGGAAGCGACCACGCGTCGTTCTTGATCAGCCAGGACGCATCCTTCAGGCTTTCGCGGAACTCGACGGTCTTCCCGGTCATGCTGTCCCAAACCAGCGCGCAATAGGGCTCGCCGCCATTGTGGACATAGCCGATCGACCATTGGCGGGACGATCCGATCCAATCCTCGGTGGCGTTTGCAATCAGCGGCGTGCCCGCGCTGAAGAGAGCGGCAGCAAGAGAAACTCTCGCAGAAAGAACGGCGAACGGTCTCATTTTTCCGTACCTTTGTGCAACACGGCTTGGTCTTCAGGGGGTATCCCTTGAACCGACTTTGTCGCACGAACAGGTTTCAAACCGATGAATCGCCACACTTGCCGCGGGTTCTGCGATTGCACGCCCGTGTGTCACCCAAGGACACATCTATCACGGTTTTAGCTGAAGCGCGGCGATGACTTCGTGTGCTGCGCGCTCGCCGCTTTGCAGCGCCCCATGGGCGGTCGAAAAGTCCGTGCTGTGCGTTGCTTCCCCGGCGAAGAACACGCGCTCGTCGTATGATCTCGCGAGCGTAAGGCGGGCGTCGGAGTGGCCGGGTAGAGCGTGGCTGTAGGCGCCGCCGATCGATGCCGTCCTGGTCCAGTCCGATGCGATGAGCGGGCGGAGATTGCGCCGGATATCGCTGCCGAACAGATGGGCGAGCTGATCCGTGGCGCGCGCGAATGCAGCTTCATGGCCGCGCTCCGCCACGGCGCGCGCGCCGGCACCGCCGAGAAAGCATTCGATCACGGGCTGGCCAAAGGGGCGGATATAGTAGCTGCCGGTCGATGCGTCGCGGGGATCGCCGATAAGATGCGTCTCGTCCTCAAAGGGAGCGGAGCCGATGATTTCAAGGAAGAGCTTTTCGTTGGCGCCAAGCGGCAATCGGGCTGCCGCCTCTCGCCATGCATCCAAAACCGACGGCCAGCGGATCGTGTCGCCTGCCAGAATATTGGTGGAGATGGTGACGATGACCGCGTCAGCGCGCACGATGCCGACCGATGTCTTGATCTCGACGCGACCCCCATCGAGCCCAATCGCTTCAACGGGCGTCGAAAGCCTCACCGTTGCTTCGGCCGGTATGGCGGCCCTGACGAGTGCGCCGTAGCCTGTTGCGACGCGCCAGTTGAAGTCGGTCGAGGCTTCGTTGTAAGCCGCGTAGTCCTTGCAGGAAATGTGTTCGAGTTCGTCGCCGCTGATATAGCCGCTGAGCGCTTGCAAATAACTCGTCCAGCCGTCCGCCGGGTCGAGCGCATCGGCGGCGATGTCGGAGAGGGGCGGGGTGGCGGAGACGCGATCCGTCCACCGTTCGAAGGCGATATGGGCCCCATCGCGCTCGGATGGAGTGAAGCCGAGATCACGAAATTGCCCGCCCCAGGCGGACGGCCGGCGATCGACCGCGATGGCGATCTCGCCGGCGATGCGGGTCCAGGGATTTCGATCGCCGGAGTGAAGCCAGCCGCAGCCGAGATCGACGACGCTGCCCGCTGCCGTTTTCGTCCAAGCACGGCCGCCCTTGCGATCGAGAGCCTCGAGCACCAGTGTTTTCAGACCGGCCTTGGCGAGCGTTCGGGCCGCACCCGTGCCGGCCGCGCCGGCGCCAATGATCACAACATCGGGCTCTTCCATCATCGACATGGCCTAGGCGACTTTCCTTGCGGTCAACTGAATACGAACGTCTCCGCCACATGCTCCATAAATGGCTTGTCGATCAATGCCGTTTTTAGGCTCTTCTCTGAAACTACGAACCATTGCGGGCGCGGCATCGAATTCCGCCGCGCCCACAATCAGCTGCTTATCCCAGATAGGACATGATCACCGAGGCAACCTGAGACGATTCACTCGTGTCCGGCGATGCTGCGGCCGAGGTCGTTGTCTCCGACGGCGTGGTGGCCGTCGTCGTGGTCGTTGTCGCGGCGGCGGCGCTTGCGCCAGAGAGCGGGCCGTTGGTCAGCGCCTGCACCTGGGCAGAGGTCATCGCGTTGATCTGAGCCGGCGTGAAGGCTTCGGCCTGGCTCACTGTCAGCGCGCCGAGCGCTCTCGTGCTCAAGCCCGAAACCGCGCTGGAGCTGAGCGCGATGATGCTCTCGGGCGAGAAGCCTGCCAAGTCATCCGGACCAAGGGCTGCGGCCTGAACCACATTGAGCGCGCCGATCTGGGTGGTCGACAGCATCCCGATCTGCGCCGTGCTCATGGCCGCGACCTGGCTATAGCTGAGCGCCGCCACCTGGCCCGTGGTCAGTGCCGCGATGTCGCTCGACGGCAGGGTCGAAAACAGCGCCGTCGTCAGCCCCTTGATCGAACCTGGCGTGATAGCCGCGAACTCCTCGGTCGATAGCGTCTGCAGCTGGCCACTCGTCAATCCTGCAAGCCCGGTCGAGCTCAGGGCCGCGATCTGGTCGGTGGAGAAGGTGCTGAACTGATCTGTGCTCAGCGCGTGAATCTGATCGCTGGTCAGGCCTGAAACCCCAGAACTTCCCAGAGCCGCGATCTCCTCGGTGGAGAGTGATGCGATGAAGTCCGTCGACAGTCCCTTCATGGCGCCAGAGCTGATCGCCGCCAACTTGGCGGGTGTCAGTGCGTCCAGGCTGGACGAAGTCAGACCCTTCAGCGCATCCGAACTGAGTGCCGCGATCTGGCTTGTGGACAGCCTTTCCATCTGGTCGACGTTGAGCGCGCCGGCCTGGGTGCTGCTCAAGCCGGCAATCCCCTTCGCGCTTAGCGCCGCCACCTGCTCGACCGACAGCACGGCGATATCGCCGGTGCTGAGCGCTGCGACTTGGGCCGTGCCCAGCGCTCCGATCTGGCTTGTCGACAGCATCTCGACCTGGCTTGTGCTTAAGGCAGCGATCTGGGCGGTGGAAAGACCGGCAATGCCGGCTGTGCTCAGCGCGCCGATCTGCTCGGCCGAAAGCGAAGCGATCGTCGCCGGTGACAGCCCGGAGATCGCAGCAGAGCTGATCGCGGCGATATCGGCCGTCGAGAAGCTGTCGAGATCATCCGTTCCGAGTGCCGCGATCTGCTTGGAGCTCAGCGCGCCCACCTGCAGGCTGGTCAGCGCTTCTGCCTGATCGACGCTGAGTGCGGCGATCTGGTCGGTGCTGAGGCCGGCGATGCCTGCGGTGCTCAGCGCCGCGATCTGGCTTGGCGAGAGCGAGGCAAGGGCTGCTGTCGAAAGGCCGGAGATGGCCGACGAGCTGATCGCGGCGATTTCGGCCGTGGTGAAACTGTCGAGATTGTCTGAAGTCAGAACCGCGACCTGCCGCGAGGAGAGGGCACCGATCTGGATGCTGGTCAGCGCTTCCATCTGGTCGCTATGCAGTGCGACGAGCTGGCCGGTCGAGAGCCCCGCTATGCCTGCCGTGCTCAACGCCGCGATCTGTTCCGGCGAAAACGCGCTGATGTCGGCTGTGTTCAGCGCCGCGATCTGCTTGGAGGTCAGCGCGCCAACCTGGGAGGTCGTCAGTGCTTCCACCTGGTTGGTGCGCAGCGCGCCGATCTGGTCGCTGGTGAGGCCTGCAATGCCGGTGGGGCTAAGGGCCGAGATCTGGTCGCCCGAAAGCGAGGCCAGCGCTGATGTCGAAATGCCTGTTATTGCGCTGGAGGTGATCGCGGCCATGTCGGCGGTGCTGAAACTGTCGAGATCATCGGTTCCGAGTGCAGCGATCTGCTTCGAGTTCAGCGCGCCTACTTGAACGCTGGTGAACGCCTCGACCTGGCGCACGCTGAGCGCACTGATCTGATCGCTGGTCAGGCCCGCGATCCCCGCCGTGCCGAAGGCGGCGATCTGGTCGATCGAAAGCGCCGCGATACGGTCGGTGGCAAGCGCCCCGACCTGCTTAGAGGTCAGCGCGCCGATCTGCGCTGTTGTCAGCACCTCCACCTGGTTGGAGCCGAGCGCGGCCATCTGGCCGCTGGAGAGACCGGATATCCCTGCCGAGCTCATGGCGACGATCTGTGCGGTCGACAGCGCGCTGATCGCGGCGGTCGAAAGGCCAAGGATAGCGCCCGAGCCAATGGCGGCGATGTCCGCGGTGGAGAAGTGCGAGAGATCGTCCGTGCCTAGGGCGGCAATCTGCCTTGAGTTCAGGGCGCCGACCTGCAGGCTGGTCAGGGCCTCAGTCTGATCGGTGCTCAATGCCGCAATCTGGTCGCTGCTGAGACCGGGTATGCCCGCCGTGCTCAATGCGGCGACCTGGGCGGTCGTCAGTGATGCGAGGTCGTCGGTGCCAAGCGCTCCGATTTGCCGCGAGCTCAACGCGGCGATCTGGCTCGTCGTCAGCGCGCCGATCTGGTCGCTGCTGAGCGCGCTGATGAGATCGACAGTCAGGCCGGCGATGCCAGCAGTGCTGAGCGCCGCGATCTGGCTCGTCGTCAGCGTCGCGAGGGCGGCTGCCGACAGGCCGGCGATGGCGCCGGAGTTGATCGCGGCAATGTTCTTCGCCGACAGGATGGCGATATCGTCGGTGCTGAGAGCCGCCGTCTGCTTCGAGCTCAGGGCTCCGATCTGCGCCGAGGTCAACGCTTCCACCTGATCGGTCCGCAGCGCCGCGATCTGCCCGGTCGTCATCCCCGTGATCGCTGCCGTGTTCAGCGCCGCGATCTGGCTCGCAGAGAGCGCCGCGATCGTGCCGGTCGAAAGGCCGGCGATGGCGCCGGAGCCGATGGCCGCCATATCCTTGGTCGAGAAGGTTGCAATGTCATCGGCGGTGAGGGCGGCAAGCTGCGAGGAGCTCAGGCCGCTGATCTGGCTGCTGGTCAGCGCTTCCGCCTGGGCGGTACTGAGTGCCGCAAGCTGCTGGGTGGTCAGACCTGCAATCGCATTCTTGCTCAGCGCGGCGATCTGCGCTGTGGTCAGGGCCCGGATCGTATCCGTCGACATTCCCCCCAGCGCGCTTGACGTGATCGCGGCTATATCCTTGGTGGAGAAGGTCACGACATCCTCAGGTCCGAGGACCGAGAGCTGGCTGGAATTCAGCGTTCCGACCTGGTTGCTGGTGAGCGCCTCCGCCTGTGCGGTTGAAAGCGCCGCCAGCTGCTGCGAGTTCAATCCCGCGATGCCGCCAACCGAGAGAGCGGCGATCTGTGCTGTGGAGAGTGCCGCTATGTCGTCCGTGCGCAGCGCGCCGACCTGAGAGGAGCTGAGGGCTGCCATCTGCTTGGTCGAAAGCGCCAGGATTTGTGTGTTGCTGAGGGCCGCGACCTGGCTGGTCGACAGGCCGGAAACGCCGGACGAGCTCATGGCCGCCAGCTGCTGGGTGGTCAGTCCGGCCATGTCGCCGGTGCTAAGCCCCGCGACCTGCTTGGTAGTCATCGCGGCGATCTGACTGGTGCTGAGCGTGTGCAGCTGCGCGCTGTTCAGCGCGTCAACCTGATCGGATGTCAGACCCGTGATGCCCGCTGGCGTCAGGAAGGCGATCTGGTCGGTGGAGAGAACGCTGACATGGTCGCCGAGTGCTGCGACCTGCGCCGATGTCAGCGCCTTCACCTGTGCGGTCGAAAGCTTGGCGATCTGGTCTGTGCCGAGTGCTGCGACCTGGGTGCTCGTGAGGCTCGCAAGAGCGCTGGTGCTCAGCAACGCGATCTGAGCGGTGGTGAGGCCTGCAACCGCATCAGTGCCGAGGCCGGGCAAGCCTTTGTTGGTGATTGCCGCGATATCGGCGGTCGAGAAGGTCGCGATGTCCTCAGCAGAAAGCGCTGAGAACTGCAGCGATGTTAGAGCCGCCACCTGCACGGGCGACAGCGTCTCGATCTGCGACGTGCTCATCGCGCCGATCTGCAGGCTGGTGAGGCTCGCGATCGCGCTGGTGTTGAGCGCTGCGATCTGCTCGTTCGTCAGGCCTTCGATAGCGTCGCCGCTGAGGCCCGAGATGGCCTTGTTGGTGATCGCGGCGATATCGGCGGTGGAGAAGGTGGCGATATCATCGGCGCCGAGTGCGGCCATCTGCGCGGAGCTCAAAACCTTCACCTGCGCCGGCGACAAGGCTTCGACCTGTGCTGTGCTGAGAGCGCCGATCTGGTCGCTCGTCAGGCTCACGACCGCATTCGTGCTCATGGCCGCGATCTGGGCGGTTGAGAGCGTTGCGAGCACGTCCGTACTCAGGCCCGGCAGCGCTTTGTTGGTGATCGCGGCGATATCGGCGGTCGAGAAAGTCGCGATATCGCCGGCGTCCAGCACGCCAAGCTGCAACGAGGTCAGTGACATCACCTGCAGCGGAGACAGAGCTTCTACCTGCGCCGAGCCGAGGGCGTCGAGCTGATCGGTCGTCAGGCTGGCAATCGAGGTCGTGCTCAAGGCCGCGATCTGGGCGGTGGTGAGCGCCGCGACCTGGTTGGTGCCCAAGGTGGAGATCTGCAGGGTCTTCAGCGCGTTGACCTGGGCGGTCGTGAGTGCGCCGATCTGCCCCGAGGTCAGGCTGGACATGTTGAGGCCGGGGATCGCCTTGCTCGAGAGCGCGGCGATATCGGCCGTCGAGAAGGTTGCGATGCCGTCTTCGCCAAGCGCCGAGAGCTGCAGCGAGCTCAGCCATGCCACCTGCGCCGGGGTGAGCGCCTCGACCTGGCTGGTGTTCAAAACCGCAAGCTGTGTCGTCTTCAGCGCGCTGACTTGCGCGGTCGTCAGCGAAGCAATCTGGCCGGTAGAGAAAGTGGCGATGATGTCTGTGCTGAGACCCGGTATGGCCTTGCTGGTGATCGCCGCGATATCGGCCGTCGAGAAGGTCGCCATGTGATCGGCATCGATCGCTGCGAGCTGTACGGAGGTCAGCGATGCGACCTGTGCCGGTGTCAGCGCCTCAACCTGATCGGTGCTGAGTGCCGCGATCTGGCCGCTCGTCAGGCGTGGGATCGCCGTCGAGTTCAACGCCGCGATCTGGGCGGTGGACAAGGTCGGGATGATATCGGTGGTCAGGCCGTTTATGGCCCTACTGGTGATGGCGGCGATATCGTCGGTGGAGAAGGTTGCGATGTGCTCGGCGTCGAACACAGCTAGCTGAACCGAACTCAGCGCCTTTACCTGCGTCGGCGACAACGCTTCCGTCTGGTCGGTGGTCAGCGCGGCCAGCTGGTCTGTTCCGAGGTTCGCGATCTGCGCGGTGGACAGCGCCGCGATCTGCGCGGTCGAGAGCGAATCCATGTTGAGGCCGGTGAAGCCCTTGCTGGTTATCGCGGCGATATCGGCTGTCGAGAAGGCTGCGATATCGTCGGCACCGAAGGCCGCGATTTGCGCCGCGCTCAACGCCTTGACTTGCGCGGGCGTCAAGGCCTCGACCTGCTCCACGCTCAGCGCGTCGATCTGTTCGGTCGTCAGGCTGGCGATTGCGGCCGTGCTCAGCGCCGCGATCTTTGAGGTCGAAAGCCCTTCCAGCTGCCCTGTGCTGAAGCCAGCGATCTGTGCGCCGAGCGAGGTGATCTGGCTGGTCGAGAACGACGCGATCTGGTCTGCACTCAAGGCTTCGAGCTGGCTGCCGGTGAGGTTGGCGATCAGGCTCGTGGACATGGCGGCGATCTGAGCCGATGAAAGCGCGCCGAGCGCATCCGTGCTCAGTCCCGACATGGCGCGGCTGGAAATCGCGGCGATCGCGGCGGTCGAGAAGGCTTCGATATCGGCGGCGTCGAGTGCGGCGAGCTGCCCGGAACTCAGCGCCTTCACCTGTACCGACGATAGCGCCTTGAATTGTTCGTCGTTCAAGGCCCCGAGCTGCTCGGTCGTCAGGCTCGCGATCGAACCAGTGCCGAGGGCGGCGATCTGCACGGTTGACAGCGCCGCGATGGAGCCCGGGCTGAGGCCCGCGATGGCCTTGCTGCTGATGGCTGCGATATCGGCGGTCGAAAACCCAGCGATGCCGTCCTGGTTGAGAACGGCAAGCTGGTCGGAGGTAAGTGCCTTGACCTGCTGCGGCGTGAAGGCTTCTACCTGTTCGGGGCTGAGAGCTCCGATCTGTTCGGTTGTGAGGCTCGCCAGCGCGCTGGAGCTGAGCGAGGCGATATGGGCTGGCGAGAACGCTTCGATCTGGCCGATATCGAGCGAGGCGAGCTGCGCCGTCGTCAGCGTGTTCGCCTGGGCCGTCGTCAGCGCCGCGATCTGTTCGGGCGACAAGGCCGACAGGTTCAAGCCCTTCATGGCCTTGGTGTTGATCGCGGCAATATCCTCGAGCGACAGCATGGCTATGTCATCGGGTCCGAGCGCTGCCAGTTGCGCAGACGTCATTGCCGCCATCTGCGCCGGTGAAAACGCTTCGACCTGGTCGGCGCTCAATGCGCCGATCTGGCTGCTCGTCATCGACGCGACAGCGCTCGTGTTCAAGGCTGCGATCTGATCGGGAGAAAGAGCCGCGAGTGCCGCCGTCCCGAGACCCTGGATGGCCTTGGTGATGGCGGCGATATCGGCGGTCGAAAAGGTCGCGATATCCTCGGGGCTGAGTGCCGCGAGCTGCGCGGTGGACAGCGCCTTGATCTGGTTCGGGGTCAGGGCTTCCGACTGCTCGGTCGTCAAGGCGCTCAGCTGCGACGTGGTCAGGGCGGAGACCTGGACGGATGTCAGGCTCTCGATGGCATATTTGTTGAGCGCGTGCAGCTGATCGAAGGTGAAGCCGACGATGGAAGTCTTAGCGATTGCGCTGAGCTGCTGCGAGTTCATCGCCTCGACGTCCTCGACGTCGAGCGCCGCGATCTGAGAGGACGATAGGGCCTTGACCTGGGCCGTGGATAGCGACGCGATGTCGTCGGTTGTCCATGCTGCGACCGCCGCGGACGAGAGGGATCTGATCTGCGTTATCGTCAGCGTGGATGCAACCGTCGTCATGCTCATCAATCCCAAGTGTTCAAATGGCGTCAATAAAAAGCCGGGTCGAAATTCCGATACCGAACGGCAGGCGGCTTCCGGCCCCAAGGTCTGAATGAAGAATCGGTCACCCAAGCCCGCGCAGCTATGAGCCGCAGAGTAGGTTGTGTGGCTTGTCCGAACCTGAAATTGTAGGTGGTCTCCCCCCAACAGATAGGTGCCCGCTGTCGACAAGAAGGCTAGGTCGCCGGCCTTGCCCGCAGCTGGTGTCGTGCTGCGTCTTAGCGCGGGCACTATCAGCGACTGCGAAAATGCAAGAGGCCGGTGATTTCACACATGTCCAAAATTATCACGAGATTGTCACATGCCGGAATCATGGCTCCACTACACGGCGACGCAAAGCGAATAGGATTTGCGCATGCCAAAAAGTGGACGAATGAACGTGTATGGGACGGTTCTCTCCGTACCCTGCATCTTTACCGAGAACGATAACGGCGGAACGATCCGCGGATGTCCGCGATTCCTCGCGCTCGTGGCCGGAAAACAGAGTATCCGACTGCTCGATACGATTAGCGGCAGATCCACGCCGATCGCACTTCACCGCATCGATCGACGCGGCAGAGCCCGGTTTCGCTGGCTCTGACGTCACGTTGAGACCGGGGCTTTTCTGTCTAAAGCGCGGTGCCTCCCGCAAGCGCGACCGGTCACGACAAGGATGATTTTCACCGCCTCGACCTTTCCTATGCTGCATTGCACTCTAGCTGATGTCGTATGGAACGTTTCATTCTCCACTTTCAGGAGGCAACAGCGTGGCTGCCCGCTTGGCTTGTAAGCATCGGTGTCCTTGCCGCTGCACTGGCCATGGGCTTGATGATCCATCGTCTCGCTTTTCGCTTTCTGAGCGGCGTGGTCGAAACGCGGGATTTGTTCTGGCGATCGCTGGTCTCGCGCGGCCGCCGGCCGCTTAGGCTCAGCATTCTGACCCTCACGCTGTCGCTCGGCGCCACGATCGCGCCGCTAACGACGCCGCAGGCGGAGTTCATCCGCCACATCCTGCTCTTGGGTTTCATCGCCGTCGTCGGCTGGATCACCAAGACCACGCTGCACATCTGGATGACGGTCTATCTGCGTCGCTTCAAGCTCGACGCCGAAGACAATCTGCTGGCTCGTACCCACGTCACCCAATCGCGCATCGGCGAGCGTATCGCCGCCTTCATGATCGTCGCGATCACCATCGCGGCAGGGTTGATGACCTTTCCGGCCGTGCAGCAATATGGCGTCAGCCTGCTCGCCTCGGCGGGCGTTGCCGGCATCGTGCTCGGCCTCGCCTTGCAGCCGGTATTAAAGAATGTCTTTGCCGGCATCCAGCTTGCGATCACGCAGCCTATCCGCATAGACGACGCGTTGATCGTTGAAGGCGAGTGGGGCAATGTGGAGGAGATCACGTCTACTTATGTCGTGGTCAAGCTCTGGGATTGGCGAAGGTTGATCCTGCCGCTCAGCTATTTCATCGAGAACCCTTTCCAGAACTGGACACGGGAGAGCTCCTCGCTGATCGGTACCGTCATGATCTTTCTCGATTATTCGGTGCCGGTTTCCGTTATCCGCACGAAGGTCGAGGAAATAGCCGCCGCCTCCAAGCTGTGGGACAAGCGGGTGGTCGCCGTGCAGGTCACCGATTTCCGCGAAAACGTCATGGAAATCCGCATCCTCATCTCGGCCTCCAATGCGCCGAAGACCTTCGACCTGCGCTGCGAGATGCGCGAGAAGATCATCGACTTCGTGCAGCGCGAATATCCGGCAAGCTTGCCGCGCGTGAGGGCCGAGGGGGCGGCCAACCTCAATGGCGTGATGGGAGCCGAAGCGGCGGTTCGGGCCTCGGCGCAATCCTGACTGCTGGGGGCCGCGCTAGGGGTCAGACCCATTGCTTCAGCTGCATGCGGGCCGCTCTCCGCAGTCGGCTCATGGCGGGCATGTCTCCCGACAGCGCGTCGCTCAGCGCTTCATCCGTCGTGTCGGATCGAACCGAGGTTCGGGCCTGAAGGAACGCAGCGGAATCGGCGCTCCCCTTGTCGCTGGAATAGGCGCATCTGTATCCCGCACGCCGCAGCCGCGACAAAACGGCGGCGTTGTATCGGCCGAAGGGGATGGACGCGTCCGTGATCTCGAAACCGCACACCTCTTCCAGCACGCTCTTCGACGTCTTCAATTCCTCGTCGAGTTCGGCCGGGGCAAGGCTCGACCAGTCGCGGTGGGCGATGCCGTGGCTGCCGATGGGCATGCCCATGTCAACAAGCGCGCTGA
Source organism: Rhizobium sp. 01N48 (assembly GCF_056399145.1). NCBI lineage: Bacteria > Pseudomonadati > Pseudomonadota > Alphaproteobacteria > Hyphomicrobiales > Rhizobiaceae > Rhizobium > Rhizobium sp. 01N48. The sequence goes on from NZ_JBFTQT010000002.1 coordinate 234,916, forward strand.
TATCGGCCTTGTCCAGCGATCCCGGCTCGCCGATCCGGCCGGTCAGCACGAAGAACCGCGCCGTCAGGCCACGCTTGGCGAGCGCAGGTGCTGCGATCGTGAGGTCGGAGGTGTTGCTGTCGTCGAAGGTGATCGCCAAGGCGTCGCGGTCGGGGTGATCGGCGATACGGTCGAGCATGTCGTTGAACCGCGCGACACTCAGCCAATAGGGGGCCTCGCCCGGTTCCAGCGGCCGTTCAGGCTCGCCGATGCCGTGAAAGTTGATGATCCGGAGCGCCGTCCTTGCCATTCTCAGCTCCGGCGGATCGCCATGAATTCGGTCGGCGATTTCAGCGGCATCAGTGCGCTCGATAGCGCCGCCCGGTGCGCCGCTCCCCGCCAGCAGCGGATCGCCTGCCCGAGTGCAATGCCCAGCCTGAAGAGCGATGTCTGCAGTGCATTGTGGTGGCGGCCGTAGTAGCGGATGCGATTGGCGGTCATCAGTGCGAAGAGACGCGCATTTCGGCCGCTGCCGCCGCTTTCATGCATGACCTGCGAGCGCGGCTCGAACACCACCTCGAAGCCGGCCTCGCGAACGCGCCGGAGATAATCGACCTCCTCGCTGTAGAGAAAGAAGGATTCGTCCCAAGCACCGATCAAGTCCCGCAACCGCGCGGATACCAGCAGCGCTGATCCCGTCGCCCATTCCACGGTGCCGCTGCGGCCGTAGCGCGCCGCGCCGCCGATGACTTCTCCGAGACCAACGCGCATCGCAAGCGTACCTCCGAGCAGAGCATCGGCCCAGGCCGTCATAATCGACGGCTCGCGCCGGAGCGTTGGATCGACCCGACCTTCTTCGGTGTAGTTGAGCGGAACAACAACGCCGGTTGAAGTCTTTTCAGCCCGCTCAATAAGCGGTCGCGCCGCGTCGGGGTAGAGCCTGAGATCGGGATTAAGGATGAGCAGATGCGATCCCGGATGCGCCCGCGCCGCCGCCGCATTGATTGCAGCCGCATAGCCGGCATTGTAGCCCATGCGGATCACGGTCGGCGAAACCGGATGCGCTTCGGCCAGCTCCGCCGATCCGTCCTTGGATTCGTTGTCGGCGATCAGGACCTCGAAGCGGTCGATGCCGGCAAGACCCGCCGGGATCGAATCGAGCAGCGGCGGCAGCGCTCCCGCGCTGTTATAGGTGACGATAATGACGGAGAGCGCCGGCGAAGCCCCTTCCGTATCGCGCGTGATCGGACGATCTCGTTCCATGACTGCCAATTTATCCCCCACCGTTGATTGGCCGCGAAGCCACGGTTGCTAGTGAAGCTGCTTGCGATCAATGAGGCTGCGGTCAACGAACTGCGCCAGCGATCCGACGGTTTCGAACACCTCGCCGGTGAAATCGCTATCGTCGATCTGGAAGCCGAAACGCTCTTCGAGCGCGGCCGCAAGGCTCAGCACAGCGAAGGAATCGAGCTCCGGAATGTTGCCGAGTAGCGGCGTTGCGGCGGTCTCGATCCGATCCCGGTCTTCGATGCCGAGCGTTTCGATGATGACGTCCTTGACGGCCTCGAAGGTAGACGAATTCATGATACCCCTCTTAATGTTGCCGGCTACCCGCCGGTGAAATCAAATCAGACAAGAACTTCCACCGGCATCGGATGCCCGAGGAACGCCGTCGGACTGGCGGTCAGGCCATAGGCCCCGGCCTGGAAGATGACGACGAGGTCGCCGATCTCGGCCGGCGGCAGCATCACGTTGTCGGCAAGCAGATCGAGCGGCGTGCACAGACAGCCGACGACGGAGACTGCCTCGCGCTCGCTTTCCTGCACCCGGTTGCCGATCACGACAGGATAGTTGCGGCGGATGACTTGGCCGAGATTGCCCGATGCCGCCAGCTGATGATGCATGCCGCCGTCGACCACCAGATAGGTGCGCCCGCGCGACACCTTTCGGTCGACCACGCGCGTGACGTAGACGCCGGCTTCGCCGACGATGTATCGGCCGAGCTCGATCGTTACGCGCGCATCGGGCAGCTGCGGCCGGATTTCGCCTTCGATCAGCTCCTTTAGCTTGGCGCCGACGGGCACCAGATCGAGCGGCTGATCCTTCTCGGAATAGGGAATACCGAAGCCCCCGCCGAGGTTCAGATAGCGAACGGGCCACGGCGATTGATCCGCAAGCCCCATTAGCAGCGCGACGTTGCGCGTCAGTGCTTCGCACAGGATATCGGCGTGCAGGTTCTGCGAGCCGGCGAAGACGTGAAAACCGAGGAGATCGAGATCGGTGACACGGAGCGTTTGAAGGAGATCCGGAACCTGCTCGACATCGATGCCGAACTGCTGCGGCCCGCCGCCCATGCGCATGCCGGAGCCCTTGACCTGGAAATCCGGATTGACGCGCAAGGCCACGCGCGGCCGGATGCCGAGCTTGTGACCGATATYGGTGACGCGGGCTGCCTCGTTGGTCGATTCCATCTCGATTGTCACGCCCGCCGCAACGGCCTGCGTCAGCTCCGCCGTCGTCTTCCCGGGACCGGCGAAGCTGATGTTGTTTGCCGGTACCGGCGTGTCCAGTGCCGCCTTCATCTCGTATGCCGAGGCGACGTCGAATGCGTCGACGAGGCCGGCGAGATGCTGGACGACGGCCGCCATCGGGTTGGCCTTCACCGCGTAGCTGAGCTTGACGTCGGCGGGCAAAATCGAGCGGAGATAGCCGATGCGCGAGGTGATCAGGCCCCGGTCATAGGCGAAGAACGGCGTCGATCCGACACGCTCGGCCAAGCGATCCAGTGGTATGCCGCCCACGGCCATACAGCTTCCGACCGGCTCGAACATGGAAATGGAAGGGTGCGAACTCACGAACCTAATTGCTCCCTCAATAGAACCCGATCGAACTTTCCGTTCGGATTGGTTGGAATGGCACTCATTTCAACAACCTGCGACGGAACCATGTACTGCGGCAGGGTCCGGCGGAATGCGGTCAAAAGGGCGCTGACATCGAGCGAGCTGGCGATCGGGCTCGCGACCAGCACGATCCGCTGGCCGAGCGCGCCGTCTTCGACGCCGAGCGCGACCGCGTCCTTGGTAAGGCCGGTGGCGTAGGCCACTTCCTCGATTTCGGTGGGGCTGACGCGGTAGCCCGATGTCTTGATCATCTCGTCGCGCCGACCGACGAAGAACAGGAAGCCCTCCTCGTCGGCAACGACGGTGTCGCCCGAGAAGACGGCGAGCTCAGGCGCACGCCAGCTCGCCTCGCTCCCCGGCACCGGGCGGAAACGCTCGGCGGTGCGGGCGGGGTCGTTCCAATAGCCCATCGAGACGAGCGGGCCGCGATGGACAAGCTCGCCATGCTCGCCCGGATCGCAGCGCGAACCATCGGGCCGGACCACGAGAATCTCCGCGTTGGGGATCGCCTTGCCGATCGAATCCGGCCGGCGGTCGATCTCGGACGGGTCGAGGTAGGTTGAGCGGAACGCTTCGGTGAGGCCATACATCAGATAGGGAAGGGCTTGGGGAAACAGTCTGCGCAACCGATCAAGCGTCGCCTTCGGCATGCGGCCGCCAGTGTTGGCGAAGTAGCGCAGTCGCGCAGCCGTTTCGGCAGGCCAGTCGAGTGCTGCCACCTGGATCCAGAACGGCGGTACGCCGGTGATACCAGTCACCTTGTGTTTCTCGCAGAGGCGTATGACATCGCCGGGCAGCAAATAGTTCATCAAGACGACATGCGCGCCGGAATTGAACGCGGTCGTCAGCTGGCTGAGGCCAGCGTCGAAGCTCAGCGGCAGAACCGAGAGAATGGTGTCTTCAGGACCGTTCTTCAAATAATGGCTGACGCTTTCCGCGCCGACAATCATGTTGCGATGGCTGAGAACGACGCCCTTCGGCTTTCCGGTGCTTCCCGATGTATACAGAATGGCCGCCATATCGTAATCGACGGCGACGATGGATGACGCGGTTTCCTGCTCCTGCGAAAACGACGGCGCCCAGCCATGCAGGCGGAACTTACTGATGTCGAGCCCCTGTATATCGCCCGAGGCCTGATCGACGAGCACGATATGCTCGAGGGCCGGGTGATCGGCGATGTGTTCCTGCAGCTGCAGCAGCCGATCGTGCGATGTCACGAGGACGCGGACATTGCAGTCTGCGAGGATATAGGCGACCTGCTGCGGCCGCAGCAGCGGATTGACCGGAACGGTAACGCCGCCTGCCGCCGTCGTGCCGAAGATCGAGACCACCGTCTCCGTCCGCTTTTCGAGCAACACGGCCACGCGGTCGCTTCGCTGCAGGCCGAGGTCGCGAAGGGCGTAGGCAAAGCCACAGACCCGTCTCCACAGCTCGCCGTAGCTTACGGTTTCACTCTTGTATGTGAGCGCGGGTAGGTCTGCGTATTTCTGCGCGGCCTGGAGAACGAGGTGGGACAGGTTGATCTTGATTGCTGATTGCATGTGTACCTACTCCCCTACTACCAAGGCACGCACGTGAGTTCGCTGTAGAGATAGTCAACCTGGTCGGCCCCCAGTCTGCTGCTTCGAAACATCTTAGGTCGTGGCGAGCGAAGCGCGATCGACAAGCGTGGACGGGCAACGCCGAGCCTGTTTTCCAACAGAGTCATCGGGATGCCGAAGTGGGTCAGCAGGTAGCCGTAAACTTGCTGCGCGGCGTCCTGGAAAAGCTTGGGATCGCCGACGTAGAGGATCGAGGCGAACAGCGGCAGGCGCTTGCGCCGGTCTCTCCGAAATATCACATAGCAGCGCTGCTGGCCGCGCGTGACGACAATGTGGTGTGCGGCAGGCGCATTGGCGTGGTCGCGATAGATCTCAAGATCGCGTCCGTCGAGGCTGGTCTCGATTGCCTTTCGGTCGGAGATGATGCGGATGCCGGTCCCGATACGTGGCACCGGTAAGTTGACGATCAGTGCGGCGGCGGTATCCAGGTCGCTGAAGTTCAGGCGCCGGTTTAGGGGAACGACGTTGCCGCTCGGCGATAGGTCGGTGAAAGTATAGCCCTGCTGGCCAAGTATAGCCCGGATCAATCTCAGGCCGTGCGAGCGGTAATTTTCGTCAACGCACCAGGCGGATAGATTGCAGACATTTTCCGTGAGATCGCTGACGTGTCGCTCCGAATAGAAGGCGACCTGCGCGCCAACAACGTGCCCGTCACACATAAGCATGAAGCCGTGGTTCGGTGCCGTGGTTTGCCATGAGGGACGGATCGCGGAGGCCCATAGGGCGGGCGAGAGCCGGCTGTTCAGTTCCGCATGCAGGAAGTCCGCGACCGAGGCGATGTCGCCTGCGGTTATCGGGCATATCACGACGTTCCGTCCCGTCGCTTTCAAAACAGTGTTTGACACAGCCCGCCACTTCCTTTGCAACCACTCGAGACAATATGCTTGAAAGCATTGATGCAAGTATTACCCGTAGTGTTCATAGCCGCTCTTAAGATTGAGCGGTAGTTACACAAAAGGTCTATCGCTTATCCTGTTAGCTAACTAGAGAGTTAACGTGGCGAGATCGTATGGTCGTGGCTCAGCGTGTTCACCAGACGCGTATGGGAGGCCACCATTTCTATGACACAACACGTTCTAATCTTGGTCGAGAACCTTCCGGTTCCGTTCGATCGTCGCGTCTGGCAGGAAGCGCAGGCGCTCAACGACGCGGGTTATGAAGTCTCCGTGATCTGCCCGATGGGCAAAGGCCACAACGAGGCCTATGAGGTGATCAACGACATTCATATCTATCGCCATCCGCTGCGCGAGGCCGACACGGCCGCCGGCTATTTCAGAGAGTACGCGACGGCGCTGATAAACCAGCTCTATTTGTCGTTCCGCGTTCGCCGCCGGCAGCGCATCGATGCCATCCAGGCCTGTAATCCGCCGGACCTGATGTTTCTCGTGGCTCTGGTACACAAGATCCTGTTTGGCACCTACTTCGTGTTCGATCATCATGACCTGAGCCCCGAGCTCTATGTCAGCAAATTCGGCCGTAAGGATTTCTTCTATCGGCTGGTGCAGTTCTTCGAACGCCAGACATTCCGCGTCGCCGATGTCAGCATCGCCACCAACGAGACGTTCCGCGATATTGCAGTGGCCCGCGGCGGAATGTCTCCCGATAAGGTGGTTGTGGTCAAAAGCTATCCCGAGGCCTCGCGCTTCAGGCTGACGGAGGCGGAACAATCGCTCGTCGTTCCCGGCAAGCACCTGATAGGCTATATCGGCATCATGGGCGCGCAGGATGGCGTGGATACGCTGGTCGAGGCCATGCACGACATTGTTCACGTGCAGAAGCGCGACGACATCAATTGCCTGATTATCGGTGACGGGCCGGAATTCGGCCGCTTGAAGGCGCTCGCCGCCGAAAGACAGCTGGGCGACCGGCTGCGCTTCACCGGCTATCTCAGCGGACCGTCGCTGCTCGCGCATCTTTCGGCGCTCAATGTCGGGATCATTCCCGATCCACCAAACGATTTCAACGACAAGCTGTCGATGAACAAGGTGTTCGAATATATGATGCTCGGCCTACCGATCGTGCAATTCAATCTGCGTCAGGCGACGAACGACGCGGGCGATGCGGCGATGGTCGTGGCGGAACATTCGCCGCGGGCGCTCGCCGAAGGCATCGTCTCGCTCGTGGACGATCGCGAGCGGCGCGAGGAAATGGGTGTGCTCGGCCGCGCCGTTGCCGAGCGCAGCTTCCGCTGGACGGCCGAGGCGCACCGCTATCTCGACGCTTACCGAACCCTGTTCGACCGCAGATTGGACGTCAATGATCAGCGTCATTATCCCGCATCTTGACCAGCCTCAGGCGCTTCGCGCCTGCCTTGTGTCACTGGCCGAGCAGGCAGGTGTGAAGCAAGCGGTCGAGATCATCGTGGTCGACAACGGGTCGCAGGTGCTGCCGGTCGAGACCTGCGCCGCCTTTGCATCCGTCACGCTGCTCTCGGAATCTATTCCGGGGCCGGGGCCGGCGCGCAATCGTGGTGTATCGCGTGCCAGCGGCGAGATACTGGCCTTCATCGATGCCGATTGCCTTGCGGGCAATGGCTGGCTTGCCGAAATCGAGCGGCAATTCTCGAGCGATCCCGAGCGCTCGATCCTGGGCGGCGATGTGCGCATCGCCTATGAGGACACCAATCATCTGACGATGCTCGAAGCCTACGAGAGCGTGTTCGCCTATCGAATGAAGGAATACATCGCCAAACAGGGCTTTACCGGAACCGGCAATCTGGCCATCCGCGCCGAGGTTTTCTCGGCGGTCGGCCGCTTCGGGGGCATCGAGGTCGCCGAGGACCGCGACTGGGGGCAGCGCGCGCTCCGTCAGGGCTATCGCACGCATTATTGCCCGGGCATGGTCGTTTATCATCCCGCGCGCAAGACCTTCGCTGAGCTCGCGCAGAAATGGGACCGGCACACCGCGCATGATTTCGTGCGCATCAAGGCCAAGTCCGCCTGGCGGCTGCGCTGGGTCGCGCGCACGCTCGCCGTGGCGCTGTCGCCGGCCGCGGGCCTGGTCTCCATTATCCGCTCGGATCGCATCAAGGGTCTGCGGTCCAGAGCGCTCGCCTTCGTCGCGGTCGTCCTCATCCGTCTTTATAGGGCGGCGATCATGCTTGGCCTGACATTCGGCGGCAGTGCCGCGAAGATGAGCGGGCGCTGGAACCGCAAGACGGTGGCCTAGGCCGGGATCATTGGCCGGGCAACCCGATCTCAAAAAAAGCAGACGTCCCAACCATTGTTCGGGCGCGTCGCGGACTCCATATACCTTTTGATTAGGGCAGCCGTCTTCAGCGGCTGCCTCCACTTGTTGATTACAAAGGTATTGCCATGGCCGCTCTTTCCATCCTCGAACTTGTTCGCGTGACGGAGGAGACGGACGCCCGTGGCGCACTCGACAACGCACGCGATTTAGCCGCGCATGCAGAAGAGTGGGGCTACCGGCGCATCTGGGTTGCCGAACACCACAACATGATAGGTATCGCGAGTGCCGCGACATCGGTTGTCCTCGCCCACCTCGCTGCCGGCACGAAGACGATCCGCGTCGGGGCCGGTGGCATCATGCTGCCCAACCACCCTCCTTATGTCATCGCCGAACAGTTCGGCACTTTGGCGCGCCTGTTTCCCGATCGCATCGATCTCGGACTCGGCCGTGCGCCGGGAACCGACCAGATGACACTTCGCGCCTTACGCCGGTCGCCGGAGTCAGCCGATCAGTTCCCGCAGGATGTGCTTGAGCTGCAGGCATTTCTCGCGCCCGCCGGCCCGAACCAGCGGATACAGGCGGTTCCGGCTGCCGGCACCGACGTGCCGCTCTGGATTCTCGGCTCCAGCAATTTTGGCGCCATGCTCGCGGGCGAACTCGGCTTGCCCTATGCGTTCGCCTCCCATTTCGCGCCCGAACTTCTTCTCCAGGCGCTGCAGATCTATCGCACGCGTTTCAAGCCATCGGAGCAGCAGTCGCAGCCCTACGCCATGGTCGGCGTCAACGTGATCGCCGCCGAAACCGATGCCGTGGCACGCCGACTTGCGACGACACAGCAGATGTCCTTCACCAACATGTTTCGCGGCACGCGCGGACTGAGCCAGCCGCCGATCGACGACATCGAGACCTATTGGTCGCCGATGGAAAAGGTGCAGGCGCAGCAGATGCTCGCCCGCTCGATCATCGGCTCGCCCGAGACGGTTCGCGTCGGCTTGGAGAAGCTGATCGACGAAACCGGCACCGACGAACTGATGATCGTGTCCGACGTTTATGATCACCACGCGCGCCTGCAATCCTTCGAAATGATCGCCGAGGTCGGGCGAAAGATCTGACACTAAGCCATCCCCATAAAACGCAATCGAGACAGGTTGCGTATCGCATGAAGACGCCACCACTGGAGACAAAGCATGGCCAATTCGACTGAGTATACGCCGCCAAAGATCTGGACCTGGAACAAGGACAGCGGCGGGCGTTTCGCCAACATCAATCGACCGATCGCAGGCGCGACGCATGAGAAGGAACTGCCGATCGGGCGCCATCCTTTGCAGCTCTATTCGCTCGGCACGCCGAATGGCGTCAAGGTGACGATCATGCTCGAGGAGCTTCTCGCCGCCGGTCACAGCGGCGCCGAATATGATGCCTGGCTGATCAGGATCGGCGATGGCGACCAGTTCGGCAGCGGCTTCGTTCAGGCAAATCCGAACTCCAAGATCCCGGCTCTGGTTGATCGCAGCGGTGCCAAGCCGATCCGCGTTTTCGAATCCGGTTCAATCCTGACCTATCTTGCCGAAAAATTTCAGGCCTTCCTGCCGACGGAGCCGGCGGCGCGCGCCGAATGCTTCTCGTGGCTGTTCTGGCAGATGGGCAGCGCGCCCTATCTCGGCGGTGGCTTCGGCCACTTCTATGCCTACGCGCCGACCAAGATCGAATATGCGATTGATCGCTTCGCGATGGAAACCAAGCGCCAGCTCGACGTGCTCGATCGCCGTCTTGCCGAGAGTGAGTATCTCGGCGGTGCCGAATACACCATCGCCGACATGGCCGTGTGGCCCTGGTATGGCGGGCTGGTGAAGGGCTGGATCTACGAAGCGGCGGAGTTCCTGCAGGTTCAGGAATACAAGAATATCCAGCGCTGGGCCGATCTGATCGGCGAGCGCAAGCCTGTTCAGCGCGGGCGCATGGTCAACCGTCTCTCCGGCGAACCGTCGAGCCAGCTCTGGGAGCGTCACGACGCCAGCGACTTCGACACGAAGACGCAGGATAAGATCGGCTCTGCCGATTAAGTTTCGGATTTGTCGCATCCGGGTCGCCATCTCGGCGATCCGGGGTGCGACGGTTCGCCGATGTGCGAATGAGTGAGCCACCGTGGCTCAGGCGGTGGTGGCTTTCGCCTTTCGCAACGCCACATATTCCCACAGAGCGACGAGCAAAAGCGTGACGGTGCTCACCATCTGGATCGTGAAATTCTGCTGCATCGGCAGCACAACGGGGGTCCCCAGCAGGATGGCAAGGCCGGCGATGTGAGAGAGCGGCGGCTTACGCGCGGCTGTCAATTTCAGCCAGATATTTCCGATCAAGAACAGCCCCGGCCCGCCGAGAATGGCGAGCGTGGTCTTCAGGCTGCTATGCTCTTCGGGATGCGACAGGCTGAAGTCCTCACCGACGGCGGTGAGGATGATGCCGGCGACGATCGGCAAGTGCCCGTAGGTGAAAAGACCATGGGCCACGGTTTCGGGCGCCGAGGTCGTCTCCGCCTTGTCGGCCGCCTTCTGCTGGCCGTGGTGGAAATAGATCCACCACATGAAGCCTGTCGTCAGAAACGCGCTGCAGAAAACCATGACCGACAGGTTCGACTGCATGTGTTCCGCGGCAGTCCTGCCCGTCGTCAGAATGGTTTCACCTAGGCAGAGAATGACGAAGAGAGCACAGCGCTCGGCCATATGCTCGCCCGATATGTCGAGCGTTTCGCGCGGCGACGCTCCCAGTTCAGGCACCCAGTAGCGCGCCAAAGGCGAGACGTACTCGATCAATAGTGCGACGCCCCAAAAGGCGACGCGAGCCTCAAGGCTGGCGAAACCGCCAATTATCCAGAAGACGCTGGAAGCGATCACCCAGACAGTGATGCGCACAAAGGTGAGGTAAGAGGGCCGGTCGACGCCCTTGTAGGCGTAGAGCATGAAGACCGAGCGCACGAGCTGCATGGCGCAATAGAGCGCCGCGAATGCCGTGCCCTGATGCTTGAATGCCTCGGGCAGGGCGATCGCGAGTAGGATGCCGCCGAACATAAGGGCGAAGAGTAGCAGGCGCACCGCTTCCTTGTCGGTGTCGAGCAGGTTGGTGATCCAGGTCGTGTAGACCCACAGCCACCAGATCGCCAGGATCAACAAGATCGATTCCGCGAGCGTCGTCGAACTGAAGTCCTCGACCAGCGTGTGCGACAGCTGGATCAGCGCGAATACGAAGACGAGATCGAAGAACAGCTCCGGAAAGCTGGCCTTCGTCTTCTCGGTGCTTTTACCGCGGATCAGGCTCAATGCGATCCCTCCATCGATCGAGCCCTGGCCTTAGAAAACCGCTAGATATTTCAAAAGCGAAATGATGCCGATGATGATGACGATGATCTGCACGATCTGCTTAGCTCTGGCATCGATCGGCAGGCGGGCAACAAGGTACAAGACAAGGATGATGACCAGGAAGGTAATCAGTATTCCAATCAGTATAGATGCTGCCATTTGGATCCCACTCCGTTGAAAAATCTTTTAGTCACAGAGCGTTAGATAAATCGCTCTTTCGAAAAGGAAAGGATCGGGGGCCAGAAAGTCTATCGCGGCGGTTGGAATGACTGAGCGCTCTGTCGCAGGAACCTTCAGTGTCGCCGTGAGTTCAAGGTGAAAGGGAGAAGACGATCATGCCCGCAAAATCGAAAGCGCAACAAAAGGCAGCCGGCGCAGCTTTGTCTGCCAAGCGCGGTGAAACGCCGAAGAGCAAGCTCAAGGGCGCATCCCGCGAGATGGTGGATTCCATGACGGAAAAGCAGCTTGAGGAATTCGCATCCACGAAGACCAAGGGTAAGCCGGAGCACGTGTCCAAGTAGCCCATGGTTCTCGGCGTTTTATGCCGCGATTACCACCGCTGGTAACTTAGCCGCCCCAAGTGCGCTCGAGCACATCGATCCAGTTCGCGTGGGTGATCTTGACCAGGGCCTTCTCATCGAAGCCGCCGGCGCGGAACGCGTCGATCAACTGAGGTAGACCGGTCGCGTCCTTGATCGTCGCCGGGATCGTCGTTCCATCGAAATCCGAGCCCAGGGCGACGTGGTCGATGCCGATGCGATCGGCGATGTACGCGGCGTGGCGGACCAGGAGGTCGAGGCTGGTGTCGGCGTTGCGGGTGCCGTCGTCGCGCAGGAAGAGCACGCCGAAATTGATGCCCACAAGCCCGCCCGTATCGCGGATGGCGTCAAGCTGCCGATCGGTCAGGTTGCGGCTGTGCGGGCTGATGTGGTGAACGTTGGAATGCGAGGCGACCAGAGGGGCGCTTGAGAGCTTGGCGATGTCCCAGAAGCCTTGCTCATTCATATGCGAGAGATCGACCATGATCTTCAACTCGTTGCAAGCGCGGATCAAATCCTTGCCAGCGTCGGTCAAGCTAGGGCCGATGTCGGGCGATGACGGGAAGCGGAACGGCACCCCGTAAGCAAAAATGTTCGGCCGGCTCCAGACTGGTCCGAGCGTGCGAAGCCCGCTCTGGTGAAGCACATAGAGCGCATCGAGATCGGCGGCGATCGCTTCGGCCCCCTCAATATGCATCACGGCCGCGAAGGCGCCGGTTTCGATCGACTGGCGGATATCGGCTGCCGTGCGGCAGACTTTCAGCCCGCCGGCGCTTTGAACCTCGATGTCGAAGAGAATGCGGGCCATCGCGAGGGTGCGGTTCAGCGATTCCGGCTGTGCCGGCGTCAGGAAATCGCCATTGGCGTCCTTCCCCATGCTGGGCGAGGGGATGTAGATCGCGCAAAGCCCTCCGGCCAGGCCGCCGGCGCGCGCCTTGGGAAGATCGATATGCCCAGTCGCCTCTCCCTCGATAAACGCCTTGGCCGGTTGCGCGATGCCCGAATGCTGCAGCCGGAGCAACACGTCGTTGTGGCCGTCAAAAACGGGCATGAGGGAGTTTGGCATGATGGGGAGGGTCCTGTGTCTCTTTGCTTGCGGGTCTTCGTATGACAGGTCGGCGCCCCCACGCAAACCCAAACCGCGAGCCGTGCGTTGAAAATCGCGCGGCCAGCCGGCTTGTCTGTCTGATTACTGCCTAACGTAGGCGGACGAGAGCGGGCCGAGCTCGGCCGATATCTGGCGCCATCGCGCCGGCTGGGCGCCCGTGCGTGAAATCATCGCCTCGATAAGTCCGGTGGAGACGGCATCCTTCAGTCTTCCATCGCCATTGCGCATGCCGAGCTCAATCAGCTCGAACACCCGCTGCTTGTCCTCAAGCGTCGAAAAACGCTCGGCAATCAGCCAGCCCATGTCGGAGTATAGCGTATGCATATCCCCGAGATCGGTTGGGGCGACATCCTCGATGACGTTCTCCAGCGTGGAGGTAACAGGGACATGCTGTGCCAGTTCAGCGGTGATCGCTTTCGTATCCATTGTCATTTCCTTGTTTTTGTGTGCAGTGATCGGTCGGCCGCACAGCGGCTTTCCGTTCAGCTCGGCTGTTGAGCGTTGTCGTTCGCAACCGGCCATGTCGGTCCCGCCCCATGGCCGCGCAGCAGCCATGCGACGCTGACCTCAAGCGTATCGGCGATCGTTTCCAGATTGCCGGCAGCGGGCGCCGCGCGGTCGTTTTCCCACGATGCCCAGATGTCGGGCGTGATGCCGAGGCTTCTCGCGGCGGCTTCAATGGAGAGTTTCACCGCGTCGCGGGCGAGCGACATGCGCCCACCCATCGTGTCGTCTTCGGCGTCGGTCGGTTGCAGGCGGTCGATATACATTCATCGCTCCTGTTCGGTCGAAGGGTCGCGCCCCGCCGAAAATCGGGCCGGGCGCGATAATCCGGTCAGCCTTCGTCGCCGATCCAGCTCTTCACCTGGTCGGGATGGTCCTGGATATATTTATCCACGGCTTTGTCGTAGGACGTTTCCTGCGCGGCAAACATCGCCGCTTCGAGATCGGGGATTGACAGATTCATGCGCGACAGGAAGGCAGCAACCTTGGGGTTGTCGGACTTGAAGTCCTTGCGGGCGAGAATGTCGACATGTTCTGCTTCGCCAAGCGACTTCTTCGGGTCATCGAGATAGCGAAGCTTGTGCTTGCCGAACATCCAGTGCGGGCTCCAGGCGGTGGCTACGAACCATTTCTCGCCCCGCATCGCGCGGTCAACCGTAGTCAGCATGCCGGCCTCGCTGGAGATCTGCAGCTTGTAGCCGTCGAGCCCGTAATCCTTCACGGCCTTTTCCGAGAGACGCGTGAGGCCGGCGCCCGGATCGATGCCCTGGATGGTGCCAGAGAGCTTCTTCTGCACGTCTTCCTTCTTCAGGTCCTCGATCGAGCCGATCTGGTCGGCTGGAATGTAGTCGGGAACCACCCAGCCGAGCTTGGCGCCGTCATAGACCGTGCCGAGCGTCTCGACCTTGTCCTTGACCTTGGCATAGTAGTCGGCATGCGTCTGCGGCAGCCAGGCCATCATCATCGTGTCGAGGTCGCCGCGCGCGACACCCTGGTAGAGCGGCGCGACATCAGCCTGTACGAGCTCCACCTTCTGGTTGAGCTTCGTCTCGATCAGCTTAGCGGCAAGCTTGGTGACGAATTCGGCGTCGGACCAGGCGGCCCAACCTATCTTCACCGGCTTGGCATCTTGCGCCATGGTCGAGGTGACCGCGCCGCTGACGAGAGCGGCGGCAAGGCCGAGGGTTGCGAGTGTTTTGAACATGAGTGCTCCTTTGTGAAGGTTCGCATTTGGCAGGCGCTGCCCACCATGATGAGTTGCTAGAGATCAGGCCGTCGCCGGCTTCAGCTTTTCGCCTTCGCTCTTGCTGAACAGGCCCTGCCAGAATGCGGCGCGCGGCTTGCCAAGGCTCTGGGTGATGCGGTCGAGGATGACCGCTAGAATGACGACGGCGATGCCGCCCTCGAAACCGGTGCCGACGTCGAGGCGCTGGATGCCGGTCAGAACCGTGTTGCCGATGCCGCCTGCGCCGATCATCGAGGCGATCACGACCATCGACAGCGACAGCATGATCGTCTGGTTGATGCCCGCCATGATCGAGGGCAGGGCGTTCGGAAGCTGCACCTTGAACAGAAGCTGGGTCGCCGTGCAGCCGAAGGCATTGCCCGCCTCGATGAACTCGCCATCCACCTGGCGAATGCCGAGATTGGTCAGGCGAACTACCGGCGGCATCGAGAAGATGACCGTCGCGATCGCACCGGGGACGGCGCCGAGGCCGAAGAACATGGCGGCCGGGATCAGGTAGACGAAGGCAGGCATGGTCTGCATCAGATCGAGGACCGGACGCACGAAGGCTGCGACGGAATCCTTGCGGGCCATAGCGATGCCGAGCGGCAGGCCGATGAGCACGGCGATCAGCGTCGCAGCGATGACCAGCGACAAGGTCTCCATCATCGGACCCCAGAGCTCGATGTGGTTGATGAGCAGCAGGCCGAGCGCGGTGAACACCGCAAAGCCGATGCCGACGCGCCAGAGCGAGAGGATCACGAAGATCGCGATGCCAACCGGCATGGGGATCGCAAGCAGGGCGTTCTGGATGCCTGACGTCACGAAGCCGATCGTGGCCGCGATCAAATCAAGCACGGGTGAAAAGTTGTCGAGCACATAATTGACGGCAGCGTCGATGCCGTTTCCGATATCGAAGTTCATGATTTATCCGATGTGTTTGTGATCAGCCGGCGCGGTCGAGCGTTTCGAGCAGCGCGGATTTGCTGATGGAGCCGAGATAGCGCTTGCCGCTGTCGATGACGGGAACCGGCCAGGGGCTGGCTGCCACCTTGCCAAGAACGTTCGACAGCGGTTCGTCGGCCGGAATGGCCTCGATCTCGGGCAGGAAGGCGCCGCGATAGGGATCGGCCGTCTTCGCCCTGATCTTCTCGATCAGCGAGGTCTGGCTGATCATGCCGTGATAGGTCTTGTCGCGACCGAGGATGATTGCGTACTCGCGATCATAGTTCTTCATCCGCTCAAGTGCTGCCGCAGCCGAAACGCCTTCGCGCTCGATGATAGTGACCTGCGACTTGCGGGCGACATCGCCTGCCTTGAAGACATGCGCGACATCGACATTGCGGAAGAAAGAGCGGACGTAGTCGTTGGCCGGCTTGGTGACGATCTCGTCCGGCGTGCCGATCTGCACGACATTGCCGTTCTGCATGATGCAGATGCGATCGCCGATCCGCATCGCCTCGTCGAGATCGTGGCTGACGAAGACGATGGTGCGGCTGTGCTCGGACTGCAGGCGAACGAGTTCGTCCTGCATTTCGGTGCGGATCAGCGGGTCGAGCGCAGAGAATGCCTCGTCCATCAGAAGAATGGTGGGTTCGCTGGCAAGTGCGCGGGCAAGACCGACGCGCTGTTTCATGCCACCGGAAAGCTGATCCGGGCGACTGTCCGCATAGCCTTCGAGGCCAACGGCCTTCAGCGCGGCCAATGCCTTCTCGCGACGCTCGGCCTCGCCGACGCCGGCAACCTCGAGGCCGAAGGCGGCGTTGCTGAGAACGGTGCGGTTGGGAAGCAGCGCGAAGGACTGGAAGACCATGCTGATATCGCGGCGGCGAAGCGCGATCAGCTCGCTGCGCGACATGTCGGTGATATCGCGGCCATCGATCTTGATTGAGCCGGATGTGGGTTCGATCAGCCGATTGAGGAGGCGCAGTAGTGTTGATTTGCCGGAGCCCGACAGGCCCATGATGACGAAGATCTCGCCGGCGCGAATATCGAAACTGGCGTCGTTGACGCCGATCGAGCAGCCCGTTGCTGCATGGATCTCGGATTTTGACTTGCCGGCGCGCAGTAGCGCGAGGGCTTTCTTCGGGTGTTCGCCGAAAACTTTGTAGATGTTGTTGAGACTGATCTTGGTCGAAGCCGATGATGTCGGCGCGTCTGTTTCAGTTGCAGCATTCATATAATCTTGGCGCCGAGCTCGAGAGGCCAGGCATTCTCCTTTATTCGCATACGTCCACGATCTGCAGAATGTCTTCTGGATAAGGATGTATTATCCGTTGTGTTGCTGAGACAAATAGACATTTTATAAGTCAAATTCGTCCGAGGAAAAATATAATATATCGAAAATATCTATCCGATATGACAAAAGGTCACGTATTCGAACTTTGATACTGTCATTTTCGACGGAGCATTGTGCTCCTTAGCTGCGTATATAGGGCGATATACAAAAATTGTCCATCTTAAAATCAATTTTTGTGACAGACACACCGGTCGCCGGCACTGTCGAAACAGGCCACAACGCCTGCTGTACCGGCGAAGCAGCGCCACGCCGGCATGACAGGTATTTTTGAAATCAAAGGCTGAAATACGGCGGTGATGCGTCCGAAATCGTGTCCTCTATGAGGAGATTTCGCTCGGGTGGGCTAGCGACAGCATGCCCCGATAAATACCCGGTTCGGAGCCCTCGATCGGGATCGCGCCGACGCTCTTGCTGTAGAAATCCATAGGCCCGGCGCCGCCGATCACGCCATAGGGATAGCCCTGCGCATGCATGTCGAGCAGCGTTTCCAGAAGCAGGGCGTGGCCGACACCCTTGCCTCGGGCCGCCTGATCGACGCCGGTGGGGCCGAAGAACCCCTTGGCTGTCGCCTCGTGGCAGGCAAACCCGATCAGTTCTCCCGCCTGAATGGCGATGAAGCAGGTGGTCGGCTGGCGCATGGCAGCGGCGGTCGCCTCGGCCGCCCAACCGGCGCCGAAGCGCGGTTCGATCCACGATGTCAGCGCCGGCAGTTCCGGCACCAGCACGCGGCGGATGGTGACCCCTTGCGACGTCATGCGGCTGTCGAGTGCTGGGTCGCGCTTCAGCTCGTAGAGCTTCACAAGCATGTCCATGGTCTTGATCCTTGTATCTGTCAGCCTTTGACGGCGCCGGCGGTCAGGCCCGCCACGATCCGCCGCTGGAAGATAAGCACGACGGCGATGAGGGGGAGGGTGACGGTGATCGAGGCTGCCATGATCTGCCCGAACGGGTACTCGTAGCGGCTTGTGCCCGCGATCAGGCCGATCGCCACCGGCACGGTGCGGTTCTCGTCGGTCAGCGTGAATGTCAGCGCGAACAGGAACTCGTTCCAGGCGAGGATAAAGGCGAGAATGCCGGTGCTGGCCAGCGACGGCCCCATCAGCGGCAGCAGCACCTTCATCAGGATGCGGAAGTGCGAGCAGCCGTCGATGATGGCAGCCTCTTCCAGTTCTCGTGGGAACTCGCGGATGAAGGTGGTGAGAATCCATGTCGTGAAGGGCACCGTCGACAGGAGATAAGTGAGGATCAGCGCGCTCGGGCGATTGAAGAGCCCGAGCCAGTTGATCAGCTCGAACATGCCCGAGAGCACGACCACCTGCGGGAAGATCGAGATCATCAGGACGATCATCAGGATCGCGCGTCGCTGCGGAAACTCGATGCGGCCGAGCGCGTAGGCGGCCGACAGCCCAATGATCAGCGACAGGAAGGTCGTCGATATCGCGACATAGGCCGAGTTGAGCAGCGACCCCATGAAGACCGGGTTGTCGATCAGTTGCCGGTAATAGGTGAAATCCAGCGCCGGCATCAGGGCCGAGCGATAGAGTGCCGCACCCTGCTTCGTCGAGGAGACGAAGGCCCAATAATATGGGAACAGCGTATAGACGAGCACGAGCAGCAGGGCGAAAATCTGCAGGCCGCGCACGACGCGCCGTCTCATTCGATAGTAGCCGGCGGGCTTGCGCAGTGCCTTTTGTGCGATTGCATTGGCCATCGATCAGGTCCCCGCCGCTTTGTCGAGGCGAAGAACCCCGATGATGATGATTGCGACAAGCGCGACGAGCAGGAAGACCCAGGTCGACGCTGCCGAGCCGACGCCGAGTTCTTGGAAGCTGATCAGCCGGTCGCGGGCATAGATCGATACGGTCATCACGTTCTCGTTGCTGGCCGCGAGGACATAGGCAAGGTCGAACATTCTGAGCGCGTCGAGAACACGGAAGAGGACGGCGACGCCGATCGCCGGGCGCAGCATCGGAAGGGTGATCGACCAGAAGCGCTTCCAGGCAGGGATGCCGTCTACTTCGGCGGCCTCGAAGATCTCCGGCGATATTAGCTGAAGACCGGCGAGGATGAGCAGCACCATGAAAGGCGTGGTCATCCACACGTCGATGAAAATGACGACGCCCATGATCAGCGAGCTGCTGGCCGTCCAGGCAATACCGTGATCGACCACGCCGAGCCCCGTGAGGATCTTGTTGATGACGCCGAACTGGTCGTTGAGCATCCATTCCCAGATCTTGGTGGCGACGACGACAGGAATGGCCCATGGCACCAGAATGGCGGCGCGCGCCAGGCCGCGGCCCGGGATCATCTCGTTGAGCAGCAAGGCGATCGCAAGCCCGAGGGCGGTCTCGATCGCGACCGAGATGACGGTGAACACGAGCGTGTTCTTCACCGCAACCCACCAGCTGTGGTCGTTGATGACCTCCATGAAGTTATCGAGACCGACCATGGAGTAGACGGAGGGGTCGTCAAGATAGGCGTCGGTGAAGGAGAAGAAGAAGGTCCGGCTCAGCGGCCAGACGGCGACCAAGAGGATGACGGCGATGACGGGAACCAGAAACAGCCATGCGGCCCGGTAATCGCGGCGGGCGAGTTTGGCGCTCATGGTTGGCTCACCTGTGCCTGTCCGCCGGCTGGATGGCTGAGCAGAATGCGCTTGCCGTCGGCCGTAAAGGCGAAGACGGCGGCGTCAGCGAAATCCAGGCCGACAGGCTGACCGATGAGATCATGCGCAGGCGCCTTCGCTACGCGGATGACCCAGACGGTGTCGTCGGTGATCCGGCAATAGGCGAAATGCTCGTGGCCTAGGTCTTCGACGCGTTCCAGCGTGCAGGTGATCCGGCCTTCATTCGCGCCAACAAGCCGCAGTCCCTCAGGCCGGATGCCGATCTCGGCGATTGGGCCCGAGGGATTGTTGGCGACCATGGCGATCGAGAGATTGCCGGGGCCGACGATCGTGCCGGCATCCGCGCCTGTCTTCGGCGAGACGGCCAGGAAGTTCATCCGGGGGCTGCCGATGAAGCTTGCAACGAAGCGATTGTCAGGGGCGTGGTAGAGTTCCTGCGGCGTTCCCACCTGCTCAATGCGGCCGTGGTTCAGGACGACGATCCGGTCGGCGAGCGTCATCGCTTCCGATTGATCGTGGGTGACGTAGATCATCGTCGTCTTCAGGTCGTCATGGAGCTTGGCGATCTCCATGCGCATTTCCATTCGAAGATCGGAATCGAGGTTGGACAGCGGCTCGTCGAACAGGAAGATCTCGGGCTGGCGCACCAGCGCCCGGCCGATCGCCACGCGCTGGCGCTGGCCGCCGGAGAGTTCGCGCGGCCGGCGATCCATCAGGTGGTCGACCTTGAGCATGCGCGCAACCGATGAGACCTTCTGGCTGATGGCGTCCTTGGCCATGCCCAGCGTTTCCAGCGCGAAGCCGATGTTGCGGGCGACGCTCATATGCGGATAGAGCGCATAGGACTGGAAGACGAAGGCGACGCCGCGTCTCGAGGCCGGAACATCGGTCACGTCCTCGCCGCCGATCGTCACGACACCCTTGGATGCGGCGACAAGGCCCGCGACGATGCGCAGAAGCGTTGACTTGCCGCAGCCGGAAGGGCCGACGAAGACGA
This sequence comes from Rhizobium sp. 01N48, assembly GCF_056399145.1. Taxonomy (NCBI): domain Bacteria; kingdom Pseudomonadati; phylum Pseudomonadota; class Alphaproteobacteria; order Hyphomicrobiales; family Rhizobiaceae; genus Rhizobium; species Rhizobium sp. 01N48. The sequence goes on from NZ_JBFTQT010000002.1 coordinate 255,236, forward strand.
CGAACTCGCCGTCGTTGATCCTGAGGTCGACGCCTTGAATGACGGTGTGCGTCCCAAAATTCTTCGAAACGGATTCAAGCGAAACCGATGCCATTTTTCACCCGGACTTGATCACGATAAAGGGCTCGCCCCCTTGCTGGTGGCGGTGTGCGATGCGCGAGACCAGGGCAGACCGATCGCCGGCCTGCCCCTGTACGTTCAGTCGAGGCTCAACGGCTTTCTTTGAGCTTTTCCAGTCGCCCGGCGAGCGAGGTCAGACCGGACTTGATATCGCCACCACCAGACAGCATGTCGTGGACGGAGCGATAAAAGGCCTGCGACACGCGGTTGTAGCTGGTGCCGGTATAGCCCGAGGGCCGCACCGCGCTATCGGCGAAGGCTTGCTGGTTGTCCTTGAGGAAGGGGATCTTCGCCAGAACGTCGGGGTCGGTGTAGAGCGCCGGGATGGAGGGATTGACCGCATCCTGCAGCGCGCGCTTCTTCTGCATGTCGGGGCCGGTGATGAAGTTCACGAAATCTGCCGCGACGTCAGGCTTGGAGCTGTACTTGGAGACGCCATAATACATCGGGCCGAGGCATCCGCTCGACTTCTGGCCTTCCGTGCCGACGGGCAGCGGCATGACGCCGACCTTGTCGACAACGGCGCTGCCTTCCTTGTGCGACGTGCCCCAGACATAGGGCCAGTTGCGGTGGAACACAGCGTTGCCGGATTCGAAGACGGCGCGCGAAGCTTCCTCGTCGTAGTTCAGCGTACCCTCGGGGCTGATCGAGCCGATCCAGCCCTTTGCTTTTTCGATCGCTTCTGCAGCCTTCGGGTTGTCGATCGTCACCTTGCCGTCGTCGGAGATGATCGTGCCGCCGCCGTTCGATGCAACGAGCTCGATCGCGTCGCAGGTCAGGCCTTCATAGCTCTTGGCCTGCCAGGCGTAACCCCACATGTCGCCCTTGCCGTCGGCGCGCTCCTTGTCCTGGATTTCCTTGGCCGTGGCGGCCAGCTCATCCCAAGTCTTCGGCGGCTGCTTACCGTATTTTTCGAGCAGATCCTTGCGGTAGAACATCAGCCCGACGTCCATGTAGGCAGGCATGGCGACCAGATTGCCGTCCAGCTTGGCGGCGTTAAGCGTAGAGGCGAAGTGCTTGTCCTGATCGGCCTGGGGGATGACGGTCTTCAGGTCGAGAAGGCCGTTCTTGAACATGCCAAGCCAGATGACGTCGAGGAACAGCACGTCGATATCGGTCGACTTCGCCGCGATCAGCTGCTGATAGATCGGAATGGCGTCATCGAGCAGCGCAGGCATCTTGTTGATCTTCGCTTCATTGCCCGTCTTCTCCTTCCAGGCATTGGCGACATTGGTGCACAGCTCGAATTCCGTCGGCGCGCAAAATACGGAAATCGTCTCAGCGTGGGCCGTTCCGCTCCAGAGGGCGGCGGAGAACGCGAGGGCGGCAAGGCTCTTCTTAAGCATGGTGGGTTCCCTTGATTGTGATAGTGCACGGCATCGTCGGGGCTCTTCTGGCTCCTTGCAATCAATAGGACTGGTTATGACCAGTTATGTCAATATGGACTTTCGAGAGAATTGCGTTGAAGATGACATTGGAAGAGGCGGCCAAAGCCCAGGGAAAATCGAATTTGAAGACGCTCGAAACCGAGGACACATTGATCGCAACACGCGGCGTCATCGATCGCGACGACCCGCGGCCGCTGCACAAGCAGGTGTACGAGGCACTGCTGGCGGCAATCAGCGACGGGCGTCTGCCGCTGCGCGGCAAGCTGCCCTCCGAGCGCGAACTCGTCGATCTCTATGATGTGAGCCGGATCACCATTCGCCACGCGGTGCGTGAACTCATCCAGCAGGGCGTGGTGCATAGCCAGCCCGGCAAAGGGCTCTATGTCACGGAACGCGGCGGCGGCTTCGAGCTGCAGGTGCTGAAGAGCTTCACCAGCATCGCGCTGGCCAATGGCCGTGCGCCGGGTCACCAGCTGATCGAGGCAAGCCTCGTGCGGGCCCCGCTCGAAGTCAGCAGACCACTCTTCCTCGCCCCCGGCGCCGAGGTCGTGGTGCTATCGCGCCTGCGCCTGCTCGACAATATTCCGGCGGTGATACAGACTGACTGGATTCCGGCCGGGCGCGTGCCGGGGCTGCTCGACCTCGATTGGGGTATCGCCAACCGCTCGCTATATGAAGAGCTGCGCCAGCGCTACGGCATATTTCCGAAACGTGGCCAAACGACACTGAGTGCCCGTCTGGCGGGCGAGGACGAGGCGCGCCTGCTGCAGCTGGCGCCGCCGGCGGCAGTGCTGACGGTCGACCAGATCGCCTTCGACGACCGCAACCGCCCGGTCAACATGACGGCGCTTGTGCACCATCCGGCCCGCTATCCGCTGACGCTGCTGCAATCGGAAACCGGCGATTTCACGCAATACTGAGTGGTGGTGGGAACCGCTGAAGGCTCGCCCCTAGCCGTCCAGGGCGAAGCGGTCCTCATCGAATTCCTCTTCGGCAAATTCGTCGGTGTCGCTGTCGATCGCAGGACCGACATCTTCGAGCGTCGTCAGGCGCATGCCTGATGGCCGCGGTGCGGTCATCTCGATCTTCATACCCGGTGGCTGCAAGGCCCAAGCGACGAGCGCCTTGCCGGACATGGCGCCGACGCCTGCCGATACGACCTGCGGTTCCCGAGGAGCGACCGCGGTCATATCAGGACGCTTTGCCGCGCCGCCGGCAAGCGAGCCGCCTGCGTGGAGGGCAAAGAGAAGCTGCCCCGCCGATCCCTTGCCGGTGACGGCGGTAGCGAGCAGGACAGGAGCGGCGGGCGCAGGAACGCTTGCCGTAGTGGTTTCATCCAGCGCCGGCCTGAAGGTCGGCAGTGGCACGGTGAGGGAGGCGAGGTCGGGAACCTTACTATCTGTGTTGTCGGCGCGCGGCATCGGCCGGGCAAGCTGAAGCTCGAGGCCGCGTTCGGCGCGTGTCTGCGGCACCGGCAGCATCGCGGTTACGAGAGCGCGGGAGGGTGCCGGAGCGCCTTCGTCGTCATCGCTTTCCGGCGTACGGATGGTCTCGATTGCCACAGGGCGGTTGCGCTTCTTCTGGTCGGCGAGCGCCAGCTCATAGCCGGGCAAGGCTCGGCCATCGGCCGGCAGATGTAGCGTGCGGCCGCTTGGGAAGAGCCTTGCCAATTCCAGCCGCGACATGCGCGGCCAGGCGCGAACATTGCCGACATCGAGATGCACGAAAGGCGAGCCGGAGGTTGGATAATAGCCGACACCACCCACCTGCATCTGCATGGCAAGGCCGCGCAAGGTGGCGAGCTTCACGCCGGGAATATAGAAGTCCATCGCCTTGCCAAGCATGTGCTGACTCTTCTTGGCGACACCTGTCACCCGCGAGCGGGTGCGCAGCATGTTGTTCGTGGCCGGAGAGCGGTAGGCGGATACGACGTGAATGGGTTCCTTGGCGCCGCTGCGCTGGTACACTTCCCAAACCAGATCGAGCAGGCGTGGATCCATCTTGGTCGGCTCGTTGCGGCGCCAGTCGCGCAGGAAGCGGTTGATCTGCGCCAGGCCCTTCGGATCGAACTTGCCGTTGCGCTTGAAGACGATGGTCGCCCGCTCTCCCGTGTGGGTGAAATAGAGTTTTAGCGCGCGGTCGTCGGCGGCTGCCTGCGTTGCGCCGGCCATGGCCGCGAATATGACCAGGGCGATCATCACCATTCGGTGCGCGGCAAGCGACACAGCCAGGGCCAGCATGGTCACGGGAACGGAAAAGACTGCATGGTACACGAACACGACTTCCGTCATTGTTGATGGGGTGCGAGAGCCGGATTCTTGCGATCGGCGAGGTCGCTTTGCAGTCGATTATGGTCAACAGATCCCTAACGTATCGTTTATGAGGAATGGATTATCGGGACAGTTGGACCGTGCGCGGCCTCGCTGCTTCGGCCTTCAGGGACCGGGCGCGGCGCGGAAGTTGGGGAAGGCGCGCGCAGCCGGGTGGCCGTTTGTCGAGCGTCCCGCAAAGCGACATTGCCGCAAGAAAAGCGCGCGGCGGTCACAATCCTGTCGCTTCGATCCTTATCTCTTGGGACATGATTCCAGAATGGAGGAGTGAGAATTGAATAATCTATACAAGATCTTGGCAATTGCGGCGGGAACGATGGCGCCGATGGTGGCGCCGATTGCGGCGGCTCAGACGCCGGCCGCTGACCCGCTTGTCGGCCGGGCGTGGATCGAGACCAAATCGCAATCCGGTCTTCCCGGCGTGATGATGGTGTTCATGGCCGATGGCAGCCTGCTGATGGATTCCTGCTGGGAAACATATGCGCTACGCAAATGGAGCCGCAGCTCTCACGATACCGTTACCTGGGATGAGGATGGCGCCAAAATCACCGCGAAGGTGAAATCGGTGTCGCCGAGCCAGCTGACGCTCAGCGTGAAGGCCGGGAAGGATACGGTCGAGCACCGCTACAGCGTCGCCAAGGTGCCCTATGTCTGCCCTGACATGAAGCGCTGATAGCTATTGCGCCGCGAGCGGATATCCTGTCCGGGTACCGCTCGCGACATGTCTTCCGAAGTGATTACTCGACGTCCGCCGTTTGGCGCGTGTCCAGCGAACTGACCAGGATCTTGTCGATCCGTCGCCCGTCGAGGTCGATGACCTCGAAACGCCAGCCATCCTTGGTAAAGCTTTCGCCAAGCACCGGAAGGTGCTTCAGCTCCTCGAGAACGAGACCCGCGACGGTCTGGTATTCGAGATCGTCGCCAAGCTTCAGGCTCATGAATTCCGCGAACTCGTCGATCGGCGTCCAGCCCGAGACCAGATAGGAGCCGTCGTCGCGGCGCGCGATCGCCTGTTCGTCGATCGGGCCATCCTGCAGCGCGCCCATGATTGCTTCCATGATGTCGCCGGAAGAAATGACGCCTTCGAAGTGTCCGTACTCGTCGAAGACAAGCACCATGTGCACGGGCGACGTCCGGATCGCCTGGATGACGCTGATGGCGTTGGAAAGGTCGGAGACGATCGGCACGTCCTGCGTGATCGCCTTCAGGTCGGCGGTGCCCTGAACGGACATGGCGTCGTAGAAATCCTTGACGGCCAGCACGCCCAACACTTCGTCCGAGCTGCCCTTTCTGACCGGCAGGCGCGAACGCTTGGTGTTGTGCAGCTGGGCGCGGATCTCCTCCAGGCTGTCGTCCACGTCGATGATCTCGACGTCGCGTCGCGGCGTCATCAGCGCGCGCGCCGTGCGGTCGGCAAGCCGCATCACGCCTGAAATCATGGCGGATTCCTCGCTCTCGATCACGCCCGCGGATTGCGCCTCGGCGAGCACCGTCTTGATTTCCTCGTCGGAGACATTGTCGCCGCCCTTGCCGGACTGACCGAGCAGCTTCAGCACGAGTTTGCCGGAAGCATCGAGCAGCCAGACGAGCGGCAGCGCCATCTTCGACAGGACCGCCATGGCGGGCGCGACCTTTGCGGCCACCGCTTCAGGTTCCCGCAGCGCGATCTGCTTCGGCACCAGTTCGCCGACAATCAACGAAAGGTAGGTGATGGCGATGACCACGGTGCCGACGCCGACGGCATCGGCCACAGTCGGCGACATGCCCTGAAGCTGCAGCCAGGCCGTCAGGCGGCTACCGAGCGTGGCGCCCGAGAAGGCGCCGGAGAGAACGCCGACGAGCGTGATGCCGATCTGCACGGTCGACAGGAACCTGCCAGGGTTCTCGGCAAGTTTTATGGCTTGTGCGGCTCCTCTGCTTCCGTGATCGGCGAGAACTTTGAGGCGGGCGGGCCTGGAAGACACGACAGCCAATTCCGACATGGCGAGCACACCATTCAGGATGGTGAGCAAGACCACAATTCCAATTTCGAGAAACACAGGAGCCCTTGTTCGTTGACGATGATGAGGCAAGATAGGCGTAATCACACCGGTTGCAAAGCGGCGGCTCCGATTTTATCGCGCGCGGAACCTGAGAATTCGCTCTCGTCATGTGTTTGGTAAATTAGCGTTTTAAGTCAGAAGAGCTTAACTTTCGTCTGTTACACAACCAGCCATACTTGTTGCGATCACGTGTATGGCCGACGAAGAGATACTTCCACCAGAGATCCTGACTTCGATATTGATGCGAATGTTCGAGTTCGCACCGATTGCCATGGCCGTGTCGACCAGCGACACCGAGACATCCAGCTATCTGAAGGTAAACGACGCCTATCTCAGGCTTACAGGCCTGAAATGGGAGGATATCAGCGGCAGAACGCTGATCGCTGAGGGTGCCGCGATCAGCAGCCCGGCGCGCGATCGGCGCCATCGCATGCTCGCCGAAGACGGCGGTTATGTGCTGGAGGAAGTCGATATCCGTCATGCCGACGGAACGATCCTGCCGACGCTGATCTCCGCGCAGCGCACCGTCATCGATGGCGTGTCCTTCGATGTCGAAGTCATCCTCGACGTCTCCGCGCGTGTTCGCCATCAGCACGAAATCGAGCTTGCGCTCCGCGCTTCGGCGCGTACCGATGCGCTGTCGGGCCTGCCCAATCGCGCCTGTTTCGACGAAGTTCTGGCCGAGCATCTGGAACGGCGCGACCAAACCGACAAACTGCTGGCATTGGCCTTCATCGATTTCAACGGCTTCAAGGCTGTGAACGACACGATGGGACACGCCGCCGGCGACGAGGTGCTGAGGATCATAGCCAGCCGCTTCCGCGACAGCTTCCGCGCCAACGATTTCATCGCGCGCATTGGCGGCGACGAGTTCGTCGTTCTTCTCGAGGTCGATTCCTCGCATCTGAACGACGTGGAACTCACGCTCAGGGACGCGGTGGATCGCATCTTCAAGCCGATTGCCGTCGAAGGTGTGGTTGTCGAACTGGGGGCCGCTATGGGCGTCACGCTCCTGCAGCCAGAGGATGACGCGGCTTCCTTCGTGAAGCGTGCGGATAATTATATGTATCTGGCGAAGCAGACCGGTGATCGACTGGCCATGATCTGGCTCGGGCAGCCGGGAAGCACCGAGGCGATTGCAAGGCTTGTGACCGGCACGACCGGCTAAAGCCGTCTCGCCTGCCTTTCTGATATCGAGATCAATATTCCGGCGGCAGCGGTAGCTCGGCGGCCGTGTCCTCAAGCTCGGCCTGCGCGGCCTTCATCGTTTCATCTTCGCTGGTAAAGGGGTTGCTGTCGACGGAGGGCAGCTCGCCGTTCATGTCGGACACGCGATAGAACCAATTTTCATTGGCGCCATTGATCGTCAACCGGAACCTGCCGTGGCTGGCATAGGCCCGACCGGTCGTGTCGCGCTTCCAAATGGAGTGACGATGAGTTGTCCGCGTCCTGAACAGGCGCATTGCGCATCCTTTCCGCTTTTGATCACCCGGAATACTATCACCGGTTTGTGATATAAAGCGCTGACGCCCGCAATGGTTTCACAGTTATTACGAAAACCTCAGGCGCCGGCCTCGCGGACCAGAACTTTTACAACCTGACGCCAGACGCGGCCGGCAATACTTTCGCCTTTGCCGTTCAATACAACCACGCCTCGGACGGTCTCCGAGAAAGCCTTTCCGGAGACCTCGGCGGTAATCGCATACTGTGCCGAAACAGGGCTGAGGCGCAGACGTTCATGGACGTTCTGCGGGTGGACTGCGATCTCGCCATGATATTCGGATGTCAGCTGCGGAATATCGATCTCGGAGGCGCCCGCCGAGGCGATTGAGGTGAGCCGCACCGGTAGTGAAGACTGCGTGAGATCGTCAGGGATGAAGTGGCCGGTGGCGCCGACGTCGAGGCGGCCACGGTCGCCGCCGGACAAAAAGCCGCGCGCCGCCATGCCGGATGCGCCGGCGATGGTCGCGAGCTGGTCCTTCCGGCTGATCCAACGGCCGAGATGGACCTGCGGATCGATGTCGATCACGGTGCCATCGAACGGTGCGCGAACGATGAGCGATGCCTGCCGGCGCGCCAGCCCATCACGCTTGGCCTCGAGCGCGGCCAGTTGCGATTGGAGGATGCCGCGATCGACGAGGTTTTGCGGATCGGCCAGCACGCGCGCCAGGCGGTAGCGTGTCAGTTCGGCTTCGATCTCGGTGGTGCGAAGCTCCTGCTGAAGCTCGGGGCGGACGATTGAAAACAGCACGTCGTTCTTCTTCACGACATCGCCTCGCTTGATCCCGATCGCCTCGATCTTTCCGGGCTCCATCGGGAAAAGCCGCGTGAACTCGTTGGGATAAAGCGCCGCCGGGGCCGACACGCTCTTGAAGATCGGCAGCGAGAGCAATGCGATAATCGAGAGAAGGATCGCCAGCGAAAGATAGCTGCGTCTGCTCGTGACAATGTCATGGCGCATGGTCCACCACTCCCTGAGTTCGGACAGGATCGGCCGAAGGATGAAAAAGCCGATCTCGACGGCAAACAGCATCACGCCCACGATCTTGATTGTGAAGTGATAGACGAGGAGCGCGATGCCGAAATAGAGAAACAGCCGGTAGATCGTCGTGGCGATCGCATAGAGCGTCACGATCACGTCGAGCTTCGGACCGAAGCGATCGGGCCGTTCCTCGCCGGTGTTGAACAAGAGATGGCGGATCCGCCAACGTAGATGCCGGAAGGCGCGGGGCTGCAGGTTTTCGACACCGAGGAGATCGGCGAAGATGTAATAGCCGTCGAAGCGCATGAACGGATTGAGGTTGACGATCAGGCTCAGCACCCAGCCGGTCGCCGCAAGAACGAAGGCCGCGGATCGAAATGGGCCGTCGGGGAGAAACACCCAAGGAAGCAGCGCGAAGACGGCGATATGCATCTCGGTCAGCACGCCGGCCGTATCGATCTTCAGCCGATCGAAGCGCGACTTCAGCCGCCACGCATCACTGACGTCGGTGTAGAGCAGCGGCACCAGCACCATGAAGGCGATACCCATGGTGGGAACGCGGCAGCCATGGCGATGCGCGACATAGGCGTGGCCCAATTCGTGCATCGATTTGATGAAGCCAACCGAGATCACCGAGACCACGATGCCCTCAAGCGTGAAAATATAGGGAAACGTCCCGGTGAACGCATCCCATTGGCGGGACACCAGATAGAGCCCGAGAATGGCTGCGCATATGGTGAAAGCATGGAAGGTCGGGCTGAAGAGCCCCGTAATGTAAGGCGCGGTCTTTCGGATGAAGCGGTCCGGCCTGACCAGCGGAATGCGGAAGAAGAGGTAATTGTGGATCAGCCGCATGAAGAGCGAATGGCGGCGTGTCGCGCTGGCATGAAGCGCGCGCCAGGTCGTGGAGGCTGGTTCGGTCACGACGAAGCTCGTCTCCAGCATCCGCATCGCGGCATAGATCTCTTCCTGCTCGGGAAGCCGCCCGAACTGTGCTTGCACCGCCTGGATGAGACCGCGCAGCGAGCGGGCGAAATTCCAGAGCGTCAGCAGCTGGAACATCTCGAATGTGATGCGGAAGAAGCGATTGCGGACCGGATCGAGCACAATCCAGACCGGCTCGCCGGATAGGCTGGTACCGCCGCGCACGATCTGCAGATCCTCGCGCAAGGGCGGCAGCCGGAGATCGGGCGACGGTGATACGCTCATAGACCCAGCCGCTGCCTGATCGCGGCAATCGGCCGCCGGAACAGATAATAGGCCAGCGGCACCTTCTCGCCGAAGATCTGCGACGTCCCGCGAATACCGAGACGCAAACCGCGCTCCGGCACGGCGTCAAATCCGGCATAGATGCGATAGGCCAGAATGTTGCCTTCAATCATCTGCGGATCGAAGGATGAGGACAGCGTTTTCGCCGCGACCGGATGCAGCGGGTCGGCATCCAGAAAGGCGCTGACGGCAGCGCCGTTCTCGACCGCGATGGCATCAGCCACCGGCACGTCGATGCGCAGTTGGACGCGCTTGGGGTCGGCCACTTCCATCACGCGCTCGCCGATCGATACCGGCCGACCGATCCAGTCGCGCTTGTCGGTGAAGATGACCACGCCGTCGGTCTCAGCCTTGACGTTGGTTCGCGCCAGCATGTCGGACGCGTAATCGCGCTTGGCCGAGGCGACACTCAACTCGCTTCGAGTGACCGCTAGATCGCGCCGCGCTTCCGGGTCGGCGATCGCGCGCTGGCTGATCTGCATCAGCTTCGCCTGCGCCACCTTCACGTCCTGTTCAGCGACGCGCAGCTCGTTTCGAAGGGCTGTGTCGGCAAGCCTGAAGAGAGGCTGTCCCTTGACGACGGTCGCGTTCGGATTGACGAGGATCTCCTCGATCGCACCATCGAGCGGTGCCGCGACGATCTCCGGCGCCACGGGAACCACCTCGCTCGGCGCCAGCACCGTCATGTGCACCGGGATGAACATCGCGGCGATGGCCAGCACAGCGGCGGTTCCGATCAGCGGCTTGATCGGCAGATTGTGCTTCAAGCGTCTTGGTCCGCTCAGCGCCCGCCACGCGTGGGAATAGGTCTCGGCCAGTCTTTCGGCCAGCAATAGATCCGCCTCCGGCCATGGCGTCTCTCGCGCCAGCAGCATACCCGCGAAAATATGGCCGTCGCGCAGTTGAAACGGCACCCAGGCCATAAAGGGGAAGGGATAGCTATCCTGCTCGATCTCGCCGGGTGGGCAATAGGCGGGGAGGGTGAAGGCCTTGATCTTCGCCAGCCCTGCCTCGCGCGACAGCTGCCTGATCACGCCCTCCACGAAGCGGATGCGCGGCGCGTTTCGATCTACCGCGCCGATCGAGGACACCGTCTCGACCTTGAAGACGCCCTTGGATACCGACAGCACGAAGATCTGCCTGGCCTTGGTGAGCTTCATCGTCTCGTTGGCGATGAGGAAGCGCAGTTCGCCAACGCTGTCTGCACGGCGTGCGTCAGCTTCAATCCTGAGCAACAGTTCGTAGGCGTGCTGGGCGGCGGCCGCTGCCGGTGGCTGAAGCTTGATGGGATCGCTGGCTGGCTTTTCGACACCTTGCATCTGCGTATGCCTACTCACTCGGGATTTTGAACACTGTGGGGCCGCTCATCCCCGGCAGGACGCCGGTGGCCTGGCCGGAAAAACGCCCGGTCACCTTCACCGTCTGGCTGACCGGATCGACGGTCGCGCCGATGCGGATAATATCGACCGGCAGGGTCTTGGCCGTCTCGTCGACGCTTAACGAAAATTCTTCGCCTTCCCGCAGCCAGCGCAGCCAGAGCGAAGGCACCAGCACGTCGACCAGCAGGTCGTTGCTGGCGACGATATGCATGATCGGACGGCTCGGTTCCGGCGTTTCATGCGCGTGGGAGGGCATGGCGCCGATCCGGCCGTCAAAGGGTGCCCTTATCGTGCAGCGCCCAAGCTTGCTGCGATAAGCATCGGCCTCGCCTGCGGCTTGGTTGGCCTTGGCGCGCGATATGTCGACCTCGAATTTGCCGGCCGCATTCGAGCGCGCCAGCCGTTCGTCGTTGGCAACGGCGATCTGCGCGGCCGCCAGCGCCGCTTCGGCGGATTTGAGCTGGGCCTGGATATCTCCGCATTCGAAAGTGGCGAGGATGTCGCCCTTGTTGAAGCTTTCGCCTTCCTTGAAGGGCAGTGTGGCGATGGCAAAGCCGAGGTCGCTCGATATCGAGGCTTCATCGGCGGCGCGGACGATGCCGCGCAGCCCTTCCAGCGATGCCGTGGCATCCGCCGCATCATTGCCGGCGGCGTAAGTTGCGCCACCTGCCAAGAGCTGTATCATCAGAACGGATGCCGCTATGCGCTTCATCACGGTCTCCCATGCCGGCGGTTATTTGGCCGCAACGAGGTCTGTCTTCAATTCACCGCGCTCCAGCCACATATCACGCAACTCGCCAGCCATTTCCTTCACGGGTTGGGTGGTGCGCAGCGTCTGCGGGAACGGATCTATGCCCAGGGAAGCGTAGATGTTCGCATAGGCGTTCTGCAGGTCGGCATAGGCCATATCGAGCTTCGCATCGGCCAGCAGCGCGTTCATCTCCTCACGGATCAGCATCTGTTCGCTGGTCTTCTGCGCGTCCGTCTCGGTGCGCACCTGTGTGAGGATCCGGTGTGAGACATTCGAAAGAGCGGCTGCCGTCGAATAGGAGTGCTTCAGGTGGGCGTAACGGGCGCGGCTGATATGGACCTGCGTCATCACTGCCATCGCGACCGAAAGCGACCGCGTATCCAGCATCTGCTTTTCGGCCTCGATCACGGTTCTCAATTTCCTCAGCATCATGATCGCCGCCTTTGTCCTGATCCAGTTCGAAAGAATGGCGCATGACCGCGATATCCTGTCGGCAGCGCTGACGCAGACGCCCGACTTTCACTACGTGAAGAACCGGGAAGGCAAGTTCGTCATCGTCAACAAGAACGTTGCCGAGCACCACCACTATCCCTCGCCGGCGGCCATGGTCGGCGCGTCCGATTTCCAGCTCGCCACCCAGCGCCGCGCCGAAATGCTCTATGCCGAAGAGCAAGCCTTGATGGAGAGCGGGCAGTCGCAGCTGGACAAGATCGAATATCTGAGCGAAGGCGGCCGCGATCGCTGCTATTCGACATCGAAGGTGCCGCTACGCGACCGGACCGGTGCTGTCATCGGGCTTGCGGGCGCGACGCGCGATGTGACCGAGGAACGGAAGATCGAGCAGGAACTGCGCGAGAGCAAGGATCTGCTGTCGCTCGCCATGGCCGGGATGTCGGATGGTTTCGCGATGTTCGATCGAACAGGCACGCTTGTTTTCAGCAACACGCAATATGCGGCGTTGTTCCCGCTGTCGGGCGAGGCCCGCGTGCCCGGAACGAATATCAGGGATATCCTCAAGAAAGTCGTGGAATCGAACGAGCGACGGGATTTCCGTCAGGAGATTACCGATGCCTGGTTGTCGGAAGCAGCCGCTGCGTTGTTCTTCGACAAGGAAGAATACATCGAACTCTATGACGGGCGTTGGCTCAGCCTGCGCACCCGCGTCGCCGATAATGGCATGGCGCTTGTTGCGGTCTCAGACATCACGACGATGAAGCAGGCCGAGTTCGCGCTCAGGACAGTCGCCGAGCAGATGAAGAGCCTCGCCGAGACCGACGCCCTGACCGGGCTTCTCAACCGCCGGGCCTTCGACCACGCGATGTCGGTTGCGGTCGAGCGAAGCCGTCTGGAGCGCCGGCCGATGGCGGTGCTGATGATCGACGTCGACCGCTTCAAGGCCTACAACGACACCTACGGCCATCCAGAAGGCGACGCGTGCCTGAAGGCGATCGCCGATTGCCTGCGCCGCACGATGAACCGCCCGCAGGATGTGCTCGCGCGGTTCGGCGGCGAGGAATTCGTCGTTCTGCTGCCCGATACCGATGGGACCAAGGCGCTGGTGTTGGCGGAGCAGTTCCGCAGCACCCTGCTAGCGCGGGCGATCGCTCACTCTGGCAGCGAATACGGCGTGGTGACGGCCAGCATCGGTATTTCGGCCAAATCTAACTGGAAGCAACAGATAACCGCTGCCGAGTTTATTCTCGAGGCCGATCAGGGCCTCTATCAGGCCAAGCGCGATGGCCGCAATCAGGCTGTCGCCTGGAACCCGCCAAGGACGAGCAGAGCGGCGCGGTAGCTGTTTCCACCGCTGCTGCGGCCTCCACTGCGCACGTTTTCAGGCAATCCGGTAAAGAAAAAGGCCGGGGCGAAACCGCACCGACCTTCCTCGACCCGTCTCGACAACGACTGCCAGTACCTCCGTGGTCAGCCGTCAGAGACGAATTATGTAAGTTGAATGTAACGCAACTTCTGGGAAGTTCAAGCGCCATTTATGGGTTCGTTTTGCGCGAAGACTACCTATTTCGGTCAGCCTGAAACGATTGCGGACAGCCGATCGAGATCGACAAGCTTGATTTCAAGCGGGACGGGATCAGTCTGGGCGACGCGAAACCATTCGGCTGCCTCGCGCACCCGTTCGCCGTGCGGCTGGGGATAGGCGCCAAGCCGGATTACCCACTCCCTGACCGTTTCACGCTCCATGCGGCCTGCCAGATAGCGTGCGTGAACGGTCTTTGCGGAGGCGACGAGGTCGGAAACGCTGTTCAAGAATTGTCCTCAAATTGATGGGTCGGTTCGATGAGGCCAGATGGTATCTGGCTCAGACCTCTTCCTTCTTCTTGACCTTCACCTTCGGTTCCACCGGCGCATCCGGCGTGGGGGCAAGCAGCTTGCGCAGCGATGAGATCTTGTCCTTGACCAGCGGGCGGAAGCGCGTGGCGCGAAATGGCATGTCGGCCGCGCCGTAGCCCTCCGGGCCATCATCGTTGCCGCGATGCAGTTCTTCCAGCTTCACGCCGAAGAAGGTGCCGTCGATATAGTGCGTGTATTCGCCGACCCAGCGCAGCGTGTAGATCTCGCCCTTGCGAATACCCTGGTCGATGCTGACATGCTTGAACGTGTCATCGATGCATACGACCTTCTGGCCGACATGAAAGTCGTAGCTCATCTCACAAACCTCAACCTCAACTTCACCCGCCGGCACCGGGAGGTGCGTCGTTCTTCATGAATTCCGGATATTGAACAACTTCCGTCTCGACCGTGTCGAACAACTTGCCCGTCGATTGGGCCAGCCGCACGCCCGGCCGGCCTGATATCAATTCTCCGTCCGCTTCGAAGATGATGCCCGAGGCTTTTAGCGCGTGCTTGATTGCGCGCAATGTGCTGCCAGCGCTTTCGGCCCCGCGCTCGATACGGTCGAGATCCGCTACGGAGATACCGGCGGCCTCGGCCAATTCGGCTTGCTGGAGGCCGAGCATTGCGCGGGCGCCACGTATCTGTGCTGACGTTATCATGATGATTTTATATAACCGGATCGATCTTTTTCTCAAGCTGGACGACGGCTCAAGTCCGGCAGCATCGCTCCCATTCGGTCAGCAACTGCATGATCTCGATGGAATCGGAAAGGCGCGGCGAGGGGCGCGGCGCCAGCTTCAGCCCCTTGCGCAGGCAGTCTTCCACGATGCGAACCTGATGGCCGAAGGCGTCGTGGTCCGACGGAACGACGATGCGCTCTATCGGCAGGCCGTATTCCTCGATCTCCAGCAGATTGTCGCCGACGACGGGCAGCCACGGATTGGTGAGGAAGCGCAGCGAGGCGCGGTCGCCGCGCACAGTGAAGTCGAACGACATGCCATAGCAGTCCGTCGATTGCAGCGTCGCCAAAACGCCTGAGCCGAAGCGGGCGGTGAGCGCAGCGTCACAGATGTTGCGGTCGTGGCGCGACCGGTTGCCGTGTCCCGAGATCACGCGATCCCCGAAGGCGTCGGCGCCGAAAGCCGTTTGGATGACGTAGTGCATCAGCGAAGCCGGATAGCAGCCGAGATTATAAAGCGTTCCGCGGCCCGCGGGATTGACGACCTGCCAGATGTCCGCGGCATAGGCGCCCGAAATCGAGCGTATGGCGCCGAGACGGCCGGATCGGATGATGTTGCCAAGCTCGGCGATGACAGGATGGCTGAGATACATCAGCCCTTCGAGGAAGAAAATGTCGGCCTGCTCGACAGCGGCGGCAAGCGCATGCGCTTCTTCCATCGTCGTGGTCAGCGATTTCTCCGACAGCACCGGCTTGCCGCGCGCAGCCGCCTTGATGACGGCGTCGTGGTGCACATTGTTAGGCAGGCCAACGTAGATCACGTCGATATAGGGATCGTCGACAAGCGCATCGATGCTGGAATGCCCGACGGAGATGCCGTAGCGGTCGGCAAAGGCTGCGAGGCGCTCACGATCGCGACCGAAGACCGCGCCGATCACCGATCCGTCGCTGGCATTGATGGCCTCTGCCATTGTGTTCGAGATGAAGCTCGTTCCGAGAATTCCCCAGCGCAGCATTCCGTGTCGCCTTTCACCAGCATTTCCGCGTGACTGCTGGTTCTATAGCTGGATCGGTCGATCAGTACAGGGGCTTCGTGCTCYGACGGCCATATCGAGAGCTCCGCGCCAAGCGCATGGCGCATGGCTGCCTTGCACAAACTTGCCTACCGTTTAGGCGCGCGGGTGTGTATATACATATCCATCGAAGCGATGCATCCTCCTCCCGCAGAGCTTCGAGTTTGCAAGTGCCTCACTCCTCCTCCCAGAGGGACTTGCGCGAACAGTAGCACTCCTCCTCCCAGCTGCTGTTCATTTGTTTTAAAAAGCCTGTCGCACCTCCTCCCGCGACAGGCTTTTTTATTTTCTGCTCTATCCCAAGGCCATCTCAGGACACCGACACAGGTTTCGAGCGCAAGCGGCTCGCCGTTGCCGGGTCCGCACGCCGGCAAAGCTGGGGCGGCAGACCTTTCATGATGAGTTCGGCATCTGCGACGGCCATCGTGCCGAGTTCGTAGAAGGCATCGCGGGTGCCACCGGTGCGATGCGCCGAGAGCAGCAAGCCCGGCAAACCGCGCACGGGGTCGTCGGCCGCCACAGGCTCTTCCGGAAAGACATCGGTCGCGGCGATGATGTGGCCGGATTTCACTGCCTCCAGCATCGCGGGAAAATCGACCACCGCTGCGCGGCTCATCAAGAGAAAGGCGGCGCCCGGCCTCATCAACTGGAACTCGCGACGGCCGATGAAGCCCTCGTTCTCGCTGGTCACGCTGGCGAAGACGAAAACCACCTGGCTCTTGCTCAACGTCTCGTCCAGGTCCGATGGCACGCAATCCAGCCGCTCAATGATCTCTTTAGGCAGCCATGGGTCGAACACGCGCACCGCGTTCTTGAACGGGCGGATCAGATCGCGCAACTGCTTGCCGAGATCGCCGAAGCCGATGATCCCGACCGGCGCGCCGGCGAAACGAAAGACGCCGTCGTTGCCGGCCAGCCCATATTCTTCGGTTCCCGCCCGGAAATCGCGGTCGGCCTGGGTGATGCCGCGGGCAAGATTGAGCGCCATGCCGAGTGCCGCCTCAGCCACGGGCGATGCGAAGGCCGATGCCGGGGTGATCACCCAGATGCCGCGTTCCACACAGGCCTGGTAGTCAATATTCGCCATGAAGTTGGATTCGACGTTGATGATGGCCTTTAGCTTCGGCGCCCGGTCCAACCGCTCGCGCGGCATGTCGGTCTGCCCGAAGATCAGCACCGTCTCGGGAAGCAATGCGTCGACCTGCTCAGCCGGCATCTGCCGATCTTCGCAAATCACCAGCTCGCCGAGATTTTCCAGCCGGCGGCGAACATCCGGCTTCATGATCAGATCGAGCGTTCGTGGCAAAGGGTCCACCAGAACAATATTGCGGCTCATCACATCCTCCTCCATTCCCTGAGAGCAAGACTTATCAGCAAATGCCGCTTGTAACAGGGGGCTTCGAGCCTGGCGCTGTAACACTGACGAAAGGCCGCTGTGCGGGCAGCGGCCTTTGATTTTCATGTCGGGTAGCGCCCGACAGCTCAGTCAGGCGATGTCGTGCATCTCACGCAAACGGCTCGGTCGGGCTCTTGCCCGGCTGCGTGAACCATGCGGCGCCGGTCTCGGTCATGTGGATATGATCTTCAAGACGGATCCCGTAGCGGCCGGGGAAAACGATCATCGGTTCGTTCGAGAAGCACATGCCGGGTTCAAGTGCCGTCTTATTGCCGCGAACGACATAGGGCTCTTCGTGGATTTCCAGGCCGAGACCATGGCCGGCCCTGTGAGGCAAGCCAGGCAGCGCGTAATCAGGCCCAAGCCCATGGCGAACGATGACCGCGCGGGCCGCGTCATCCAGGCTGGAGCAGGCAGCTCCGAGCTTGGCCGCGTCGAAAACGGCCTGCTGCGCCTCGCGCTCGATCGCCCAGGCGCGGGCAAAGTCCGCATCCGGCTCGCCCAAAACATAGGTGCGCGTCAGATCGGAATGATAGCCGTCGATACGGCACCCGGTGTCGACCAGAATGACATCGCCGGCCGCATAGGTCTGCTCGCCGTCGGCGCCATG
This sequence comes from Rhizobium sp. 01N48, assembly GCF_056399145.1. Taxonomy (NCBI): domain Bacteria; kingdom Pseudomonadati; phylum Pseudomonadota; class Alphaproteobacteria; order Hyphomicrobiales; family Rhizobiaceae; genus Rhizobium; species Rhizobium sp. 01N48. Next base: position 273,107 of record NZ_JBFTQT010000002.1, read on the forward strand.
CGGCAGCGAGGTCGCTTCGCCGAAGGAGACAATGCAAAAGGTCGATCCACTATCGGCGCCGAGGGCACGGTGCTGTTCGTCGATATAGCGCACGACATCCGATGCCAGGACGCCGGGCTTGATATACGCGTACGCGCGGCGGTGGACTTCAAGCGTCAGGTTCATCGCGTATTGGATGATGCCGATTTCGGCCGCGGACTTGCGTAGGCGGATATCGCGGATCAGTCGCGCGCCATCGACAAGGCGCTCCTCGCCGAGCTCCTTGGCAAGTGCGTGATAGACGAACAGCGGCAAGGCGTCATCGAGCGCCACGCGGCCTTTCGCCGAAAGCAGGCCGGCTACGGTTTCGGCGCTGTTCTCGTCTTCCTCCCAGGTCACGATTGCGCCGTCGAGCTTTGGCAGACTGTCGACGCGGCTGCGCTCGAAACCCGGCACGATGTAGAAGAGGTCAGCCTGCGTGATCAGCGCGCCGACCAGTCGTTCGCTCTGGTGCCAGACAAGGCCGGTGAAATAGCGCAGGCTCTCCGTCGAGCCGAGGAGCACGGCGTCCACGCCGGCGGCACCCATGCGGCTGCGCAGCGTCGAAAGCCGCTCGCGGCGCTCTGTTTCGGGAATGGGGGAGGGGCGGGGTGTGGCCGACATGGCTATTCCTCTTGATATCGATCCGCTGCTTGACGACGCACATGCGCCGCCGTGTCAGCAATCAAGTCGCAGCTTGATCGCGCGCAGCTAGTCCTGCTCCTGCCGTCAAGTCAATCGGGAGGGGGTTGCCCCGATAGGTCCTTACGGCTGGCGAGTGGCCAGAAGCTCGACCTTGCGTACGAGGTCGGCGACCGAACGGACATCCATCTTGCGCATGACGTTGCCGCGGTGAAGCTTGACGGTTATCTCGCTGATGCCGAGATCATAGGCGATCTGCTTGTTCATCAGCCCCTTGCTGACAGCCATCATCACCTCACGCTCGCGCGGCGTCAGCGTGTCGGCCAAAGTGACGACTGCGTCACCCTCCGCGCTCTCGCTACGTTGCACCGCGTCGCGCTCGATCGCCGTGGAGACGGCATCGAGCAGGTCCTGGTCGCGAAACGGCTTTACCAGAAAATCCACGGCACCGGCCTTCATCGCCCTCACGCTCATTGGAATATCGCCGAAACCCGTCATGAAGACGATCGGCAGCCTGCTTCCCAAGCGCTCCAGTTGCCCCTGGAAATCGAGGCCGCTCAGCCCTGGCAAGCGAACATCGAGCAGGATGCACCCTGGGCGCTTGAGGTCCGCCCCCGCAAGCAGGGCGGCTGGGCTGTCGAAAGCGGAAACATCGATCCGGACCGAATGAAAGAGATCGACGAGTGCTTCGCGCACGGAGATGTCGTCGTCGACGATCAGTACCATGGGAAATACTGGTTGCACCATGGTCGCTCGTCGCATGTCACTCACGGCGTTTCTCCAGAGTTGAGTCATTTCGCAGTGCCTCCCTCATCACTCCGCTTTAAATGCGGGCGGGCACTTCGCTGCACGTTGTGCCCGCATCCGCGACCGTAAGCAACATAGCCAGACATGAAGATCGGCCACACTATACTTAGGTTTGGGGTCTTGATAGCCATCACGCTCGCGATTGGCGTGGTTAGAACGTCGGTGGCGTGCAGGCGCTGATAACCTCGCAGGGAACCGGTCCGACGCATCGGAAGCGATGTGGGCGCCTGCTCTCGAAGTAGTAGGCATCACCGGGGCCAAGGATGCGGCGCTCGTCCTCGACCGTTATTTCCATGCGGCCTGAAAGCACGATGCCGCCTTCTTCGCCTTCATGGACGAGCATGACCTTTCCAGTGTCGGCGCCCGGTTGGTAGCATTCTTTCAGGATCTGTAGCTGGCGGCCGAACAGGCTCTCGCCGATCTGTCGGTAGGAAATCGGGCCCTTGCCGATCTCGACCAGCTCTTCGGCGGCGTAAAAGGCCTTGCGCGACTTCTGCGGTTCGAAGGCAAAGAACTCGGCCAATCCGATCGGGATTCCATCCAGAATGCGCTTCAGGGCGCCCACCGATGGGTTGGAGGAATTGGATTCGATGAGCGAAATGGTGGAGTTGGTGACCCCCGCCCGCTTCGCCAATTCGCGTTGCGAAAGATTGTGAAGCATGCGCAAATGGCGCAGGCGTTGGCCGATATCGACGGACATGGTGTTTCCAAGGTTTCGAGTGTTCGAAATATAACAACATTCGATTTCAAATTCCATGATTTTCAATGAGTTGGAAGCATCCAGAAAAGGGCTTGTTCGAGAATCTGAATTGGCCGATCACTTCATCACCACCATTCCGGAGAGACCTCATGGACCAGATCAGCAAAGCAAACAGCCCGTCGCTCGATAACTTCTGGATGCCGTTCACGGCCAACCGCCAGTTTAAGGCAGCCCCCCGCCTGCTCGCCTCCGCCGAGGGCATGTATTACACCGATGTTGACGGCAACAAGGTACTGGATGGGACCGCCGGTCTGTGGTGCGTGAACGCGGGCCACGCCCGCAAGAGGATTGCCGAGGCGGTCGAGCGTCAGCTGATGACCATGGATTTCGCCCCCACCTTCCAGATGGGCCATCAGATTGCTTTCGATTTCGCCGAGCGGCTGGCCAAGATTGCCCCCGGTGGCGCGAGCGCGCAGCTTGATCGGGTGTTCTTCACCGGGTCTGGTTCTGAATCCGTCGACACCGCGCTGAAGATTGCCATCGCTTATCAGCGCGCCATCGGACAGGGCACCCGCAGCCGTATCATCGGGCGCGAAAAGGGCTATCATGGTGTTGGCTTCGGCGGTATTTCCGTCGGCGGCCTCGTCAACAACCGTCGCGTCTTCCCGCAGATCCCGGCCGATCACATGCGCCATACTCTTGACGTCGAGCACAACGCCTTCAGCAAGGGCCTGCCGGCCCATGGCATCGAGCTCGCCGAAGATCTCGAGCGTCTGGTTGCCCTGCATGGCGCCGAGACCATCGCGGCCGTCATCGTCGAGCCGATGTCCGGTTCCGCTGGCGTTATCCTTCCACCGAAGGGCTATCTCGAACGCTTGCGCGCGATCGCCGACAAGTACGGCATCCTGCTGATCTTCGACGAAGTCATCACCGGCTTTGGACGCCTTGGTACGCCGTTCGCGACCGATTACTTTGGCGTGGTGCCGGATCTAGTGACGACGGCTAAGGGCCTGACGAATGGCGCGATCCCGATGGGTGCTGTGTTTGCAAGCCGCAAGGTCTATGACGCGATGATGACCGGTCCGGAAAATGCCATCGAACTCTTCCACGGCTACACCTACTCCGGCCACCCGGTTGCAAGCGCCGCCGGCATCGCCACACTCGAGATTTACGAGGAAGAGGGCCTGCTGACGCGCGGCGCCGGTCTGGCGGAGACTTGGCAGGAAGCACTTCACTCACTGAAGGGCCTGCCGAATGTCGTCGACATCCGCAACCTAGGCCTAGTCGGCGCCATCGAGCTCTCGTCGCGTGAAGGTGCTGTCGGCGCCCGCGCCTATGACGTCTTCGTCGATTGCTTCAAGAGGGGTCTGCTGATCCGCGTCACCGGCGACACTATCGCGCTTTCGCCGCCGCTGATCGTCGAAAAGGATCAGATCGAGACCATTGTCTCGATCATCGGCGATGCGCTGAAGCGCGCAGCCTGATCAATATGTTTCGGGCCTCGTTTTGACGAGGCCCGAAACACAAATCGTGCCTACTGAGTGGTCACGCCAGTGACCGTCACCGGAACGCCCTTGTAGGCGGGTGTGCCAGAAATGCGGTCATAGGCGGAGAGCGCGATCAGCGCGTTCATCTCAGGATAATAGCCGGCGATCGATCCTCGTGGAATATCGTACTCGATCGCGGTCAGCCCGCGCGCGCTGCGCGACTTTCCATCCGTCGACGGTAGGGCGACGACATTGATAATGTCGCCATCCGACAATCCGCGTTTCGCGAGGTCGTCCTTATTCATGAAGATGACGTCACGGCGGCCAAAAACGCCGCGATAGCGATCATCCATACCATAGATCGTCGTGTTGTACTGGTCGTGGCTGCGAAGCGTGGTCAGGACAAGCGCGTCCGGATTTTTCACCAACGGGTCCTCATGCAGGCCGCGGCCGATGAGGAAAGTAGCCTTGCCGCTTTCCGTCTTCCAGCGACGCTCAGACGCCGGTACGTCCAGCCGGAAGCCGCCGCGGACGCGCACACGCTTGTTGAATTCGAAGAAATCGGGAAAGACGATTTCGATCTTGTCGCGTATCCTGTCGTAATCTGCGACCATGCCATCCCAATCGATGCCATGGCGATCTCCGAGCGTCGCCTTGGCGATGCCGGCAACGATTGCGGGCTCGGATTTCAGCATCCCGCTCGGCGGGTTCAGGAAGCCGCGCGACGCATGCACCATCGACATGGAGTCCTCGACGGTCACCGATTGCGGGCCCGACGCTTGCGTGTCGAGATCGGTGCGGCCGAGGCAGGGTAGAATGATGGAGGTCTTGGCAATCAGCAAATGCGAGCGGTTGAGCTTGGTCGTGATGTGCGCCGCAAGGTCAAGCTTGCGCATCGCCTCGAATGTGAAGTCGGTGTCGGACATGGCGACGGCCAGATTGCCGCCGAGGCAGATCAACGCCTTGGACCTACCCTCCATGATTGCTTCGACGGATTCAATCGCATTGTGTCCCTTCATGTCGGTCGGGCGGAAGCCGAAGGCCTTCTCCATTCCGTCGATCAGCGCCTTGTTGGGAACCTCGGTAATGCCGACGGTGCGGTCGCCCTGAACGTTGGAATGGCCGCGCAGAGGGCAGATGCCGGCGCCGCGGCGCCCGATATTGCCGCGCAACATCAGTAGATTGGCGAGCTGTTGCACATTACCGGTGCCGTTGCTGTGCTGAGTGATGCCCATGCCGTAGCAAATGATCACGCTCTTGGCCTTCACATAGACCTCGGCGGCACTCTTCAGAGCCTCTCGCGTGAGACCGGATACAGTGATGATGCTGTCCCAGCTGGTGTTGTCTATATCCTCGCGTAGCGCCTCGAGACCGATCGTGTGTTCGGCGACGAAGGCGCGGTCGAGCACGCCTGTACCGCCGGCGGATAGATCTACATCATCGATCTCGAATACGCACTTCATCAAGCCCTTGAGTGCCGCGAGATCGCCGCCGGTGCGCACCTGATGATAGGCCGACGCAATCCGTGTCGACGACAGCGTCGCCATTTCGACCGGATCCTGCGGCGAGGCGAATTTCTCGAGCGCGCGCTCTTTCAGCGGATTGAAGACGATGATCGGTACGCCGCGCCGTGATGCCTCGTGGAGCGTCGCCATCATGCGCGGATGGTTTGTACCCGGATTGTGACCGAAGCTGAAGATCGCATCCGTGTGGTCGAAATCGTCGAGGAGAACCGTGCCCTTGCCGACGCCGATTGATTTCGGCAGGCCGACACTGGTTGCCTCATGGCACATATTCGAGCAGTCGGGAAAATTGTTGGTGCCATAGGCGCGCACCATTAGCTGGTAAAGAAAGGCAGCCTCGTTAGACGCGCGCCCCGATGTATAGAACTCGGCCTGATGCGGATCTTCCAAGCGATTGAGTTCCGCGCCGATGCGCGCGAAGGCATTGTCCCATTCGATCACCTCATAGCGATCGGTCTCGGCATTGTAGATCATCGGGTGCGTTAGGCGGCCCTCGTCCTCGAGACTGTGGTCGTTCCATCCCCACAATTCCGAGACTGTATGCTCTGCAAAGAAGCTCGGATCGACACGCTTTGCAGTCGATTCCCAAGTGATGGCTTTGGCGCCATTTTCACAGAACTCAAAGGACGAAGTGTGCTTGGGATCCGGCCACGCGCAACCCGGACAATCGAAGCCTTCGGGCTTGTTGGCTTTCAGCAGTGTTGCGGCCCCCTGGGCAACGACCTGCTGATGGGCAAGTGTCTTGGCGACAGCACGCAGCGCGCCCCATCCGCCGGCCGGTGCGTCGTACTTCTCAATTCCCTCAGGCCGCTTCTTCGCCATGTTCAAACGTCTCCACATACCGTCTAGCCAGCATAACATCTCTCGATGCCGCACTGCACTATACCGAAGCATAGGAGGTTGCCATAGCTCTGAAGACTCAGCCTGGTGCCGCAAGATGCGCTGAGTGGACTATACGAGACATGCGAGGGCACGCGAAACGTCGGCGCGACGCGTTGGCCGTGACTACGCGGACGCGAAGCCAAGGATCATGTGTGATCAAAAAAAACGGACTGGCGCAGCAACGCACCAATCCGCAATGGATAGCCTTAATTGCCGGGCGGCGGTTATCAGTCGACCAGTGCGCCGATGCGGCTCGATATGCGTCGCGAAACGTCCTTGAACGGATCACGCATCGGAACGATGGGCGAAACGCTGAGCAATAGAAGCGCCTTCAGATGCTGTCTTCCGCTTTCTTCGCCGACCACCGGGGCATAAGGCATCATACTCGGGCGGCGCCCAGCCGGATAGAGCTTCTCGAGTTCGACGAAGTTATCGAAACTCTCGTAGTCGCTGCCACGCAGCTGGAAAGTCTCGACCGGCGTGCCAGCGGCGATTACCACGTCGTGGCTGTCGAGCAGCACGTTGTAGTATTCGATCGTTTGACTGTCATGAGGTACGGTCGATATGATCGAGCTGCCGTTGACCAGATCCTTTGCGCGGACCAGAGCGCCATCGACGTAAAGGGCGTGGCCAGCGGAGATGTAGAGATCCTGGCTCGGCATGCCGTCATCCAGCGCGCCCTTCGAGATGCGCACCGGCATGACCGTCGGATGCCAGGAGGACACGCTCTTGCGGAATGTTTGGCGGCCGATCCAGCGGATTGGCTTGGCTTCGCCAGAGATCGTTTCGACGAGATCGCCAAGGTGCAGATCCTCGATCGCGACTTCGCCTGATGGTGTCGCAATCAGGGTGCCGCGCAGGAGGCACTTCGCACCGCCGTCGCCGCCCCCGGAGTTTCCTCCGCCGGAATGGCCACCGCCACCGCCACCGCCACCGTCGTGGCCCCCACCGCCACCGCCACCATGTCCGCCTCCGCGGCCGCCGCCCCAATTACGTCCCATTGCCTTTGCGGGCGAAGAGGCTATTGCCATGGTCGCAACAGCGATTCCGGCAACTCTTGCGCTCGTAGCTGCCGCTACACCGAGAAAATGTCGGCGTGCACGGTTAGAGGGTGTTTCTTCCGGGTCGATCGATGACATCATGCGCTCCGTCTTTTGGGTTACACCTGTCTATTTATGATTGCCGTTAACCATCCTACACCAACTTCATCCGCGATAAACTCAGCCGAATAGGTTCGAAGCTACTCAAATAGCAGTAGTCAATACAGCTTCCTGAAGATCGAGCGAATGTGGAGATTTGGACAATCCTTGGGCGAGATTTGTCGATTTCTCTTTAAGAAAAGGAATGCTCGTCCCTCGCAAATTGCCGTCGCTTCTCCAGTAATCTGCTACCTTGGGTACAGATTTCAGGCGCAAGTTTCTGCGCGGGGTGAAGCATGGCATGCAGTCGCTTGCCTTGCCTTGCCTTGCCTTGCCATTGTCCAATTGGAAGTGATGGTTTTGTAGTGCGTGTCAGCCTACCTTTGCGATCACAGGCTCGCACCGCAGGCGGCTGGCTGCAATGGCATCAACGACAGCGTCGAGTTCTCCGTCGGTCATCTGCACGAACAGTGGCAGGATTACGGTCCGGTTCTGGGCGCTGACGCTGTTTGTCAGATCACCCGAAACCCTGTGCGAGTTCTCCGCCGCGTAGGCCGGTTCGAGATGGCTGTTCATAATGCCGCGTCGCGTCGAGATACCCTGATCGAGCAGCCCCTGCATGAGCTCCAGCTGATCCAACTGATCAGGCAGCGTCATGCAATAGCTCTGCCAGTTGCTTCGTGCCCAGTCCGGCTCGACCGGAGCGCTCATACCGTCTAGCTTGCCGAGGGCCTGCGAGTAGGCGGCGGCGAGCGCGCGTCTCTTGGCGACGATCTCCGGCAGTCGTTTCAACTGCTCGCGCCCAACGGCTGCCTGCATGTCCGTCATCCGGTAGTTGAAGCCGACTTCCGGGTAGCTTTCGTAGATCACCTGCTTCGAGCCGTGGCGCACGCTATCGGTAACGCTCATGCTGTGCTGGCGCCAGAGGCGAAACTTCCGGTCATATTCCGGGTTCGCCGTTGTCAGCATGCCTCCATCGCCCGTGGTTACCACCTTGCGAGGATGGAACGAAAAGCAGGCGATATCGCCATGCGGCTTACCGATCTTCTCCCAGCGACCCTTCCACAGGATTTCGCTGCCCGTTGCGCAGGCGGCATCCTCAATAACCGGAATGGCGTGCCGCTCGGCAACTTCGACGATGCGGCTCAGATCGCACGGCATGCCGAGCTGGTGCACACAGATAATCGCTTTGGTGCGCGGCGTGATCGCTGCTTTGATAAGCTCGGGGTCGATGTTGAATCCATCAGCCTCGATATCGATGAAGACAGGCGTTGCGTTGCAATAGCGGATCGCATTGGCGGTCGCTATGAAGGAGTGGCTGACGGTAATGACTTCGTCGCCGGCTTCGACGCCGACCGCCAGCAGAGCCAGATGCAGTGCCGTCGTGCAGTTTGAGACCGCGCAGGCGTGCGAGGCGCCGACGAAATCGGCGAATTCACGTTCGAAGGCGGCGACTTCCGGGCCTTGCGTGACCCAGCCAGAGAGAATGACACGACGGACCGCCTCGACTTCCTGCTCGTCGAGAACAGGTTTTGCAACAGGAATTTGGCTCATGCCGCTTCTCCGGTGTTCTGCATCTTCTCATGCCGCCACCAGGCGACGAGATCGCTCAGCCCTTGCTCCATGCTGATTTCGGACTTGAAGCCGAGCATGGTCTCGGCCTTGACCGTAGAGGCAAGACGACGAGGAACGGCATTGACCTTGCGCGCTGGCCCGTATTGCACATCCATCGACGCGCCCATGACCTTCATCAGCAGTTGCGCGAGGTCGCGCAGGCTGGTCTCTTCGCCGCTTGCCACGTTGAACACTTCGTCGGTGACGTCAGACTTCGCCGCAAGCAGGTTCACGCGGGCGATATCGTGCACATGCACGAAATCCATGGTGGACAGGCCGTCGCCGTGAATGATGGGCGGCTGGCCGTTGGCGATGCGCTCCATCCAGCGGATCAGAACCTCTGTATAGACGCCATGCACATCCATGCGCGGCCCGTAGACGTTGAAATAGCGAAGCGCGACGTAGCGCAGGCCATACATCTCGGCAAAGCTTCTGAGGAGACCCTCGTTGAAGGCCTTGGCGGCGCCATAGATCGTGCGGTTGTTATAGGGGTGGTGGTCCTCGGTGGTCGGGAAACTCTCGGCAAGGCCGAGCACGGAGGCGGATGATGCCGCGACAACCTTGGAAACTTTCGCTTCCACAGCCGCCTCGAGTACATCGAACGTGCCGCCGGCGAGAACGTCGAAGGCCAGACGCGGCTCTTCGGCGCATTGGGTGATGCGGATGGCCGCCTGGTGAAACACAGTGTCGATACCGGCGAATGTTTCCTTTAGCAGCTTGCGGTCGCGGATATCCCCGTCGATGATCGTGACGGGCGCTGCCTTGATCGCATCGGCCAGATTTTCCCGGCGGCCACGCCCGAAGTTGTCGATGATGACGATCTCGCGTGGCTCTTCCAGCGCAACGAGGTCCGCGATATGCGAGCCGATGAGGCCCGCGCCGCCGGTGATCAGAATTCGCTGGTTCTTCATGACTACTCCACGCTTTTCACAGTTGAGGGATCGGAGTCTTCGCGCCACCGGATGAATTTGGCCGGCACGCCGGCGACGACCGAGAACGGTTCCACATCCGCCAAGACAACAGCGCCGGCACCAACAATCGCGCCCTTGCCGACGGTAACGCCGGGCAAGATGGTGGCATTGGTACCGATATCGGCCCAGGCGCCGATGCGTACCGGCTTGATTTCGAGATCGGTGCGGATGATTGGCACGTCAACCGGAAGGGCGGTATGGCTGGAGCCAAGAACCTTGGCGCCTGGCCCCCAGCCGACGCATTCCTCAAGAACGAGGTTGCGCGCGTCGAAATACGCCTGCGGGCCGATCCACGTATTGTCGCCGATCTTGCAGGTGCCGTCGAAACGTCCCTGGATGTAGGCCTGGGCGCCGATGAAAACGCCGTTTCCGATTTCGAAGGTTTCCGGATGCTTGAAACCGACGCCGCTACCGACCTGCAGGCCCGAGCCGCAGGAGCGCGTGAAGCTGTTCCAGATGACCTTGCGCATGAAGGCGTCGACGAAGCCATCGCCATTGGCGAAGCGCGCGTAGAGTTCCACCAGTCCCGCCAGCCCGTATGTCTGGCGCAGTTCCTTGGCGAGCTCGCTCTGATAGAGCGGATCGGACGCGTTTTCCTTCAGGCCGTGTACCGATTGGACAAGCCGGACGAGGGGGGCTGGGTCAGCTGACATAGGCGTCCTGCTCCACCGCGGCCACGACCTCTTCGACCTGGCGCATCGTCAGCTCCGGATAGATCGGTAGCGAAAGCACTTCGCGCGCCGCCGCTTCCGAAACCGGGAAGTCACCGACCTGGTAGCCGAGATCAGCATGCGCTTCCTGCAGGTGGACCGGCACGGGATAGTGCAAGCCAGTATGGATACCTTCGTCGCGCAACGCCTGTTGCAGATGATCGCGATCAGGGGTGCGCACCGCATAGACGTGGTAGACATGGCGGCGGTCGCTTGCGGCAACCGGCGCCTGAACGCTTCTCGATCCGGCAAGCAGCGCCGAATAGCGCGCGGCGCGCGTGCGGCGGGCTTCCGTCCAGTCTTCGAGATGTCGCAGCTTGATCCTGAGGATGGCGCCCTGGATTTCGTCCATCCGGTAGTTGTAGCCCTTCATCACGTGGTGATAGCGCTTCTCCTGGCCCCAATCGCGCAGCATGCGCATCGCCTTGGCCTGCTCGTCGTCATTGGTGACGATGATGCCGCCTTCGCCGCAGGCGCCGAGGTTCTTGCCCGGGTAGAAGCTGAAGCTGCCGGAGATCCCGATGCTGCCGGCGCGCTTGCCCTTATATTCGGCGCCATGTGCCTGGCAGGCGTCCTCGATAATGGGCAGGCCATATTTGTCGGCGATCGCCTGAATGGCATCCATATCGGCCATCTGGCCATAGAGATGAACCGGCACGATCGCCTTGGTCTTGCGGGTAATCGCAGCTTCCAGCTTCGCCGGGTCCATGGTGAGCGTCACCGGCTCCACATCGACGAAAACCGGCCGGGCGCCCGTGTAGCAGATGGCGGCGGTGGTCGCGACGAAGGTCAGCGATACCGTGACGACCTCATCATCAGGCCCGACGCCGGCTGCGAGCAGCGACAGGTGCAACGCGCTGGTGCCGGTGTTGACGGCAATGGCGTGTTTCGTGCCGCAATAGCGCGCGAATTCCTCTTCGAAGCGCGCGACTTCCTCGCCGAGCACATAGTGGCCGGAAGCAAGAACGCGGAGAACCGCGGCATCGACATCGTCCTTGATCGACGCGTATTGAGCCTTCAGGTCGAGCAGCGGGATCATGCTATCAGCCTTGCCTGTTCGAGTTCGATGACACGGCCGCGCTGAGCAAGCGATTGCGTCGCGGCTTCGAGAATGCGCACCACGCGCAGGCCGGCGTGGCCATCGGCGAGCGGTTGCGTCTTGTTGGTGACGCAATCGACGAACTGCTTAAGCTCGCGGCCGAGCGCTTCCGTCATGTCGAGCTGCGGCGCGTACATGTCGCCGGTGCGGTAACCGACGCGCATCTCGTAGACCTTGTCGCCGTTGTGTTCGGCATTGCCGTTCAGCGTGATGCCCTTGTCGTAGACTTTGATCTTTTCGCTAGGCTCGAGATCGTCGTAAACGATCATCTTGTTGCTGCCGCCGATCAGTGTGCGGCGAACCTTCACCGGCGCCAGCCAGTTCACGTGGATATGCGCGATCAGCTTGCTCTCGAAAAACAGAGTCAGATAGGCGATATTCTCTGGCTCGCCGGCCACATGCCCCATGCCGGTGGCCGAAACCGCGACCGGCTTCTCCGGCAGGACATAGTCCATGATCGAAAGGTCATGCACTGCCAGATCCCAAACGACGCTGACATCGTGCTGGAAGAGGCCCAGATTGACGCGCACTGAATCGTAATAATAGACGTCGCCGAGGCCCGTTTCGATGATTTCCCGCATTTTGCGGACGGCGCCGGTGTGGATGAAGGTGTGGTCTACTGCGAGGATCAGGCCTCGGCGGGTGGCTTCTTCCACCATGCGCCGCGCCTCTTCCGAGGTCGAGGCCATCGGCTTTTCGACGAACACGTGCTTGCCGGCCATCATTGCCTGCATGGCGAGCTTGTAATGGGCGAAAACAGGTGTGGCGATCGCAATCGCATCGACGCGGGGGTCGCGCAGGACCTCGTCGAAATCATCGGTGATCTGGACCGTCGGATAGCGCATCTGCACGGCGCCTAGCCGGTCCTTTTTCAAATCGCAGACCCACAGCAGCTGCGCGCCGGGTGTCTCCGCGAAATTTCGGACCAGATTGGGTCCCCAATAGCCATAACCGACGACGGCAATACCAATCATCGTGCCCTCCCAGATGACAGAATTTCGACTGGAGCGTCCTTGGCGCGGCCAATGATCCGCGCAGGCACGCCTGCTGCAATTGCGTAGTCAGGAACATCCTTTGTCACGACCGCGCCGGCGCCAATCTGCGCGCCCTCGCCGATTGTGATGCCTGCGACGATGGTCGCGTTGCTGCCGATCGAGGCATAGCGTTTCACAACCGTGGGGACGACAGCCCAGTCGGCGTCCGACTGAAGTGAGCCATCGAGATTGACGGCGCGAGGCTGAAGATCATTCGTGAACATCACGCCATGGCCGATAAACACCCCATCCTCGATCGTCACGCCCTCGCAAACGAAGGAGTGGCTGGAGATCTTGCAGTTTACACCGATGGCGGCGTTCTTCTGGATCTCGACGAAGGTTCCGACACGTGTGCCCGAGCCGATTGAGCAGCCATAGAGATTGACTAGGTCTGGGTGATGAATGACGACGTTGTCACCCAGCGTTACGCTCGAAGCAATCATGCCCTGATGTCCTCACTCTACTCTGAACTACGTCGGCTTAACGCACAAAAAAGAGCGCCGACGGACGACTTTCGCCACTCAAGAGAAAGCTTTTCGTCGGCAGAGTAAAGGAATCAAAATGCGGTATATGCCTAATCGAAAGGCGTATTTATTTTGAAATTATTGCTTCGTCATACTGAGTTGCGAAAGTAATTTCGGTGTTTATATTTGCGGCTAATAGGGTGCCTCGGTGGAAACGGTATGGTAGCCGTCTGCGTGACGCAACCAGGAGAGCGGCGACATGCTGTGCGTACGAACGAAAGGATCGGGCTTTTGCTGACGAAGGTTCCGGTTGCGGCAAACGGTAAGTCCAATAGCTTGCCTAGGCGGGCTGCAGCTACACTGAAGGGGATTGGTGCTCAATTCGATCGCCGAGGAAGGCAACTCAGCCACATCATGCTGCGTGAAGGTTGGGGTACCCTAGCTACGCGCGCTCGATCAAAGCTATCCGACTGGATAAAGCCAAAAGGTTTCATCTGGCATGTTTTTCCGCAAGACGTTTTGAATGCCGACTTCACGCGACCGGCGATCTTTGCTGTTCCGGCGGTTGAAGACGGTGCGCCGATCGCGATCAATTGGATCGTTGGCCCCGCTGGTCCTGGATCGGGAGGTCACACGACAATATTTCGCATGGTTAATTATCTGCAACGGATCGGCTACGACAATAGCGTCTATTTCTACGATCCATATGGCGGGGATCATAAGTATTACGAAAGTATTGCTCGTTCGAGCTATGGTGTTACTTGCAAGATTGGCAAGTTTGGCCCCGATATGAGGGATGCCCACGCGGTCGTGGCAACCCATTGGCCATCGGCTTATGCCATGTTCAACATTCGGACGGCTGGCAAACGCTTTTACTTCGTTCAGGATTATGAGCCGTCCTTTTACCCTATCGGCACTAACAGCGCATTGGCGGAAAGCACTTATAGAATGGGATTTCATGGCCTCACCGCGGGCCGATGGCTAACCGAGAAGTTGGCGGCGGAGTTCGGAATGGAATCAGACTGGTTTCCCTTCGGCTGTGACACAAGCCGCTATCGATTCAATCCGTCATCAAAGAGAAATGGTGTCGCGTTCTACGCGCGCGCCGGCACGCCGCGTCGCGCTGTCGAGCTTGGTCTCCTCGCGCTTGAAGTATTTGCCAAGCGTCACCCCGAGATCGAACTTCACCTTTTCGGTGAGGATCTCGGTATGCTTCCCTTCCGATACACCAACCATGGACTGGTGTCCCCCGACAAGCTGGGCGACATCTATAACCGGTGCTTCGCGGGTTTGACATTATCACTCACGAACGTATCGCTCGTTCCGCACGAGATGCTTGCATGCGGCTGCATTCCCGTAGTCAACGACGCCGATCACAATCGCATGGTGTTGGACAACGCGCATGTGCGCTACGCGTCGCTTTCCCCGCATTCTCTCTCAGAGGCGCTGGAAGCGATCGTGGCGATGCCGAATTTTCAATCGGAGGCCAAACGCGCGGCTGACAGTGTCAACTCGACATCCTGGGATCTGGCGGGAGCCGCGATTGATAAGGCCTTGCAGCGCGCGCTCAAGGGTAACGCGTAGCGTCTATTTTTCGGGGGGGAACCGTGACACTAACTGTTGACGTTGCAATTCCATGTTATCGATACGGACACTTCCTGCGGGAGTGTGTCCAAAGCGTACTCTCACAGGAAGGCATTCAGGCCCGCGTGCTTATTCTAGACGATTGCTCGCCTGATAATACCGCAGAGGTGGGACGACAACTGGCCGAGAGCGATCCACGGGTCGAGTACCGCTACCACACGGAAAATAAGGGACATATTGCAACGTATAACGAGGGCATTGATTGGGCCTCAGGTGATCTCTTTCTGCTGCTCTCGGCCGACGATTACCTCGCGCCGGGAGCTCTGTCTCGCGTCGCTCAGCTTTTTGAAGCAAACGAAGATATGAGTTTCGTGTTCGGCAATGCCAGTTTGGTTTTCGACAATGGGATGCAAGAACTAAGAGAGCCCTTCGCTGGGAAGCGTAAGAGGCAGAGCGAAATCTTTTCGTGCCTGGATTTCGTCAAAGCAATGAGCGGCCAGAACATCGTTCCGACCCCCACTGCGGTTGTCAGGACAAGTGCACAAAAGCACGTCGGCGGATATTGCCAGGCTCTGCCTCACGCTGGAGATATGGCGATGTGGCTGCGTTTAGCGGCTACCGGCCCAGTTGGTTTTATTAATGCTACGCAAGCAGTCTACCGAATGCATTCCAGCAACATGTCACGTTCGTACTCGGCTGCCAGACTGCCTGATGTTCAACAAAGACGCGCTGCGATCGATCACTTTCTGGAATACAGTGCTCCGGAGCTGAAAAATCCGCGTCTGTTCAAGACGCTTCTCTTTCAGGCCTTAGGCCGCAACTCGATTTATCAGGCGGGCGAGGCCTTCAATGAAGGTGATATCGCAACGGCAAACCGTTTATCGGATTTGGCAAAGGAACTTTATCCGGACGTTTGGCGCTCGCGCGCTTGGCTTCGCTACTTGGCAAACAGAGCGCTTGGTCCGCGTGTGTGGCAGGTTCTGCGCTCCATGCGAGGATGAAACCTAGCTCCCAGCCAAGGTGTGCCAGCTTTTCAGGTGCGGGCTCGACGGAAACTGCTTTTTTGCGCCCGCCCAACGTCGTTTTGTTCCTCGGTCCTGGCATCCAGCAACCAGACGCCTGCGCCGCTGAGAAAGAAAAGCCAGGCGTAGGTTGCACCCCAAAAATGCACAGTCGATCCCACGAAAACGAACGTCGCCATGCACATAAGGTAGGCGGTGCGGCATGAGCTGGCGCGCTGATCCAGTCCCTTTCTCAGCGCTATCGCAAACCAAAGCGATAACCATGACAAGCACATCAGTACGAAAGCCGGTAGGCCGTAACGCATTGCGGTTAGAAGCCAGAAATTGTCGACGCTATCGCTTGCCATCCAACTCGGTCGCTCCCAGTCACTAAGCCCGATTCCGAAAAGCTGATGATTTCCGACCGAGGCCGAACCATAATTCCATATCCAGATTCGATACCATCCCGTTTGCTGTTCGAAGGTGAAGTGCGAGATGTAGAACTGGATGGGCGTCTGATTGGAACCAAACTCAATCACCAGGTAGCCCATAAGGGCAAAACCCCACAGCAGTTTCCATCTCGCCTGAAAGCTGCCTAGCGTCTTGTCCCATGCCAAGAGTGCCAATTGAAAGAAGACGCCGGCGATCGGAGCTGAAGACATGGACATGATCGTTGTTCCAACGACGAGGCAGGCCAGAAGGCGACGAGTGGCTGCCTTGTCGCTGGAGGCAAGTGCGGTGAGTGCCAGCATGCTGCCGCAAAATACGCCAAACAAAATGGAATGGCTAAAGGGTCCCTGAACACGCCAAAGCCCCATGCGAGGCAACATTTTTGTCACGTCGACCGTGGGGAATATCGCTCCAAACGCAACCAAAAGCGGCTTCTGGCCGGTCAGCCATTCGTAAAGGGCGAAGGGAGCCAAGCATGCTAGCAGCTTGACAACGAAGACGATCATATTGCGGAAATCGTCGGGTGTACGAATGTGGCAGCGCGCCAGCAAATAGGCGCCCGCTCCGTCGATAAGCATCATTCCGCCGGACTGCGTAGCGACACCCACACCATGTGCGACGCCGAGGGCCACAGTTACCCAAACACAGTAGAGGAAGAGACCTATATCGGCGATCCTAACTGGCCCGGCTCGACCTTGCGCCAGCTTTACGACGTCAGGTAGCAGCGTGAAAATCAGGACGAGGCGATAGACGGAAACGTTAAGTGGTCCGAGCGGGATGATCCACGGGATCATAAGTCCGATTAGAAACAGCTTAACCCCAACCGCTAGATGGGTTGTCGACGAGGAGACGTCGGATCGTTGACGCGTTGCGGCGCGAGGCAGCTGCTGGCGTAGGTGGTTCTGGCCTGTGATTGCTGTTCTCCGGACCTCTGATGCTAAACGCGGCTGGATACTGGCAACTTTGTATTTAGACATCGCGATATCCGGAAAGACGCTAGGAGATTACCGTTTATCCGCTTGGCTGAAAGCCATGACGAATTGAGCCGCAACTGGCCCGTGACTCATAATAATCAAAGTCGGGTGAATGCGCGACTAATCCTTCCGGTATACTTTGGCATCGTCCGAATAGACGAGGAATGATGCGCTTACCTGCGTTATTTATATAAGATAATCTTTCTTTGATTATTTTGAGTTCGGTCGGACCACCAACGCCCGTGCAATCGCGGCAAAGGAACCTCAGATGCTGCCTGGACACGACAAGCTTGACGGACAGTTCTTTATTTCGGCAGGGCCAACTGCGTGCCCGCTGGGCTGGCGGCTCCACACGCTTGATGGTCTGTGCGTGGCTGTGGCACAGGAAATGCGAGTTCTCCCGGTCCTCGACGCAAACGGCGACCAAATCGGTTTCATGCTCGGGACGCCGATCGACCTCGATAAGGGTGTAATCGTTGACCGAGAATATCATTTGGACGGCGTACTCGGTGACGTGCAATCTCTTGACGCTCTTATCGAACGGAATGTCTATCGCCTGACCGGGAGTTTCCTGTTCATCATGAGCGTTGGCGGTATCAAACGTCTTTACCTTGATGCCAACGGCAGTCTTTCCGTCGTTTATGACAGTGAACGGAAGTTGGCGGGTGCGACCGCAGCTGTTCTCTTGGACCCCGCCGCATACGCAGCGCGCTTTCGCGCGAGGCTTTACAAGGCACTAGACGTCGAAAATGCCGGTTGGTTCACAGCTGGCATGACTGCGCACGAAGGAATTTCGCGTCTGCTGTGCAACCATTATCTTGATCTTTGCACGTGGACGACGAAGCGCCATTGGCCGTTTGCTGAAATTGAGACCGCCAAGGATCCGTTGGCGGCTTGCCTTCGGATGTGTGATCGTATCAGCAGGACGACGGCGGTTCTTGCCAAGGCGGGAAAGACAACCATTGCGCTGACGGCAGGCAATGATTCACGTCTTCTTCTGGCATGCGCACGATCCATGATCGCAGATGTCTCTTTTGCGACGGTTGCCGCACCGACCGCAGACATCGATGTCGCGTGTGCCACGCGCTTGGCGCGCGAGTTTGGTCTAGAGCACGACGTTCTTCCCTACCGGGAGGCAACGCGGGCTGAGGCAGATCTGTGGCTCCTTCGAGCTGGACATTGTGTTGGTGGCAACAACGTCAAGATGCATCCGAGCGTCAAGCCTCTGGAAGGGCAATACTTCATTGGCGGCCTAGGTGGAGAAGTTGGCCGCGGTTTCCTTTGGCTGAACGCCGAAAAGGACACCGTGATTGACGCAAGAGGCCTTATAAGCAGATTGAAGCTGTCACCCACTGTCGAAGTCTTGCGAGCTGTAGAAGAGTGGCTCGCACCTGTTTCCCATCTCGACGCCTTCCTCATCCTGGATCTCGCCTATATCGAGCTGCGAATGAGCGCATGGGGTTTCTGCGATTCATACGTCAAACCGAGGCACTGTGAGATAAATCCTATGATCTCCAGGGAAAATTATACGGAGATGTTGTCTCTGCCTCCGGCGATGCGTCGCAAAGGCGACATATATTCGAAGGTAATCGCGCTTCTTTGGCGTGAGATATCCGAAATTCCGGTCAACAGATATGGAAACTACCGCGATATATTGCGGCCCGCAACGGAGGCAATAAGGAATCCAAAGCGCGCATCCAGAAAGATCAGACAGATTGTTGGCTCATGGCGGTCAAGGGTTGTCGCTACCTGATTCCAAGCTCTGCCGTCCTCTGACGTTAGTTTTTCCCTTATATCGCAACTGCCGATCTCGTCGGTGATGGAGAACTTAGTATGGCTACGATATCGACCAGCCGCTCAAATCGGACGGTAGGCCGGCGGCCGGCGGCCGTGTGGATCGTTACTGCCTCCATTGCGGCGAGCCTCTCCGTTGATGTTGCAGTCGCGCATGCGGCCGAACCGCGACCTGTCGATGTCAAGACGTTCCCTGGGCCTCATAATACGGGTGTGCCGAAGGGTACCGAGCTTACACCCTACGATGGGCCGTGTGACATTACCCAGCCCAACACTGTTATTGATGCACGGATTGTCGGCTGCCCATTGGTCGTGAAAGCTCCGGGTGTCGTTATCACCAGAAGCAAGACGGGGCGCATTGACGTCGACACGCCGGGTGCATCGTTGACGATCGAGGATAGCCTTGTAGACGGTGGTAAATGGCAGGGACCGGCGATCGGCTTTTCAAACGTTACTGTGCGCCGGTCCGACGTTAGGGGCGGGCAGACAAGTGTCCAGTGCACGCCCAATTGTCTCGTCGAAGATTCATGGTTGCATGGGCAATATCTTCAGCCCGGTCAGCCGCAGCATTTGGGTGGCTTTCTTTCAAACGGCTGGGGAGACGTAACACTTCGGCACAACACAATTACCTGCGATGTCGAGGACATTGGCGACGGCGGTTGTTCGGGATCCGCCCAGATCTACGGGGATTTTTCCGAGCTCACCCGATTCACATTCGAACGAAATCTCTTCCAAGAAACCCCTGGAGGCTTTTGCACATCATTCGGATACAATCCGACAAAGCCGTTTGGTTCCAATCCGACGTTTATCGTCGTGAAGGACAACGTCTGGCAGCGCGGAAAAAACGGGAAGTGCGCAGCCTTCGGCCCGACGACTTCATTCGCCGCCGGTGGAGAGGGCAATGTGTGGACCGGTAATACTTGGGATGACGGCACAGCGTTGGAAGCGCGCTAAAACAGCGCTGATTTTCGTGCATCACACTTCCGCTCGATGAGCCAACACTATCCGGCTTGCCCTATGCCGGATAGTGTCGCCTTGTCATGCTCGTACGATCTGCAACAGTCGACGTGCAGGTAAGCCAAACGCTGGGAGAAAGGGCGCCTTAATCAAGGCTCCCGAATCGCCGTGTCCAGTCCTTTCAGCAGCGGATACAAGAAATACGAAATCACGGTCCGCTGTCCGACCATGATCTCGGCCGAGACCGCCATACCAGGAAGTAGCCGGACTGGGTCCTTGTCCGTGCCGAGGCTCTTGTCAGCTAGGAGAACACGGGCCTTGAAGAAAGGCTGGTTCGACTGCGTGGCGACGGCGTCCTGCTGGGTCGGAGTGAAGGTGTCGCGACTGATCGTTCGCACCGTTCCCGACGCCGTACCGTACTTCTGGAAGGGATAGGCGTCGAATTTGATGCGCGCTTGCGTATCGGTCTCAATACGGCCGATGTCGCGTGAATTGACGGATACTTCGGCCTCAAGCGGCACGTTCAGGGGAACGAGGGTGACGATAGGTTCGGCCTCCTTGACGACCGAGCCGACTGAGCGCTGCGCCAGATCGAGCACTACCGCATCCGCTGGCGCGGTCAAGATCACCATGTTTCGCCGCAGTTCCATCTTCTTCAGCTCTTCGCCGGCCGTGTCGCGCTGGCTTCTGAGATCGACGAGCTGCTCCATCGATGCGCGGCGGAAGTCCTCGATAAAGGCCTGGCGATCGGCCTCCAGCTTCGCGTAGGCATGCTCCGCTTCATCGGCGCGACCCTTTACGGTCGACAAACTTGCCTCGACGTCAAGCCGGGCGTCGCGAGACGCAAGCAGCGTGATGAGCGACCCGCTCTCGCGGTCATAGAGGCGTTCGCGAGTGGCTTCGATCCGAGCTAGGTTCTCGCGACGATCGATAAGCACTGCTTGTTGTGCCTTGCTGGCGGCGATCGTCGCGGCCTGACCGGCGAGTTGCTGCTGGAAGTTCTGCAGTTGCGCTGTGTAGAACGCACGGCGTTGTCCGAACAGCTGTGCCTGCAAGATCTCGTTCTGCGTCGCCCCGGCGATGGACGAGTAATCGACACCGGACAGCTCCGCTTCGATACGCTTTACCTGCGCGTCGAGTGCGGCGAACTTCGCAGTCAATTGATCCACGTCCGCCTGGCTGAAGGTCGCGTCGAGCGTTGCCAGCGTCTGGCCGCTATGTACGAGATCGCCGGCCTTCACGTCGATCGTTCGTACGATCGAGGTTTCGAGCGGCTGAACCACGATCGTTGGCTGCGTCGTCACGAGCTTTCCTGGCGCGATCACCACTTCGTCGATCGATGACACCGAAGCCCATATGATCGCCGAGACGATTAACGCGGTGATGCAGTAGAGCGTCATGCGCGCGACGCGCGGTGGAGCACGCTCCTCGAGTTCCACGGCATCGGATTGGAACTCAGCGATGACAGGAGAAAATCCCCCGCGCGAGGCTAGCTGATTGTCGTCCGGTTTGACCGGAACGGGAAGGTTTGGCTTTCCAGCGTGGGCGTTCATGCTACCTGCCTCATCTGCTGCGACCAAAGATGACGATAGGTCATGCAGCGCGTTACGAGCTGATCGTGGCGGCCGATGTCGGCGATCTTGCCGCGTTCCACCACGAGAATGGCATCGGCGTCGACAAGCGTGGAGAGCCGATGCGAGACGATGATCACTGTCCGACCGGCCGCGATCTGGCTAAGATTCTGCCGGATGATAGCTTCGCTGTCGGGGTCGAGCGCACTCGTTGCCTCATCGAAGATCAGCAGTTTGGGATCCGTGATCAGAGCGCGCGCGATCGCTAGTCGCTGCTTCTGCCCGCCGGAAAGGTTCGCGGCGTTCTCCTCAAGCATGGTCTCGAAGCCACGCGGCAGGCGCTCAATGAACTCCTCTGCGCCGGCGATGCGCGCGACCTCGATAATCTCCTCGATGCTGGCATCCGGCTTTGCGGCCGCGATGTTTTCGCGAACGGTGCCCTTGAACAGGAAGTTGTCCTGCAGCACTACGCCGATGCTGGTTCTCAGGTGCACGAGGTCGATCTCGCGGCTGTCGTAGCCATCGACGCGAACGAGGCCCTGCTGGCTTTGATACAATCCCTGGATCAGGCGCGTGATCGTCGTCTTGCCAGAGCCGCTCTTGCCGACGACACCGAAAACGGACCCCTCAGGAATGCTGAACGTGACATCGTCGAGCGCCGGCGCGCCATCGGGCGCGTAGCGGAAGGTGACCTTGTCGAAATCGATGCGTCCGCGAAGCTGCGGGCGGATGCCGCGACCGCGGCCGAATTGTTCCGGACGCTGATTCATAATCTCGCCGAGCATTCGAACAGAGAGCGCGACTTCCTGGTATTCGTGCACCATTGTCACGATTTGCACCAGCGGCCCGGAGACGCGGCCAGCCAGCATGTTGAACGCAACGAGTGCGCCGACCGTCATTGAGCCATTGAAGACGTCGAGGGCGCCAAGACCTATGATCGCCACGCCCATCAGCTTTTCCAGAAGACCGGTGAGCGACTGAGCGACCGTGGAGATCTTGTCGACGCGGAACCGCACGGAGATCGCCTGCGCTGAGTGGTCGTCCCACACCTTGCGCTGGCGGGGCTCCAGGGCAAGCGACTTAACGGTGCGCATGCCGTGCACGGTTTCGACCAAGAGCGCTTGTCGATCGCCTTCGGCCTTGTAGAGCGCCTGCAGACGTCGCTGGAACGGGCCGACTAGCAGCATCACCACGAGCCCGACGAGAGCGGCAAAGCCGAGCACCACAAAGGTCAGCTTCACGCTGTAAAGGAGCAGGATCGGGATGAAGACAAGCAGCGAAATTCCATCGAGAAGCGTGAGGAAAAGACGCCCGGTAAGAAATTCACGAATGCGCCCAGTCTGCTGCATATGCTTGACGATAACGCCGGCGGATGCCTGTTCGAATAGCGCGATGGGAAGATTGAGCAGGTGTCCAAATGTGCGGGTGGCAATGCGGATGTCGATCCGGTTCGTCGCGTAAAGCAGAAGATAGCGTCTGAGGAAGCTGAAAGTTGCGTCGAAGATCAGGGCGACGGCGATGCCGATCGTCAGCACCGTCAGCGTGGCGTAGCTTTGGTGCACCAGCACCTTGTCGATGACCAGCTGAAAGAACATCGGGGTGGTCAATCCGAGGCCATAAAGAACAAAGGCGGCAAGCGCGACATCACGGAAGAAGCTGCGCTGCTTGATGACTTCAGGAATGAACCAGCGGAAGCCGAACGGTTGGTCGTCGTCGCCCATGCGATGGTTGCGCTTCATCAGGACGACGGAACCGCGCCACGATTTGGTGAACTGCTCTTCGCTCAGCAAAATGAATTCAGGCCGGGCCGCTAGTGGGTCGAGGACGCGCACTTGCTTTTCATCGCTATCGATTGCGCCGGCCACTACAACCCAGTTGCCGTTCTCAAGTTCGGCAAGAATGGGATAGGCATTGCCCAGCTGGAAGAGCGATGGCCAGGTGAGCGTAAGGTTCTTGGCCTTCAGCCCGGCGTCTTTCGCCATGCGCAGAAGCTGGCGCATGGCGACAGGTTCCTCCCCTACAGCATAGTCATGCTGTAGGCGCTCAGGTGAGAGGTCGACGCCGTGGTGACGCGCGACGAGAGCAAGACAGTGGAGATTGGTGTGCAAAAACATACGCGTGGCCCACCCGGAATAGCGATAGCGTTCAGTTGAAATTCGGCGAAGCGTTCTGCGACTGAGCCGCATCCGCCGCTGGAGTCTGAATGTCGCTGATGCGGCGGACGGCGCCTGCCTCGACGAGACCGCCGAGCGCTTTCTGCATCAGATCCACCGCGTTCGCGAATGCCTCGACAGGCATAATGATGCGCTGGCGGAATTCAGGCTTCGGATTGTTGCTTGCATCACGTTCCGTTGCCGAAAGCGACATCAGGTCGATCCTGACAATCGTTCCAGTTACCGTGATTTCGCCGATGCCATCAGAATAAAGTTCGCTGCTCATTGTATGCCCTCTGGTTTGGTTGTTTCAGAATGTGTCAAGCATGGCCGTGTTGCCACGCTGGAAAGGGATCGTGCATGCCCTGTGCCAAATGCTGATCGAAGCCGGTATCGTTGCCAACGAGGCAGTCGTCGAGCGCTGCGCAGACTACCTCCTGATCAAGACCTGCGCCGATGAAGACGAGTTCCTGGCGGCGGTCACCCCATATCTCGTTCCAGTGCTTGTCCAGTAGCTGCCGGAATTGCGGATAGCGTGGCCATTGCGCCTTTGGCACCGTCGCCCACCAATAGCCCTTAGCGGTAATCTGGCGCTGAACGCCGGCAATCGAAAGCTGGCCTATTTCCGAGGGCCGGGTCGCGAGCCAGAAATGGCCCTTTGCGCGGATCAGCCCCGGCCATTCTATCGCCAGAAAACGCTCCAGCTTCACCGGATCGAATGGCCGGCGTGCGCGGTAGACGAAACTTGAAATGCCATATTCTTCCGTCTCCGGTACATGGTCGCCCCATCCATAGAGCTCCTTGTGCCACAGCGGATGGCGCGCAGATTTCGCTTCGCTAAAGAGGCGGGTGTCGAGGATCGAGCCCAGCGGCAGGTCACCGAAATCCGTCTCGACCACGCGCGCGTCCGGGTTCAGCGACGCCACGATCTGCCGTATCATGATGCGCATTGCCGCATCGACCTCCGAGATTTTGTTGATCACGATGACGTCGGCGAATTCGATCTGGTCGACGAGAAGGTCGATCAGTGAGCGGTTGTCCTCTGAATCGCGGACCTCGCCACGATCGCTAAGGAAATCCGTGCTGGAAAAGTCAGCCAAGAGATTGGCCGCATCGACGACTGACACCATCGTGTCCAGTCGGGCGGTATCGCAGAGCGCTGCGCCGTTTTCGTCGCGAAACGAGAAGGTGGCGGCGATCGGCAGCGGCTCGGCAATACCGGTGCCTTCGATCAGCAGGTAGTCGAAGCGACCCTCGGCGGCGAGCCGGCGGACCTCCGTCAACAGGTCGTCGCGCAGCGTGCAACAGATGCAGCCGTTGCTGAGCTCCACCAGCGTTTCGTTCGTGCGCGACAGGTTGGCGTTGCCCCGAACAAGGTCGGCGTCGATGTTGACCTCGCTCATGTCGTTGACGATGACCGCCACGCGGCGTCCCTCGCGATTGCGCAGGACATGATTGAGCAGGGTGGTTTTGCCGGCGCCGAGGAAGCCCGCCAAAACCGTTACCGGAAGCCTGTTGTCGCTTGCGCCCCGTTCCATGCTCGTTCCTAAGCCGCCAGCTGCGGCCGAAAGGCCACGTCGACGTAGTAGTTGGTGCTGTTATAGGTGCTGGTCGGGAACAGCCCGGCCGTACCATAGGCATAGACGCCATTGCCGCCGCTGAGAGCGGATGACATCGCCTCGAGATTGCCGTTGGAAACGCTGTTGTCGAAGTATCCGCTGGTTGCCGAGTAGTTACCATTGGCACTGTAGGATACGACGTAAGTCGTGTTCGCGGAGACCGCCACTTGGTTCGAAAGCGTGACGGACTGCCAACCGCTGGCGCTTTCGTTTGTGAAGGTTGCGCTTGCAAGCAGATCGCCGGTCGCTGTCCAGAGATAGCCGGTATGGGTGCCGGTGTTCGTCGCGCCCTTGTAGAAGCTGATGCCAGTGATCCAACCTGCGGTGTCGGCCTGGAATTTCATTCCGAGATTAACAGGCGAATTATCGTTGACCGAAACAACCGTCGGAGTTGCGTTTGCGGCAAAGACGCTTTGCGTGGGTGCCGTCGATTGCGGATTGACGGTCACCGACACCTGCGCCGACGCCGTTCCGCCTGCTCCGTCAGAAATTGCGTAAGAGAAGCTCGCCGAACCTGAGTAGCCTGCCGTCGGCGTGAACGTGATGGCGTTCGTCTGGCTGTCGAAGGTCACGGTGCCGTTCACGGCGTTTCTGACGCTGGTGACAGACAGCGTGTTGCCATCAGCATCCGTGTCGTTGGCAAGCAGGGCCGCTGCCTGGATCGTAAGCGTGGCGCCCGGTGTCGTCGAAAAGCCTGTGTCGTCCACCGCGACCGGCGCGGTGTTGGCCACCGTTGGTGTGCTGCTCTGATAGACGACGTCAACCCAGTAGTTTGTCGCATTGTAGCTTGCCGTTGGGAACAGGCTTGTCGAGCCATAGGAATAGACGCCGTTACTGCCGTTTGRCACCGTCAGCCCGCCATTCGAATAGTCGGCCGTGAAATAGTTCGGCGTGGCTGCATAATATCCGTTGGAGTGGTAGCTAGCGACGTAGGTCGTGCCTGCGGTGATGGTGATCGGTGCACTGAGCGTGACCGTTTGCCACCCGCTCGTCGTCTCGTTGGTAAAGACCGCGGAGGCGAGCAAGGTGCCCGTGCTGCTCCAGAGCGAACCGACATGGGTTCCGGTATCCTGAGCGCTCTTGTAATAGCGCAGAGCGGTGATCTGCCCGCCGGCGGACGCCACGAACCTGACGCCGAGTTCGACGGAGCTCGAATCGCTGTCGGCGGCGATCGTGGGCGTCTGCGAAGATGAGAACAAGCTTGATGTCGTCGGTGGGGTGTTTGGCTGGCTGGCCGTCAGGTTTACTTGCGCCGATGCCGTGCCGCCGCGCCCGTCCGAGATCGTGTAGGTGAAGCTTGCGGCGCCTACATAGCCGCTCGCTGCCGTAAAGATCACGGAATTCGTCTGGCTGTTGAAAGTAACGATGCCGTTCGCCGCCGCGCTCACGCCCGTTATCGAAAGCAAATCTCCGTCCGCGTCGGTGTCGTTTGCAAGAAGCGTGGCAGCGGCGATCGATAGGGCGGTGTTTGAATAGGCCTGGAGCCCGTTGTCGTTTGCGGCGACCGGTGCCGTATTGCTGACCGTCGACTGGTTGAAGACGACATCCACCCAGTAGTTCGATGCCTGATAGCTGGAGGTCGGGAAAAGCGAACTCGCACCGTAGCTGTAAAGGCCATTGCCACCGCTTGCGGCACTTGAAAGCCCGGTTAGAACGCCGTTGGTGTGATCGGTCGAGAAGTAATTCGTGGTCGCGACGTAGGAGCCGGTCGTATGATACGACGCAATGTAGGTGACGCCGGCGGCAATCTGGATCGCGCTGCTGAACGTCGCGGTTTGCCAGCCGCTCAGCGATTCATTGGCGAAGTTTACAGTCCCGACGAGCTGCCCGTCTGCGGTCCAGATTGATCCGGTATGAGCGCCGGTATCGCCGGCGGCCTTATAGAAGCTGATGCCGGTGATCGTGCCACTCTCGGATGAGACAAACTTCATTCCGAGTTCCACCGGCGTCGTATCGTGAATTGCCGAGCCGGTCGGTCCTTCGGCGGCGGTAAACAGCCCGACGCCTGCGGGCCCCTCTTGCACCGTCAGGCTGACATTGCCCTGGCTGGTACCATTGCGTCCGTCCGACAAAGTGTAGGTAAACGTCGCAGGGCCGGTGTAGCCAGCGGTCGGCGTGAACACCACTGTTCCGGTCTGGGTGTTCAAAGATACCGTCCCGTTCACGGCATTGCCGACTGCGGTTATCGTCAGAGCGTCGCCATTCGCATCGGTGTCGTTTGCGGTCAGAGCCGCGATCGACAGCGTCAGGGAACCGTTGCGCCCGATCGTGAAGCCGCCGTCGTCGTTGGCGACAGGGGCGGTGTTGGCGCCAGCGTCGAACACGACGTCGACCCAGTAGTTCGAGCCGCTTGGATTGAGGGTCGGGAAAACGGAGGTGGGGCTGTAAGAATAAACACCGCCTCCATCGACGGTCTTCAAAAGGCCGTTGCTATATGTCGATCCGAAGTAATTCTCTGTGACTGAGAAATAGCCGTTGCTGTGGTACGAGGCGGTATACGTCGTTCCCGCGGTGATCTGCACGGGGCTCGAGAACATCACGGTTTGCCAGCCCGACAGAGACTCGTTCGTGGAAATACCGGTTGCGAGGAGCGTACCATCGGCGTTCCAGAGGCTGACGACGTGTTCGCCGATGTTATAGAAGCCCTTGTAGAAGCGGATGCCCTGCACGAAACCGCCTGTGGTCGATTGGAAGCGGACACCAAGCTCGACCGGATCACGGTCGATAGCCGTTTCGGTCGTAGGCTTCGATGCAAGCGTCCAGAGACCTTGCGTCTGGGGCAACGAAACGGTCACCTGGGTGCCGGCTGATGGAGCCTCCAGATTGACACTGTCATCCACCGCCCGTGACATGATCGTGTAAGTGCCGCTTGCCTGGACGACCCAATTGTAGCTCCAGTTTTCCCGACCAGTGGCCTTGAACCAGTGCTGCCCGCCATCGGTCGAGACTTCGACACCGGCGATGATGCCGCCGCCGAAATCCATTGCGGTTCCGGTCACAGTGACGTGCTGGCCTTCGAGGAAACTGCCGCCGAGTGTCGGTGAAGTGATGGTCGAGGTCGGCTTGAGAGTATCTGTCGATTGTGTGGCGAGAACCAAGCTGGCGTCGAGCGTCGTCGGCTGGATGCCCATGTCGGCGAACATATTGACCATGGCCTGCTGGACATTCGGATCGGTCGGCGTGGCGGGACCCTCGTGATCGGCGTTCAAACCCCATGACCAGAATACAGTTCCAGCCCCGAAGACCAGCGCGCCGCTTTCGGCGCGATACATGGTCAGACTGTGCGTCGCGATCGCGCTACCAACGGTCGTTCCGTAGTCTCGCAGGTAGGTGTCTACGGATACGCTGGAGAGCGACAGATTGATCAGGCCCGCCGGCCGGAAGCCGTTCTCTACGTCGGAATCCCACTCGTAGCCGAGAAGGTTCTGCACCAAGCTGTAGGTTTCACCCGGCTGCAGGTTGGCAACGTCGGTGTTGCGCCAGAAGCGCAGTTGCGAATAGTCGTAAGGGATGGTGATCGTATCCTGCCGGTAGCTGTCTACGGTGAACATCGTGCCCGTCAGCGAATTCTCCGGCTCCTGGCCCGGATCGGCATAGCGTGGATCACGCCAAGTGCCGGTGCCGATACTGCTCGGGTCGCTGCTGGTTCCCCATGTCTCCTTGTAGCAGACCATCGTGCGATAAGGCGTGCCGTTGCCGTCAATGCTGGTTTCCCAGCGGATCTTCCAATAGACCTCGTTTCCGCTCCAGAAGGCAAGGTTGACGCCGCTGTCGCGCGCCGCTTCCACGTTGGCGCGCTGCTCGGCCGACCAGTATTCGTCGTGGCCGACGGACAGGAATGCGTCGTGGTTCAGGAGTAGGCTGCCGCTTCGGGCTGAATCGACGCCAGAGATGTAGGAAACGTCGTAGCCGTTTTGCTCTAGCCAAGAGATTGCGGAGGCTTCGACACCGAAGATGTAATCGTGAGTGCCGCCGACCGGGCTGGTGTTGGTGATGATCGGTCGGTTGTAGCTGACCGCCGAAGCGCGGCCGATCGCTGTCAGGCCACAGCTGCAATTCGGAGGCAGATAGCCAATCATGTCGGCAGGATCGACGGGCACTTCGCCGTAGTAGAGGCTAGCGCCGCCCCAGGCGTTGTAAGCCTGCCATGTCGTGTCCGACGTCTGGAAGACGATATCGCTCGCTGAGGCGTCATCGCGCACGATAAACGGGATAATGCCGGCGTCCTCGACACCATCTTCGCGAACGAGCTTGGCGAAGTAGACGCCAGATACAGCGTCTGCTGGAATCTCCCAGCTGGCCGACACCGACCAGTTACCGCAGTCGATCAGGCCAAGCGACATGTCAACGATCGGGTGTGGTTGGATCTGAGCGGTCGTTAGAGATTTGTCGATGGACGCGACCTTGCGGGCTCCATCACCGCCGTAATAGCCCATGCGATAGATATCGATGCGGTAGTGCGTCGAATCCGTCGCGATCTTGAAATCGACGGTCTGCCCGATGTTGGAGCTGATCTCGGTAGCGAAGCCCTGAATGGTGCCATTGCCGTCTCCTTCGAGCGCCCATTCGCTACGCGCCGTGCCTTGCTTCATGTTCTCAAGAGCGATCTTGTTCGGCGTGGCCGCAACGGCCGCCGGTGCCATCAGCGCGGTTGTCGTCGCGGTCGGCTCGCTTGTGCTTTCTGCCGATGCCACAGCCGTTGATGCCGCCGTCGCAGAGGCCGTACGCAAGACCGCTAAAGCGGTGGGAGCGACAGCCTCAACTGACGAGGTGGAGGCATCGACCGATGACGAAGGAGCGCTGCTGTTTGGAAGAACTATGCTCGCGCTTGCTGTCGCGAGGCGGGCGGGCATAGGAGCCGCATCCGCCGGCAAAACCGTCCGTGGCTCGTTGGTCGACATTGTCGCCGTGGACGTGTCGATGAGCGCTGAGGTCGCCGAGTTTGTGGTCGAAGCGGCATCACTAGCGGAACTGAATGTAGCTGCGGTGGTTGTCGCAGCACCATTCGCGGATACCTGGAACGCCGTGGCCGTTGTGTTCGGTTGAGCACTTGTCGCATCTGAAGCGGTGGGCGCAGCGCCAGTACTCCAGGTTTGGGCCGCGGCATAGACTGTCGTGGCCCCGCCGAACGCACTGAGATAACTATTATTACGACCGCGTACTTTAATCATCTGCCACACATCCCCTGACGAGTGGCCATGGTGCCATCTTTCGTTCTGCAGGAAACGACGGCAATCAGTGGTACGCAGAAAAGCGGTTTGTACTTCGTTTTGATTACTTAGCGCGAGCGTTTTGTTCGGATTCTGCTCGAATATCTGCGTCGATACGTCTTTGTTGCTTTGTATCTCGCATCGAGCGCCATTGAGCGATGCAAATAGCGGCCGCCAGATCGACCAAATGCACCATGCACAATTCATTGAACAGCTCAGGTCGTGAAGGGAACTGGATCCCTGATCACGGGGTTACTGCCCCATGGACCAGACGATCAAGCAACCGGATTTCCCTAACGCGGCATTGGCCTCGTCTCGACTGGTTTACACCACGGATATCGAGAGTGGTATCACGCGTAAGGCAGGAAAAAATGGTTTCCTCTACTACGCTCCCGATGGCGGCAGGATCACGGATAGCGCGGAGATTTTGCGGCTTAATACATTAGCGATTCCGCCTGCCTATGTCGACGTTCGCATATCGCCCGATCCTCTCTCGCATCTGCAGGCGATCGGCATCGATGCGCGAGGGCGGAGGCAGTATCGCTATCATCCGGAATGGCATTCGGAGCGGGCACGTGCCAAGTTCGACCAGCTACTCGACTTCGGTGAGCGCCTGCCTGACATACGAGCGCGAGTAGACATCGATTTGCGAGCCCGCGCGCCGACGATGGACAAGGCACTGGCCACCGTCGTCTGGATGCTCGACAATCTCTACATCCGCATCGGGAATGCGGCATACGCTGAGGATAACGGCTCCTTCGGCCTGACGACCTTGCGCCGCCGACACGTCAAGATCGACGGCTCCAAGGTGAAGTTCCGCTTCAAGGGAAAATCCGGCAAGGAGTGGAACCTGGTGCACACGGATAGGCGCATCGCGCGCGTTGTCCGCAGCCTGCAGGAATTACCGGGACAACAATTGTTCCAGTATGTCTGCGAAGACGGGACCCGCCGGCAAATATCGTCGCAGGACGTCAACGAGTATATCCGGGATGTATCCGGCGCCGAGTTCAGCTCCCGCCAGTTTCGGACATGGGGCGCGACCTGCGCGGCCGTCACTGCCTTCACACCCCTGGAGGTTGCCGCCACCGAGGCCGCGCTCGCGCGACAAATGAACGAAGTGATCGACGCCATTGCCGCCATGCTCGTCAATACGCGCGCGGTGTGCCGCTCGTCCTACATTCATCCCGCTGTGTTCGACGAGTTCAAGGCCGGCAGATTGGGCCAGCTGTTGCGCGCGAGGCCGACACGAAGCAAGCGACTGCTGAAATGGATGGATGCGGAAGAGGACGGTGTGCTGGGTTGGCTGAAATCCTTGCCTTGAAAGGCTGCGTCTTCGGCCGATGGAAAGCCTGATAATGGTTCGTCACTCGCGGCTTACGCTCCAGCAGACAGACCACGGCGACAGGTTACTGCCAGATGACGCGTCAAGGCCGAAGATTGCCTCTGCCCCATCCGTCATCGGGTCCATCGCAATCGTTTCCTCTCCAAGGTTCGCCCGCAGGCACAACCGGCCGCCGCTCGCCAACGACCAATCGGCGGCGACGGCCGTAAAGTCCGATCCGGCGACGATTTCGCCTCGGCGCATCCCTGCCAGAAGCGGGACGATCTTCTTGTGGCGGATCGCAAGCAGCGAGGCGTAGAAGTCGCGCATGTCGGCGCAGTGGGGATCGGTGACGGCAGACCAATCGAGCTTGGCCATCTCGAACGTCGATGGCGCGGTCGGGTCCAGCAGATCATCCGTATCGAAGCCCGGCAGTCGCGAGAGCTCCTCGCGGCGCCCTTTTCGCACCATCTCGTTCAGCTCTTCATTGAGGTCGCAGAAATAGGGGAATGCGTCGCGCGCCCCCCATTCCTCACCCATGAACAACATCGGTATTTGCGGCGCGAGCAGATAGACCGCTGCCATCGACTTTATGACGTGAACGGGCTGCGCGGCGATGATCCGGTCGCCCATCGCCCGGTTGCCGATCTGGTCATGGTTCTGGATGAAGGAGACTAACGCCGTAGGCGGCAGTTCGCTCGTGCTCTTGCCCCGGTTTTCGCCGCGATAGGGCATGTGCTGGCCCTGAAATACAAAGCCTTCCGCGAGCGAACGCGCAAGCGCTTCGCCATTATCAGCGTAATCGGCGTAATAGCCGAAGCGCTCGCCGGTGGCGGCGATGTGCAGCGTGTGGTGGATGTCGTCGTTCCATTGTGCCGTGAACAGACCTGTTTTGCCATCGCTCATGCGCTTCAGGAGATCGCTGTCGTTTTCCTCGTTCTCGACAATCAGGTGAACATGGCGAACGCCAGCGGCGGCGCGCACGCGCCGTGCGAGTTCCAGCAGCAGATGTTCCTCGCTGTCGTCATTGATGGCGTGAACGGCATCCAGTCGCAGCCCGTCGAGCCTGAAGACGGTGATCCAGTAGATGGCGTTCTGAATGACAAATTCGCGCATCGGCCGCGCCATCGCACCATCATAATCGATGCCTTTGCCCCACGGTGTCTTGTGCCGGTCGGTGAACAGCGGCGCATAGAGGGGCAGATAATTGCCGTCGGGGCCGAAGTGATTGTAGACGACGTCAAGGAAGACCGAGATTCCGCGTTCGTGGGCAGCATCGATGAGCGCCATTAGATACTCGGGCCTGCCATAGCTGCCGTCGGGCGCATAGGGTAGCACACCGTCGTAGCCCCAGCCGTAACGTCCCGGAAAATCGGCAACAGGCATGAGCTGGATCGCCGTCACGCCTAGCCGCGCGAGATGATCGAGACGCCCGATTGCCGCGAGGAAGGTGCCCTCTTCGGTGAAGGTGCCGACGTGCAGTTCGTAGAGGACGGTTTCTTCCCACGGGCGCCCAGGCCAGGTTTCGGCGTTCCAGTGGTGGTCCGTGAGATCGACGACCTCGCTGAACCCGTGCACATCGTGCGGCTGAAAGCGTGAGGCCGGATCGGGTACCTGCAGGCCTTCGGGAAGAACAAACCGGTAAAGCGCGCCCGCGCCGACGCCGGCGACCTCCACCTCGTGCCAACCGTCGGCGAGTTGGCTCATGGGTCGGGGTTCCTGGTCTTCCAGCTTCAGGCGGACGCTGTCGAGAAGAGGCGCCCAAAGGCGGAAAACCACGCCCCTGTCGGAAATGACGGGTCCGAATTGCATATCAGTCACGCGAGGCCTTTCGACAAATGGGATTGGCTGCACTCAACGCGGGCGCGGGCGAAAGGTTCGCGACCGACGGAGTGGCGGTTTGTCACGGTTGAGTTATCCATACCGCTGAACAGGTCACTCAACTTGCAGCAAAGCGACCGGTCGCCTTCCCAGGAGCTTCGCCACGGGGATCGACGCGGCGGTGTCGATCGACCGCTCAGTCAGGAGATCACGTATCGAACCCTGTAGCCCCGCGGGCAAGATGATGGCGGTGTCGTCCCAGAATTCGGGGCCGGCAAAGAGCTTTCCAGGCTCCAACTGCCCCATCATCATGCGCGGGGTCACCGTGATGGTGAACGTATCGCGCAGCCGCCGAGCGTATGCGATGACATGGCGGCGGCGGCTGCCGGTCACCGACAAAGGCACATAATCTCCCTCGGCAAACAGGGCAGGCAGGCGTTTGCGCAGATTGAGGCCAATCTGGATTATGCGCTGTTTGAGGGCTGGAACGGTCAGCTCCGAAATCGGGTCCCGCGTTGCCAGCAGGCGGGCGAGTTCCGCCGTGTCGATCTGGCGCCGGTTGTCAGGATCGACGAGGCTGAAGTCGCAAGCTTCCGAGCCCTGATAGATATCGGGCACGCCGGGGGCCGTCAGCTTGATCAGCGTTTGCGACAGGCTGTTCAGGTAGCCTGCGGCCATCACCGGCCGGAGCGTTTCGGCGAAGTCCTCGTGGAAGGTCAGGCTGGCGGAGGCGGTGAGCGCGGCCGCATAGCTCTTGACTGCCGTCTCGTATTGTTCGTGCGGCGCATTCCAGTCCGTCACAAGCTTTGCCTCGCGCACTGCCTTCTCGGCATAGGCGACGAAACGATCTGTCAGTGCTCCGGCAGCGCCATCGCGAAACTCCTCCGGCCATATGCCGGCCAATGCCTGGTAGAGCATCCATTCGACATTGGCGTCGGGCGTCAGGCCTGCCGGCAACTCGGTCAGGTGGCCGCGGTTCATGTCACGCCAGCGTTCTACCCCTAGCCGCCATACATCAGGTTCCTCGCTCAGAACGTAAAGGCGGGCGCGGGCGTCCTCGCCGCGCTTGGTGTCGTGGGTGGAGGTGGCCGACAGGCCGTTTGGCTGCTGCTTTGCCCTTTGCTGCATCAACTCATGAAATGCATCGACGCCGCCCGCCGGCCGACCCGGCTCGCCGCCGACTTCGTTGGCGCCAAGAAGCAAGTTGTGGCGATAAAACAGTGTGTCTTCCATGGCCTTGGCCATGATCGGGCCACTCAACTGCTGGAAGCGTCGCTGGAATTCTTCTGTGCGAGGGCCGCCATCGAGGAGCATCGCTACGGCGTCCAACGCATCGCGGTCTCCGGTTTGCTGAGCGGCATCGCCAACGGCCTGCTCAATGAGCAGGCGATCGCTGTCCGACAATTTTCCGGCATGGCCATAGGTGCGATAGAAGGGAAACGCGACGAGGAGTTCCTTGATGGCGGATGCAAGCCGCTGTTCGTCCTGATCGGCCAGAAATGAATGCGCGATCGCCACAAGCCGATTTGTCTCGCCCTCGAAGTTGCGCTCGACCATCAGCAACTTTGCCTGGCGTAGACCTGTGGTGAAATCGGCCGCATCCGGCGAGAGATTGGCATAGGCATGGCGAAATTCGCGCATGCCATCGGGATCGATGAAGAGATTGCTGAGCGCCGAGATGAACTCGTATCCGGTTGTGCCTTCGATCGGCCAGTCGGCCGGCAGTGTCTCTCCATGCCCGACAATCTTCTCGGCGACGATATAAATCTCGGGGCCCACGGTCGCACGCAGGCGGTCGAGATAGGCAGAGGGATCGGCGAGCCCGTCAATGTGATCGAGCCGCAGCCCCTGCACGTGGCCGGCGCGCACCAAGTCGAGCACCAGCGCATGGCTGTCGGCAAAGACCTGCTCGTCCTCGACACGCAGCCCAACCAGTCCGGTGACTTCGAAGAAGCGCCGATAGCTGAGCGTCTTCGCGGCATCCTGCCAGAAAGTCAGCTGCCAGGATTGCTGATCGTGAACGCTCGATATCTGCGAGCGATCTTTCAGGTCGCCTGATAATGGCGCGGTGCTATCCAGGTTGAGCGGCAATCGGGTCTCGAAATAGGCGAGCGACCAATCGCCGGTTTGCGGATCGCGTTGCAACTCGAACTCGCCATCGGCGAGTGCGTCGTCGAAGCTCTTTCCGAGGATCGGCAGCGTCAGCCGTTGGTTCCAATCGATATCGAAATGATCAGCATATTTGCTGTCCGCGCCAAATTTCAGAACATCCGCCCACCAGGCGTTCTCGGTCGAGGCCGCCATGTGGTTCGGCACGATGTCGAGGATCAGGCCGAGGCCCTCGGCTTTCAGTGCGGCGCTCAGGCGCTCGAAGCCCTCGCGTCCGCCGATCGCGGGATCGATCTCGTTGCAATCGGTGACGTCGTAGCCATGCGTCGATCCCGAGGTGGCAGTGAAGATCGGCGATGCATAAAGATGGCTGATGCCGAGTGATTTCAGGCAGGGGATGAAATCGATGGCAGTGTCGAAGGTCATGCCATCTCGAAATTGCAGCCTGTAGGTCGATGTCGGTATGTGCATCTGTCGCCTCTGGTGGGGTCGCGACACAGCAACAGCGCCAGCGCGCCTTTTGTTCCCATGCAATTTCCTGACACGTTCGAGGCGGTTAGAATTTCAGAGTGATCAGCAACGGCCGGTGATCGGAGGCGCGCTTTGCCAGCGGCGTGGAGATTACACTGGCGGCGCTGACTTTGAGGTCGTGCGATAGAAACACGTGATCGATCCGCAGCAGTGGAAAGCGGGACGGAAAAGTCGGCCTCGGGCGTTCCGCCATGTTCAGCTGAGCGTCGCGAAACTGGCCGGCCAACATCGTGTAGGCCGGCGATGACGCTCGTGCATTGAGGTCGCCGCAGATAACGCACGGTGCCGCGTGAAAATCCGGGCTCCCGATCCACTCGTCCGAGAGCAGCGTCCGCACCTGCTTTATACGGTCGATGTTGCGCAGGCCGAGATGGGTGTTCAGCACGTTGAGCTTTCGTCCACCTGCATCCACCTGTGTCCAGATCGCCCCCCGCGTCTCGCCGACCGAGGGCAGGGGGCCGGCCTTCATCAGCCGTGTCGGCAGGGCGGTCAGTATGGCATCGCCGTACTTTTCTTCCTGCACATTAAGAGCCGGGTGAAAATGGGCCTCCATCTTCAAAAGGGTTGCGATCATATGCGCCTGGTCGATGCCGCCGGTTCGCTTGCGGCCGACATCGAGCTCTTGAAGCGCGATGATGTCGGCACCCGATTGCGCGATCACGTCGGCGACCCTGCCAGGGTCGAGCAGCCGGTCAGTGCCGATGCAGCTGTGCACATTGTAGGTGAGGATTCTCAGTTCCCGGTCTTCATTTCGGTGCGAAGTGTCTGTCGATGCGCTCATCGACAGGGAACCCGATTTCATCCTGTTTCGTTCCATTACTGAAAGATCAATCGGAATGGAATCTTCATGTCGGCGAAGCGTGTCCTCATCAATGCAACCCTGGTTCTCGGACTGCTTCTCGCGGCTTATCTCCTCTATAAGGTCTTCAGTCGCTATTCGATCGATGAGATCACGCGGTCAATCGCCGCCATCCCCGTCTCACGGCTGTTGTACGGCCTGGGCTTCGCAACACTCTCGTACCTGTGCCTGACGGGCTTCGATTGGATGGGGCTGCGGTACGCGGGAAAGCCGTTGAGCTATCCGAAGGCGGCGATTGCCTCCTTCACCGGTCTTTCCATCGGCCACAATCTCGGCGTCGCCGCCTTGAGCAGCGGCGCGGTTCGCTATCGCTATTATGCGCGTTGGGGCCTGAGTGCCGAGGAAGTGGCGAAGGTCATCCTGTTTTGCGGCGTCACCGTGGGCATCGGGCTGTCGGTCCTTGCGGGGCTGGCGCTCCTGATCAATCCAAGCGATGCGGCAAACTTGCTCGCCATGAGCGCCGATGGTCTGTTCATGCTGGCCCTGGCCTGCCTTGCCCTCCCAGCCGCCTATGTCCTTCTCGCCGCGACTGTTCGTGCGCCGTTGCGCCTGTGGAAGTGGAGCTTCGAGATGCCGCGTCTCCAGCTTGCGATCGGTCAGGTCGTCATCGGCACGCTGAACTTCGTCTTTGTCGCCGCTTGCCTTCACCAGATGCTGACGGCGCAGGGCGATGCCAGCTTCGTGCAGACGGCGACAGCCTTCGTGCTTGCCAACATCGCCATCCTTCTCACCCATGTGCCGGGTGGCCTCGGTGTACTCGAAGCAACCGTCAGCCATGTCCTGCCGGGTGCAGCGTCGATCGGCGCGCTAGTGGCCTTCAGAGTGATCTATTTCATCGTGCCGCTGTTGATCGGTATTCCCCTCTTCGCGATCAGCGAGGTGGTGCTGCGCAAGCGCGGCAAGATAGTATCAGAAGATCGCGGCGGCCAGCCGTCCGACGCGCAGGCGCAGCTTCTGTAGCGGCCAGTAGGGACGTCGCGGGTCGACGAGCGTGGTGCCTGTCAGCGGCGACGTCTCGCCTTTCGAGACATCGATCGCGAAGTGCCGAAGCCCACGCTTGCCAACATTCAGCGCGTCCACCGCGCTATTGAGCGACCGCAGGCTGCGTTCGGTCTCGCGCACCGTCTCCGGGGTCGTCTCCAGATGTTCCGCCAACAGCCGATAGCGCAAGGTCGAAATAGCCAAGCGATGCGCATTGGTCGAGGCTTCGATCGCCAGATCGCATTCCGTATCCAGCCCCTCGGAGCGGTTGTTCAGGTTGGATGAGCCGATGCGAATGAAATGGTCGTCGACGATCAGCAGCTTGGAGTGGATGACCAGCTCCTTCTCGCCGCCCTGCTTGTCGGGCACCACGGCATACATGACCCGCAGCCGGTCATATTGGTCGATGCGCTTCAGCCGGCGGATCAGTCTGTCGCGGTTGTTGCCCATCGTTAGTTTTTCGAGAAAACCGTGCGAACTCTTGGTGACGAGAACGGTGATCTCCGGGCCGTCGCTCTCCTTCAATCGCTTGGCAATGGTGCGGGCGACGCCGAAAGACGCGAGATACTGGGTCTCGATGTAAATCAGCCTGCGCGCGGCCTTGATTGCATCGCGTGTCAGGCGAAAGGCTTCGTAGTGGCCGCGCTTGCCGATCAGTCCGGGCTCCGTCAGCGCGATCGCGGCGGTTGCGTCCGCAAGGTCGGCGCTGACGCTTGCCGGCCATGAGGCGCCGCCTGCTGGCGCCGGCGCCGGGCGCTCGCCCGTGGCACGCTTCCATCGCCTGCGGGCGACATCGCCGATCAGCTGGGCCGCGTGGCCGGATACCATCGACTGCAAGTCGTGCACGGGATCATAAGGCGTACCATCCGGCGATTTCCGCAGCGTGCTGGTCATCTTGTGATCCGGCTCGTCCCATCGTCTGGCGGTCAAGTCGATACCGCCGAGGAAAGCCAGATTGTCGTCGATCGAGACGAGCTTCTGGTGATGGCAGCCGCGGATCGGGTGGCGCAGATCGAAGCGCATGCTGATCTGCGGGTGGGCGGAGAATTCGCTCTCGCGGAAGAGACGCAGCGATTTACCGGAGTAGATCGGCCCCATGCCCCATACCAGTATGCGGATGCGCAGATCCGGCTTCTCATCGGCGAGCGACAGGAGAAGCTCACCAAGCGTTTCGGAGCTTTGATGGGGTCTGAGCCTGATATCCGGGTTGAAGTCCCAGCCGACGATCCAGATCGTATGAACGGCCTTGCGAAGCGCCTGGTCAAGCGCCAGAAAATAGGCGGCGCCATCGATCAGGAAAGCGGCCTTCTCTACCTTGCCGACCTGCCAAGCGTTGCGTCGCTGCCGAATGATGCCGCCCGGCAAAGCGGGAAGAGAAGCTTCTGTTTTGCGGGTTGCGCGTTTCAGGAACTCGGTTGCCTTAGACGCCTTCAGTCGATCGGCGATGGGTTGGAATTCTGTCATTCTGCTGTCCGGCGCCCCGCTTGGTATTTGACGTGGCCGTAACGCTTGAAGGGGTGACTTGTTCCGTCATCGTGTACCGTATTTCCGGGGTCGTGCCGGGCTGTCGTGCGTGGCGAGAAAACGATCGTGGAACGAAAAGCCACGTCAATTGTTTACTTCACGGTAGAGGATGAGCCGAGGAGTGAAATAATGATCAGAGCTATTCTGTTGGTAACCGCAGTGGCAGGCAGTCTTGCGTCGTGCACCGCGACCGAACAAGGCACGGCGATTGGTGCGGGGACCGGCGCTGTCATCGGTGGCGTGGCAACCAACAGCTGGGGCGGCGCGGCCGTCGGTGCTGTCGCCGGTGGTGCGGTGGGTGCCTTGATCGGCCAATCGCAGGAACGTCGCGGCTACTGCGTCTATCGCGACCGCTATGGCCGCACCTACGAGGCACGTTGCCGCTAACCGGTTGATCCGGGCGGATTGGATCTTCGACGCACGTGATGCCTGCCGGCATCGCGCGCGTTGAATCTTGTGCAATCGTCGCAAACATGATGCCAGCGCCATGATGCCGACCCATTCTTTTGCTGATGAGAAAGCGTCGGCAACGCGTCTTGGGCGAGCGCATGAATTGGATAAATCGTTATATTGATGAACCGCTGCTGCACGGCGCAGCAACGGTCATGAAACTCTGGCACGGCCGCACAGGCCAGCGACCTGATCTTCTCGAACCGGTCTGGAACCTGCTCTCCATCGCGTTTCTGCTCATCGCGGCCATGCAGTGCTTGGCGGGCGAAGCGCTGTGGCTGAGCGAGGCTGCGCTCGTCATGCTCGCGCTGCCATCCGCGCTGAAGCTCTACAAGGCAAGCGCGGCATCGGCCGATTATGATTTGAAAGACTACAAGGCCCTGCGCGCCACCGCCTTGAAGAAGCGCGAGAACGAGTGGGCTCTTAGGCTCGCGGTGCTCGTTGGCGCGCTGGTTCTGCCGCTCGCAAAGCCGGTCGACGATATCACGAGCGCCTATTTCATGCTGGGAGCCTGCCTCTGGTTCTCGCTGACGGCGCCTGCGAGATTCTATTTGAACGCGGCCGAGCCGCCGGCGCCGGATAAGGGCGATCGTCTTGTTCGCCCCGCACTGGGTTCGGCGGCGTAACTCCAGACACCGAACGGCTGCTGCAGGAACCTACAGCGGCCGTCATTCTTTAAGAGCTAAGCTCCACCGATCTCAGTTCTTGACCGTGTCTTCGAGGAAGAAGCGGCCAAGCGGGTTCTGGTAGAAATTCTCGATGTTCTTGCGCGAGACGTT
The DNA here is from genome assembly GCF_056399145.1 of Rhizobium sp. 01N48. Taxonomy (NCBI): domain Bacteria; kingdom Pseudomonadati; phylum Pseudomonadota; class Alphaproteobacteria; order Hyphomicrobiales; family Rhizobiaceae; genus Rhizobium; species Rhizobium sp. 01N48. The sequence continues at coordinate 313,885 of NZ_JBFTQT010000002.1, forward strand.
GATGTACGGGCTGTAGTAGAGGTCGATCCAGTTGACATCTTCCTTGGCCATCTTCTGGATATCGACATACATCGCTTCGCGCTTCTTCGGATCGAGCTCCAGGCGCGCCTTGGCGACTAGGTCCTTTACCGCATCACTCTTGTAGTTGGTCATGTAATTGTTGTTGCTGTCATGGCCAAGCACGAAGGTGGTCTTCTGGTCCGGGTCGAGAATGTCGTTGGTCCAGTAGTTGACCGAAATGTCGTAGTCGCCGGCAACGGTCATGTCCCATTCCTGGCTGGCATCGACCTTCTGTAGGTTGGCGGTGATGCCTGCCTTCTGTAGCTGCTGCTGCAGGAGAACAGCGATCTGTTCGTCGACTTCATCGCCTGCGCGCACGAGGTAGTTGAGCGTCAGGCTTGGCTCGCCGGCGGCCGCCAGCATTTCCTTTGCCTTGGCCGGATCGTAGGGCCGCTGCAGGTTGTCAGCGTAATGATAGAGCGCGCCCTTCGGAATGTAGGAGTTGGCAACCGTGCCCTGACCGAAGGTGACGGCGTCGACGATCGCCTTCTTGTCGATCGCCATGTCGAGCGCCTGACGCACTTCCTTCTTTCCAAGCGCACCATGCGCGTGGTTGATCAGCAGGTGGTCTTCGCGGGTCGAGGCGTCGATATCGACGTTGAGGTTCGGGTCCTTCTTCATCTCCTCGACGCGCGAGAAGGGCACGAAGATTGCCGTGTCGAGCTGGCCGGCTTGGACGTTCAGCATGCGCGTATTGTCGTCGGGAACGGAAACCCACTCGACGCCATCGAGCTTGACGCGGTCTGCTTCCCAGAAGTTGGGGTTCTTCTTCAGGATAACGCGGTCGCCGCGGCGCCATTCCTCGACGGTGAAAGCGCCTGAAGCGATCGGCTTTTCAGCGTAGGCGTCCGGCCCCAGCGTTTCCATTCCCTTCTTGGAGATGACGGACGCGTTCGGCAGGGCCAGTGTTGACAGGAAGGGCGCGGAGGGGTTCTTCAGCTTTATCGTCAGCGTATGTGCGTCGGTGGCAACGGCCGTATCGATGACCTTGTAGGAATCGCCCCACAGCGAAGCGGCATCGTCGCGGATGCGGAGCAGGCTAAAGGCCGCGTCCTCGGCGGTCAGCGGCGAGCCGTCGGAAAACTTCGCGTCACGGAGCTTGAAGGTGTAGGTGAGGCCGTCGTCGGAGGTCGTCCAGCTCTCGGCTAGACCGGGCTCCAGTTTGGTGCCGGTCTTGTCGACGCGCACGAGGACGTCATAGACGTTGGAGAAGACCCAGTTGTCGATGTTCTGCGCCGTCTTGATGGGATCGAACGTCGTCGAATCCTCGCGGCGCCCGATCGTCAGCACACCGGCTGCTTCCGCATAGCTGGCGCTCAGTGTCAGGCCGGCCATGATGGCTGCGAGGCCTACGGTTTTCCATCTGTTTTTCATCTCTGTGTTCCCTTGTTGTTATCGCGAATGTTTCTTCGGTTGCGGCGGTATGAAGTAGTTCTCGCGCTCGGCGGCGGAGGCGTCGCCGAGGAGGCGCTTGTCGGGGTCGATGTCGGGAATGGCGGCGATCAGTGCCGCGGTATAGGGATGCTGCGGTCGCGCGAAGACGTCGGCCGAACGCCCCTCCTCGACGATCTCGCCGCGATACATGACCACGACGCGTTCACAGAGATTGCGGACGATGGCGAGGTCATGCGCGATGAAGAGCAGCGTCAGCTGCATCTTCGCTTTCAGCTCCTGGAACAGCTCAACGATCTGCGCCTGAATGGTGACGTCGAGAGCAGCCACGCACTCATCGGCGATGATCATCTTCGGGTCGACGGCCAGCGCGCGCGCGATACCGGCGCGCTGGCACTGACCGCCGCTCATGCTGCGCGGCTTGCGGCCGGCGAATTCTCGCTCAAGGCCGACGAGGTCGAGCAGTTCGTTTATACGTTCGGGAATGGACGAAGAGGCGACCTTGCCCTGGACTTTCAGGACCTCCGACAGCGTCTGCCCGATCGTCATGCGCGGGTTTAGTGCGTTGAACGGGTCCTGAAACACCATCGCGGCCTCGCGGCGAATTCTCGCTAAGCCCGCCATCCTCTGCTGCGCGAGATCGATGCCGTCGAAGGTGACATGTCCTGACGACAGCGGCGTCAGGCCGAGGATGGCGCGCGCCAGCGTACTCTTGCCGCTGCCGGATTCGCCGACGATGCCGACGCTTTCACCAGGCATGACCCGCAGGCTGACACCCGCCACCGCGCTGACCGTCTTTGCACTGCCCTTGAATAGGCTGCCGCCAGTATTGAAGCGGACATGCAGGTCGTCGATTTCCAAGAGCGGCGGGACCGCATGTCTTGCCGGCTCGGTTGCCGCCGGTGGTGCCGCTGCCTCCTCGGGCATCGATGGGTGGCTGGCGATCAGGCTCACCGTGTAGGGGTGCTGCGGATGCGTCAGGATCGCCCGCTTCGGTCCCTGTTCCAGAAGCTGGCCGCCGCGCAGAACGGCGATGCGATCGCAGGTCTGGGCGACGATACCGAGGTCGTGGGTAATCAGGATAATCGACAGGCCGCGCTTGTCGCGGATATCCATGAGCAGCCGCAGGATCTGCGCCTGGATGGTCACGTCGAGAGCGGTGGTCGGCTCGTCGGCAATCAGGATCTTGGGATTGCACGACAGGGCCACGCCGATCATTGCACGCTGTCGCATGCCGCCGGAAAACTCGTGCGGATAGCTGTCATACTGTCTGACCGGATCGGGAAAGCCGACCTGCTGCAGGATTTCGATCGCGGTAGCGCGCGCATCCTGAGCATTGAGCCCCTGATGATAGCGGATGCCTTCGGTGATCTGATCGCCGATCCGCATGACGGGGTCGAGATGGCTTGTCGGGTTCTGGAAGACCATGCCGATCTCGCCGCCGCGTACGGCAAGCATATCCGCATCGCTGATCCCGGTCAGATCGCGGCCCTCTAGCAGCACCTGCCCCCCATCGATCTTCAAGATGGAAGAGGGCAGCAGCCGTATCAGCGAGCGGCAGAACAGGCTCTTGCCGGAGCCGCTTTCACCGACGAGCCCGAGGATTTCACCCTGACCGAGATCGAGCGACACGCCGTCGATCAACGTGCGAACGGTCTCGTCGCCATGGGCTTTGACCGTCRGGTCGCGAACGGAAAGAAGGGGAGCGCTCATTCGTGGACCCCGAGAATTTCGCCGAGCGCATCGCCGAGCATGCTGAAACCGAAAGCGAAGACGACGATCGACAGGCCCGGGAAGAGCGTGATCCACCACGCCGTGGTGATGAAGCTCTGGCCCTCGGCCACCATCACACCCCATTCGGCGATCGGCGGCTGAACGCCAAGTCCGAGATAGCTGACCGCGGCGCCGCTCAGGAGCACGAGCACGGCATCGGACATCGAGAACACGATCGAGCCGGCAATGGCGTTCGGCAGAAGATGGCGGAACATGATGCGGAAGCGGCTGAAACCGAGGCTGACGGCGGCCACCGCGTAGTCGCTCTTCTTCAGCACCAGCATCTGCGCGCGGATGAGCCGCGCATAAGAGACCCAGCCGACCAGTGCCATGGCGATGTAGAAGCTGCTGAGCCCCGGTCCGAGGATCGCGATGATAGACAGCATCAGCACCAGGAATGGAAAGGCCAGGATGATGTCGACGAGCCGCATGAACAGCGCATCGACAATGCCGCCGAAAAAGCCGGCGATGGTGCCGACCGTCGTGCCGATGACGAAGGGGAAGACCACGCCGATAATGGCGATCTGCAAGTCGATCCGGGTTCCCCAGATGACTCGCGAGAGGATATCGCGGCCGAAATTGTCGGTGCCGAAGGGATGCAGCAGCGACGGCGCCTGCAGGCGGACATCTGCGTTCTGGAAGATCGGATCATAGGGCGCGATCAGCGGCGCGCCGATGGCAAGGATCAGAAAGACCAGCAGGATGCCGGCGCCGACGCAAAGCGCCGGGCGCTTGCCGATGAATTTCCGCCAGCTGAAGGATGGGGGAGAAGATATGATGGCACTCATAGCGTCACCCTGGGATCGACGGTGACGGTGACGATGTCGGCGATGAAATTGATGAGAACGGTGGCGCAGGCAAACACCATGGCCACGCCCTGCACGACCATGTAGTCGCGCGAGAAGATGGCGCGCACCAGAAGCTGTCCCATGCCAGGCAAAGCGAAGACGCTTTCCACGACAACGGTGCCGCCGATCAGCCAACCGATATTGACTGCCAAAAGGTTGATGGTTGGTACCAGCGAGTTCGGCAGGACGTGCTTCCAGAAGACGATGCCCTCAGGCATGCCACGCGCGCGCGCCGCCGTTGCGACATCCGATTTCAGCCCCTCGATCATCGCGGCCCGCAGGCTGCGCGTCAGGACGGTGGAAAGCGACAGTGCGATCGTCAGGCTGGGAAGCACTAGGTGAGCGAGCTTTTCACTGAGCGTGGCGCCGTATCCGGAGACGGGGAAGATGCCGAGTTGCACGCTGAAGACGATGATCAGCATCAAACCGAGCCAGAACGGCGGGAAGCCGATGCCGAAGGTGGAAATCACCCGTACCGCATGGTCTGCCGCACCGCCTCGATTGCGCGCCGCGACGGCGGCCATAGGTACGGCAATCAGCACGGAAAGGATCACGCTTGCGAGCACCAGCGCGACGGTGGGTTCGATGCGCGTCAGGATCAGCTTCAGCACGTCGATCTTGTAAAGAATGGATTTTCCCATCTCGCCATTGGCGAGATTGCGCAGGAAGTAGAAATACTGCAGCCACATCGGTTCATCGAGGCCATATTGCGCCCGGATATTGGCAATCGCCGCAGGCGTTGCGCGAGTTCCAAGAATGTTGCGCGCGGGGTCGCCGGGGATCAGCCGGACCAGAATGAAGGTGATGACGCTGATGCCGAAAATGACGGGCAGAAACTGCAGCGGACGCGTGAGAACAAATCTATAGCGATGCATTGTGGCGATCGCCCCTTTCCATCCGCATGATGCTTGTTGGCTTTCTATGCATCAGCTTGCCTTGTGCCGCGATAGAAAGTCCAGCAGGGCCGGGTAATAATCGCCGGGGTTCTCGTAAAAGGGCATGTGGCTGGCGTTTGCGAAGACTTTCAGCTCGGCGTTCGGCAGCGCAAGCTTCATGCGCAGCGCGCAGGCCGGCGTCAGTTCGTCATGCTCGCCGGTGGTGATCAGCGTGGGGACGGTAACGCGAGGCAGGTCTGGGATGCGGTTCCAGTCTTTGAGGTTGCCGATATAGAGAAACTCGTTCGGTCCCTGCATCGTGCCGTAGGGTCCCATGTTCCAATCGTCGAGCGAGCGGCGGACCGGGGCTGGCCATTCCGGCAGGCGACAGACGTGGCGATAGTTGAGAATGGTTACGGCGGCCTGGTATTCCGGGTGGTCGTATGTGCCCTGCGCCTCGTGCTTCTGCAACATTGCCACCGTCTCGGGACCGAGTGCTGCGCGCAGCCGTTCAAGCTCCAGAATGAGATGCGGCATGTCTGCGACGGTATCCTCGAGGATCAGCGTCTGCAGGTTCTTGGGGTAGGTGAGCGCGTAGTCGATCGCCAGCCAGCCGCCCCAGGAATGGCCGAGCATATGCACCTTGCCGAGACCGAGCGCCTTGCGCACGGTTTCCGTCTCCTCGACGTAGCGTCCGATGGTCCAGAGTGCTGCGTCATCCGGCCGGTCAGACGCGCCGGTTCCCAGCTGGTCGAAGGCGACGACGCGGTAACCCTTGTCGATCAGACAGGAGTGCGCTTCACGCAGATAATCGCAGGGGAGGCCGGGTCCGCCATTCAGGCAGAGGACCGTTTCGCTGCCGCTTCCGAAGCTATAGGCGACAACCTTGAAGCCATCGACCTCGATGTCGTATCGCTGGTCCGGCTCGATTTCACGCCACATTGATGTCTCCGGCAAAAGATTCTTCTTGCTCATTAATTGGGCAAGGCTAAATTTTTATCCCAAACAGCGTTTCGCGCCAGCTATAAGAAGTGATAGGTGGCGCTTCGCTCACCGGGAGCAGGCCATGCTTGATGATATCCGCGCGATCAAAACACAATTCACCGATCACCAGACTTTGGATGGGCGTATCGATCAAGTCTTCGAGGAAATGAAGACACTCGGCTTCGAGGCGTTGATCTATGACTACACGCCGATCCCCTACGATCTGGACGGCGAGATCATGATCCCCTCGCTCTTGAAGCTGCGCAACATTTCCGACGACATGCACGACTATTGGTTCAATCGCGGTTATTTCCGGATCGATCCGGTTCAGCAGGTGGCGCTGCGCACGTCGACGCCGTTCTACTGGAGTTACGATGCCAACGCCGAAACGCTGATCAACCGCTTCATGGGCGAAAATACCGAGCCGGTGGCGCGCTATCTCAGCGAGCGAGACATGTCGACGGGCGTGACGGTGCCGATCCACATGCCGCGCGGCGACTACGCGACCGTCACCGGCATTCGCTACGGTCGCGAGAAGGGCTTCCAGAAGCAGGCTTTGCGCTATATCGCCGATTTCAACCTACTGGCCCACGTCTTCCACGAGGCGGCCTTTCCGCTGTTTGACGCGGACGCCTGCAGCGCCGGCAAGGCGCGATTGACCGAGCGGGAGCGCGAGTGCCTGCGTTACTCGGCGGAGGGGCTTTCAGCCAAGGAGATCGCCCGCATCATCGAGCGCTCGGTGCCAACTGTCGTCATGCACCTCAATGCCGCCGCCAAGAAACTCGGCGCCAAGAACCGCACGCAGGCCGTGGTCCGCGCCACGCACTACCGGCTGCTCGAAGACCGGCCATCCTATAACTTGTGATAGCTGCCGCCGTTTCAGCAGCCACGTTATGGTTTTCCATCGAATACCCAAAGATGGAGCTATCAGTGACCCCCGTCACGTCGAAGGAAGACTACCTGCCGTTTCGCGATTACCGCACCTGGTATCGCATCACCGGTTCACTCGACAGCGGCAAGCTGCCGCTGGTCGTGGCCCATGGCGGGCCTGGCTGCACCCATGATTATGTCGATTCCTTCAAGGGTATTGCCGCGCTCGATGGCCGCGCCGTCATCCACTACGACCAGCTCGGAAACGGCAATTCGACGCGCCTGCCGGAAAAGGGTCCGGATTTCTGGACGCCGGCACTGTTCCTTGAGGAACTCGATGCGCTGCTCACTCATATCGGCATTGCCGATCGCTACGCTTTCCTCGGCCAGTCCTGGGGTGGCATGCTGGGTGCCGAACATGCCGTTCGCAAGCCGAAGGGCCTGAAGGCTCTGGTGATCGCCAACTCTCCGGCCAACATGCACACCTGGGTTTCCGAGGCCAATCGCCTGCGCGAGGAGTTGCCCACAGAGGTGCAGGACACGCTCTTGAAGCACGAGCAGGCAGGAACGCTGACCGATCCTGAATACGTCACAGCATCAAGGGTCTTCTACGACCGCCATGTCTGCCGTGTCTCGCCATGGCCCGCCGAAGTCGCGCGGACCTTCGCGATCATGGACGAGGACAACACCGTCTACCGCAATATGAACGGCCCGACTGAATTCCACGTTATCGGCACGATGAAAGACTGGACGATCGAGGACCGGTTGAGCCGGATCGAAGCGCCGACGTTGCTGATTTCAGGCAAGTACGATGAAGCGACGCCGCTCGTCGTCAAGCCCTATCTTGATAGCGTTCCCGGCTGCGAGTGGGTGCTCTTCGAACGGTCGAGTCACATGCCGCATGTCGAGGAGAAGGAACTCTGCCTCGCCACCGTCTCGGCGTTCCTGTCGCGGCACGACTGAAGATGTGAGCTAGCGCGTTCACGACAGCTGTCGCTGCCCCTCGTGGGCAGCGCTTTTATGACAAGGTCACGCCGGAGCGCGCGACGCCATCAATCGCAGATCGCTTCCGCCTCGATCTCGACCTCGTATTCGCCGACCAGATTGCCGGCCTCGATCAGCGTGTTGGCCGGCAAAACATCAGCGAAAGCCCGTCCATGCGCGCGAGACACCGGCTCCCACTGACTGGCATCACGCAGATAGATGCGCGTCCTGACGACGTCTTCCATCTTGCCGCCGAGCGCCGATATCGAAGCCGCGATCTTGTCGAGTATGTAGGTCGCCTGCGCGCCGGCGTCGCCCGATGCCACGCAGCGGTTCGTGCCATGCGTCGCGGTCGTGCCGGAAACGAGGATACGGTCTCCTACCCTGACGGCGCGGCTATAGCCGGCGATCGGCTCCCAGATGCTGCCGGACGAGACACGCGAACGGCCCGGACGACCGGGCACGGGCTGAGCCGTGTAGACGGATGGAATGGCATCCAGATGGTGGCTGAGATCGCCGGAGGCGGTTAGGAATGGCGGCTTGCGATACTCGTCGCCGCAGTCGCCGGGAATGGGCTGCGTCTTGGCGAAGGCGGTGTTCAGTGCGGCGTGATCCTCTTCGTCGAGGGCGAAGGAGAAGACGTTGAGATTGTCGCCGCGATGCTCGTTTTCGCCGATGCGCGCGCCGACGATTGTGGCAGCGACGGCGTCGTGTTCTAGAACCCAGCGGCTCGCGACGTTGGAGATCGAGACGCCATGCTTGGTCGCGATGGTTGCGGCGGCGCTGAGAATGCCCTGAAAGGCTTCCCAGCCGCCGGCGGTGTCGATGAAGCGCTTGTATTTCGAGCGGCTCCAATCGGCGATCGATGCCGGCTCGGGCTGGCCCAGCCACTTCTCGGAGAGGAAGCCGCCGCACAGCGTCCCATAGGCGAGAAGCTTGACGCCGCTTTCGGCGCAGAGCTTCGAGAGCGCACCCGCGGCGCGACGGTCGACCAGCGAGAACGAGACCTGATTGCTGGCGATTTCGATGCCATCGGCAATCGCCAGCGCCAGATGCCCGGCGTCGAAGTTGGTGAGGCCGAGCGCGCCGATCAGGCCTTCCTCGCGCAGGCGCTGCATCTCGTGCAGGGCGTCGAGCCACGCCGGATGCTCGAAGCTCCACCAGTGGAATTGCAAAAGATCCACTTTGTCGACACCAAGCCGCGTCAACCGCTCCTCGACGCCGCGGCGCACGACATCAGCCGTCATCGGTCCCGGCTCCGGGCACCATTTGGTGAAGGCGACGGGCCGCTGGCCATTCTGATAGCGCGAGAGCAGTCGCCCCGTGATCAGTTCCGCCGAGCCATAGTGATCGGCCATGTCGAACGTGTCGAAGCCGCCACGCGCATAGGCCTGCAGCACATCGGCGCCCTTGTCGGGATCGATCACCGTGCCGTTCTTCTCGATGTCGGCCACCTGCCAGAGACCGCAGACGATGCGGCTGATGGAGAGATCCTTGGTGAGCGCTATGCGTGGGGGCGTGGTGGACATGTTTCTATTCCCTGGATGTCTGTTTGCGCTTGCCCGTCAGCGAGGCCAGCGCGCTGGAAGCGCCGAGAATGCCGCGGGGGCGCAGGAGCAGGATGAGGCAGAGCCCGACGCCGATCATGACGATCTGCAGCGATGCCGCACGGGCCTGCTGTTCGGGCGGCACGAAGGCGGAGACGGCGGCGGCCGAAAGCGCCCACAGACCCCAGACCAGCACCGCGCCGAGAATGGCGCCGCGATTGTTGCCGGAGCCGCCGACGATCAGCATCGCCCAGACCTGGAAGGTCAGGATCGGCAAATAGTTGTCGGGCGCGATGAAGCCGATGAAATGTCCTTGCGCGGCGCCTGCCAGCCCCATGATGGCGCCGCCGATGGTGAAGGCCTGGAGGCGAAAGCGGATCGGCCGCTTGCCGAGCGCCTGCGCCGCGCTCTCATCCTCGCGGATCGCGCGCAGCACGCGGCCCCAGGGGCTCTTTGCGAGATGCTGGAGTGCCAGATAAAGCGCCAGTACCACTGCCGCCATCAGCGCGAGATTTGAAAGGGAAAATGCCAGCGGATCGGCGGCAAGGCTGCCGAAGGGGCGTGGAATGAAGCCGATGCCGAAGGCGCCGCCGGTCAGCGGCTGCAGGTTGAGCACGCAGAGCTGTACCGTGACCGCAACGCCGAAGGTGGCGATGGCGAGATAGTCGGATCGCAGCCGAATGGTCAGCGCGCCTACCAGCCAGGCGGCGAGGCCCGCGAACAGCGCGCCGCCGAGCCAGCCGATGGCGATCGGCATGTCGAAACCGCCGAAGCGGCCGGGCGTATCCGGCGTCGTCAAAAGTGCGGATACGTAAGCGCCGATCGCGACGAAGGCGGCGATGCCGACGTTGAAGAGGCCGGTCTGGCCCCACTGCACATTGAGCCCGAGGCACATGATGGCATAGGTGAGCGCCATCGTGAGGAAGAAGGCGACGTAAGCGATCAGATCAAGGCTCATGCCGTTCTCCCGAACAAGCCGCGCGGGCGAAAAAGCAAGACCGCCACAAGGATTACGAAGGAGACCGCCGCTCGCCACTCGGCGCCAACGATCTGCACGGCTGCCGCTTCCGACAGGCCGACGATCAATCCAGCGATCATCGCGCCAGGAACGCTGCCAATCCCGCCGAGGATCGCAGCTGCAAACAGCGGCAGCAGCAGGTCGTGTCCGAGATAGGGGCGGATTTGGACGAGGAGCCCGGTCATGATGCCGGCGATGCAGGCGAGGGCAGCGCCGACGAACCAGACGACGCGGATCACACGGCGCACGTCGACGCCGGCAATGCCCGCCAGAGCGGGATTCTCGCTGACGGCACGCATCGAGCGACCGACATCTGTGCGGGTCATCAGCAAATGGATGGCGATGACCGCGACTAAGGACAGGCCGAGTGACAGGAGCTGGTCGGGCGTTGCACGCAGGCCGCCACCGATCTTCACGGCGATCTGCAGAGATTTGGTGTAATAGGCGGGCTTCGAGGTGAAGATGAATTCGAGCAGGCTGCGCAGCGCAAGCGAGGCGCCGAAGCTCGCCATGACGAGGATGATGATTGCGCCGCCGCGCGCCCGCAGGCGTCCGAACAGCACCGCATCCACGGCGAGCGCAAGCAAGCCGGTGAGCAGGATCGCGAGGGCGGCTGCGAGCGGCAGCGACCAGCCGAAGGAGAATGGGCCGATCGGTTTGGTCAGCGACGTGGACAAGAACCCGAGGCCGCCGCTGACGGCGAGCGCCAGATAGGCGCCCCAGGAAAGCATCTCGCCATGCGCAAAATTGGCGAAGCGCAGGATCGAATAGGTGAGCGTGACGCCGATGGCGCCAAGGCCGATCATCGCGCCGGCGACGAGGCCGTCCATGAGAAATTGCGGGTTCATGGTGCCTCCGACGCCTGCTTGTTGGTGCCGAGATAGAGCTTGGCGATCAGCGGATCGCCGAGCAGTGAAGAGGCCTCGCCTTCGTGCCTGATCCGGCCTTCGACAAGGATGACGGCGCGGCTGGCGATCGCGAGCGCCGCCTTGACGTTCTGCTCGACGAGAATGACCGTGACGCCGCCGGCGTTGATCTCCTTCAACATCGAAAACACCTCGCCGACGATTTTCGGCGACAGGCCGGCAGAGGGTTCGTCAAGGATGAGCACGGAGGGATCGACGATCAGCGCACGGGCGACGGCCAGCATCTGCCGCTGCCCGCCCGATAGCGCGCCGGCCAAGCGCGAGGGCTTGCTGGCGAGATCGGGAAAGCGACGGTAGAGCGCGGCGATCCTGTCTGACCGCTGCGCCTTCGGCAGGACGGCTGCGGCAAGCTGCAGGTTTTCGTGGATGGTCAGCGTCGCGAAGATGTTTTCCGTCTGCGGCACAAAGGCGAGGCCTTCGGCGATCTTGCGGTGGGACGCGACGCGGGTGATCTCCCGCGCGTCGAGCAGGACGCTTCCCGAGTGTATCGGCACCACGCCGGCGATCGCCTTGACGAAGGTCGACTTCCCGGCCCCGTTCGGCCCGAGCAGGACCAACAGCTCTCCGGGCGCCACCGAGAGATCAACGCCGCGCACGATCGGCAGGTCGGGTTCGTACCCGGCGACCAGCGCGCGGGTTTCAAGCGCCGGCGCGGTCATGCCGCCGCTCCGAGGTAGGCTTCGATGACATCCGGATTTGAGGCGACGGCGGCAGGCGTGCCCTCGGCCAGCGGCTTGCCGAGCGCCATGGCGACGACGCGCGAGCAGAGCCGCGACACCATATCCATATTGTGTTCGATCAGCAGGATCGACTTGCCCTGCGCATTGAGCTCCAGCACGCGCTCCATGATCGTTTCCAACAGCGCCGGGTTGACGCCCGCCGCCGGCTCGTCGAGCAGGATTGCCTGCGGATCGGCCATCAGGATGCGTGCGAGTTCGAGCAGCTTGCGCTGCCCGCCGGACAGTACCTTGGCAGGTTGTCCCTCGAGGCCCGACAAGGTGACGAACTCCAGCAGCGCGCGCGCCTTATCGGTCGCCAATCGTTCCTGCTGCCTGACATGACCGAAGCGCAGGAAGTTGGCGAACAGCCGCTCGCCGTCCTGCGCCTGCGCGCCGACGAGCACATTCTCCAGCACGGTCATCTCGAGAAACGGCTTCGGGATCTGGAAGGTGCGGCCGACGCCGCGGCCAATTCTCTGCTCCGGACTTTCCTGCGAGACCTCGCGGCCGCCGATCCAGATCTCGCCAGATGTGGGCTTGAGGCTACCGGCGATCAGATTGAACAGCGTCGTCTTGCCGGCGCCGTTCGGGCCGATGAGACCGATCAACTCGCCTTTGTTGAGCCTCAGCGACATGCCGCCAACGGCCACATTGCCCTGAAACGACTTCACCAGCTCGCGCGCGTCGATCACGGCTTTGGCGGGTTCTGCCGCTTTCGGTGGGGCGTCTGGCACTGGCAAAGGCATGGAGGAAAGAAGTCTCTTGATTTGATTGGTGATGTTTGATCAAACTTCACCCCATGGTGAAAAGCAACCGAAAAAAGTGGCGTTCCACGGGGGAGGCTTGATGGGAGCCCCCTCTGCAGGAGCCCGTGCGAGGAAGCCGGCCGATGGCGGTCACGACCGTGACGAAGCGCTGTCGCCGGTCGGGCGCGAAACGTTGCAGGACCGCGTCTACGCTCAGCTGCGCAATTCGCTGATCAACGGTATGTTCGATGCCGGCGACGTGCTGCGCATCGTCGATCTGGCCGAGCGCCTGCAGACCAGCACCATGCCGGTGCGCGAGGCGCTTGGCCGTCTCGTGTCCGAACAGGCGCTGGAATCGCTGCCCAATCGCTCGGTGCGCGTGCCGCTCATCACCCGCGAACGTCTTGACGATCTCGCCCGCGCCCGCATCCTGATCGAGGGCCAGATGGTGGCGCTGGCGCTGCCCAATCTGAAGGATGACGATTTTGCCGTGCTGAAGCAGATCAATATCGACTGCGATCTCGCATTCGAGCAGCATGGCAAGGACATCGGCCATGTCACCTCGGCGCTGAACCAGCAATTCCATTTCCACATCTATCATGCGGCTTGCTCGCAGGTGCTGATCCCTATCGTCGAGAGCCTGTGGCTCCAATCAGGCGCGATCATTCGCAAGGCCGCGCATATTCACGACGAACAGGGCGGACTTGCCGCCACCAATCATCATTGGGCGCTGATCGATGCGCTGGAAAAGCGCGATGCCGAGGCCGCGATGCAATCGCTTTCCAACGACATCAGCCGCTCCTTCGATCTCATCCGCGGGCGGCTGGATGCCGAACCCGACGGCAATGCATCGGGAGACCACCATGCCTGAACCCATCGACGACGGCTTCGACCTGTTTGATCTGAGGGTCGACGTGATCATCCCCGAAGGCGGCGCGGTTTACTGCGGCGCAAAGCCGGGCGATCATTTCGAGCTCAAGGGCGAGATGCTGCATCTGCCGGAGCGGCAGGGGATCTCGATCTACTCGCTCTCCTCCGTGCTGCCGCTGCTCGCGGCAAAGCAACGCCCGACGGATCGCAACGACTGGATGACCACGGACGCCGACATCGCTTGCCCGGACCCGAATTGCTCGACACGGCTGAGGATCACCCGCACGGGTATCCGCCGTTTCAGCCATGCCGCCACCACGGCGGTTCCCTTGAACGACGAATAGGTCGAATACATGCAGCGCATCACCATCGCCCCCGGTTACGAAATCTCCCGCGTCATTCGCGGCGGCTGGCAGCTGGCGGGCGGCCACGGCGCGATCGATGGCGACAGCGCTGTCGAAGACATGATCGCATTCGCTGATGCGGGGATTACCACCTTCGACTGCGCCGACATCTATACCGGTGTCGAAGAGCTGATCGGCCGTTTCCGCGTCGCCTACAAGAATCTGCGCGGAGAAGAGGCGTTGTCGCGCATCCGCGTCCATACCAAGTTCGTGCCCGATCTGACGGTGCTGCCAAACATCAACAAGGCTTATGTCGCAGGCGTCATCGATACCTCGCGCAAGCGGCTCAACCTCGATTGCCTCGATCTCGTGCAGTTCCATTGGTGGGCCTATGATATCGAGGGTTGGCTGGAGACGGCTGGGTGGCTGAAGGAGCTGCATGAGGCCGGCAAGATCGGCAAGATCAGCGGCACCAATTTCGACACCGATCATATCGAGGCGATCATCGGTTCCGGCGTGCCCTTCACCTCGCTGCAGCTGCAATATTCGCTGCTCGACCGGCGCCCGGAAAAGCGTATGGTGGCGCTTGCTCAGGAGAAGAACTTCGCACTGCTGTGTTACGGCACCGTGGCCGGCGGCTTCCTCGGCGATCGCTGGCTCGGCCAAAAGGAGCCGGAGCATTCTCTCGAAAACCGCTCGCTGACGAAATACAAGTTGATCATAGACGATTTCGGCGGCTGGGATCTATTCCAGGCGTTGCTGTCGACGCTGCGCGGGATCGCCGACCGGCATGATACCGATATCGCCACGATCGCAAGCGCCGCCATGCTGACCAAGCCTGGTGTCGCAGCGGTTATCGTCGGCGCCCGCAACAGGGATCACCTAAAGTCCAATCTCGCCATCGCTGATATCGCGCTCAGCGAAACGGATAGAGCCGAGATCGACGCGATCCTTACGCAATCGAAGCCGCTCGACGGCGACGTTTATACGCTGGAGCGGGACAGGGAAGGCCGCCACGGCAGCATCATGAAGTACAATCTCAACAAAGGGGAACAAAAATGAGAATGACATTCCTGCTTTCCGCCATGGTCGCTGCCCTTGCTGCGTCCACGGCGCCGACGTTCGGGGCCGATTGCGACATCACCGTCGGCCTCGTCATGGAACTTACCGGCCCGGCCGGTGAATATGGCCAGGCGGGCGCGAAGTCCGTTGAGATGGCCTTCCGCGACATCAACGATGCCGGTGGCGTCAATGGCTGCAAGATCGTTGCAGACACGCGCGACAGCCAGAGCCAGGGCAACGTCGCCGTCGATCAGGCGACCCAGCTCGTCAACATCAAGAAGGTGCCGGTCATCATCGGCGGTATCATCTCGTCGGTATCGATCCCGATCCTGACATCGGTGACGGCGCCGGCCGGCGTCGTGCAGGTCTCGCCCGCATCCTCTTCGCCGACGCTGACCGAGCTTGGTCGCAGCGGCAAGACCAACGGCGTCTTCTTCCGCACCATCACGTCCGACGCGTTGCAGGGCACGGCCGCCGCGAAGTTCGCGATGGATCAGGGCTTGAAAAAGATCGCGATCATCAACGTCAACAACGACTTCGGCGTCAACATGGTCAAGGAGTTTGCGACCGCATACCAGAAGCTCGGCGGCACGATCACATCGACGACACCCTATAACGAGAAGCAGTCGAGCTACGCGTCCGAAGCCAGCGCCGCCATGGCTGGTGAGCCCGATGCGCTCTATCTCGTCAGCACCCCCGTCGATGGCGCGACCATCGCCCGCGCCTGGGTTTCCGGCGGTGGCAAGCAGACCTTCCTGCTGAATGACGGCATGAACTCCAAGGACTTCATCGAGAGCGTCGGCGCGCAGTATCTGGAGAACGCCTACGGCACCTCCTCGGGCACCAGCCCGACGGCGTCGACCGAGTATTTCACCGGCAACTACGAAGCCTTCTCCGGCGGCATCTCGCCTTCGGCCCCGGCCGCCGACCGCTCTTATGACGCGGGTGCGATCGTGGCGCTGGCCATTGCCAAGGCCGGCAAGGCCGATGCGGCCGCCATCAAGGCAGCCATGCCGGAAGTTGTCGCCGAGGGCGGCACGCCCATCCATGCCGGCAAGGAAGAGTTCGCCAAGGCGCTGCAGCTCATCAAGGACGGCAAGCCGGTGAAGTATGAAGGTGTCATCGGCCCTGTCAGCTTCGACAAGTACGGCGATATCACCGGCCCGTTCCGCCTGTGGAAGATCAGCAATGGCGAGGTGACGACGGTCGGCGAATTGAGCGCCGAAGAGGTCACCAAGATCAAGACCGCGCAGTAGAAGCGCCAGGCGACATGGGGGATGTGCTCCCATGTCGCACCAGTCTGGTCTGGGCGCCCATGTGCTTTGTTGGCTAAGCAGATGCATTTGGCAAACACAACGACAGGCCATCGACATATGAAAAAGCGCTCAATCCTTCCGTCGATCTGTTCGATCGCGAGCCTGCTCGTGACGACATCCGCGGCATCCGCCGAGGATGTCGAGCATGGACGGCGGGTGTTCAGGCTGTGCGTTGCCTGTCACACGGTCGATTCCGATCGCAACGGTTTCGGCCCGCATCTGAAGGGTGTCGTCGGCCGTCCAGCCGGAAGCTTGCCCGACTACCGATATTCCGAAGCGATGAAGACGGCCGGTGCCGGCGGACTTGTCTGGGACGAGGCGGCGCTCTCGGAATTTCTATCAAACCCCAAGAAGAAAGTGCCGGGAACGAAGATGAGCTTCGGCGGCCTATGGACGACGTCGGAGATCACCGACCTGATCGGCTATCTCCGAGCCAATCCCTAGGCGCGCCGAATGTCGGTCCGCCACGGCTTGACGCCTCGGCGCCGGATCGCCTAAGTCACACCTGATGGTTCCCGAAGGGATGACTTCCGACGGGATTAATAGGGAACACGGTGCGGACGACCCGAATGGGGCCAAGACCGTGGCTGCCCCCGCAACTGTAAGCGGATTGCCTGATGTTCTTGTGGTGTTCGTCTCGAACGCCATGCCACTGCGAAGCTCTTCGTGGGAAGGCAGATGTCAGGTGCATATTCGCAAGCCAGGAGACCTGCCGTCAAAACAGTGTCCACCATCCCGGACGGGGTTGTCCGGAGAGGAGCATCATATGATGGTTTTTGACGTCAGCCGCTGGCGCGGTCCCGCTTTATTCCCCTCCACAAATCTCATGTCCGTGATCCAACGATAGTTTTCGCCGCCGCATGATTTCAGGCGAGCGCTCTGCTGTGTCGTCCTGCATCATCCGCGGCGGTCCCCGCTTCGAGTTTCACAGCCGCGGCCAGTCGGCTGCGGGCTTCAGTCATACATGAGGACCAATATGAACCGCATCATCCTGCGAACCGCGCTGCTTTCGATCGCGACGGCTTGCACCTTTACCACCTTTCTCCCCGCCGCCCATGCAGCGGCAACGACCTACCCGCTGACGATCACCAATTGCGGCCAGCAGGTGACATTCGACAGCGCGCCGAAGAAGACGGTGTCGATCGGCCAGGGCATGACCGAAATTCTCTACTCGCTCGGCCTTGCCGACAAGATCGTAGGCACGGCGGTCTGGGTCGGGCCGGTGCTGCCCGCCTATGCCGAGGTCAACAAGGGGATCAAGCGGCTGGCCGACAATGATCCGAGTTTCGAATCCGTCGTCGGCCAGGAGCCGGACTTGGTTGCGGCCGAGTTCGAATGGCATGTCGGCACGCAAGGCTCGGTCGGCAAGCGCGAGCAGTTCGCCGGTCTTGGCATCAAGACCTATGTCTCGCCGGCTGATTGCGTCGCGAAGGTCAACACCGATGGTGGCGACGGCGTGCGCAGTGAGCTCTTCACCATGGAGCTGATTTACCAGGAGATCGCCGAACTGGCGGAGATCTACGATATCCAGGATCGCGGCGCGGCCCTGATCGCTGACTTGAAGAAGCGCGAAGCGGATGCCGTGGCATCGATTGGCGGGTCGGCGAAGGATCTGCCTGTCGCCTTCTGGTTTTCCAGCAAGGAAGTGCAGGGCGATGCCTTTATCGCCGGCAAGAACAGCGCTCCGGCCTATATTCTGAAAACGCTCGGCGCCCGCAACGTCGTCAGCACCGAGGAAGAGTGGCCGCTGGTCGGTTGGGAAACGATCGCGCAGGCCAACCCTGCAGTCATCGTCATCGCCACCATGGACCGTCGCCGCTACGCTGCCGACGATCCGAAGGTTAAGATCGACTTCCTTGAAAAGGACCCGGTCACCAGCCAGCTCGATGCCGTCAAGAACAGGCACTTCGTCGAGATGGATGCGCAGTCGATGAACCCGACGATCCGTACCATCGACGGCCTGGAACGCCTTGCCGCCGGCATCAAGTCCTTCGGTCTTTCCAAGTGAGGCACGCGTCGATAGCCCACCGAGGATGGAGAGCGCTGTTCGTGCTCTTCGTCCTTGCCGTCGTGGCATTGGGCTTTGTCATCAGTCTCGCCGTGTCTATCGGCGAGATCTCCATTCCTGTCGACACGACGGCCAAGGCCGTTGCGAACCGCTTGCTTGGCACCGGCTTTGAACTCAGCCGCATCCATGAAGGCATCATCTGGGATTATCGCCTGAGCCGCGCGCTTGTCGCCGCCAGCGCCGGAGCGGCTCTTGCGCTATGCGGCGCGGTGCTGCAGGCGTTGCTGCGCAATCCGCTGGCCGAGCCCTATGTACTCGGCATCTCGGCCGGCGCGTCCACCGGGGCCGTCGCCGTCATGATCCTCGGTTTCGGCTATGGCGTGTTGACGCTTTCCGCCGGCGCTTTCGTCGGCGCGGTCGCGGCGTTCCTGCTGGTGTCTTTGCTGGCGGTGGGCTCCGGCGGCGGGACGGACCGTATCATCCTCGCAGGTGTCGCCGGTTCGCAGCTCTTCAACGCGCTGACGTCCTATATCGTCACGACATCGGCAAATGCCGAGCAGGCGCGCGGCGTCATGTTCTGGCTGCTCGGCAGCCTTTCCGGCGTACGCTGGCCGGATGTCTATCTTGCCGCTCCCGTTGCAATCGCCGGCTTTCTCGTCTGCATGCTTTACGCCCGCGCGCTCGATGCCTTCACTTTCGGTACCGATGCTGCGGCGGCGCTCGGCATTCCGGTCGCTGGTATCCGGATCGTGCTGCTTGCGCTCACGGCGCTGCTTACCGCGACGATGGTCAGCATCGTCGGCTCGATCGGCTTCGTCGGGCTGGTCATTCCGCATGCGGCGCGTTTCGTGGTCGGGCCGGGGCATGGGCGCCTGTTACCGGCAACGGCGATATCCGGAGCGATCTTCATGGTGGTCGCCGATATCGTCTCGCGCGTCATCATCCCGCAGCAGGTGTTGCCGATCGGCGTGGTCACCGCGCTCTTCGGCGCGCCGGCATTCGCGCTCATTCTCTACAAGGCGAGGCGGCCCGCATGAGCATTTCCATCAGCGATGTGCACTGGGCAACGTCAGGCGTGCTTGTTGTCAAGGGCATAAGTCTCGAGGTCCCCACCGGCCAGACGCTGGGCCTAATCGGGCCGAACGGTTCGGGAAAGTCCAGCCTGCTGCGGTTGATCGGCGGGCTGCGAAAGGTGAAGAGCGGTGTCATTGCACTCGGCGATACCGGCATCGACACGCTGGCACGCCGCGACATTGCCCGGCGTGTTGCCTTTGTCGAGCAGCAGGCCACGACGGAAACACAGGTGACGGTCACTGAGGTCGTCCGTCTCGGGCGCACGCCACATCGCGGTCCGTTGGCGCCGTGGAGCGCCAATGATGAAGAAGCGGTCGAGAATGCGCTGCGGCAGGTGGGCATGGTCGAGAAGGCGCGGCAGCTCTGGCATACGCTGTCGGGCGGCGAGCGGCAGCGGGTGCATATCGCCCGCGCGCTGGCGCAGACGCCGACCGAGCTTCTGCTCGACGAGCCGACCAATCACCTCGACATCCAGCATCAGCTCGAAATCCTGTCGCTGGTTGCCAAGCTGCCGGTCACCAGCATCGTTGCGCTGCATGATCTGAACCTCGCCGCCATGTTTTGCGACAGGATTGCTGTGCTTAGCCAGGGTCGGCTTGTTGCGGTCGGACCGGCGGACGAGGTATTGACCGAAGGCTTGATCGCCGATGTGTTCGGAGTGCGCGCCCATATCGAGCGCTCGCCGCATCATGGTCGGCAGCATATCCATTTTCTTGGCTGTATTTCTTGAGGTTCGATGTCCATCAGACAAACCAATTTCGATTTGAAGGAAGAGATCCGGGACTACTGGTCCAAGCGCTCGCAGACTTTCGATCTTGCCTTCGGCCACAGGATACCGCGTGGACCGGAGTTCGACGCCTGGCAGCAGCCGATGCGCGATCATCTGGGGCCGACGTCGTTGCGTGTCCTCGAACTTGCCTGTGGAACCGGCGAGGTCACGGCGGTGATCCACGATCTCGGCCATGATGTGACCGCGCTGGATTTCTCCGAGGCCATGCTGTCAATCGCCAAGGCCAAGCATACCGGCAAGGAACGGTTGCGCTTTGTGCTGGCAGACGCTGAAAATCCGATGGAGCCGGATGGCCGCTACGATGCCATCATCTGCCGGCATCTGGTGTGGACGCTGACCGATCCCGCAAAGGCATTCGGCGAGTGGCATCGCGTGCTGAAGCCGGGTGGCACGCTATTGGTCTTCGACGGCGACTGGGCGAAGCCGACAAGGCTCGGCCGCGCCGCAGCATGGCTCATCCGCCGGATCGATCGTTTCTGCGGCGCGGATCGGCATTATGATGGCGCGATGAGCGAGCGCCATTCGGCGATCATGTCCGCGCTCCCCTTCGGCGCCGGCCTGCGGCCAGATGATCTTGTTCCGCAATTGACGCGGGCCGGCTTCATAGGTTTCGAGATCGCGTCGCATGGACCGATCGCGAAGGCGCAGCGGCGCGGCGCCAATCTGCGTAACCGGCTTCGGACGCTGGTCTATCGGCGCTTCATTCTCGTGGCCAAATCCGCCGGCGTCTCGCAAGGTGAAGAGGCCTGATCTATCGCGCAAAGGCGGTGGATTTGATGCCGTCGGCGAATTTTGCAGCCTGTTGCCATCGCAGCATGTTGACGTGATCGGCTAGACGAGGTCATCTGCGCATAACGGCATGGCGCTCATGCTTGCGATGATCGGCACGGGAGGCCGGATCATCGACTCGAGAAGGCGAGCGCCGGCAGTCTCAAGGGAGGAATACGCCTGTCAGTCAGCCCGATTGGATCGGGTGGGCTGAGACCCTTGAACGCTAGGACTCCCACAATGGCATACAGCACGACGATCGAACGAACGCGCTTCGGCTTTCGCGATCTCAAGGACCTCCTCGCAAAAGCGACGCCGGAACGCTCCGGCGATCAGCTCGCGGGTATCGCGGCGAGCGGACCGGTCGAGCGGCTCGCAGCCCAGATGGCACTTGCCGATCTGCCACTGAAGGCTTTTCTCGCCGAAGAAGTCATTCCATCGGAGATCGACGAGGTCTCGGCGCTGATTTCAAGGCAGTTCGACGCGCAAGCTTTCGCGCCGATCAGTTCGTTCACTGTGGGCGAGTTTCGCGAGTGGTTGCTGAAGCCAGAAACGGATCAGCGGGCACTCGAGGCGATCACCTATGGCATCACGCCGGAAATGCTGGCGGCCGTCTCGAAAATCATGCGGCTGCAGGATCTGATCGCCGTCGCCGCCAAACGGCAGGTCGTCACGCGCTTTCGCAACACGCTGGGCCTGACCGGCCGCTTGTCGACCCGCAACCAGCCGAACCATCCGACCGACGACAGCCGCGGCATTGCCGCTTCGGCGATCGACGGTCTATTGATGGGCTCCGGCGACGCCGTCATCGGCGTCAATCCGGCGACTGATAGTGTTGAGGACTATGTGCGGATCGTCTCGCTGCTCGACGAAATCCGCGAGCGCCTCGCCATACCCACCCAGACATGCTGTCTCGGCCACGTTACCACAGCCATCCGTGCGGTTGAAGCGCGAGCGCCGGTTGATCTGATGTTCCAGTCGGTTGCGGGATCGCAGAAGGCCAATGAAGGCTTCGGCATCGATCTCGCGCTGTTGAAGGAGGCGCAGGATGCCGGACGATCGCTGAAGCGCGGCATGCCGGGCGCCAACCTGATGTACTTCGAAACCGGGCAGGGAGCAGCACTCTCGGCCGACGCGCATTTCGGCGTCGACCAGCAGACGATGGAGACGAGAGCCTATGCCGTCGCGCGCGAGTTCGATCCGCTGCTCGTCAACACCGTGGTCGGCTTCATCGGGCCTGAATATCTCTTCAACGGGAAACAGATCATCCGCGCCGGCATCGAGGATCATTTCTGCGGCAAGCTGCTCGGCCTGCCGATGGGCGTCGACGTTTGCTACACCAACCATGCCGATGCCGATCAGGAAGACATGGATACGCTGTTGACGCTGCTCTGCGCGGCAAACGTCAATTTTGTCATCACCGTACCCGGCGCCGACGACATCATGCTGAACTACCAGTCGCTGTCCCACCACGACGCCGTCTTCTGCCGCGAGACCCTTGGGCGCCCGCCGGCGCCGGAGTTCGAGACGTGGCTTCGCGATGTCGGACTGACCAATGAAGCCGGTGCGCTGTCCGGTGCGCCTGCCATGCTGACCGATTACCTGTCGAGGGCCGTTCTTGTCTAAATCCACCGCCACCGAACTAAGAGCCGATCTCCAGCCGGCCACCGTCGATTTGTCCGAGATGACCGATGCGCGTGTCGCGCTCGGGCGCTTCGGATCCGGCGCGCCGACCAAGGCGCAGCTGGCCTTCCTGCTTGATCATGCCCGGGCCCGCGAAGCTGTATGGTCGACGGTCGACGAAGATCGGCTGAAGAGCGACCTCATGGCGCTCGGGCTGGATGTCGTCTCGGTGGAAAGCATGGCCGAGGATCGCGGCAGCTATCTGCGCCGGCCTGATCTTGGCCGCAAGTTGTCGCGCGCTTCGGTCGAGCGGCTGCATGCTCTGCCATCTGAGGCCAAAGGCTGCGATGTCGTCATCACCATAGCCGACGGCCTCTCGTCGAGTGCGGTCGATATCAATGCGATCTCGCTCGTGCGCGAGCTTTTTGGCCTTCTGAGCCGCGCCGGCTTGTCGATCGGCCCGGTTGCCGTCGCGCGGCAGGCGCGGGTGGCGCTTGCCGACGAGATCGGCGAAATTCTCGGTGCGCGGATGACAATCGTGCTGATCGGCGAGAGGCCCGGTCTATCCGCGGCCGACAGTCTCGGCGCCTATATCACCTACGAGCCATCCGTCGGCACGCCGGATTCCCGGCGCAACTGCGTCTCAAACATGCGCGAGGGTGGCCTGTCGATGGAGCAGGCGGCGAAGACCATCGCCGGTCTCATCGCCGACATGACGAAGACAGGTGTCAGCGGCGTCAGCCTGAAGGAAGCGCTGGTCAGGTTGCCCAGCGCTTCGTAATCGGCTTCACCGGATGCCCGCCCGTGCGCGCGGTCGCGTGTCGTTGCGCTCGTGCTCGAAGATGGCGCCGGGAAGCGGCAGCTTGCCGCGAATGATGTCCGAGCCCTTCTCTCCTACCATGATCGTCGGCGCATTGGTGTTGCAGGAGGGTACGCGCGGCATGACGGACGAATCACAGACGCGCAGGCCTTCCAGCCCGTGCACCTTGAGATCGAGCCCTACGACCGCGTCGGCGCCCGTGCCCATCTTGCACGTGCCGACGGGGTGGTGATCGGTCTTGGCGTTGGCGCAGCCGTAGTCGAAAAGTTCGTCGTCGGTCATCACCTTCGGTCCCGGCAGCCGCTCGGCCAGGACGAATGGCTTCAGCGCCGCCTGCTGCATGATTTCTCGCGCGATCTTCAGGCCTTCGAGCGACATCGTCCGGTCATGCGGGTCGGACCAGTAGTTCGGATCGATCAACGGCGCTGCCGCCGGATCCGATGATTTGAGCCTGACAGTGCCGCGCGAGCGAGGATGTAGATAGGCCGAGTTCAGCGTCACGCCGGCGTTCTTCAGCCGCTCCACGCCCGCCTCGATGCCCGAACCGAGCCCGAGGTGGAACTGGATGTCGGGGGAACGCGCATGCGGGTCCGCATACCAGAAGCCACCCGTCTCGAAGAGCGAGGACGCAACCGGGCCGGTGCGGAAGAGAATGTACTCCAGCCCTGCCCAAACGGTCCGGTGCAGTTTGGCGACGCCGTCATAAGTGTGGTCGCCGGTGCACTCGCAAATGACGAAGAGGTCGAGGTGGTCCTGCAGGTTGCCGCCGACGCCGGGGAGATCGTGGTGAACCTTGACGCCGACCGATGTCAGATGGTCGGCCGGACCGATGCCGGATTGCAGCAGGAGTTTCGGCGAGCCGATCGCGCCTGATGACACCAGCACCTCGCGCTCGGCGCGGATCACCTCGGAGCCCTTGTCCGTCACCACTTCGACGCCGACGGCCCGCGTTCCCTCGATCACGATCCTGCTCACGCGGGCGCCGGTGCGGATGGTCAGGTTCTTTCGGCCCTTGATGGGCGAGAGATAGGCGAGTGACGCGGATGAGCGGCGGCGGTTGCGCTGGGTCAGCTGGTAGAAGCCGACGCCCGCCTGCTGCTTGCCGTTGAAATCGTGATTGTAGGGAATGCCGAGCTCCTGGCCGGCGCGGATATAGGCGTCGCAGATCGGTAGCGCTGAGACAGGCATTGAGACGCCGAGCGGCCCGCCATAGGCGTGGTAGTCGTCGGCGAAGCGCTGGTTGTCCTCGGCACGCTTGAAGTAAGGCAGGATCGAGCGATAGTCCCAGCCCTCGCAGCCATCCTCGCCGGCCCAGAGATCATAGTCGGCGGCATTGCCCCGGGTATAGAGCTGGGCATTGATCGAGGAGCCGCCGCCGATCACCTTTGCCTGCGTATAGCGCAGCACCCGGCCTTTCATATGTTTCTGCGGAACCGTTTCCCATCCCCAGCTGGCCACGCCCTTGGTCATCTTGGCAAAGCCGGCCGGCATGTGAAACAGCGGGTTCCAGTCACCGCCACCGGCTTCCAGAAGAAGCACACTGACATCTGGATCTTCGCTCAGCCTGCTGGCGAGCACGCAGCCGGCGGGACCCGCGCCCGTTATGATGTAGTCAAAGCCCATTGGTTCTATCCTGTCACAAGCGGGGAATGGAAAGGCCGCCATCGGCGTCGATGACGGTGCCGGTCGCAAAGGCGAAGGCGCCGGAGGCAAGGGCCGAGCAAATCCGGCCGATATCGTCGGCCTCGCCCCAGCGCTTCATCGGCACAAGGCCGCCTTCGATCAGCGCGTCGTATTTCGAGGTCACGCCTGCCGTCATATCGGTGCGGATGATGCCCGGCCGGAGTTCGAAGACGGAGATGCCCGATTCCGCCAGGCGCAGCGCGAGCCCTTGAGAGAAGGCGGCAAGCCCCGCCTTGCTGATGCAATAGTCCAGGCGCTCCGGAGAGCTTGCCTCGGCCGATACCGAGGTGATGTTGATGATCGAACGCGGGTGCGGCTTGTCGCCGGAAACAAGCATCGCCTTCAACACCGCCTGGGTGAAGAACACGGTGCCGCGCAGGTTCGTGGCCATGATCGCGTCGAAATTGTCAGCCGTCAGCCCGAGGAAATCGCCCCTGACCACGGCCGCCATGCCCGCATTGTTGACCAGGCAATCGATGCGACCGAAGGCCTGCAGGATCGCGTGAACCGTTTCCTCGTGCTTTTCGACGGCCGAAATGTCGGCCTGCAGGTAGATCGCGTCGGCACCGTGTTGTTTCAGCTGCGCGACGGTCTCGTCCGCGGTCTCCACGGCGCCGACGCCTGTTATCACGACATTGAAGCCTGATTTCGCCAGCGCGCCGGCAATGCCCAGCCCGATGCCGCGACGGCCGCCGGTGACCACGGCTACGGGCTTGTCCGAATGCGTCGTCATGCTGTCAAATCCTTTGATGCAATGTGGTCGGCAACGCGCAATGCCTGGCTCGCCACCGTCAAGGCCGGATTGACGGCTGCCGAAGTCGGCAGGAAGCTCGCATCGACGACGAAGAGGTTCTGGTGATCGAAGGCACGGCAGTAGATGTCGAGCGGAGCCGACGCCGGATCGCGACCGATCCTGATGGTTCCGCACTGGTGCGAGGGCGTGCGCTTGTCGAATGGCCGGCTGAGCACCAGCGGGAAGCCGATCGACTTCAGGATGTCCTTGAGCTTGGAGACCAGCGAGAGATGGGCATCCCAATTGGTGCGATGCCATTTCAAGACGATGCGCTCGCCATCGACCATCACCCGGCTTTCTGGAGTGGGAACGTCTTCGCTCATGGCGTAGAAATCGATCGCATGGCCGGTGATCCGATTGAGCAGCCATTCCGGGACATTCGGCAGCGAGCCCTTCAATACCTTGCCGGAGATGCGGCCGAGCAGCTGGACGTTGCCAAGCGGCGGTCCGCCATTGCCGTCGGACAGATAGAAATCATTGAAGGCGAAGGTCTTCTGGTAGATCGAGGTGTTGCGATATCGCGGCGAGACGCCGATCACGGCCGAGGAATTGTGGTTCATGAAGTTGCGCCCGACCTGGCCCGAGGAATTGGCGAGCCCCTCGGGAAACCGGTCACTTGCCGAGCGAAGCAATAGCACGGCGGACTGCACAGCGCCGGCACTGAGGATCACGAGCTTTGGATGAAGCGTGCGGGCTTCGCTACCCTGACGGTAGGTGACGCCTGAAATGCGTCCGTCCGCATCCGCTTCCAACTTGATGACGGGAGAGTTGGTCTGAAGGCGGACATTGTCGTGTTTCAGGGCCTGCGACAGGGCAGCTGTTTCCGCGTCCATCTTGCCGTCGTCGGAGTTCGGATGTGCGTCCCATGGGGTTGGCGCCTTCGCCAGCCACTTGTCGATATCGACACCCAAGGGGAGCGAGAAAGGGTGCAGACCCTTCGCCTTCAGCCGCGCCCTGACGTCGGCGATGGCAGGTTCTTCGCGCACCGGCGGGTAGTCATAAGGTGTCGAATGCGCCGGCTCCGTCGGGTCATCACCGAGCGCGCCGCGCACCCGGTACAGTTTCTCGGCGCGGCCATACCACGGTTCAAGTTCCTCATAGGGGAATGGCCATGCGGGTGACACGCCTTCGCGGTGATGGATCTCTTCGAAATCCTCGCGGCGGTAGCGCGAGAGCACGGCGCCGAAGAATTTCGAATTGCCGCCGACATTGTAGTAGTTGCCGGGATTGAAGCCGGTGCCGTCGGCCTCGTACCAGGTTTCCTTCGGGCGGAAATGGCCGCGCTGGAAGATCGCCCGCTGGTCGCGGTTGACCGGGTGGTCGGCGATCCGTTCGCCGGCTTCGAGAATGAGGATCTCGGTGCCGGTGGGAGCGAGTCCGGCAGCGACGGTCGCGCCACCGATGCCCGAGCCGATGATGACGATATCAGGTGTTCTGTTCATATTGCTGTCCCGCCGTCAGATCACGCGATCCGCGCCTGGCTCTGCGGGTCGAAGAAGACCACCTTGTCGAGGTTGAATGCCAGTCGCGCGTTCTGGCCGGGCTGAATGCGGGCATCGGCGCGCAGCCGCGCGACGACTTCCTTGCCGCCCAGTTTCGTCACCGCGAAGGTGTCGGACCCGGCCGGTTCGACGACGTCGATCAGGCAATCGCCCTCGGCGAGTGCGCGGGCGTTGCGGTCGGCGCCATCGGGGTCGGTCAGCGCTTCCGGCCGGATGCCGAAGACGATCTGCCGGCCGGCATGCGCCTGCAACGCTTCGTGGCCCGGCGCGATCGGCAGGCGGATGGGCTCGCCGCTGGGACGGGCGAGCGAGACAGAGAGGCCCGTCGCGCCCTGTTCGATGGTGCCGGAGAGGAGGTTCATGGCCGGAGAGCCCATGAAGTCGGCGACGAACATGTTGGCGGGGTTGTTATAGATTTCTGCCGGCGTGCCGAACTGCTGCACCTCACCGTCCTTCATCACGGCGATCTTGGTCGCCAGCGTCATCGCCTCGATCTGGTCGTGCGTGACGTAGACGATCGTCTTGCCGGTCGCCTGATGCAGTCGCTTGATTTCGATGCGCATATCGACCCGCAGCTTGGCGTCCAGGTTGGAGAGCGGCTCGTCGAACAGGAAGAGCTTGGGATCGCGCACCAGCGCGCGGCCCATGGCGACACGCTGCCGCTGGCCGCCGGAAAGCTGGCTCGGCTTGCGGTCCAACAGATGGCCGATCTGCAGCACCTTGGCCACCTTGTCGATCGCCGCCTTGCGCTCGTCCGCTGGCACACCGCGCATTTCCATGCCGAAGGAGATATTTCCTGACACCGTCATGTTCGGATAGAGCGCGTAGCTCTGGAACACCATGGCGATGTCGCGCTTGGAAGGATGCAGATCGGAAATGCTGCGGCCATCGACGCTGATGTCGCCCTCTGTGATGGCTTCCAGCCCTGCGATGGTATTGAGCAGCGTGGACTTGCCGCAGCCCGACGGGCCGACCAGCACCAGGAAACCGCCTTTTTCCAGCTCAAGATCGATGCCCTTGAGGATTTCCAGTGCGCCGAAACGCTTTCTGAGGCCTGAGATTTCGAGAAAAGCCATGGGATTATCCTTTGACCGCGCCCGCCATCAGACCGCGAACGAAGTAGCGGCCGGCGAGGATGTAGACGAGAAGCGTGGGCATGGCGGCGATCATCGCCGCGGCCATGTTGACATTGTATTCGACCACACCGGTCGAGGTGTTGACGACGTTGTTCAGCGCCACCGTCATCGGCATGGACTCGCCGGTTCCCGCATAGGCGGATGCGAACAGGAAGTCGTTCCAGATGTTGGTGAACTGGTAGATCACGGTCACGACGATGATCGGCAGCGAGTTCGGCAGCATGATGCGGCGGAAGATCTGGAAGAAGCTCGCGCCATCCACCTGCGCCGCGCGCACCAGTTCGGTCGGAAATGCCTCGTAGTAGTTGCGGAAGAACAGCGTCGTGAAGCCGAGACCGTAGACAACGTGGACGATAACCAGATTGACCGTCGGATTGCCGAAGCCGAGCGACATGCCAATATCATTGGTGAGCATGTTGCCGAAGCGGCCGAGGCTGCCGAGAATGGTCGCCATCGGCAAAAGCACCGACTGGAACGGAATGAAGCAGGCAAAGAGCATCAGGCCGAAGACCAGCGTATGGCCGGGGAAGCGCCACTTGGTGAGCACGTAGCCGTTCAGCGCGCCGAGGATGGTCGAGATCGCGACGGCGGGAACGACCATCTTGATCGAGTTCCAGAAGTAGCCCTTGATGCCGGCGCAGGTGAGGCCGACGCAGGTTTCGCCCCAGGCCTTGATCCATGGCTCGAAGGTCGGCGCCGCCGGTAGCGACAACATGTTGCCGCCCTGGATCTCGTCCATCGTCTTGAACGAGGTGACCAACATGACGAAGAGCGGCATCAGGTAGATGATCGCGAAGATCGCGAGTACGCCGTAGATGAAGATGCGGTTGAACATCCGCATGCGTGCCATGTGGGAGGCATCCGATGTGACCGTGCTCATCGTGATTTCTCCCGCAGTTCCGAATAGAGATAGGGAATGATGATGGCCGAGATGGTCATCAGCATGATCACGGCGCTGGCCGAGCCGACGGCCATCTCGTTGCGCTTGAAGGTGTATTCATACATGAAGTTGGACGGCAGCCAGGCAGAGCCGCCAGGACCGCCCGAGGTCAGCGCGACCACGAGGTCGTAGGACTTGATCGCCATGTGCGCGAGCACGATGAAGGCCGACAGGAAGACGGGCCTCAGAAGCGGAATGATGATGCGGCGGTAGAGCTGCACCGTCGAGGCGCCGTCGATCTGCGCCGCCTTCATGATCTCGCTGTCGATGCCGCGAAGGCCCGCCAGGAACATCGCCATGACGAAGCCCGAGGCCTGCCAGACGCCGGCGATGACAACGGTGTAGATCACGAAGTCCTTGTTCTTGATCCAGTCGAAGTGAAAACTCGTCCAGCCGAAATGGTGCAACGTCTGCTCCAGCCCGAGGCCCGGATCGAGAAACCATTTCCAGGCAACCCCGGTGACGATGAAGGAGAGCGCCATCGGATAGAGGAAGATCGGCCGCAGAATGCCTTCGCCGCGGATCTTCTGGTCGAGCAGGATGGCGAGCAGCAGCCCGAGGCCCAGGCAGATCGCGATATAGAGGAAGCCGAAGATCCCCATATTGGTGATCGACGTGTACCAGGACGATGGCGGATCGCTCTCGAAGGTCCAGCGCCAGAGCCGTTGATAGGCGCGAGGCCCGGTCAGCGCGTAGGACGGAAAGGTCTTTGAATTGGTGAAGGACAGATAGACCGTCCAGAGGATGAAGCCGTAGACGAAGACCAGCGTGATGGCAAAGCTCGGCGCGAGCACGATTTTCGGCAGCGCGTCCTGCAGCCATCCGCGCAAGGAAAACGACGTTCCGCGCTGCGCTGTGACTTCTGGTTTGGTAGTAGCGATAGTGCTCATAACATTCATCCCCCTCCCAAGGGTGACGTTGGCAGTCGATATCTTCCCCGCCATCTGAGGCGGGGAAGACCATGCTTGGAGCCGATTACTTGGCGTCGTCGATTGCCTTCACGAGCTCTTCGACAGCCTGGTCGGAGGTCTTGATCTGGCCGTGAACGAACTTCGAGACGACGTCCTTGTAGGCGTTGGCAACGGCCGGAGGCGCGCCATAGCCCTGTGCCAGCGAGCCGAACAGCGTGCCGCCTTCGTTGGCTGCCTTCAGGTCGGCGATGCCCTTCTTGCCGCAGGCGTCGAAGTCGGTATCCGGCACGTCGGTACGGGCAGGGACCGAGCCCTTGACGACGTTGAACGCCGACTGGAAGCTCTTCGACAGCGTTGCTGTCGCAAGCGCCACCTGGGCGGCCTTGCGATCGTCGGGAACGTTGAACATGCCGAACATGTCGGAGTTGTAGATCACGCTGCCGTCGGTGCCCGGGAAGCGGTAGCAAAGGAAGTCGGTGTCAGGGGTCTTCTTGGCGGCGACGAATTCGCCCTTGGCCCAGTCACCCATGACCTGCACCAGCGCATCACCCTTGATGACCATGGCGGTCGCAAGGTTCCAGTCACGGCCGGAGAAGTTCGGATCGACATACTTGATCAGCGTGGCCAGGTTGTCGAACGACTTCTTCATCGTGTCGGACTTCAGCGACTCCTCGTCGAGTTCGTTGAAGGCCTTCTTGTAGAACTCCGGTCCGCCGGTCGAAAGCACGACGCTGTCGAACATAGTGGCTTCCTGCCAGTTCTGACCGCCGAGGGCGAGCGGCGTGACGCCGGCGGCCTTCGCCTTGTCGAGCAGGGCAACGAGGTCTTCGAAGGTCTTCGGCTGCGTGCCGCCGATCTTGTCCATCACGGCCTTGTTGATCCAGAGCCAGTTGACGGAGTGAACGTTGACGGGAGCTGCGACCCACTTGCCGTCATAGACGGAGAACTTCTGCAGCGCTGCCGGAACAGACTTGTCCCAGCCTTCCTTCTTCGYGGTTTCGGTGAGATCGCCCATCACACCTGCTTGCGCGTAGTCGAGAACGGTGTAGCCGAGCATCTGCGAAGCGGTCGGGTAGGTGCCTGCCGCAACCATCGCCTTCAGCGCGGTCATCGCGGCGTCACCGCCACCACCGGCGACAGGCACGTCTTTCCAAGCGTAGCCTTCCTTCGCCAGATCGCCCTTCAGCACGTTGAGCGCGGCGGCTTCGCCACCCGACGTCCACCAATGCAGCATCTGCACTTCCTTGACATCGGCAGCGCGGGCCAAACCACCCACGGCACCAACTGCCAATGCGACCACGGCGGTCGCCGTTAGAAATCTGCGCATTTGAAAACCTCCCGTTTTCAAGTTCGCGAAACGAGACCCATTCTCGTTCCGTATCCCCCGCCCTCCTCGAGCGTGGTTTCTGCAGACCGGCTCCCCGCCGGCTGTCAGTTCCTGGGCATCCACCAGTTTGTGCGGCTGCCGATATGCATGTTGAGCGTCTTCGTCTCGGTGTAATCCTCCACCGCATGGCGGCCGAGTTCGCGCCCGAGGCCGGACTGCTTGTATCCCCCGAACGGCAGCTCCGATGCGCCGTCCATAAATGTGTTCATCCAGACGGTTCCCGCACGTACTCTACGCCCGATTGTCAGGCATGTATCGAAATCCTTGCTCCAGACGCCGGCCGAGAGACCGTAATCGATGGAATTGGCGATCTCGATCGCCTCCTCGGTGGTCTCGAAGGTGAGGACAGAGAGGACGGGCCCGAACACCTCCTCGCGCGCGACCGTCATCCCCGGCGTGACCTGAGAGAGAATGGTCGGTGCCATGAACTGGCCCATGCCCAGATCCAGCGCCCCGCCGCCATGGGCGACTTCGGCGCCGGCGCTTTTTGCCGCCGCGACGTAGCCGGCGATCTTGTCGAAGTGCTGCGGCGTGATGATCGCGCCAACTTGTGTGGTCGGATCCAGGGGGTCGCCGACCTTTACAAGCTTGGCAAGCGCCGCCACGCGCGCGACCACGTCGCTCGCGATGGATTTGTGCAGGATCAGCCGCGAGCCTGCATTGCAGCATTCGCCGGCGTTGAAATAGGCGCCGAACACGGCCGCGTCGATGAAGGCGTCTAGGTCGGCATCGGGGAACACGATCTGCGGGTTCTTGCCGCCGAGTTCCAGCGAGACCTTCTTGAGCGTTTGCGCCGCATTGGTCATCGTCAGCTTACCAACGCCGGTCGAACCGGTGAAAGAAACCATATCGACGTCGGGGTGTGCAGTCATGATCGCGCCAACTTCGGCGCCCGTGCCGGTCACGATATTGACGACGCCATCGGGGACGCCGGCTTCCTGCAGGATTTCGCCGAGCACGATCGTCGAGCCCGAGGTCAGTTCCGACGGCTTGACCACGCAGGTGCAGCCTGCCGCAAGCGCGAAGGGCAGTTTCTGGCCGACGATCAGGAACGGGAAATTCCACGGCGTGATGATCGAGACGACACCGATCGCCTCGCGCAGCACGACACCGAGTGTGCCGTCGCCGAGCGTGTTGTAGCTTTCGCCATGCAGGTCGCGGGCAAGGGCGGCGGCATAGCGCCAGATATCGACCGATCCTGCGATCTCGCTCTTGACCTGAGAGATCGGCTTGCCGGCCTCGATCGCATCGAGATAGGCAAGCTCATCGGCCCTGGCGGCGATGAGATCGGCGGCCTTGAGCAGGATCGCGGAGCGCTCCGATGCCGTCATGCGCGGCCAAGGGCCGGTGTCGAACGCCTTGCGCGCGGCTGCAATCGCGCGCTCGGCGTCCGCCTTGGAACCAGTCTGAAAGCGGCTGACGACGACGCCGTGGCTCGGCGCGACACGCTCGATCGGTGCGGCATTGCCGGCGATCCATTTGCCGTCAATCAGCATCTTGAAGTCACGAACCGTCTGATTGGCGAGCGCCTTTGGGGTGACCAGAACCGTCATTACCATTCTCCCTTGAACTGTGCCGGGCGTTTCTCGCTGAACGCGGTCACGCCTTCCTTGAGGTCGCCGGTTTTGGCGACCAGGATCGAGCCGAGCGCTTCAACCGCCGTACCGTTGTCCTCGCCATTTGCCGATGCGATCATAAGCTTTGTGATCTCGAGTGCCGCCGGTCCGCGTGTCGCGACGCGGCGTGCGTAGTCACGTGCCGCGTCGACAGCGGTGCCGGTGGCCACGACCATGTCGACCATGCCGGACTGGCGGGCTTCCTCGGCCGTGAAGATCTCGCCGCCCAGCGCCATCCTGCGCACTATCTGCGCGCCGAACCGCTTGACGAGACGCTGCGTGCCCGACCAGCCGGGGATCATTCCAAGGCCCGTTTCCGGAAGGCCGATCTTGATCTGCTCTTCGGCGATCCTGATGTCGGCAAGGCCTGCCAACTCGAGCCCGCCGCCGAGCGCGTGGCCGTTCAGCGCGGCGATCAGGGGTACGCGAAGCGTGGCGAGACGCTCGAAGACACGATGGCCGTAGCGCACCCAGGCGTGCCCGAACTCCTGCGGCGCCATGTGCCCCCAGGCCTTGATATCGCCGCCCGCCGAGAAGGCCTTGCCTTCGCCGGTGAGGATGGCGACATGCACATCCGGATTGGCTTCCACCGCGTCGGCGGCTTCCGACAGAGCCTTCAGCATGTCGAGGTCGAGCGCATTCAGCTTCTCGGGCCGTGATACGGTCATGATAGCGAGAGAGCGGTCGATGTCGATGCGCACGGTTCCGCTAGTCATGGAAGGTGCCCTCCAGAACGCGGGCACTTTTTACCGGCAGCGACAATCCGATCGGCCCTTCGGCAAAGAGCCCGGCGTCCATCACCTTGAGTTCCTTGGCGACCAAGAGGGGGAACTCCGATTGTTCCAGAATATGCGTCTGCAGGTCGATGCCGGGTGCGATTTCGGTGAGGACGATCCCGTCGGCGGTGAGCTTCATTACGCAGCGCTCGGTCACATAGGTGATGTCCTGGCCCTGCTCGATCGCCCGGCGGCCGGAGAAGGTCACGTGTTCGACCTCGTTGACCAGCTTCTTCAGCTTGCCTTCCTTCTCGATGACAAGCTTGCCATCGGCGATGCTGAGCTTGGCGCCTGCATTGAACATGCCGGAGAAGACAATCTTGCGGGCACGTGCGGTGATATCGACGAAGCCGCCGGCTCCGGCCGTCACATGCGGACGGAAGGAGAGCTTGGAGACGTTGACCGAGCCATCCCGGCCGATCTCCAGGAAGGACAACAGCGACGCGTCGAAACCGCCACCCTGGAAATAGGTGAACTGGTAGGGCGATGGCATGTAGGCATCGGCGTTCGAGGCGCAGCCAAAGGCGAAGTCGAGCAGCGGAACGCCCCCGACCGCACCTTGCTCGATCACCCAGGTGACCGACCCGTGCTGGCCCTCTTCCATCAGGATGCGGGGCACATTCGCCGAGATGCCAAAGCCGAGATTGACGCAGCTGTTGGCCTGAAGCTCCTGCGCGACGCGACGCGCAATTACCTTCTGGATGTTGAATTCGGGCACGCGGAACGTATCGAGCGGGCGGAAGATTTCGCCTGAAATCGCAGGATCGTAGAGCGTCTGTGTCGTCTGCTTCTGCTCTGGGTCGACAATGATGTAGTCCACGAGCATACCCGGCACGCGCACGTCATGTGGCTTCAGCGAGCCCTGCTTGGTGATGCGCTTCACCTGCGCGATGACGATGCCACCATTGTTGCGCGCGGCGAGGGCTTGGTCTAGCCCGCCGAGATAGGCGCCCTCGTGCTCATAGGTCAGGTTGCCGTGCTCGTCAGCCGTCGTTGCTCTGATGATCGTGACATCGGGCGTGATGGCCGGAAAATACAGCCAGTCGTCTCCCTCGAAAGAGACGCGCTTGACCACGGGTGTTTCCTGAGCGGCGGCGTTCATCGCGCAGCCCTGACGCTTCGGGTCCACGAATGTGTCCATCCCCACTTTCGTCAGAACGCCGGGTCGCTTGGCGGCCGCCTCGCGGTGCATGTCGAACATCACGCCGGAGGGGATGTTATAGGCCGGGATCTCGTTGCCGGTAATCATTTGCCAGATCAGCGGTGGTTCGGCCGTCGACGGGCCGGAGGGGTAGGAGCCACCGATGATCCGCTTCAGGAGACCCTTGCGCGCGATGTGGTCGATGCCTTTGATCCCGCTCATGTCGCCGGCGGCGATCGGGTGCAGCGTGGTGATGTCGCGCGGATGGCCTGTTGCTTCGAAGCGCTCGCCGATCGCTTTAAGCATCAGGTCGGGGCAGCCCAGGCCGCTGGACGAGGAGACCGAAACAACGGCGCCGTCGGGGATCAGGTCAGCAGCTTGCGATGGGGTGACGTGCTTGTTCATCTCTCTCAAAGTCCTGTCTTGACCGGCACCGCAGCACCCGTGCGCGCGGCTTGCGCAACCGCGAGACCCGTCGCCAGCGACCATATGCCATCCTTGGCCGTTGCTGACGGCTTTCCATTGCCGGCGACGGCGGCGTGAAATGCGGTGAGCGCGGTCTCGTATAGATTGCCGCCGGTGACTGACAGAGACCGCTCGCCGTCTGCGGTCCGCAAGGTGACGGTGCCATCTGGCCGCTGGGTCATGACATTGCGGCCGATCAGCGAGCCCTCTGTGCCGTGCACCTCCAAACCGGTCTCGGCGTATTTCGTGGTGAAGCCGTCGTGGAACTGGGCGATGATATCGTCCTCGAAGCGCATGACGCCCATGACGGCGTCCTCTAGACCTTCTTTGCCCATGCCGCCGGCCTGCGAAAATGCGATCACCTCGACGGGGTTTCGTCCGAGCACGTAGCGCAGCGTGTCCGTGTCATGGACGGTGATGTCGAGAATGACCCCGCCGCCGGCCTGCGGCTTGTCGAGCCGCCAGCCCTGCAGATGCGGCGGCA
The DNA here is from genome assembly GCF_056399145.1 of Rhizobium sp. 01N48. Classification (NCBI taxonomy): domain Bacteria; kingdom Pseudomonadati; phylum Pseudomonadota; class Alphaproteobacteria; order Hyphomicrobiales; family Rhizobiaceae; genus Rhizobium; species Rhizobium sp. 01N48. The sequence goes on from NZ_JBFTQT010000002.1 coordinate 350,136, forward strand.
GGTAAACAGCGTGGAACACGCGTGCCGAGAGCGGCTTTCCGATCTGGCCGGCCGCGATTGCGTCACGCATCGCAGTATGGGTCGAGGCATTGCGCAGGTGGTGGTTCGTGGCGAGAACGACGCCCGCTTCATCTGCAGCCTTGGTCATCGCATGAGCATCCTCGAGAGAAAGCGCCAGTGGCTTTTCGCAGAGAATATGCTTTCCCGCGCGCGCGGCGGCAGTTGCCTGGGCGCTGTGCAGCTCGTTGGTGGTCGAAATATAGACAGCATCGATCTCGGGGTCGGAGAGGAGAGCATCGAGATCGGAGACGTGCTTGCCGATATTATTCTCCGCGGCATAGGAGCGGGCGCGCTCCTGGCTGGTGCTCATGATGGAGACGACCTCGCCGCCAGTGGCGCGAATTGCTCCAATCACCCATTCGCGCGCAATCGTACTCGCGCCGATGAGACCCCAACGAACCGTCATGCCATTTTCCTCCCAGGCTTGTTCATCGCCGCGCCGCAGCTTTCGCGCACGATCAGGCGCACCGAGCTCACGGCTGATTCCGCTTCTGGCTTTCCAGCGTTGATCTGCTTCAGCAGCATCTGTGCGGCGCGTTGGCCGATCCCCTGCGGATCGACCGAGATGGTGGTCAGTGCCGGCACCGTGGTCTTTGCCTCGATCACGTCGTCGAAGCCGACGACGGCGAAGTTCTTGCCGGGCTCGATGCGGCGCGCTCTCAGCCCGTCGCAGACGCCGAAGGCAACCGCATCATTAAAACAGACGGCGGCCGTTGGCGGATCTGGCATGGCCATAGCGCGTGCAAGCGCATCGACGCCGCCAGCGCGCGATGGCGCGGACGAGACGACAAGCTCCTCTTGGAAGCCGGTGCCGGTTTTCGACATGGCGTCGCGATAGCCACCCAGGCGCTCGTCGAAGACGGCGGTGTCTGGAAAGCCCCCGACGAATGCAATGCGGCTGTGGCCGAGCGCTGCCAGATGCTCGACGGCGGCAAAGGTGCCGGCATGATTGTCGGAGACGAGCGACGACACCTTGGCGCCGGGGATGTTGCGAACGACGAGCACGACCGGAATGCCGGCCATGACAAGCGGCTTCAGGTCGAGCGCTTCGGTGCCGCGCGCCGGCGAGATGATCAGGCCCGAGACGCCATGCTCGCGCATCGAGGCTATGACTTCGCGCTGGCGATCGATGCTCTCGCTGGTGTTTGACAGGAATTGCACGAAGCCGGCCGACTGCACGACCGTGTCGACGCCCACGGCAAGTTCGGCGAAGAAGCTATTGGTGAGGTCGTTGACGACGATGCCGATGATCTTCGATCGCGCATTCGCCTGGCGAAGGTTCGCCGCGCCGCGATTATAAACATAGCCCAGCTCCCGCATGACGGCGTTGACCTTCGTACGGGTGCTCTCATTCACCAGGGGCGAGGCTTGCAGCACCAGCGAGACAGTCGACTTGGAAACGCCGGCAGCCTTCGCGATGTCGATGACGGTGACCCGTCCCTTGCCCATGAATGTCCTCCCTTAGCCAGCGCCTTTTTCCTGTTAATAATTGGAACGTTCCAACTTTGTCAAGCGGAGTTAATTGGTCGACGCCGATGCTCCCGGTGGAATTCACGGGAAAGTATCTGTTGCGATGCAAAATGGCGGAAAACAACTGATTTCGTCACTTGCTGGCGTGCTGAAAGCGACAGGTGGCGCCTGGTTCCCATGGGATAAAACGGGCTTGCAATTTGGAACGATCCAAATTATTGCATTGTCCACGTCTTGAGGAGGACCCCATGAGCTTGACCTTGAATCTGCCTGACGCCGATGGTGCTGTACGCGAATATCGCCTCGTCGGAACCCCGATCGAGCGGCCGTCGAAGCCACCGGTATTCAATCGGATTGCCTATGCTGCGGCCCACGTCGTCTCCGATCCGTGCCGGGATTTCGATCCCTGGGGCAAGCCGGCGATCGACTGGGATACGACGATCGGTTTCAGGCGCCATCTCTGGAGCCTAGGCTTCAAGATCGCCGAAGCCATGGACACCTCGCAGCGCGGGATGGGGCTTGATTGGGCAGGTGCGCAGGAGCTCATTCGCCGGTCGCTGGAAGAGGCGCGCCATGTCGATGGTGCCGATCTTGCCTGCGGCGCTGGCACAGACCATCTAGCGGCGGCCGATGCGCGCTCGCTGGATGACGTCATCAAGGCCTACGAAACGCAGATCGAGTTCGTGGAAAAACACGGTGGTCGCGCCATCATGATGGCGAGCCGCGCGCTTGCCCGCGTCGCCAAATCACCTGACGATTACATCAAGGTCTACAGCCGCATTCTCTCGCAGGCGAAGGACAAGGTTGTCCTGCACTGGCTGGGTGACATGTTCGATCCGAACCTTGCCGGCTATTGGGGAAGCGTTGATTTCGAGCCAGCACTCAAATGCGCGCTTGATATCATCAATGAAAACCGGAGCAAGGTCGAAGGTATCAAGATCTCGTTGCTCGACAACGCCAAGGAAGTGCAGCTTCGCGACCGTCTTCCAGAGGCGGTAATGTGCTTCACCGGTGACGACTTCAATTACGCTGAATTGATCGAGGGTGATGGCAAACGCTACAGCCACGCGCTTCTCGGTATTTTCGACGCCGTGGCGCCGTCTGCCTCCAAGGCGCTCGCGTCGCTGGCGGCGGGTGATACCACGACCTTCCGCTCCGTGATCGAGCCAACGGTGCCGCTGTCGCGCAAGATCTTCGAGGCGCCCACGCAATATTACAAGGCGGGCGTGGTCTTCCTGGCGTGGCTGAACGGCCACCAACGCCATTTCAGCCTGCCCGCCGGCATGCAATCGGCGCGCGGCATCAATCACTATGCGGATATCTTCCGCCTGGCCGACAAGGCAAATGTGCTCGATCGGCCGGAGTTGGCGGCTGAGCGCATGAAGAACTTCGTCGGCGTCTTCGGCGTGCAATAAGCCAGGCGGAAAGCCGCCTGGCTTATGATGATCGGCATAGTCCTGTCTCAAATTAATAAAAGGACCGGCGTGTGGTGACGCCGGTCCTCCCGAACGCTAGGCCGCAGCGAAGGGAACAGCCACGAAGGTCTTGTTGCCGCCTCGCTGTACGAGGAGCAGCACGGACTTCTTCTCGGTCTTTGCTGCATCCGCCACCGCGTTCTTAGCTTCACTCGCGTCGTGAACGGTCTTATCGTTCACCGACAGGATGATGTCTCCGGTCTGTAGGCCGGCCTTCGCGGCGGGCTTGTCCGGCGACACGTTGGCGATGACCGCGCCCTCGATTTTCTGCGACAGGCGAAGCTGTGCGCGGATATCGGGGGTGAGGTCGGCAAGTGCAACGCCGATCCTCGGCCCGCTCTGAGCATGCTTTTCGGTGCCGCCTGCGCTTGCGAGCTGCTGTCCGTCATCGCCACCGCCGATCGAGACCTTCAAGTCGACGCTCTTGCCGCCGCGCCAGACCGTGACGGTCTGTTTGTCGCCAGGCGACAGATCTGCCACCAGGCGCGAGAGATCCTTCGGCGATGTCACGCTGTCGCTTCCGACGTTGGTGACGACGTCGCCAGCCTTGAGACCAGCCTTGGCAGCGGGTGAGCCTTCCGAGACGTCGGCGACGAGCGCGCCTTGCGGCTTGGCAAGACCGATCGCATCGGCGACATCCTGTGTGACGCCCTGGATCTGAACGCCGAGATAGCCGTGCTCGATGGAGCCGTTCTTCTGCAGCTTGGCGACGATCGTCTTGGCTTCATCCGATGGGATCGCGAAGCCGACACCGACGCTGCCGCCGTTCGGCGAATAGATGGCGGTGTTGATGCCGACGACGTGACCGTCGCGATCAACGAGCGGACCGCCCGAATTGCCGTGGTTGATCGGCGCATCGATCTGGATGAAGTCGTCATATGGGCCGCTGTGCAGATCGCGGCCGCGTGCCGAGACGATGCCGGCCGTCACGGTCGTGCCGATGCCGAAGGGGTTGCCGATCGCCAGAATCTGGTCGCCGAGCTTCAGCTTGCCGGAATCGCCCCAGGCGATGGTCGGCAGGGCCTTCGGGGCCTCGATCTTGACCACGGCCAAATCGGCCTTGGCGTCGGCGCCGATCAGCTTGCCGGGCAGTTCCGTGCCGTCGTCGAGCGTTACCTTGATATCGGTGGCGTTGGCGATGACGTGGTTGTTGGTGACGATGTAGCCGTCCGGGCTGACGATGAAGCCGGAGCCGAGGGCCTGCGCATGCTCACCCGATTGCGGTGCCTGATGCGGCACTGGAATCCCCTGCTGCTCGAAGAACTGCTTGAACTGCTGCTGCATCTCGGAATTGTCGGTGCTGTCATCGGCGCCCGATGCCTTCATCGTCGTCACGATGGTCACCACGGCCGGCTTGTCGGCATCGACGACATCGGCAAAAGAACCGCTGCCGTTGGGGGAGGTGGCGACCGACGCCGGCGACGCTACGGCCGGTGACGTTTCGAACGCATAAGGAAGCGAGGCCGCGCCAACGATGATTGCCGCACCGAGAAGGGCTGCTGACCGGCGGCGATTGAGGATGTTTGACATGATGTCTGTCCTTTATATGTGTTGCTCGATCGCGTGATGGCTTTCACCAGTAGTAGACGCGTGAGATACATATCTGCCGACCAGGATGTATTTTCAAATTAAATATAGATTAGGTAATTGTTACGTTTTCGTCATTTATTACAAAAGTTTAATGATGTGACGCCTAGTATATGTCGCGCGCGCGAATGCGACGACTATCGCAGGCCGAATGCTCTTCTCCGGCCGGTCTATGGGTGGTTTTAAGGGGGGATTTCGACTGCGATCGGCCATGCTTTGTCCTCGGACAAGCTGCCGATCGCGGAAGAGCCTTGGGAGGCATTGCGTGGTCCGCCGCAGGGCTGGGACGCGGGGCTTCCCTAGCGCGGCACCATCGGCGCGTCGATACACACTAAAGTGACCCAAGCCGCGAATTTTGTTATGAACGAAACTCATCATCGTCATTTTGCGCGCTGGCTTGTGCTCTGTTATGGGTATTCGGGCAGAGAACGAAACTGAAGCGAAAGCACTCGCACAATGTTCCTTAGCGACCGTCAAACCGAAATCGTCGATATGGCCAAGTCGAAAGGCCGGATATTCGTCGAGGATCTGGCAGCACATTTCTCCGTGACGCCGCAAACCATTCGCAAGGATCTCAACGACATCTGCGATGCCCAGATTTTGACCAGAGTGCATGGTGGCGCGGTCTTCCCGAGCGGTACGGAGAACGTCAAATACGAAGCGCGACGTCAGATCGCCTCGAGCGAAAAGCAGGCCATCGGCCTGGCTGCCGCCAGCCTCATTCCCAACAACGCGTCGTTGTTCATCAATATCGGCACGACAACCGAGGCCGTCGGTGAAGCCCTCATCAATCATCACGAGCTCATGGTGATCACCAACAACATCAACGTCGCCAACCGGCTGAGGTTGCTGCCGGCCATCGAGGTTGTGATTGCCGGTGGCGTAGTGCGCAGCGCCGATGGCGGCATCGTCGGGGAGGCGGCGGTCGATTTCATCCGGCAGTTCAAGGTTGATTACGCCGTGATCGGCGCCTCCGCGCTCGATGAGGATGGTGCGCTTCTCGATTACGATTTCCGCGAGGTGAAGGTGGCACAGGCGATCATCGCAAATGCCCGCCATGTCATCCTGGTCGCCGATTCCACCAAGTTTGAGCGCACGGCGCCGGTCAGGATTGCCCAGCTCTCCCAGGTGCACACCTTTATTACCGATCGTTGCCCGGTTCCATCCGTGCGGCAGTTCTGTCTTGAGAACGATGTCCGGCTGATTGAGACCAGCACGCAAAGCCAGCCGCAGACTGAGCTGGCGTGACACGCTTTCCAGTGTTCCCACCAAGGATGATTGTTGCCCATGAGCCTAGAGACCGTCCGTGCATTTCTCAGCGCATCCGCTCCCGATATCGAGATCGTCGAAACCGAAATGAGTTCTGCGACCGTCGCGCAGGCGGCCGAGGCGCATGGGGTCGATCCGGCGCAGATCGCCAAGACGATCTGCCTGCGTCTCGATGACGCGCCGATCCTGGTCGTCGCGGGCGGTCTGGCGCGGCTGGACAATCGCAAGTTCAAGGATACCTTCGGCACCAAGGCGCGGCTGCTGAATGCCGAAGAGGTCGTCGCGGCGACCAGTCACCCTGTTGGCGGGGTTTGTCCGTTCGGGCTTCCGTCGCCGCTGCGCATTTATTGCGACGTTTCCCTCAAGCAATTTGAAGAGGTGGTGCCTGCCGCGGGATCGACGAATTCGGCTGTCCGGATCGCCACGGATCGCCTGGCGGAGTTGACCAAGGCGACCTGGGTCGACGTTTGCCAATAGGCAGATACACGAACAATTGAACCAGATTCAACGCAAAGCTTAAAACGCAGAAAAAGAAACCTATATAAGAAGGCGAAACTCAACTGTTGCCATATGGGAGACTTTAGATGCCTCGTGCCGTTTCACGTTTTGCCAAGGTTGCGGCGATCGCCGCCCTGACAGGCGTTACCGTATTTGCGTCCATCGGCGATGCGGATGCGCGGCGGGCAGGAAGCTCCGGTTTCGGTAGCCGCGGTACACGCACGTTCCAGGCGCCGCCTGTCACCCGCACCGCGCCGGCCCCTGCCGCTCCGATGGATCGTTCGATGAGCCAGCGCCCTGAAGCCAACGCGCCTGGCGCCGCGACGCAGCCGGCCTTCGGTGGTGCCCAGCAGCGTGGTGGCCTGTTTGGCGGCTTCGGCCGGTCGATGATCGGCGGCCTGGTTGCTGGCGGCTTGCTCGGCATGCTGCTTGGTCACGGGTTCGGCGGCGGCTTTGGCTTCCTCGGCATGCTCTTGCAGTTCGCTCTGATCGCCGGCGCCGTCATGCTCGCCGTCCGTTTCTTCGCCAATCGCGGTCAGCAGCCGGCCTATGGCTCGGCGCGTTCGAGCGGCGTCAGCCCGATGGCATCGAACGGCAACTCGTCTTTCCGCATTCCGAGCATCGGCTCCGGTGCAGCCGGCTTTGGCCTCGGCGGCTCGAATGCCGCTCCGCAACCGCCGCGCAACGATCAGCCGAGCGACGAAATCGGGATTAAGTCTGACGACCTTGACCGGTTCGAACGGCTCCTGACCGAGGTTCAGACGGCCTACGGTGCCGAGGACTACGGCACGCTGCGCAAGCTGACCACGCCGGAAGCCATGTCCTATCTCGCCGAGGAACTGGGCGAAAACGCTTCCAACGGCGTTCGCAATCAGGTCAGCGACGTCAAGCTGCTGCAGGGCGATGTCGCCGAAGCCTGGCGTGAAGACGGTTCCGATTACGCAACGCTTGCCATGCGCTATCAGTCCATCGATGCTGTCGTCGAGCGTGATGGGGGTCGGGTGGTCAGCGGCGACACGCGCTCGCCGACTGAGAGCACCGAGGTCTGGACCTTCGTGCGCAAATCCGGCACTGACTGGAAGCTTGCCGCAATCCAGGGCACCGAACAGCGCGCTGCCTGATATCCATGTCGTTAACGTCCTGCTTCAGCCCTCCTGAGCTGCGGCAGGCACGACCCAAAGCGGTCGATCTTCGCGACGCGGCGCGGCAATTGTTGGAGCGGCTTCCTCTTCTGTGAGGAGGCCCTCTTCGTTTTCGCTGACGTCGACTTCATACGCATAGTCGTAAAGCATCTCGCAGGCGCGTTCGCTGGCCTTGATCTTGGCCTCCGTCTCGCTGATCGCAGAGGCGATGGCCTTGACGCGGGCGCGTAGCATCGAGCCGAGGATGTCGGTCGAAGGTCGCTTTTCTAGGCGTTCCAGATGATGCTCGATACGCGCGGCGTGGCGCTCGAGTTCGCGCTTTGAAAAGCGCGCCTTGCGCATGTCCTCTGAGAGATCGTCGCGCATGCGCGCGAGCGGATCGAAGGTGCCGGGCTCGCGCTCATCCAGCGTCAACTCATTGACGAGTTTCTCGATGACGATCAGCGCCTGCAGATCGACGGGATCGGCGAGTTCGACGTCATAGCCGGTATCGTCGAACACCTTGCGGCGAACGGGATCCAGCAGCAGTTCATAGGCCTTTTGCACCCGCCCGAATGCGTTGGGATCGCCACCGGAATCCGGATGCGTCGACTTCGCGCGCCTACGGTAGGCAGATTTGATCTGGTCATCGCTCGCGTCCCTGCGGACACCGAGAATCTCGTATGGATTGGTCACTGTCCCTCCGCTGCTGTCGGACATCGTCGTGACACCCGTGAAGGGCATTCGTCTATCAATGCCGTTCTTCTACCATCACTGGGGCAGAGTTTGGACAAAAGAATACATAAGTTTGCGTGAACGCCCGGATTGGCTGAAGGCATCCACCGTCTGTCCACAGTTTGATTGGACTTACCTGCTTGCCACATCGTTTTCCGCTCGGAAATCAGATCCATAGGAAAATCGGATGCCGAAGGAATGCTTAATCGATATAATGCCGGCGCTTGCGTTGACGCTGTCAGTCAAATCGAGTTCTATCCGCCACCTTCTTGCACTAGCTCTGCTGGTGGAGAGCTTCGGAGGACGGTTTCGTGCGTATTATCAAATCGATAGCGGATCTTAGGGCGTGCCTGAGGATCGATCGACGTGAGGGCAAAAAGATCGGTCTGGTGCCGACCATGGGCTTTCTGCATGTCGGTCACATGGAACTCGTCTCGCGCGCCAAGGCTGAAAACGACGTGACCGTGGTGTCGATTTTCGTCAATCCGCTGCAGTTCGGCGCCAACGAGGATCTTGCGCGTTATCCGCGCGATCTCGAGCGGGATTCTGCGCTTCTAAAGAATGCCGGCGTCGACTTTCTGTTCGCGCCCGAGGTGACGGACATGTATCCGCACCCGATGCTGACGGTTGTCGATGTGCCGGAGATTGGCCGGCAGTTGGAGGGCGAGGTTCGCCCAGGTCATTTTGCCGGTGTCGCGACTGTCGTCACCAAGCTCTTCAATATCGTCCAGCCGCATGCCGCCTATTTCGGCGAGAAGGATTACCAGCAGGTCGTGGTGATCAAGCGGATGGTCGAGGATCTCGCGCAACCCGTCAATGTGGTCGCAGTGCCGACGGTGCGCGAGGCCGATGGCCTGGCCTGCTCCTCCCGAAATGTCTACCTGAGCGAGACGGAGCGCGCCGCTGCCGTCATCGTGCCGCGGACGCTCGACGAAGCGGCCCGGCTCTACGCCGGAGGCTGTAATGACCCCGCGCAATTGGAAGCCGCTTTGAACCGCTTTGTCGCATCCGAACCCCTCGCAAGCGCTGAGGTCGTCGCCGTCAGGCATCCCGAAACACTCGAACCGCTGACCTCGCTGCAATCGGCGCCGGCACTCGTGGCACTTTTCGTGCGCATCGGCAGCACGCGGCTGCTCGATAATCGCGTCATTGGCCTGACAGCGCAGTCGAGGACCGCCTGATGAGCGCGCAGGGCAAGCAAAAGCGACTGACCACGGCCTCGATCCGCTCGATGAAGGGAGGAGATCGCGTCGTTTGCCTCACCGCCTACACGACGCCGATCGCGCGCCTTCTGGATCCGCATTGCGATCTGCTTTTGGTCGGCGATTCCCTGGGCATGGTGCTTTATGGCATGGAGACGACGGTCGGCGTCACGCTCGACATGATGATCGCTCACGGCCGCGCGGTCATGCGCGGCACGTCGCACGCGTGCGTCATCGTCGATTTGCCGTTCGGCAGCTACCAGGAATCCAAGGAGCAAGCCTACCGCAATGCCGTCCGCATCCTGCAGGAAACAGGCTGCGACGGGGTCAAACTCGAGGGTGGCGAGGAGATGGCCGAGACAATCGCCTTCATGACATCGCGCGGCGTGCCCGTCTTCGCTCATATCGGGTTGATGCCCCAGCTGGTCAACACGGCTGGCGGCTTCCGGTCGCTGGGGCACTCGGAGCAGGAGGTGACGAAGATCCGCCGCGATGCGGCGGCGGTGGCCGATGCGGGCGCCTTTGCCGTCGTCATAGAGGGAACAGTCGAACCGCTGGCGCGCGAGATCACGGCATCTCTTTCCATTCCCACCATCGGCATCGGCGCGTCTGTCGCCTGCGATGGCCAGGTGCTGGTGTCGGATGATATGTTGGGCTTGTTCAGCGATTTCAAGCCGCGCTTTGTCAAGCGCTTTGCCGAGCTCGGTCCGCTCGTGTCGCAGGCGGTGGAGACCTATGCCGAAGACGTCCGCGCCGGCCGCTTTCCGGGCGTGGAACACACCTTCCAGCCACGTAAGTAAACGCGTGCGCCTTTTGCACGCTTGAGCGATCTTTCGTCGCGGGCCTTCCGCGGAAATTGCATCTTTGCGGAAGTGCGCTACAGTCAGCATGCTTCATGTGCAAGTCGCTTCCTGATGATGTCACAGGTCGCGTTCTGGTGAAGCAATGACGGTGTGATGTCGATCCCGGTGCGTTCGCAGCGATTATAAGACTTTTTAGGAGTGAATTCATTGCTGTAGMCTTAGGCCATCCGCCGACAGGTCCTCAGCGCCAATAAGGCCTACTCAGCTTGCGTCAGTTTTGGAATTCGGGGGAACTCCTAAGATGCACATCAAGACGTTCAGCCTGTTTCTTCTATGCCTCTCGTTCACCTCCTGCCAAAGAGAAGGCGGCGAGCCCGCCGAACTGACCATTCCGGTGCATGCGGAGCCGGTCGCGTTTCAGGATTTCCGCTACAGCATCAAGCTCACCGGCGCGATCGCCGCCCATATTGAATCCAATCTCTCGTTTCGCGTCAGCGGCAAGGTCACCGAGTGGACCGCCGATGTCGGCGCGCACGTGACCGCCGGGCAGGTGATCGCGCGGGTCGATCCGCAGCAGCAAAAGGCCGATGTTGAGGCCGCGCAGGCCGCGCTCGTCGCAGCGCAGGCCGATGTCGAGCAGGCGACCTCGGAGTTCGAGCGGCGCAAGACGCTGCTTGCCAGCGGTTCGATCTCTAAGGAATCCTACGATCAGGCAGCAACCGCCCTCGATACGTCGAAAGGTTCGCTCGACAACGCCAAGGCGCAGCTCGGCACGACCAAGGATGCGCTTGGCTATACAGAGCTGAAGACGGATGCCGATGGCATTATCACCGCCCGCAATGTCGAAGTCGGCCAAGTGATGCAGGCTGCGCAGACGGCGTTCACCCTGGCGCAGGACGGGCCGCGCGACGCGGTGTTTTACATCTACGAGACGCTGCTGCAGTCAAAACCCGATGCGCCGAGGGTCGAAATCGCGCTCGTCAGCGATCCTAGTGTCACTGCCTTCGGGAAGGTCAGCGAGATCTCGCCGACGATCGACACCTCCACCGGCACCGTGCGCGTCAAGATCACGCTCGAAGAGACGCCACCGAGGATGACGCTGGGGGCACCGGTAACGGGCTTCGCGCAATCGGCGCCGACGAAGATGATCATCCTGCCCTGGACCGCATTGTTTGCCATTGACGGCAAACCGGCGGTCTGGATCATCGATCCGAAGGATGAAACCGTCAGCCTGAAGCCGGTCAAGGTCGCGACCTACGAGACCGGCCGCGTGATCATATCGGGCGGGCTCGATGCCGGCGAAATGGTCGTAACCGATGGGGGCAAGATGCTGCGACCGGGTCAGAAGGTGACGGTCGAAGGAGGGCAGAGCTGATGCGGCGGTCTTCTATCCCGAAGCTTCTTGTCATCCCCATGATCATAGCGCTCAGCGCATGCAGCGAAGAAAAGGAGAGCGCGCCCCCGATAAGGCCGGTCCTGTCTAGCATCGTCGAGCTATCGGACTTGCCGACCCCGAGCTTTGCCGGAACGGTCGCGCCGAAGACGGAGACACCGCTCGGCTTTCGCGTCGGTGGGCTGATGGTGGCACGCGACGTCAACACGGGCGATGTCGTGACGAAGGGCGAGCTACTGGCCTCCCTTGAGCCGACTTCGCTGGAGCTTGCGGTCAGATCGGCACAGGCGCAGCTAGCCAATGCGCAGGCGCAGCTAGCCAATGCGAGATCCACCGAAGAACGTGCCCGCGCCACCTTCCAGGGCGGAACGGCGACTAAGTCCAGCCTCGAGAGCAGCGTTCAGGCGACCCAGACCGCGCAGTCGGCCGTGGTGCAGGCACAGACCACGCTCGACAAGTCGAACGAGGATCTCTCCTACGCGCAGCTTCTCGCGACCTTCGACGGGGTCGTGACCGCCACCTCCGTCGAAGTCGGGCAGGTGGTATCGGCTGGCGAATCCGTCCTGACGGTCGCCATGCCCGGCGAACGCGATGCGGTCATTGACATTCCCGAGGGCGAACTGATCCCCGCGATAGGGGATGCCTATTCCATCCTGCTTCAGATCAATCCATCGATCACGTCGGCAGGTGTGGTGCGCGAGGTGGCGCCGACAGCAGATGCCGCCACACGCACCCGCCGCGTTAAGATAGCGCTGCAGAACCCGCCGGATGCCTTCAGGATAGGAACAACAATCACGGCTATCCGGCAGGCCCGCGATATCAAAAAGCTCTTCGTGCCGGCTTCGGCAGTCCTCAATCAGGACGGCAAGACCCTGGTCTGGATTGTTGATGAGAAAGCCGAAACCGTTCGATCCCAGGAGGTGAAGCTGCGTGACAAGACGTCGGCGCATCCGGAGGTCGTCTCGGGTCTGGAGCCGGGGACACGCGTCGTCATCGCCGGCGTTCATAGCTTGAAAGAGGGGCAGAAGATCAAGGTCGAGGGTGGTGCGCGCTCATGAACAAGTTCAACCTCTCCGACTGGGCGCTCGAACACAGGTCGATGATCTGGTACTTCATGATCGTCTTCGCACTGCTCGGGATTTTCTCCTACATGAACCTCGGGCGCGAGGAAGATCCGAACTTCACCATCAAGACGATGACGATCTCCACGCAGTGGCCCGGCGCTTCCGCCGAGGAGACCACGAGGCAGGTCACCGAACGCATCGAGCGCAAGCTCGAGGAATTGGATTCGCTCGACTATACCAATTCGCTGACGATTGCGGGCCAGACGACGGTGTTTGTTTATCTGAAAGATTCCACCAAAGCACGCGATGTGCCTGGGATCTGGGTGAACGTTCGTAACATGATCAGCGATATCGAAGGGCAATTTCCCTCGGGCGTGCAAGCGCCTACCTTCAACGATCGCTTCGGCGACGTTTTCGGTAACATCTACGCCTTCACCGCCGACGGATACACGCAGCGCCAGCTGCGTGACTATGTTGAGAGCGTGCGCCGTAGTATCCTGACTGTCCCCAATGTTGGGAAGGTTGATCTCGTCGGGGCGCAGGACGAGGTAATCTTCCTCGAATTCTCGACCCGCCAACTCGCAGCGCTCGGTATCAGCCAGGCTGATGTCCTCAACACGTTGCAATCGCAGAACGCGATCACGCCATCGGGCGTGCTGCAGGCACAAGGCGAGCGTGTCAGCCTGCGTGTCAGCGGCCAGTTCACCTCGGAAGACAGTCTGCGCAGCGTCAATCTGCAGGTCAACAACCGCTTCTTCCGGCTGAGCGACATCGCGACCATCACGCGCGGCTATACGGATCCGCCCACGGCTCTCTTTCGCGTTAACGGCATGCCGGCGATTGCACTGGCCATCGGCATGAAGCAGGGCGCCAATCTGCTTGAGTTCGGCAAGGCGCTGCAGACCGAGTTGCGCAAGGTGCATGCGACGCTGCCGATCGGCATTGAGCCACATCTCGTCGCCGACCAGCCTGTTATCGTCGAAGAGGCGGTGTCGGGGTTCACGCGAGCGCTGGCGGAAGCGATCATAATCGTGCTCTTGGTGAGCTTCGTCAGTCTCGGCTGGCGTGCCGGGCTGGTGGTCGCCTTCGCGATCCCACTGACCTTGGCAATCACCTTCGTCTTCATGGAATATGACGGCATCTCGCTGCAGCGCATCTCGCTTGGCGCACTGATCATCGCGCTTGGCTTGCTTGTCGATGACGCGATGATTGCCGTGGAAATGATGGTCGCGCGGCTTGAAGCCGGCGATCCGATCACCAAGGCTGCGACCTACGTATACTCGCATACGGCCTTTCCGATGTTGACGGGAACCTTGGTCACCGTCTCGAGCTTCATGCCTGTCGGGCTCAACAACAGCGCGGCCGGCGAGTTCACCTTCTCGCTTTTTGTTGTCATCGCGGTGTCGCTGGTTGTGTCGTGGATCGTGGCGGTGGTGTTCGCGCCCTTGCTTGGGGTGACCATCCTGCCCAAGACGATGAAGCGGCACGAGGAGAAGAGCGGATGGTTTGCCAACGGCTTCGCGAAGATCCTCGATGTCTGCATGCGCTTCCGCTGGGTTACCATCGCGGCGACGGTCATCGCGTTTGCCTGCGCGGTCTACGGCATGCGCTTCGTCCAGGAGCAGTTCTTTCCGTCGTCCGACCGACTGGAACTGATTGTCGACTTTTCACTACCCAATAACGCCTCGATCAACGAAACCGATCAGCAGATGGCGAAGTTCGAGAAGGAGAAGCTGCAAGGCAATCCCGATATCGAGCGCTGGTCCACCTATGTGGGGCAGGGCGCGCAACGCTTTGTGCTCTCTTTCGACGTGCAGCCGCCGAGCCCGTCTTTTGGTCAGGTGGTGATCATTACCAAGAGCCTTGAAGTACGCGACAAGCTGCGCGTGGATCTTCAGGAGTATCTTACCAAGACCTTCGTCGGCACCGACGCCTATGTGAAGCTGCTCGACATCGGTCCGCCGGTCGGCCGCCCAGTCGCCTATCGTCTCAGCGGTCCTGATATCGAAGGGGTTCGCCAGCGCGCGCTGGAACTCGGCGCGGTCATGAGCCAGAATCGGTCGCTCGGCGATGTAGTTTACGACTGGAACGAGCCGCAGCGTGTCGTCAAGGTCGATGTTCTCCAGGACAAGGCGCGTCAACTCGGCGTCACCTCGGAGGATATAGCGTCGGCACTGAATGGTATTGTCGGCGGCGCGTCAGTAACGCAGGTGCGCGACGATATCTATCTGATCACTGTTCTCGCGCGCGCCCAGGCATCCGAGCGGCGGTCGATCGAGACGTTGCGCGACCTGCAGCTACGCACCAGCAACGGCAACTCTGTTCCCTTGGCTGCGATCGCGAATTTCCGCTACGAGACCGAGCCGCCGAGGATCTGGCGCCGCGACCGCCTGCCGACCGTCACGATCAAGTCCGCCGTTATCGACAACAAGCAGCCGGCGACGGTTGTCGACCAGTTGGCCAAGCCTATCGATGCCTACACCGCCCAACTGCCAACAGGTTTTACTGTCGAGGTGGGCGGCAGCGTGGAACAGAGCGCCAAGAGCCAGGCGCCGATCGCCGCCGTGGTGCCGATGATGCTGTTTACGATGGCGACCATCCTGATGATCCAGTTGCAAAGCTTCTCGCGGCTGTTTCTGGTCTTCGCGGTCGCGCCTTTGGCCCTGATCGGCGTTGTGATCGCGCTATTGTCGAGCGGCGCTCCGATGGGCTTCGTGGCGATCCTTGGCATCCTAGCCTTGATTGGCATCCTGATCCGAAACTCGGTAATTCTTGTTGTGCAGGTGGAGGAACTCAGGCGCGAGGGGCATCATCCATGGGATGCGGTGCGAGAGGCGACGCAGCATCGAATGCGGCCGATCCTGCTGACGGCGGCGGCGGCGAGCCTTGCGCTGATCCCGATTTCACGCGAGGTGTTCTGGGGGCCGATGGCCTATGCCATGATGGGCGGCATCATCGTCGGCACGGTGCTGACGCTGCTCTTCCTGCCTGCGCTATATCTTGCGTGGTTCCGGATCAAGCGGCCGGAAGGCGAGCATGCAATGGAAGGGGAAGTGACTGGAGGCGCAGGTTGATCAGGTCCGCAGCCAGTCTGCGATGCCGCGCGCGGCCGCACGACCGGTCGCGAAGCACGCGGTGAGCAGGTAGCCGCCCGTTGGGGCTTCCCAATCGATCATCTCACCGGCGACGAAAAGGCCGGGGCACTGCTTCAGCATGTAATGCTCGTCGATCCCATTCCATGCGATGCCGCCCGCCGACGAAATGGCTTCGGCGATCGGGCGCGGGGCGACGACGGATATAGGCAGCGCCTTGATCAGCCGCGCTAGCCGCGCAGGGTCGCGCAGGTCGGCATCATCGCCGCATTCGCGAACGAGGTTAGCCTTGACGCCATCAAGGCCGGCGCCTTTGCGCAGTCGGTTGGCGAGGCTCGTCTTGGCGTCCTGCCTGGCGAGATCGCGCTCGATTCGCTCCAGCGTCCGCCCGGGCATCAGGTCGACGATGAGTTCGGCAGGATGTCCAGATGTCAGTGCGTCTCGCAATGCCGCGGCATGGGCGTAAACTAGGCTTCCCTCTATGCCGTGCTGGGTAACGACGAACTCTCCCTGCGTCGATCCCGCTGGAGAGGTTGCCACCACGGATTTGACCGCAGCGCCGGCGAAGCGCTCGCGAAACACGGCGCTCCAGTCGACATCGAAGCCGCAATTGGCTGGTTGGAAATCGTGAACCGTAACGGCCTCATTTCGCAACCAATCGACCCAGCGACCGTCCGAGCCAAGCCGCGGCCAGCTCTGGCCGCCAAGGGCGAGCAGGGCGGCATCGGGCCGCACAACGCGGTCGCCTTCGGTCGTCTCGAACAGATAGCCGCCGTTAGAAAAGCCCTGCCATCGATGCCGCGTCCGGATTGTCACCCCCTGCGCGTCCAGCCGCCTGATCCACGCGCGCAAGAGAGGCGATGCCTTCATCGCCATGGGAAAGACACGTCCGGAGGTTCCCACAAAGGTCTCGGTCTCCAGATTGGCGGCCCATTGCCTGATGTCGTCAGGGCGAAAGGCGTCGAGCGCATCGCGCAACCGACCGTTCGCGCTGCCGAAGCGCGTCGCAAAGCGCAGATAGTCTTCGGAATGAGTGATGTTGAGGCCGGATTTTCCGGCGAGCAGGAATTTTCGGGCGACGGTCGGCATGGCGTCGTAGACCGTGACCCTATGCCCGGCTGAAGACAGGATTTCCGCCGCCATAAGCCCCGCCGGTCCGCCGCCGATGATGGCTACCTCTTTGTCCGACATATATTCGCCCGCAATTGAACTCGCAGGCCCGTCATGACGCGTGCGCTTAATATACGCAACCCCGCGAAGGCGGAGCGGCGTGCAATCACGTTACACGCCGATGCGAACAGGGCGCACCAAACCTCGCCGACAAAAAGCTGTCAGTCGACGAAACGCGGGGTAAAGCGCGGCTGGGCCGAGGCTTCTTCCTCTTTCATGGCGTCTTCGTGGTACCAGCAGCTGTCGTAAACGCAGGGTTCCAGATCTTTTTCCAGATCCACCTTCTGGTGAAGCGGCGATGAAGCGAAGCGCTTCGTGGGGAAAGCGTAGATCGTTGCCGACTCGTGATGCACACCAGTAACCATGTCATGCCTCCAAATTGAGTCCGCCCTAAAGCGTTAAGGGAAACAATAACACAGCTGCACAGAGAATGCGCTATTTGATTGAAAAAAGTGCAACAAATGTTTGAATCGTGTGCAATTGCAATTTGAACAGCTTTATATCAGAAATTTGCTGAATATATAAAATATGCATCTGCATAATAAATGCGCAAAATGGGTATTGTGCGGAAAAAACTGACGACGCTGCCGTTCATCTTTTTCCAGCGAGACGTTCGATCGATAGGCGGCGTAAACGCTTGAGTCCACTGGCACTTCAGGGCCCGTACCGATTGCCGGGCGCCTGCCTGAACGGCACTGCATCGGCCCCTTTCCGCGTGGTCTTTTCGCCTCTCGTCGCGAACTGGCACGCTACATGCATACTCTTTGGCATCCCTCCACGGGCAAGGCGGCTTCGGCCGCTGCGTCCCTGGGACCTGCTGACACCTTTGTTTTGAGAGACTCGCAAATGACCAAGTATAAGCTCGAGTACATCTGGCTCGATGGATACACCCCGGTACCGAACCTTCGTGGCAAGACGCAGGTCAAGGAATTTGCAGAATTCCCGACGCTCGAGCAGCTGCCGCTCTGGGGCTTCGATGGCTCCTCCACGATGCAGGCTGAAGGCCGCAGCTCCGATTGCGTGCTGAAGCCCGTCGCCGTTTATCCGGACCCGGCCCGTACCAACGGCGTCCTCGTCATGTGCGAAGTCATGATGCCTGATGGCGTTACCCCGCATGCTTCCAACAGCCGCGCAACCATCCTCGACGACGAAGATGCATGGTTCGGCTTCGAGCAGGAATACTTCTTCTACGAAAACGGCCGTCCGCTCGGCTTCCCGGAGCAGGGCTACCCGGCTCCGCAGGGTCCTTATTATTGCGGCGTCGGCTCCAGCAATGTTGGTCCAGTTGCGCGCGAAATCGTTGAAGAGCACCTCGACCTCTGCCTCGCTGCCGGCATCAACCACGAAGGCATCAACGCTGAAGTGGCCAAGGGCCAGTGGGAATTCCAGATTTTCGGCAAGGGCTCCAAGAAGGCCGCTGACCAGATCTGGATGGCTCGCTACCTGCTGCAGCGCCTGACTGAAAAGTACGGCATCGACATCGAGTATCACTGCAAGCCGCTCGGCGACACCGACTGGAACGGTTCGGGCATGCACTGCAACTTCTCGACCAAGTTCATGCGCGAAGTTGGCGGCAAGGCCTACTTCGAAGCTCTGATGGCGCAGTTCGAAAAGAACCTCGATGCCCACATCGCCGTTTACGGCCCGGACAACGACAAGCGTCTGACCGGCAAGCACGAAACTGCTCCGTGGAACAAGTTCTCCTACGGCGTTGCCGATCGTGGCGCTTCGATCCGCGTTCCGCACTCCTTCGTCAAGAACGACTACAAGGGTTATCTGGAAGATCGCCGCCCGAACTCGCAGGGTTGCCCTTACCAGATCGCTTCCCAGGTTCTGAAGACGATCTCGGAAGTTCCGACGGCTGGTTTCGCTTCGGCTGCCGCCTAAGCCAAATCCTGATTGATTGTGATGGCGCTGGTCGAAAGGCCGGCGCCATTTCTTTTGGATCACGGTTGATGTGCCTCGCATTGGCACGGTGATCGACCATCGTTGCGATTTCTTCCCGCGGATCCCGATTTTTCTAAACCCTGTTTGTGATCGGCATCGTCTAACGGTTGAAAAACTCAACCGAGCAGCCGCATTCCTTTTGCGTTACAGTCTCTTTTCACTATACTTGTGTTGGATCATCCAAACGCGAGTTACCCTTGGTGTCAGTGGCTAAGCACAGCCTCCTGCTTCGCTTGCTCGGAAAGCCCGCGCTTTTCGCCAATAACGGCGAAATCGTGCTTCCGGAAAAAGCCTATCCGCTCCTGGCTTTCGTGGCTGCGTCGTCGCAGTTCTCAATGGAGCGTGAGACATTGCGGGGCATGCTCTGGCAGTCCGACGTGTCGAAACAGCGCGCCGGCAGCCTTCGACAGCTGCTCGCCCGCATCGATCGCAGCGTGCCGGAAGGGCTTCCCCGCCTGATCACCGCCACCAACACGCATGTTACACTCAATGCCGAGTACTGGGCCACCGATGTCCTGCTGCTCAGGGATGCAACGCATCCGCTGGCGCGGAGCGATTGGGCCTTGCTTGCGGGCGAATTGCTCGAAGGTTTTCGCGCGCCGACGATGGAAGCGGACGAGTGGGTCACGATCGAGCGCCGTCGCATCGCCGAATGCCGCGATGCTCATCTGATGACGCTGCTCGATTCGCCCGACAAGCTAACGCTTGCCGATACCGTTTTGCTGGCCGGGCTGCTTGTGGCCACGGATCCGGCGAACGAGGCGGCCTGCCGCGCGCTGATGAAGGCGCATGCGACGGCAGGCGATCTTGGCTCGGCGCGGCAAGTCTACTTCCGCTGCCGCAACGAATTGAAAGCCGATTACGGCGCCGACCCGGATGCGATGACCCAGGCACTCGCGCTGGAGTTAGGCATCATCCCGCCGGCCGCCCCTGCCGTAGCCGAAGCAGCCCCCGTCCGGCCCGCGACCGCCGATCCGCTCGGCCAGCCGCGCGTGCTCATCCTTCCGCCGGAAACAATGCTGTCGGAACCGCTTTTGCAGCGTGTCGGCCGCGCGCTGCTCGAGGACGTCACGATCGGTCTCAGCCAGCAGCGCGGCTTCAAGGTGATTGCTGCGCATACCAGCGTCGAGATCCTGAACCGCAGCCTCGCCAGCGGCGAACTGCAGCCGATGCCGCCGGAATTGCGTTTCGATTACACCGTCTACGTGACGATCCACGGCCGTGAGGACGAGATCTACGCGACCTGCCGACTGACCAAGACCTCGACCGCCGAAGTGCTTTGGGCGATCGACTTGCCGCTTGCCATGCAGAAGGTCAACCAGTCCTTCGGCCAATTGGCGCGGCGCATTGTCATGACGCTCGCCGATACGATCGAGCGGCGCGAATTGACGGATATGATGCACGATGTCTCGCCCTCGGCCTATCGGCTCTATCTCGAGGGCAAGCGGCTGGTTTCGAAGACCGATCTGCAGCACCTCCGGCAGGCACGCAAATGGTTCAAGTCGGCACTATCGAGACATGACCGCTTCTCCTCCGCCCATGCCGGCATGGCTCGCGTGTTGGGCATGGAATGGCTCGTTCGGGGCATGAAGGACACCGCACTTCTGGAAGATGCCGATCGCTCGGCATGGCAGGCTCGCGACAGCGATCCGAACAGCGGAAGAGCCATGCGCGAGCTAGGCTTCGTGGCGCTCTATCGCCGCCGCTTTGCCGATAGCCTCGATTTCTTCGCCGAAGCGCAGATGCTCAATCCGAATGACGCGGATATTCTGGCCGACCACGCCGATGCGCTTTTGCATGACGGGCAGAGCGACCGCGCGCTAGAGCTCAGCCACGCCGCGCTGAAGCTCAATCCGCTGCCGCCGGATTACTACTACTGGAACCTGGGCGGCATTCATTTCGTCCAGGAGAATTACGCCAAGGCGATCGAGGTGCTCGACCGCGTCAAGGACCGGCCGGCGACCTCGCGTCTGCTCGCCGCAGCGCACGCCAAGAACGGCGACAAGGCCACCGCAGCGCATTATGCCTCGGTTGTCCTCGAGAATTTTCCGGATTTTCGCACGGAAGATGTCTGGCGTTTCGTACCAGATCGCAACCCTGACGATACTCGCCAGCTGATAGACGGACTCAGGATGGCCGGTCTGTCCTGAAGTGCGACACATGGCGGTTTATGCCGTTAATTAGCGAAATTTCCAGTCACACCGGAATAACGCCGGCCGGTCACAGTCTCTCCTGTCCGCAGCAAATGCTGCCACCAAAAGGAGAAAACCATGACCAACGCAATCAAGTCCACCGTTCGCCTCTCCGCTGCTGCCCAGGCCGTTCTGAAGCAGAGCGCCGTTCAGCTCGACACCAACGCGACCGCGAACATCGTTCACGCTCTGAAGTTCCGTTGAGGTTTTTGCGGATGTCTGTTCAGGCAGCACTCACGTATCTGGCTGGGGATCTAAGCCTTTCCGCGGCGGGCGTCAGCGCCTACCACGACCGCTCCCTGACGCCTGGACAGACATTCGCGGCGATCAAGCCGCACTTTGCCGAGCTTGGAATAACGCGCGTCGGCTTGTTGACGGCGCTCGATCTTCTTGAAATTCCGGTCGCCTTCGCGACCCGCCCCAACAGCTACACGCTGTCCGTCTTTCAGGGCAAGGGCATCGACGAGGACGCCGCGATGACCTCGGCTGCCATGGAAGCGGTCGAAACCCGCGTGGCCGAGATGCAACCGGATGATCTGGTGATCGCCACGCTCGCCGGCATGAAGGCTGAGCGCGCGCCGATGATCGATCTCGATTCCGTTGCGCGCTGCGTGCCGTCGGATATCGATACGGGCCCGCTCGCCTGGAGCGAGGGCCTCGACATCATGAACGACACGCCGGTTTTCGTGCCGTGGTCGCTCGTTGGCCTCGACCATCGTGGCACGCGCCCTTCCGGCTTCGAGCAGTCCAGCGACGGCTTGGCATCGGGCAATCGCCCTGCCGAAGCCGTACTTCACGGCCTGTGCGAACTGGTCGAGCGTGACGCATGGGCGCTGACGCAACTGCGGCCCTTCGATGAACTGCGCGGCTCGCGCATCGATCCGGCTGGCTTCGGCGATCCCGTCATCGACATCATCACCGACCGCATCGCCCGCGCCGGCATGCGGCTCCTGCTGCTTGATATGACGACCGATATCGGCGTGCCGAGCTTTCTCGCTGTCATCGTTCCCGGCGACCTCGGCGACCGCGTCGATGCGCGCTGGACGAATGTCTGCGGCGGCTGCGGTTGTCATCCCGATCCTGTTCGCGCGGCGCTGCGCGCCATCACCGAGGCAGCGCAGAGCCGGCTGACGGCGATTGCCGGCAGCCGTGACGACTTCTCGCCGCGCGTCTACCAGCGCCTCGATGGCGACGGACCGATGCAGCAACTTATCGAACTCTGCGACGAGACGCCGGTCGCACCGCGCTTTGCCGAGCCTGCCAAGCGTAGCATCCAGCAGACCATTCGTCACATTCTGGATCGGCTGCGTGCGCGGGGTATTGAGCAGGTCGTGACCTTGCCGATCCCGCATCCGCGCCTTCCGGTCTCCGTTGTCCGCGTCATCGTGCCCGGCCTCGAGGTCGATGTCAGCGGAGAATTCATTCAACTTGGCTTGCGCGCGATCGGCGCCATGCAGGGAGCCCAGGCATGAGAGTAATTTTCGCAGGACCAAGCTTCGGCCGGGATCTCGACAAGCTTCAGGCCGAGCATCTGTCGATCGAGTTTCGCGGGCCAGCCGCCCGAGGCGATATCCTGCAGGCGGTGCGTGACGGCGCGCGTGCCATCGGCATCGTCGATGGCTATTTCGGCGAGATGCCGTCCGTCTGGCACAAGGAAATCCTCTTCGCGCTCGAGCAGAACGTCGTCGTCGCAGGCGGCGCCAGCATGGGCGCGCTCAGAGCCGCTGAATGCTCGGCGTTCGGCATGGTCGGCATCGGCTCGATCTATGACGACTACGCCGATGGCCGGCTCATCGACGATGAGGCGGTGGCGCTGGTTCACGCGCCGGCGGAGCTGGGCTGGCTGCCGCTCTCCGTTCCGTGGGTCGATTATCAGCCGACCATCGACGCGCTGAACAGGCAGGGCCTGCTGTTGTCGGGCGAATACAAGAAGCTTCTTCTGGCGGGCCGCGCGCTGCATTTTTCCGAGCGCACCTATCCGAAGGCGGTGGAAGGTTGCGCTTTCGACAACACCATGCGCGCCAAGGAGATCGTGAAATTGATTCGTGCGAACAAGATCGAGCGCAAGCGCGCCGATGCCGATATGGTTCTGGATTACCTCGAGAGCGTGAAATTCACCGCTGGAAAGCGCAACTGGGGCTTCGCGGCAACGTCACACTGGGAGATGCTGCATGCGGAAATCAGCACCCCGGTAACGCCTGTAACGCTCTAATAACGCCACGCCTGAATGATGGAAGCACTGGAGCCCCAAAGTGGTGTTTGGGGCGTCTCAGAGAGGCGGAGCGGACGAGATGAACATTCAGACGATGGACGAGGGAAGCGGAAGCGAATACGCGAGGATTTTCCGCTTGCTGTCGGCCGCGAAGGACGAAGCGCAGAAGCTCAAGTTGAACAACCTGACGCATCTGACGAACATGGCTCTGCTTCAGGTCGTCATCGATTGGGATGGAATCGACCCGGAGCGTGAGCTGGACGTGAATCTGGAGAAGCTGATCGGTACCAAGACGAAAGTGGCAATGAAAGACGCGCGAGAAAACCTCGTCGTACTGGAGCGCCACTAATCGTTGATGGGACCCGCCGAAGCCGCTTTATTCGGCGGCTTCGCTTTCGATCTGCTCCATGCCGGCAATTGCCTGCACCAGCTTGACGATCTTCTTGCGAACCTGCTCGTTCTTGATCGACAGGAAGGCAGCGTTCAGGAGTACACCGTCGCGCGATACGACGAATTCGTCGCTCGGGGTCGGATTGTCATTGGCGTTGGCCGAAATATCTTCGAAGAAGGAGCGGACGTCGACATCGAGCGCACCGGCGATTTCGACCAGCATGCTTGCCGAAACGCGGTTCGAGCCCTTCTCGTATTTCTGAATCTGCTGGAACGTGACGCCGACGCGGTCACCCAGTTCGGTCTGCGAAACCTTGCGCATCAGGCGCTTGATGCGGATCGTCTTGCCTACGTGAACGTCGACGGTATGCGGAGCTTCTTTCATGGCCTTATCCTTCTAACGCCAGTTGCGGCGTGCTTATTATTCCCTGCGGCAACCTTACCAAGATATTTGAACGGATCAATTGTGCCGCTCACTTTTATTCCCGCCAACTCATGTGCCTGAAGACACTGACTTTCAACTGAAAAAAGCCTGTAGTTCAGCAAATTTGTGCGACGTCGAATGCAATCATAAGTAAGTATTCCGGTTTGTTTTGACCAAACGAGGCTTATATACATCTTCCGGTAGATAAATCGCCGGAATTTGAGACTTGCATCGAAGGCCTTGATATCCGCCTGGAACGGTCTTTTTAGGGCGTTTCCGGGTAGTAACAAAACGGTGTACGCGGCGGATTGAAGATTGGATTAGTACCTTCTGAACTTATTGTTGTGGTCTGCGCTTGTTCGCGCCGGCCACCGAAAGTCCCTGCTGGGCAGTGCTTCTGACGTAAGGTGCTGGACGGAAACATGGATCCGGCTGTCGTTTTCTCGTCGATTTCGGCCTTGGGGCTCGATGACCGTCATCTGCCGAGACGAAAGAATTATCTGAAGCGAATTTCGGATGTCGCCGTCGATCAATTCTTCGTTAGCGCACTACCGAGAGTGGATTATTTGTGTATCGGATCGATCCACCGAACGTCTTCCGGCAGTTCAACCGGTTCAATATCGAGATTGACCACCACGGGCTCCTGTCCGGACCGCACGAGGACGCATTCGAGCGTCTCGTTTTGGCTCGCATTGATCTCCTGGTGCGGCACGTAGGGCGGCACGAAAATGAAGTCTCCGGGTCCGGCCTCGGCAGTAAATTCAAGATTGTCGCCCCAGCGCATGCGGGCCTTGCCCTTCACCACATAGATGATGCTTTCGAGGTCACCATGATGGTGCGCGCCGGTCTTCGCGTTGGCGTGGATCGTGACCGTACCGGCCCAAATCTTCTCAGCGCCGGCGCGGGCATTGTTGATCGCCGTTGCTCGGTTCATGCCTGGGGTCTGCGCGGTGTTCGGATCGAGCGCATTACCCGGGATGACCTTCACGCCGTGTTCGCGCCAGTCGATGGGTTGATGCGGATAATCTGCGTCGTGGGAGCCGTCATCGTTGTTCAAGTATGGTCTCCTTTTCTTGTCCGGTCCCTTTGTTACCCGCAAGGCTGCGCCGTTCAGCCTGCTCGCGTGGACAGCGCGTCGAGTTTGCGACGCAGCCGGCGGCGTACGTCGTCGTCCTGCTGCTCCATGGCGCCAAGCATGTCACGGACGGTGCCGCGCAGCCCGTGTATCTGGTCAACGAGATCCATGATCAAGTCGACGCCGGCCTCGTTGACGCCCATATCGCGGGTGAGGTCGAGGATCAGCCGCGCGCGCGCGACATCGTCGTCGCGGAACTCACGATCGCCATCATGCGCTTCGGGGATCAGCCACCCCTGCTCAATCCATACGTCCACCACGGTCACGTCGATCTTCAGGGTTCGGCGGAATTCAAGATCATTCATGGCTACTCCTCCATGCCTTTTCTCGGATTCTGCGGATTGGCCGGCGTCCACTC
The DNA here is from genome assembly GCF_056399145.1 of Rhizobium sp. 01N48. Classification (NCBI taxonomy): domain Bacteria; kingdom Pseudomonadati; phylum Pseudomonadota; class Alphaproteobacteria; order Hyphomicrobiales; family Rhizobiaceae; genus Rhizobium; species Rhizobium sp. 01N48. The sequence continues at coordinate 375,733 of NZ_JBFTQT010000002.1, forward strand.
GCTCATGAATTCGGCAAGCTTCGGGTCCGGCTCATCCGGCAAGACGACTTTCAGCGACACATAGATATCGCCGGCCCCGCCGCCGCGCTTCGGCGCGCCCTTGCCCTTCAGGCGCAAGACCTTGCCGCTGCTGGAATTCGCGGGCAGCGTCAGATTGACCGCGCCCGATGGCGTTGGCACACGCACCTTGCCGCCGAGCACCGCCTCAGGAAGCGATATCGGCAGATCGATGCGGATGTCATCGCCATCGCGAACATAAACCTTGTGCGGACGAACGCGGATCTCCACCAAAGCGTCACCTGGCGGACCGCCGCCGATCCCCGGCTCACCCTTTCCCTTCAGGCGCAGCGTCTGGCCGTCGCGGGTTCCCGCCGGGATCTGCAAGTCGAGGGCCGGGCCATCGGGAAGGCGTATCTGTGTCTTGGTGCCGTTGATGGCGTCGAGAAAATCGACTTCCATCGAGTATTGCCGGTTTTGCCCCTGCGAACGGAACTGCCCGCCGCTGCGTCCGCGTCCGGAGAAGAAGCTCGAGAATATGTCGTCGCTGTCGCCGAAATCGGCAAAGCCGGCATTGTTCTGATAGCGGCTGCCGGCACCGGCCTGCGAGGCGTAGTCGCGATAGTAGTTGCGCTGCGCTTGCTCGGCGCCGGTCATGTCGATCTCGCCTTTGTCGAAGCGCTTGCGCTTGTCCTCATCGCCGACGATCTCGTAGGCGGCAGAGATTTCCTTGAAACGGTCCTCCGCCTTTTTGTCGCCAGGGTTAAGGTCCGGGTGCAGTTTCTTGGCGAGTTTGCGGAACGCGCTCTGGATCTCTTTTTGCGTAGCGTCCTTTTTGACGCCCAGAAGCTCGTACGGATCTCGGCTCATACAGGTCTCCGTTCAGCCGGCGCGGATCGCCGGCATTCTTCGCATGTATATATAGGTTGCAAAATCGCGTGGGACGAGAGGCGCGATGTCGCTTCTGTTCTCGCGCCCGCCGTCGAGGCGAGCGTGTTTAGACGCCGGCGATCTTGCGGAGATCGTCGATGGCGCCGGGTCCCGCCGCGAGCACCTTGGCACCCTTGGTCAATCCCTCTCCATTGGTCGGGAAAGGATGGAACCAGCCGCCGGCTTCTTGGACGAGGCAATATCCGGCCAGGCAGTCCCAGGCATGCATGTAGGGCTCGTAATATCCGACGAGGCGGCCCGCGGCGACATAGGCGAGCATGAGCGCGCCGGAACCGTTGCGAATAAAATTGCCGCCCGCTTCCAGCAGTTCCTCGACCATCTTGGCGACTGTGGCGGGCGAAACATGGCTGTTCGCGCCGATACCGGTCACCGCGTTGCGGATGTTGCGGTCGGGGCTGAGTTCAAGCTTCTTGCCGTTCAAGGTGGCGCCCATGCCGAGGGCTGCGGCGTATATCTCATCATGGCAAGGCGAGGCGATGACGCCCACGACAGGCATATCGTCGTGCAGCAGGCCGATCGAGACGCACCAGTTCGGCATGCCGCTGACGAAGGGACTTGTGCCGTCGATCGGATCAATCACCCAGGTGAAGCCCGACGTGCCTGATGTCAGGCCATACTCCTCGCCGAGAACGCCATCTCCGGGATAGGCGTCCGCGAACCGTGCGCGGATCAGGTTCTCGACCTCACGGTCAGCGATCGACACCACGTCCTGCGGGTCGCGTTTTGTCTCAATCACGAGAGTGTCGCGGCGCTTGAAATAATCGAGCGCCACGGCGCCCGCCTCGTGGGCAACAGCCGCGGCTAGGGCCAGACGTGCTTCGAGCCCTGCAATAACGCGCAATGTCATCGCAACATGTCCTTTATTGGAAACGATGGCTGGATACAGCCGCTGAAAGTCGCGCTTGCAAGCGCGTGCAAAGCGAACACATCGCCGTGTGTGATGTCAATATTCGTCATGAAAACTTCATATTGGCTAGGGTCGTTACGGATTGCACGCAAGTGCAACTCGATGCAAAGGTGCGTGCAACAAAAGGATCGCTATGCCGTCTAAGTTATTCGTCAGCGCGCAAGAAGTTGCCGAGAGGGCAGGGGTATCACGTTCCGCCGTATCACGAACCTTTACGCCCGGAGCCAGCGTATCCGCTGACACCCGCAGGCGGGTGCTGGAAGCAGCTGAGGCACTCGGCTATCACGTCAATCATCTCGCCCGCGGCCTGATGCGAAATGAGAGCGGCATCGTGTGCCTGATCGTTTCCGATGTCGCGACGCCGTATCGCTCGGCGCTGTTGCGGGAACTGACAATCCAGTTGCAGAACGCCGGCAAGGTCGCGATGTTTGTCAACACTGATCGCTCGGACGGCAGCGTCGACCGCGCGCTGCAGCAGGCTATCCGCTACCGGGCCGATGCCTCGATCATCCTCTCCGGACTGCCGGATAAGTCGATCACCCAGCTTTGCCTCCGCAGCGGCCAGCGCCTGGTGCTGATCAACCGCGATGACGACCAGCCCGGTCCGTTGAAGATCAACCTCGACGACTACGAGTCCGGCGGCAGGATCGCGACCGCATTCGTGCGCGCGGGGTGCAAGACCCTCGCTTTCGCGAACTCCGAAGCTGGGACGCCAAGCTTGATGGGTCGCGAGCGCGGCTTTATCGCTGCCGCCACAAAGCTCGGCCTCGAGGTCGTCGTCGAGCGCTATGGATCGACGGGATACGAGGCGGGTCGGGTGCTTGCGCAGCGTATGTTGACGCGCGCCGAGCGGCCTGATGGCGTGTTCTGCGCCACCGATTTGCTCGCCTTCGGTTTCATGGATGCCGCGCGTCACCAGTTCGGTCTGTCGATCCCGGATCAGCTGTGCGTTGCCGGCTTTGACGATATTGAGCAGGCGTCGTGGTCTTCCTTCAATCTCACGACCTTCGCGCAGCCGGTTATGGCGATCGCCACGCAGGCGGTAAAGTGGCTTGCTACCGGTGGCCATGAGGACGAGCCGGAAGGAGCTCATTCGGTTCGCTTGAAAGCCGAACTCATCTGGCGCGGGTCCATCCGCAAGGGCTGATCGAAGTCGCACGGCCACCGCGCCTTAAAATATGGGGGCTTTTATAGCGCGGGATTGCGTTAGATCAGCGCTTGCTTTAAACTTGACTTTATTAAGAAGGTATAGTGCGCGCCCATCCATGACATTTCAGCCCCGCATGCAGAACAAGATCGAAGGTTTCTCCGTCGTCGGCGGCCTTCACAGGCGATCCTGGAACGGCATCGTTGCGGATGTTTGGGATGTGGAGTGCGCGCCCTATGCCGGCGGTTACTATGTGTCCAATGATCCCAGGCTTTTTATCCTTCTCGACATGAATGGCGCCGGCCGTTCGACGATGAAGCTGAGTTCAAAGGGTGCGGGTGCCGCGGAAGAGGACGAGAATCAGCCGATTTCCTATGTGCCTGCGGGAATGGAGCTCTGGGCCAATCTGAAGAACGTGCAATTTCTTCGTCACCTGGATCTGCATTTCGACGCCGAGATGGTCGCGCGCCGTTTGATGGAGGAGCTCGATCCCGATCGGCTGACGAGCCCGCGCTTATTGTTTTCCGACGAGCGCGTGCTGACGCTGTCGCGCATGATCGCGGCCGAATGCATGAATCCGGCGCCGTTGCACGATCTCTATGGCGACGGTCTGGCGCTAGCGCTGATCATCGACGTGATGAAGCTTGGGAAAAGCGAGGTGCGCAAGCGCAGCAAGCTCGCTTCATGGCAATTGCGCAAGGCAACGGATTTCATCACCGAGAACTGCATGCGCAATATTCGGCTGGAAGAGCTTGCGACGCTCGCCGGGCTCTCGCAATCCCACTTCAGCCATGCCTTCAAGGCATCCACCGGCATGGCGCCGCATCAGTGGCAGATGAATGCGCGGCTGGAGCGGGCGAAAGAGCTCCTGCTGAACGGCGACCAGCCGCTCATGGTCATCGCAGCCGAGACCGGTTTTTCGGACCAGGCGCATTTCACGCGCGTTTTCCGCAAGAATATCGGAACGCCGCCCGCCACCTGGAAAAAGGCCCACGTTGCTTGAACGACACACTGAGTGAGCGTTTGGCCGCTCCGCAAAAAATTGCCCAAAAACATTCAATTCGTCCGGGATCGCGACAAGCTGGGCCGTTAAAATTGAGTTAATCACTCATCTTATTCGTGATGTTGGCCGGGCCGTTGGGATGACGGTGGCGTGAGTAGGGTGACGACAAATATGGGTGCGAGAGCAGACCGAGTGATCTTCAAGGCAAAGCTTCTGGCGGGTGTCGCCATCTTCGGCGCGAGCGCCACGTTCGCAGTAGCGCAGGATGCGACCGAGCTGAAGCCCGTCGTCATCCAGGGCGCCGGAACTGCGGCGGCTGACGGCGCCAGCGAGGCAACCGGCCCGGTGAAGGGCTATGTGGCCAAGAAGAGCACGGCGGGCTCGAAGACGGATACGCCAATCAACGAAATACCGCAGTCCGTCTCGGTCGTCGGCCGCCAGGAGCTCGATGATCGGGCTGTCATCAACAAGGTCGATGAGGCCCTGCGTTACACGGCGGGCGTCGCCACGCAGACCTTCGGCACCGATCCTGATACTGACTGGTTCTACATCCGTGGTTTCGATGCCGGACAGAGCGGTGTCTATCTCGATGGCCTCAACCTGTTTTCCTATGGTTTTGGCAACTTCCAGATTGATCCCTTCATGCTGGAGCGCGTTGACGTCCTGAAGGGTCCGGCTTCGGTTCTCTATGGTGGCGCCAATGCCGGCGGCATCATCGATATGATCAGAAAGCGGCCGACCGACGATCCGCTCTATTACACCGAAATCGGCATCAACTCGAATGGCAACGCCTTCACCGGCTTCGACGTTTCCGACAAGGTCGGGTCGAGCGACACGATGACCTATCGCCTGACCGGCAAGATCGCCGGCGGTGACGGCTATACCGATTACACCCATGATCTGCGCGGCTTCGTCATGCCGCAGCTGACCATCTCGCCGGATGATACGACAAGCCTGACCGTCTGGGCCTATGCCGGTGGTCTTGATCAGGTTCACACGGGCAATGGCTTCCTGCCCTACGAAGGTACGGTCGTCGACCAGCCCGGCGTCGGCAAGATCTCGCGCCGCTTCTTCCCCGGTGATCCGGATATCGATACCGGCCGCTACGATCAGCAGATGATCGGCTACGAGTTCGAGCACGAGTTCGAGGGCGGCTGGAAATACTCGTCGAATGCCCGTTACGGCCATCTCGATAAGTACGAGCGCCTTGTCTATCCTTATCTGTGGTCCGGTCCGACAGACCTTCAGCTTCTTAACTTCGAGGGCGACACCTCCGTCGATACGCTGGCCTGGGATAACCGCATCGAAAACACTTTCGATCTCGGCGGCACCGAGCACAAGGTCATGCTGGGCGTCGACTACCGCCTGTACCGCATCGACAACGTGCAGAACAACAAGTTCGGCTCCGGCTCGCTCAGCGTGACGAACCCCGTTTACGGCCTCCCGCAGCTGCCGATGGACCCGCTCTACAGCGAGCAAGTCACCATGAATCAGATCGGCCTTTACGCGCAGGATCAGATCCATTTCGGCGATGGTTGGCTGGCAACGCTCAACGGCCGCTACGATCACGTCAATACCGATTTCAAGGATCGGCTGGCGTCTTCTAACAGCTTCGAGGATTCCGACGGCGCCTGGAGCGGCCGCGCCGGTCTTGCATACGAGTTCGACAACGGCCTGACGCCCTATGTCAGCGCCGCGACCTTCTTCAACCCGCTGGTCGGCCGTGGCGGACACGGGCCGCTGAAGCCGGAAGAGGGCGAACAGTATGAAGCCGGCATCAAGTATGAGCCGACCTTCATGGATGCGTCCTTCACCGCCTCCGTCTTCCACATCAACAAGCGCAACAACTCTGTCTCTATCCCGGTCGCGCCCTTTACCGACCAGCTCGGCGAAGTGGAATCGAAGGGCTTTGAGCTCGAAGCCAAGGTCAACATCGACGACAACTGGAAGCTGCTCGGCGCCTTCGCCGCGACCGACGTGACCGTTAAACAGAACGACCCGAACCCCGGCCTGATCGGCAAGACGCCTTACGTCGTGCCTGACTATACGGCTTCCATGTGGGTCGATTACACTGTGACGAACGGCCCGCTCGAAGGCCTCAGCCTCGGCGCCGGCGTTCGCCACAAGGGTCGTTCCTGGGCGGATGAGGCCAACACGCTTCGCGTTCCGGAATCGACCGTGTTCGACGCGGCGATCCGCTACGAAAAGGAAAACTGGACGGCATCGCTCAACGTCGCCAACCTGTTCGACAAGGAATATGTCGAGGCTTGCCGCACTGAAGGCGCCTGCGGCTACGGCGATGCCCGGACTTTCATCTTCAAGCTTGCCAAGAAGTGGTAAGCTGACCGTACTCGTGAAAACGGCTGGAGAGCGATCTGTTTCGCTCTCCAGCCGTTTTCGTTTTAATGCGGTCGAGTCTTAAATGCGACTTGCGGGTGGCCGGATCAGCCAGCCAGCTTGAAATAGATCCAAGCCGCGACAAAGGCGGCGATCACCACGACGATCGAGATCAGCTTGCGCAGCCATGGGCGTGGCGGCTTCGGGGTCTTTTGTGGCGCGGGTTTGCGGAACTGGATGACGTTATCGCTCATCTCGCCTGTTTCCTCGTTCTAACGGACGACATCATGCTCCCATAGCAGCGTCAACTTAAATGAAAAAGCCGGTGATCGCGTCGGCTGTCTTTTTTCTGCTTATGGCAACCGAAGTGCAACTCCAACGGCCGTCGTTCCATCTTCTGCATTTAGCGGTTTTCCGGCGCGCGTCAGCGCCAAAATATTATGCCTGCTGGCGCGCTTGTTCTCGCCCTAGCGCCATGGACAGGGTCATTCCCGTCCCCTATGAAACAAGAGAATTTCTGGTTCATTTGGTGGCTTTATGACTTATCAGTTCACGTCCGGCCATTGGCCCATCGGCGGCGGCGAGACCGGAGAACTTGTTCGCCGTTTCGATTGGGCGGCAACCTCGCTTGGCCCGATCAGCGAGTGGCCGCAGAACCTGAGAATCAAGGTCAATTCGATCGTCAATTCGCCCATCCCGCAGGTGCTGATGTGGGGCGATGATCATGTCATGATCTACAACGACGGCTACGTGGAAATTGCCGGCAATTATCATCCGCGCGCGCTCGGCGCGACGGTCCCCGGGATATGGCCGGAGATCTGGGACTGGAACAGCAAGATTCTCGAGGCCGGCTTCCGCGGTGAGGTCCAGTCATACCGCGACCAGAAGATGGTTCTGCATCGCCACGGCCTCCCTGAGGAAGTCGTTTTCGACCTATTCTACACGCCGATCTATGATGACGACGGCAAGGTGAACGGCGTTCTCTGCACGGTGCTCGAAAATACCGACAAGGTGAAGGCGGTGGCCGAGCTTGCGGAAAGCCGCGAGGAGCTGAAACGGCTGACGGATGCGCTCCCCATCCTCGTCGGTTTCATCGATCGCAGCCATATCTACCGCTTCGCCAACCAGGGCTACGTGGAATGGTTCGGCCTCGACGCAGCCGATGTGGTCGGCAAGCATGTGGCTGAGGTGATTGGCCAGACCAGCTATCAGACACGCCTTCCCCTGGTCGAGCAGGCGATGGCCGGCGACCGCATCATCACCGATACATCCATCACCCGGCCGGATGGAACGGATCGCAATGTCGAGATACGCTATGTGCCCCGGCGGGCTTCAGGCGGCGATGTCGAAGGCATCTATGTGGTGATGATCGATATTGAGGATCGCAAGCGGTCCGAAGTAGCCTTGCAACGGAGCAACGGCCGTTTCCGCGCGGCGGTGAATGCCGTCCACGGTGTGATCTGGACGAACGCCGCCGACGGCCGCATGCTCGGTGAGCAGCCGGCATGGTCGGCGCTGACTGGGCAGCCGTTCGAGAGCTACCAGGGTTACGGCTGGGCGGACGCCGTGCACCCGGATGACCAGGACGGCTCGGTCGAAAGCTGGAAGGCGGCGGTCGCGGCAAAGGCCACCTATGTTCATGAGCACAGGGTCCGGCGCGCCGATGGCGTCTACCGGACGTTCGCCATTCGCGGCGTGCCGATCTTAGATGTTTCGGGCGAGATCGAGGAATGGGTCGGTGTTCATACTGATATTACCGAACAGCGCGAGGCAGAGGCCAGCCTTCAGGAGCACGCCACAAGCCTCGAGCGCCAGGTTCGCCACCGCGTGAGAGCCGAAGAGCAGCTGCGGCAGCTGAACGAAAGCCTTGAGGCGCGAGTTGAAGCCGAAATCGCCGAGCGCCATCAAACCGAGCGCGCGTTGCAACAAGCGCAGAAAATGGAAGCGATTGGCCAGTTGACGGGCGGCGTGGCGCACGACTTCAACAATCTTCTTCAGGTGGTCTCGGGTAACCTGCAGCTCCTGTCCAAGGATCTGACGGGCAATGAGCGGGCGGAGCGGCGCTTGGCCAATGCGCTTGCAGGCGTCAACCGCGGTGCGAAGCTCGCAAGCCAGCTGCTCGCCTTCGGTCGCAGGCAGGCGCTCGAACCTCGGGTTATCAATATCGCCCGCTTCATCGGCGGAATGGACGATCTGCTGCGGCGTTCGTTGGGCGAAGCGGTCGAGATAGAGGTCATTACCAGTGGCGGGCTGTGGAACACCTATGCCGATCCCACGCAGGTGGAAAACGCGCTGCTCAACCTCGCGATCAACGCGCGCGACGCTATGAACGGTTCCGGCAAGTTGACGATAGAGATGGGCAACGCGGCGCTCGACCAGGAATATGCGCGCAGCCATCAGGAGGTCATGCCGGGTCAGTATGTGATGCTCGCTGTCACCGACACCGGCACGGGTATGGCGCCTGAAATCTTGAACAAGGTGTTCGAGCCGTTCTTCTCGACCAAGCCAGAAGGCAAGGGAACTGGGCTCGGGCTGTCCATGGTCTATGGCTTCGTCAAGCAGTCGGGCGGACATGTGAAGATCTACAGCGAGGTAGATCAGGGAACGACGGTGCGCATCTATCTGCCGCGTTCCGTTGCCGACGAGGACCGCGAGGTGACAGTGCATGGCGGGCCTGTGGTGGGCGGCACGGAAACGGTGCTTGTCGTCGAAGATGATGAGGAAGTCCGCGCGATCGTCGTCGAGACGCTGTCCGATCTCGGCTACAGCGTATTGACTGCGAAGGACGCGCAGGCCGGACTGAATGTGATCGAAAGTGGCATGCAAATCGACGTGATCTTCACCGACGTCGTCATGCCCGGGCCGCTGAAGAGCAGTGAGATGGCGCGCCGCGCGAAGGAGCGGCTGCCCGGTGTGGCAGTGCTCTTTACGTCAGGCTATACGGAAAACTCGATCGTTCACGGCGGAAGGCTCGACCCGGGTGTCGAGTTGCTATCGAAGCCCTATACGCGGGAGGCGTTGGCGCGCCGGCTCCGCCATGTGATCGCCAACCAGAAGCAGATCAGCCAGGCCTCCTCGCCGCGCAGCGCGGCACCGATCGACGAGCCTGTGGCTGCGGTGGTCCCACGAATTCTGCTTGTCGAGGACGATTTCCTGATCCGCTCCAACACAGCTGAAATGCTGCTCGAACTCGGGCACCAGGTGACGGAGGCGGCAGATGGCGCGGAGGCGCTCGAGTTCTTGCAGGGAAACGAGATCGACGTACTGGTCGCGGACATCGGATTACCTGATGTCAGCGGCGTCGATCTGGCTGCGGCCGTACGCCGTCTGTATCCAAACGTCGCCATTGTATTCGCTACGGGAGAACACAGTCTACCGACGGGCGCTCCGTCGAAGGCTCTCCTCCTGCGCAAACCCTATTCCGAGATGGAATTGAAATCGGCCGTTGAGCGCGCTTGGGCAACCAAGCGCTAAATGCTGTCCGGTCCCATTTGGGCGGTGGATGGGTGATAATGCTGGGCCCTCGATCGGCATTCGATATCACGGCTTGGCTTCGCAGAAGCGAGGCGCAAAAACCTGGCTGGGCGCAAGCTCAATGGCCGAGAACTGACTGAAGGACGGAATACAATGTCGATTGCCACGGAAATTTCGGCGGTGCCCGAGGAAAAGCGTACTCAGCGACTGAAGGCTGCGACGCATGCAGCGCACGAACGACTGGACAAGCGCATCATGCAGGCTAATCCCTTCACAGATCGCGAGAGCTACGGCCGGTTCGTCACCATGCAGTACCTGTTTCACCGTGATCTCGATGCCCTATTCTTCAATCAAGAGCTCGGCGCTTTGCTGCCAGATCTCTCCGGTCGTCGTCGTTTGACGTTCATAGAGCAGGACCTTGCCGATCTCGGGATCGCAGTCCCGCAGTCGATGTGCACTCCGACATTCACCAAGGGAGACAAGGTCGCACTCGGCGATTCCCTTGGATGGCTATACGTGATCGAAGGGTCCAATCTTGGTGCTGCATTCCTTTTGAAATATGCGGCCAAGCTCGGTCTCGACGAGACGATGGGCGCGCGCCATCTTGCAGGTGCTCCTGAAGGGCGTGGCCTGCATTGGCGAACGTTTACCGCAGCGCTCGACAGCGTGGAACTGAGCGATGGAGAGGAGCGGGCCGTCATCGATGGAGCGGACGCTGCCTTCGCGCGTGTCTATGATTTCGCTGAGCTTGCCTTCTCGGAGCGTTGAAATGGGCGGGTTCTACCAATCTCACGTGAACCGACGACGCAGTCGGCTCAGCTGATCACCATAAAATTGGCGCAGCTTGCATCGACGCTTCCGATGCGGATTCGGTGTTCGGTCGTCGCGGCAAGCGGTCGGAAAATTACTTGCTTGGCGGCCTTCGCGCGCCGCAGCAATTCTTCGCCGGCAAACAACAGCCCGTCCTTCTCTGTCATTTCGTAGGCAACATGGCCGTTATGCCCGTCATCGGCAATGGTGATCGTCCCCAATCCTGAACGCATTATGTGAGTCTCCCTCGCATTGCGCATATCGTGCATTGGGGAGATAAAAAACTCAACGCTGTGAAAGGGTTGTCCACGTATTGAAGAATGGTTGGCGGACAAAGAAAAGCCTCGCGTAGGGGCGAGGCTGAAGTTTCGGCCGCATCGGGGAAAACGGATGCGGCCAAAGCGCTCTTAGCCTATTGCCCTCGTCGTTAACAGGTCAGAATCTGTCGGTTTGGTACGCATCGCAAGAATATCTCAGCCGGCGGAGCGCTTGACGGCATGAAGATGTATAGACAAAACTCCCGCCGATACTGGGTCGCCATCGGATTGCCGCCCCTACTTTGAGAATACGGGGTGTGCCTGCATGCGAAAGCAATTGAACCACGACGCAATGGCTGCGATTGGTTTCATCGAGCCTTGGAGCGTGAAGGCCGGYGGCGCCACGGGTGGTTTTCTGTCCTGCGCCGATCCGAACGCAAGCGTCAGGATCGTCACGCTTGATCGCGACGAGGTGGTAGCCGTCGAATGGGAGATCGCACGGCATTCGACCACGCTCTCCATCCGGGAGTACGAACTCGGCTCCTGGGCCGAGATCCCGGCTACGGCTCTTCGGTCTGATGTCTATGAACTATCCCTCGAAATCCTCTTCACCAGGAACGAGACATCGAAGCCGGTTATCGCGATCGGTTCCCTGCTTCTCAGCCTGGCGCCGGATGGCCGTCTGGTTGCCGTGATTGATGGTCAGAGCCATACCGTTGCCGAAGTCCGCAACGAGCGATGGTATCAACTCGACGTCTCCGTTTCGCCGAGCGCGATCGGTTACAGGGTTAGGCGTGCTGACCAGCAGGCCGTAGCGGTACGGACGATCCCGCTCGTCGCGGCAGATACCGCCGGGCTGATCTGTATCGGCGGTGCCGCGGATCGCTCGCGACAGACCTTGAACGGCAGGCTCGGCCGCATCCGGTTAATCAGCGCCAGCCACGAGACGGAATGGCGCTTTCCCACGCGCGGGCCGATGGGCGATATTCGGCCTGTCCAGCAAAGTGATCCTGCGATCATCCTCCACAATGCGCCGACATTTGCCGTCGCCTCGCCGCGCTTTTCCGGTGAAATCCATGATCCCCGTCTGGATCCCGATCATTTCGATTCCATCCACCTGCACGACGATGATTTCGGCGGTTTCGACTGGGCGGCGGATCTGACTGTTCACATCCCCGAGGATGCCCGACCCGGTGTCTATGCGCTTGAGATAGGGACCGATCGCGGCGTGGAGAGGCTACCATTCTTCGTTCGCCCGACAGAGCCTCAATCGAACGTGGCAGTGCTGCTGCCGACGGCGACCTATCTCGCTTACGCCGACGAACAACTGCCGCCGCATCGCTACCCCTGGCATGGCAGCGACCGCGCCCACCTGTTCGCGATCGACAACAATTTCCTCAGCCTATACGACACCCACAGCGACCTCAGCGGCGTCAGCCTGACCTCGAGCCGGCGCCCGCGCGCGACGTTGAGGGACGACTATCACTACCCTCTGTCGAACTCGCCGCATCTTCTTTCTGTCGATCTGCAGCTGCTGAAATTCTACGCGCGCCATGGCATCGCGGTCGATGTGCTGACCGATCACGATCTTCACGACGAAGGCTTGGAGAGCCTGTCGGCCTACAGCCTGGTGCTGACAGGCAGTCATCCGGAATACTGGTCGTCCGCGATGATGAGCGGGTTGGATCGCTATCTCGCGGCCGGCGGAAGCCTCGGTTATCTCGGTGGTAACGGCTTTTATTGGGTGGTCGCCTTTGACGGCGACAACATGGAACTGCGGCGCGGCAAGAACGATATCTGGAGTGGCCGGCCGGGCGAAATGCACCTCTCGATGACGGGCGAGCTGGGCGGAAACTGGGAAGATCGCGGCAACCGTCATCCCCAGGCGCTTGTTGGCGTCACCTATGTGATCATGAGCTTTGGTCCATCGCGACCATACCGCCGGCTGGAAGGGAGTTACGGCGGCGAACATGCATGGCTGTTCGACGGTGTCGGCGAGGCCTTCGGCGATAGTGGCACGGTACTCGGCGGCGCGGCGGGATACGAGGTGGATGCGGTGCTGCGTTCGGAGGAAACCCCAGCCAACCTGGTTCGGCTGGCGGTCGCCGATGGTTTCGACGACAGCTTTCAGGTGCGTCCCGATCTTTGGCTTGCCGATGGCGAAGCGGAGCGGGCCGCGATGCGGCGATCGGATATGACGATTTACCGTCACGATGCCGGCGGATTGGTTTTTTCCGCCAGCTCCGTTGCGTGGATCGGCGCGCTGCCGGCGGCGGGAAAAGATAATGATGTCGGCCGCATTATGCTCAATCTCGTCGGCCGGTTCACAGCTTAGAGTGCATCATCCTGCTGCGAACCCGCGCGGATCGCCGCCAGCACTTCCTTCTGAATGGAGATGAAGTCCGAGGTCGAGATCATGTCCTGATGTCGCGGGCGCGCCAGGCCGACGTGGAAGGTTGCGTTGATTCGGCCGGGATTGATGCTCATCGAAATGATGCGGTCGGAAAGGTAGACGGCCTCTTCGACGTCATGGGTGACAAACAGCACGGTCAGGCGGTGCTCTTCCCAGATCTGCGTCAGCAGTTCCTGCATCTGATGGCGGGTCAGCGCATCCAGCGCCCCGAAGGGCTCGTCCATCAGCAGCATCTTTGGCCTGTAGGACAGCGCTCGTGCGATGGCGACGCGCTGCTTCATGCCGCCGGATAGCTGCGACGGGAAGGCATCGGCGAAACGGTCGAGCTTGACCAGATTGATATGGTGCCGCGCGACTTCTCTGCGTTCGGCAGCCGATAGGCCCGCCGCCTGAAGGGCGAACTCGACATTCTGCTGCGCGGTCAGCCAGGGCAGCAGCGTGTAGGACTGGAAGACAACGCCGCGATCGAGGCCGGGTCCCACGATCGGCGCGCCATCGGTCAGGAGCACTCCGTCGTTGAACTTCTGCAGGCCGGCGACGATCGACAGAAGCGTGCTCTTGCCGCAGCCGGAAGCGCCGACCAGCGACACGAACTCGTTGTCCGCCAGTTCCAGATCGATGTCGCTGAGGGCGTGAACGCTTCGCTTGCCCGATCCGTACCACTTGTTGAGCGCTTGGATCTTTAGTTTCGGTTCAGTCATATCAATGTCTCGACGTATAACGGAAGAAAACACGCTCGAGAGCTTTCATGCTCTGATCGGTGATCAGGCCAAGTATGCCAAGAAGCAGGATGTAGCCGATGATCGTCTGCGTCTGGAAATAGCGCTGGGACACAACGATGCGGTAGCCAAGCCCCGAGGTGGCCGCGACAAGCTCGGCCAGAACGAGCCACGTCCAGGCCCAACCCATGCTGATCCGGAGAGTGTCCCAGATCCCCGGCAGCGACGACGGAAGAACGATGCGCCAGAGGATCTTCGGTTCCGAAAGACCAAGCGTTCGTCCAAGCCCAACGAAGTCGGGCGGGACGCGCTTGACGCTGTCCATCACCATCAGCACTTGCTGGAAGAACGTGCCGATCCAGATGATGACGAATTTCTGGATGTCGCTGGTTCCGGCCCACAGGATCGTCAGTGGCACGAAAGCGACGACAGGCATGTAGCGCACGAAGTCGATAAATGGTTCGATCGCCGCTTCCCAGGTGCGGTAGCAGCCGATCATGATGCCGATCGGGATCGCCATCAGCGATGCCAGCGCGAAGCCAACGAGCATTCTATAGATGCTGATGCCGGCATCGTTCAGCAACGTCCCGTCAAGCGTCAGTTCCACCATCTTGGTCCAGACAGCGCCCGGGCTCGGAAGGAAAATGGGCTTGACCCAGCCGGTCGCGGTTGCTGACCACCAAAAGGCAAACAGCAGTGCGAAGACGCACACTGCGATCAGGAGGAACGTTTTTGCGCCAAGCGGATCACCGATGCGAAATGCACTGGGCGGTCGTCCGACACCCGCGCGCGACTGCGCGCGGGTGTCGGTGCTGGCAGACGAGGATTGTGATGCCGACATGGATGATCCGTCTTGAATAGCGCGTTACTTGTTGGCAGCGTCGACGAAGGACGAGTCGATCATCTGTTCCGCGGTCACGTCCTGGGTTAGGATCTTCGCAAGCTTCGCGGCCTTGAGCACATCGACGAAGGTCTTGGTCTTGAATTCGCCGGCGAAGGCCTTGGACGCTTCGGCGGTCGTGTAATACTGCACGCCGTCGAATGCAGTCGCGAGGTCTTCAGGCGATGCGCCTACGGCCTTGGCGATGATCGCGCGATCTTCGGCCGTGTTGGCCTTGTAGTCGGCAAGTGCTGCGTCCCAGGCCTTCAGCATGGCAAGAACCTGGCCCGGCTTGGACTTCAGAACGTCTTCGCGAACAACCAGAACGTCAGACACGAGGCCCGGATCCTTGCCGGCTTCGAAGAGAAGCTTGACAGGCTTGTCCTGCGCACGTGCGGTCGAGATGTAGGGTTCGTAGGTCACGGCAACCGGGACCTGGCCGGCGATCAGAGCGGAACCGGCATCGGCCGCCGGCATAGGAACACGGGTGATGTCGTCGATGGTTAAGCCGTTGGCGGCCAGCGCGTAATTGAGCAGGATGTCGCTGGTCGTACCTTCTTCATAAGCGACGCTCTTGCCCTTCAGGTCGGCGACGCTGTTGATGTCGCTGCCTGCGAGGATGGCGTCGGCCGTGAGGCTGAAGTCGAGGAGCGAGACGATTTTCACCGGCAGGCCGGCGGCGACCATGCCCATCGCGGTGTGGGTCGCGATATTAGCTGCGTCCAGCTGGCCGCTGGCGAGCGCTGCGTTCAGGTCCTTGTCTTCCGTGAAATTGACCAGTTCAACTTCTTCCAGACCGGACTTCTTGAAGAGATCCTTGCTGGCGGCGACGTGCCACTGGCCGTAGCCGAGCCAGGGCTCGATGCCGAGCTTGAAGGTGCCGGCTTCCGGCTTGGCGGGAATGTCGGCTGCCGAAGCCGGGACGGCCTGCGTGAGAGCGCCGATAACGCCGGCGACGATGGCCAGGCGCGACATGTGAGACTTGATCGATGCGTATGTCATGGTAACCCCTCTTTTCTATGATGAATGTGTTCGCTAGGCCCGAAGCCGAGACGTCATTCGTGCGTTTTGTATGTTCAGCCTATATTTTGGGCGATTGGCTGAGTAGCATTATGTATAGTCATTTCTTTGCCCGAACTTGTAAATCTGAATCTGCGCGATACCGCCAATTGGCGCCGCGCAAAGTCAGAAAACCTCTACCCCTCTATGAATGCGCCTGTCGATTTCGGCAATCGCCGATGTCGCGTTTTGGCGAATTCGTGATGGTGCAAAACGCTCATCTTACGCATGCTCCGGATCGATCGCGTCGAGGAAGCGGGTCACGATATCGGCGCCCGCTGTCGGCTCACTGCCCACCATGACCGCCGTTGAAAAGCCGATCAGTGAGGACGTCGGATTATGCGTGGCCGCGCCGGCGCGAAGGTTCATCACCAGCGTCGGGCAGAGGAACAGCCCGAGCCGGATCACCGTCCTCCAATCCGCTGGAAGCAGTGCGCGGCTCTTCAGCTCCGCAAGCAGCGGCTTCCACAGCGCCGTTGACTTGACGTCGAGAAGGGCCTGACGGACCGGGCTCGGCTGCCAGTCGAAATTGGCATGCAGCGTGCCATTTTCGTAGCGCGCCCGGGCTTCGAATTTCTGCTCGGCAAGGGCAGGCTCGTAGAGCCAGAGCGGGTGTGCGAAGATGTTATGGAAGGTGGTTTTGACCTCGGCAAGGAGCGTCGGAATATGCTCGCCGGCGAAAGCGGGGTCGAAGAAGGCGAGCGACGCACCATCCTCGCTCTTGCGGTACCAGACGTTTGCGTTGTGAGCGTCGCCATGGGCGGTGACGCCGCCGGCATCGGCGAGGCGAAGTGGCGCAAGGCGGCTGTGCGCATCGTCAAACAGTTCGCCGACCGTCTTTTCATAGGCAATCCCGTTGATGACGAAGCGCGCCGCTGCGAATTCGCTCCAATCGAGCGAAACGCCAGGGAAGGCGAAGTGCTTGCCGATGTAAAAGCTCTCGTAGCGCCCGCCCGGGAAAGCCGTGCCAGGTTCGCTGACGAGGCGGGCGGAAAACAGCCGGTGCACGGGCTCCTCGGCCACCTGCGCCGGCGTCACCGGGTGTAGTGTCTCCAGATAGACCTTCAGCACGGCCTCGCTGAGCTCGCGCTCTGCGTCCACCGCCTCCACGGCTGCGGCCGCATCCGGCTCAAGATCGATCGCGCGCAGCACGTCGGAGAAGCGCGGGTCGAAGCGACGTTTGTATACGAGGATCTGTTCACCCGGCAGGGTCGACATCATCACCGGCTGATCGACGGGAAGGCCCGCGCGCGTCAGGATATCGGCGCGGTAGTACTCGCCGCCCATCTTCTCCTCGCCTTCCTCCTGGTGGAATTTGAAGAAGTATTTCTCCCCGCCGCTTTCGAAGAAGCCGTTCAACGAGTTCAGGCTGTACTGATCGAAATTGATCGCGAGATTCTGTGCATCGAGCTCGAACAGATCGAAAAGCAACTCGGCGAGAAGTGTCTCGGCCACGCCATCGCGGTTCTTGGCATGATCGCGGATAATGGCGGTTCGGCTGTTGGTCTGGCTCATGGAATGCGCTTCTCGAATAAATAGGGTGTTGATCCGTGTTGTCAGGCAGGCTTGTGGGTCGGGCGATACCGGCTGCCGAGGGAGTAGCGGCTGCCGACATGAGTGAAGGTGTTGACGGTCGCGACCGTGGCGCCGGTCCAGGTCTTGCGGTGCAGGACGAGGCAGCTGTCGCGCTCGGGCATGTGCAGCAGACGCGCCTGCTCCGCGCCGGCAGGCACCGCGCTGATCAAGTGTTCGACCTCGGTCAGCGGCGTGCAGCGCTGCAGATATTCCAGCGTCGCGATCGAGGTGAAGTCCTGATCGAGATAATGCGGGACGAGAGCGGGGTTCACATACCGCTCCTCCAGTTGCACCGGAATGTCATTTTCGAAATGCACGACGAGTGAGTGATCGACGGGTTTGACGCGATCGAATTCGAATGCGCGGACAATGGCGGGCGCGGGATGTTCGACGCGCTCGAGCAGGATGACGCCGGCGCGATGCTTGCCGCCTCGATCACGGATCTCGTTGATGATGTTGCTGACTTCGATCAGCGTCGACTGCGCCTTGGGCGGCGCGACGAAGGTGCCGACGCCCTGGACCCTGCGAAGATGGCCTTCCGAGGTGAGTTCGCGCAGCGCACGGTGGACGGTCATTCGGGAGACGCCCAGCGAATTCACGAGATCGTTTTCGGAGGGCAGCCGGGCATTCTGCGCCCACTTGCCGCTGCCGATGTTCGCGAGCACGAAGTCCTTGACCTTCTCGTAGAGCGGCGATGCCGAATCCGAAAGTGCACTCAATGACAAACTCTCCAGTTCGTTCTCGTGAACGGCTATCGCGTGGCGAACCTCAATCCGCGATCTCGACGATGGTCTTCAATTTCTGGCTCTGGCCTTTGAGCAGCCGCTGATAAGCATTCGGGACATCGTCGAGCGACGCCAAGACCTCGCTGAATTCGATGAGCGCTGGCTCCAACTCGGCCAGCAGGGCGATCGCTTCCGGCAGCTCGGATGCGAAAGCATGGCAGCCGACCAACGATATTTCCCGTTCGACCAGGATATTCGGATCGAGATCCAGTTTACCATGGCTGATGCCGACAAGCGCCAAGCCGCCGCCGCCGGCAAGCAGATCGAGGCCGGCGGCAATCGCATCAACGTTGCCTGTCGCATCGATGGCATAGCGCAGCCGTTCGCCAATCAGCGCGGTGTCGATCGCAGCCTTGTCCAGCGCGACCGCCGTCCCGCTGCAGACGCGCGCGACCAGCGCCGCGCGCTCGGCATTGGTGTCGGCGAACAGAAGCTTGCCCTTATGGAGCTTCGACAACAGCAGCCCGCTCAAGCCGCCGATCGTGCCACAGCCGATAACGAGAACCGCTTCATTCTGTGCTGCGTTGAGGCGTTTGACAGCATGCAGCGCAACCGCGAGCGGCTCCGCCATCGCCGCGACCTTCGGTGCCAACGTTGGCTCATGCTTGAAGAGCAGCTTTGCCGGCAGCTGAACATGCTCGGCAAAACCGCCGTCGCATGCCTCTCCGACGAAGCCCAGCGTTTCGCATACATTGCTGCGTCCCGACATGCAGGCCGGGCAGGTGCCGCAATAGACGCGCGAGTCTGCCGCCACGTAATCGCCAACCTTGAGATGCTCGACGCCTTCGCCGACATCGGTCACCCGGCCGCAGAACTCGTGACCTGCCGTCGAGGGGCGCCTGCTGATCCACTGGCCGGTGCGGAAGTTGTGCAGGTCGGAGCCGCATATGCCAGCGGCGCGAACCTCCACATTGACGAAGCCACTGGGTGGGGCCGATGGCGGGTCGATCGCTTCGACCCGCAAATCCCCAGCATCGTGGAGGCGCACAGCTTTCAAGGGCTCAGCCTTTCGTCTTCAGGTAAGCGTCGCGCACGTCGGAGACGGCATTGGCGTGCGAGGAGAAGCCTTCGTACAGCGCAAGCTTGTGAGCATGCGCTGCGAATTCGGGATAAGCAGGTGCTGTGACGTAGCCTATCGAGCTGCGCTTGACGAAGTCAGTGACCGACAGCGGGCCATAGGTGCGCGCCCACCGGCTGGTTGGGAGCACTGCGTTCG
This sequence comes from Rhizobium sp. 01N48, assembly GCF_056399145.1. Lineage (NCBI taxonomy): Bacteria > Pseudomonadati > Pseudomonadota > Alphaproteobacteria > Hyphomicrobiales > Rhizobiaceae > Rhizobium > Rhizobium sp. 01N48. Next base: position 395,263 of record NZ_JBFTQT010000002.1, read on the forward strand.
GACCCAGACAGAAATTGCCGATGCTGACGGGCGTGTGCGGTCCGAGTAGAATCTCGGCGGCCTCGGTGATGTGGCCGAGATGCGCGAAGGCGTCGGTGGAGAGAATTTCGAGGTGCTCAGGCGCGTAGGCGTTGACGAAGGCATAGCTCTCCTCGATCGAGGAGGTCAGCACGACGCCGCCGCATTTTCCTGTGAGCACGGTCTTGGAGAAGCCGACGCGCTGTTCCGTCATCCGGCCCCAATGCTCCGGAAGGGCCGCGATGGCTTCTTCCGCAACACGGCGGCTGTGGGTGACGAGATAGGCGGACGAATCCGGGCCGTGCTCGGCTTCGATCAAGAGGTCGAGTGCTGCGAGCCCGCCATGCACGGTGTCATCGGCGAAGATCATCGCCTCGGAGGGGCCTGCCGGCAGGCCTGTGTCGATCACGCCTGACAGGAGACGCTTCGCGGCGACGACCCACGGGCTGCCCGGCCCGACGATCTTCAGCGCCGGTTTGATCGTTTCCGTGCCGTAGGCGACGGCGGCGACGGCCTGGGCGCCGCCGACCTTGTAGACGGTGTTGACACCAGCGAGACGGGCCGCGACCAGTGTTGCGGCATCGACGCTTCCATCCGGCGCGGGCGGGGTGACGATCGCAAGGTTCGGCACGCCGGCAACCACGGCCGGAACCGAGGTCATCATCGTGACCGAGGGGAAGGAGCCCTTTCCGCGCGGCACGTAGAGCGCGACGGACTGGATCGGCGTGAAGCGGTCGCCGGCGAAGGCGCCCGGGCGAATTTCCTTCAGCCACATGGCCTCGGGCTTCTGCTCATCGTGGAAGGTGCGGATGTTAGATATGCCGAACTTGATCGCCTCGATGACGTCGTCCTCGACGAGCTTGAAGGCGGCGTCGAACTCGGCCTCGGTCACCTGGATCGAGCCTTCCGTTACGTCCGCCTTGTCAAGCTCGCGGCCGAAGCGTGCAACGGCCCGGTCGCCTTCCGTGCGAACCGCCTCGAGGATCGGGCCCACCTTCTCGATAAAGCCGGAGATATCGGTCTCCGACCGGCGAAGCAGGGACGATTTTTCGTCTGAAGAAAGCTTCGAATATTCGTAAAAGGAGACTTCAGTCATTGTGCACGTAACCTTGTTGGCGTCTTGGTCAAGCGCCGGCGAAAACCCAGCAAAGGGCACAGCTTCGCCGCCGATGTCCGTTCGATCGGCTGTCTACTCAAACCAGTGGCTCAGGTCGAGGATTGATGTTCCGCTTTATTTCATTTTGACCGAGTGAAACATGTATATACATGCCATGTCAACGCACTTTGCACCGAGAATTGTGCGCCGCACCTTGCTGGCGGTCATGTGTCAGATGGAGGCGAGGAAACCGCCGTCGACGGGGAGGCAATGGCCGGTGATATAGCCCGCCGCGTCGCTGGCGAGAAACACGACGGCGCCCCCGAGATCAGCCGCCTCGCCAAAGCGGCGCTGCGGGATCCTTGTCAGCATGCGCGCCTGCCAGTCATCGTCCTCATAGAAGCCATCGGTCATCGCTGTCCTGAAATAGCCGGGCGCGATCGCGTTCACGCGAATACCGGCCTCGGCCCATTCTGCGGCGAGCGCACGCGTCATTCCAAGCAGACCGGATTTGGATGAGCCGTAGGGAACGGCGGTCGGAATGCCGACAAAGGAGGTCAGGGAGCAGAGATTGATGATGCTGCCGCCGGTCTCCTGCTTGGACATGCGCTTCGCCGCCGCCTGCGACCAGAAGAACGCGCCCTTGAGATTAGTTCCGACAATCCGGTCCCACAGCGCCTCGTCCACATCGAGCGAAGGCGCGACCTGCTCGATGCCGGCATTGTTGACGAGGATGTCGATCCTGCCGGTAAGCGCGCATGCCTGTTCCAGCGCTGCGTCGATCGAGGTGAGGTCCCCGACATCTTGTGCGATAGCGATGCAGCGCACACCCCGGCCTTCTACCTTGGTCTTCGTGTCCTGCAGCGACGCCAGCACTCTCGCCGTGATGCAGAGGTCGGCGCCCGCATCCGCCAGCGCAAGGGCGATCGCCTGGCCAAGGCCGCGGCTGGCGCCGGTGACGACGGCGACCCGCCCCTTCAGATTGAATGGATGTCCGGACATGTGATCCCTCCGATGTTGCGCCGAGGAAAGCATCTTTCCGCGATCATATCTATACATATAACGGTCGTGGCTGATCGCGCCGCCGTCACTGGCCTTCGTCGGGAATGTTCAGCAGATGTCCGCAGGCCTTGCAATGCACGGCGTCGGCATCATGGCGCTGCAGGCCGCATTGCGGGCAGGGGAAGTTCACCTTGTAGGGACGCACGACCGCCTGCGCGAGGCGGACGAAGAGCGAGATGCCGACGATCATCGTCACGATCGATGTCAGCTTTCCCATGGCGCCGGGCAAGGTGATGTCGCCGAAGCCCGTCGTCGTGACCGTCGCCACGGTGAAATACAAGGCATCCACAAAGCCCTCCCATCCGCCTTGGCGGTAGAAGAATGTGGTGTAGACGAAGCCGGTGACGATGAAGAGGAAGACCACGAGGTTGACGCAGGCGCGTACGACATCCAGCAGATGCGCACAGCCAAGGCGCCGCAATCCCTCTTTCAGGAATGGGCTGTTGCCGATCGCCCAGATCCGCATGGCCCGCAGGAAGGTGAAGTTGAACAGCAAGTCCGGAAGCAGCAGCGTCGCCAGGATGAAAAGATCGATCCAGCTCATCGGTCGTTTCACGAAAGCCTTTAGGCTTCCGGCAACGATCGCCTGGGCGATCAGTTCAATCGCCACCCACACGGCGATCATATAGTCGATGATGAGATAGGACGGCCCGGTCCTCAGATATGGCCCGAACAGGAAGAAGGCAAGGATAGCGAGGTCGACGAAGGCAAGCAGACCCTGCAGCTGAAGCGAGCGGACATCCCTTCCGCGTTGCAGCCAGTTCAGTTGCTTTCGGAGTGTCTTGACGATGCCGTCTGCATCGTTTGAATCGGTGCGCGCGTTGCTCATGCGCCAGAACTATCAATCGCCTTCAGCTTTTCAACCGTGAAGGTGGGCGGAAATGAAATCGGAGCAGCGACATCCAGCAACTGCAACGTGTCATTTGCCTTGATCCTGCCACGCTGGCGACATTTGGGTGTTACATGCGCGTAGTATCCCTCCTTGCAACAAAGGAGTGTGCCATGCAGGACATGACCATGTCGGAAGTGTTGAGGGATCCGATGATCCGCCAGATGCTGCGGGCCGATCGGATCAGCCTCGGCGTTTTCGCCGAATTGCTCGAAACGGCGGCCAAAAAGCGCGCGCAAGCCTTTGCCGCAAACAGAACGGCCGCGTTTTGCGCCGGCATGCGTGCCGAACAAGCTGAAACACAGGTCAAGACGGCGTCTTGAGCGACTGTCTGCCAACGCTCGGTTTCGGGCGTTGAAAGCTATTTCATCGCATAATCGAAAGTCTAGAACCCGTCCTCGCCCCGCGAGGACGGGTTTACCGATCCGTAACCCCACGGACCACGGTGTTTGGGACCGCTGTCCGTTTGATGGCATTGCTTCATGTTGCCATGCAACTGAAAGTACGTTGCTTGGTTAGCTGGTAAGGTTACCAGCCACGCGATGGGGGACAATACCTGCCTTGAAAGCAATACTGCTGCAAAAGCCTTGCATCCAAACCTTGAAACGACGAATGCAAGTCTTGTTCGTTTTGTCGCAGTCTAGATGCGGCGCTGCGTGACCTTGTCGAAGAAATGCACGTTCGGCGATTTCAGCGAGAGCTTGACGACCTGGCCCGGTGTCAGGTCGGCGCGTTCGCGCATGACCCAGGTGATCTCCTTGCCTTCGACCTCAAGCGCGACATGCGTTTCAGATCCTGTCGGTTCCACCACGCTGACGGTCGCCGGAACGCCGTCGTCTTGCGCGAACGCCAGGTCCTCAGGGCGAATGCCGACAATGACGTCGCGGCCATCGGCGTTTGCAGCGCCCTGCGAGAGCTCGACCTGTTGGCCCGATGGCAGTACCAGTCGCGGTGTGTCGCCACCCGTCAGTTTGCCTTCGAGGAAGTTCATCGCCGGCGAGCCCATGAAACCCGCGACGAAGACATTCTGCGGCCGGTCGTAGAGCTCGAGCGGCGTGCCGATCTGCTCGACCTTGCCGCCCTGCAGCACGACGATCTTGTCGGCCATGGTCATGGCTTCGATCTGGTCGTGCGTCACGTAGACGATCGTGGTCTTCAGGCGCTGGTGCAGGGCCTTGATTTCCGCGCGCATTTTGACGCGCAGCTTGGCGTCGAGGTTGGAGAGCGGCTCGTCGAAGAGAAACACCTTGGGATCGCGCACGATGGCGCGGCCCATGGCGACGCGCTGGCGCTGGCCGCCGGAGAGCTGCGCCGGCTTGCGGCTAAGCAGCGGCTGCAGGCCGAGGATCTCGGCGGCCTCGCCGACCTTTTTGTCGATCTCCGCCTTCTTTGCGCCGGCCAGTTCCAGCGCGAAGCCCATGTTCTGGGCGACCGTCATCTGTGGATAGAGCGCGTAGTTCTGGAATACCATCGCGATGTCGCGATCCTTGGGCTGCAGATTGTTGACGACGCGGCCGCCGATCGAAATCTCGCCTCCGGTGATCTCCTCCAGCCCAGCGATCATTCTGAGCAGGGTCGACTTTCCGCATCCGGACGGGCCAACGAGAATGACGAACTCGCCATCGGCAATGTCGACGTCCACGCCGTGAATGATGTCCACGGCACCGTAGGATTTCTTGACGTTTCTAATGGCCAATCCGGACATAGAATTCCTCCCTGTGAGACCTGCTCAACGCTCGCTGCGCACGCGAAGTGCCAGATATGGCTTGCCCGGCAGCTCGACACCGAAAGCGGCATCGGCCTTGCCGCCGCGCACGATCGCGCCGTGGCGTGTCGGGTGCGGAATCGGCGCTTCCACCTTCTTGGCGGGCGTGATCGTCATGTTCCACGTGTCGATGATGTCGACCTCATAGTTGTCGCCATCTTTCGGGAAGCCCGAGGACCAGACGACGGGCTGATGCTCGCCGAGATAGATGTAGCGCAGGTCGGTGCTGCCATCGCGCACGCCGGAAACGCGGGTCCACGGCCATTCGCCGACAGCGCCCATGGGATCAAGGCCGTGTGTCACGTCCTGCTCCAAGAGGTTACGGAAGAAGCTAATGCGCTTCCAGGCTTCGCCGCGCAGCTCGCCGCCCTTGGCCCACCAGATCAGATCATCAGGGTGCGAATAGGTCTCGCCATGTCCGGCATAGCCGCCGCGCGTCACGGTGATCCAGAAGCGGTGCACCAGTTCCTGCGCCGTCAGGTTGCCCCAGCACTGCACGATGTTGCCTTCATATTCCGGCTCGTCATTGACGACGGGCTTGCCATAGGCGTCGCGCCAGGTCTGCGTCAGCTTGACGTCGGGGTTCTGAATGCAGGTATGCGTAACCCATGGCTTGCGGTGATCGAAGTTCATCGACACCTCGCCGTTGTGGATCGACTTCAGGTGCTGGTAGGGATCGTTCTCTTCCAGGATGTGGAAATAGCGGTCCCACTGCTCCACCGGCTTGGTGTCGAGCAGGAAGTCGTATTCATTGGCGAGCGCCCACCAGACGTTACGATAGGCGGCAAGGCGTGCCGCGAGATATGCGACATAACGGAAGTCCTGATCGGCCGACATGTCCGCGTAACCCCAGCGATCGTAGGGGTGGAACATGATGATGTCGGCTTCGATGCCGAGTTCGCAGAGAGCCGCGACCTGCTGTTCGAAATGGCGGAACTTGACCGGGTTCGGACGATCGAAATCTTCCTTGCCGTCGGCGCCACTTTCAAAAGAGGGATAGAGCGGTTCGTTGGTGTTATAGGGGTAGTCCTTGGGGAATACGCCCATGCGGATCTTGTTGAAGCCTGCGGTCTTCAGCGTCTCAAGCGTCTGCGCCTGCATCTCAAGCGGCTGATGCGTCCAAGCGTAGCAGGTCGTGCCGAAGGAGAGGAACGGCTTGCCGTCGGCGTAGGCAAAGTGGAACTTGTTGCGCACGCGAACCGGGCCATGGTTGCCCGCAGACGGTGCGATCGCGACGAATGCGCCGGTCTTGCCGTTGAGCTCGGCGGTCTGCGAACGCGTCTTAAACGACCATTCGCCTTCGACATCGGGCATGAAGCGTACGCGATAGACGCCATCGCCGTCATAGAAACCCGGCACGCGGACTTCGCGGCTCTTGTGGGTGAAGACGGCGTCGAGGCTCACGTCGAGATAGGGATTGCCGCCGGACGGGCCGTTGAAGGCCACTTCGAACACACCCCATTTTTCGACTGTTGCTGTGGACATGAAAGATCTCCTCGAAAGACTTTGAATTTCGGTCGCTCAGCCTTTGACCGCACCAGAGGTGAGGCCTGAGACGAAGTACCGTTGGAAAATGAGATAGACGAGCGTTGCGGGCAGGACCGTCATGACGATCGCGGCGTTCAACTGGCCGTAATCGCTGGAGAACTGGCCCTGGAAGGACATCAGGCCGAGCGGCAGCGTCCACATGTGTTGGTCCTGAAGAAGCACCAGCGCCATCGCGAATTCGTTCCAGGTGGAAACGAAGTCGAGGATGAGGAGCGCAGCCAGAACCGGCAGGCAGACCGGCAGGAAGATGCGCCGGAAGATGGTGAAGTGAGTGGCGCCATCAATCAGCGCGGCCTCGGACAGCTCCTTCGGCAGGCCCTTGAAGAAGCCATGCAGGATGAAGACCTGGTAGGGAACGCCGAAGGCGATGTAGGGCAGGATGACGCCGGGATAGGTGTCGATCAGGCCGAAGGAATTGACCAGCGTGAAGAGCGGCGCCAGCATCACCTGGAACGGGATCATAGTTCCGAAGACGACGATAAGCAGCAGGAGCTTGCTTACTTTCATCTTGATCTTCGCCAGTGCGTAGGCCGCCATCGCCGACATGGCGAGGCCAAGCGGCACCTTGAAGACGGTGATGATCACGCTGTTCATGAACGACTCGGCGAAGTTGCCGCGGCTCCATGCACTGGCATAGTTCTCGAAGGCGAATTCGACCGGCGGCATGAACGCGCCGGTGCTTGTCACCGCTGCCTTCGTCTTCAGCGATGTGAAGACGATGAAAACGAAGGGCGCGAACCAGACGAGGGCTACGATGATCAGCGCGATCCACAGGCCGATCAGGACGGGGTCACGGCCGGGCTTGTTCGTGGTGGTGATGGTTTCAGACACAGAGATCGGTCCTGATGATGTCATCGTCATTATTCGGTGTCCTCATGCTTCTGCGTCCAGCGCAGGTACGGCACGACGATCGCGATGGTGATCAGCAGCAGGACGACCGAGATGGCGGCGCCGCGGCCGAAGTCGAAGATCTGCATCGCCTGCGTGAAGGCCCATAGCGCCAGCATCTGCGTGGATTGTGCCGGTCCTCCGCCGGTGAGGCCGTAGACGATATCGAATGCCTTCAGTGACGAGATGATCGAGAGAACGAGCACGATGGTCATCGTGGTGCGCAGGGCCGGAAAGGTCACATGCTTGAAGATCGCCCAGCGGCCGGCGCCATCGATGCGGGCGGCTTCGACCAGCGTCTGCGACACGTTCTGAAGGCCGGCCAGGAACAGCACCATCGAGAAGCCGACGGACTGCCAGAGATAGGCGACGAAGACCGAGTAGAGCGCGATGTTGCGGTCGCCTAGCCAGTCCTTGATCCACATCTGCAAACCCATATTGGTCATGAGCTGGCTGAACAGGCCGAAGAAGGGGTCGTACATCCACTTCCACATCGTTGCGACGGCGATCGGCGCGATGATGACGGGGAGATAGAAGATGGCGCGAAACGTGTTGCGGCCGAAGATCTTCTGATTGAGCGTCAGCGCCAGCAACAGGCCGACCATCGGCGGGAAGGCCACCGACATGATAGTCCAGATGACCGTGTTCTTGAAGGCGACCCAGAATACCGGATCGCGCGTGAAAATGTACTGGTAGTTAGCCAGGCCGACGAAGGGGCGTTGCGGATCTAGTCCGTTCCACTTCTGGAAGCTGAGGAGCACGACGTTTAACATCGGGTAAAGCGCGAAGACCGCGTAGATCGCCATGGCAGGCGCGAGCAACAGGAGCGCCTGGAAGCGCGGGTCGTGTGTTCGATTTTTCAATGACATGGGTATCTGCTCCGCGCGACGTGTGTCTGGCGAGTGGCATTGGATTGAGCGGTGGTCGGTCCCAGCAAGGTGCGGGACCGACCGATGTCCTGGGAGGACTTAGGTGCGACCGGCGATGAACGTCTGCAGCTGCTTCGCTGCATCGGCAGGTGCCGTGTTGCCGGCTGCGACGTCGTTGATCACGCGGAAATACTCGGTCGTGACGTCAAGCGGGAAGGCCTGGTCGCCGTTCATGTATACCTTGCCGTAGGTCTTGAAGACATCAAGCCATTCGGCTTCCAGCGGCTTCTGGTTCGCGTACTGGACGTTCTTGTTGACCGATGTCGAGCTGATCTGGCCGACGAGATCCTGCTGCACCTTGGTCGACAGGAAGTAGTCGAGGAACTTCGCGGCGAGATCCGGATGCGGGCTCTTGGTGCTGATGTAGTTATACTCGGCAAATCCGTAGAGGCGCTGCGTGTTGGTCGGGAACGGGAACATGCCGTAGTCGTCCAGATTGGCGCCGCTGGTTTCCAGCTGGCTGACCAGCCAGTCGCCTTCCAGCATCATCGCCGCGCGCCCTGCCGTGAACAGACTGTAGGACTGCTTGTTGTCGATGCCCATGAAAGGCTGCAGCGTATAATCCTTCGTCCACTTGGCGAACTCGGTGAAGGCGTCGGTGGCGCAAGGCTCGGTAGACCAATCAGCCTTCATGGCCTTCAGCGCGTCGTGCTTTTCGGCGCCGCACTTCGTTTCCAAGATGACGTCCATCAGGCGCATGACGTGCCAGTTGACCGATCCGCCGAAGGTGAAGGCGGGAATGCCGGCGGCTTTCAGCTTTTCCGCGTCGGCCAGAAACTCTTCATAGGTCTTCGGCTCTTCGGTGATGCCGGCCTGCTGGAACAGCTTCTTGTTGTAATAGACGGCTTCGCCCTTGAAGGTGAAGGGAACGCCATGCTTGCCACCGGGATAGAGGTCGGCGAATGCGGCTGCAGCCGGAAGCAGCTCATCGTTCCACTTGTATTCGGTGTAATATTTGTCGAGCGGTGCCGAAAGGCCGGCCTTCACATATTCGCCGCCCAGGCCAAGGCCTGCCCAGCTGAAGTAGATGTCGGGGCCCTTGTTCGAGCCGGCCGCGACACGCAGCGCGGTCTTGTGCTCATCGATGGCGCGCTGAACGATTTCAACCTTGGTGCCGGGATTTGCAGCTTCGAAGTCGGTTGCGACCTTCTTGAGCGCGACGTTGGCAGCGTTGTTGTCGAAGTTCAGCGTCCAGAGCGTCAGGTCTTCCGCTTTCAGGCTCGTCGCGGTGATCGCGAGCACGGATAGCGTGGCCATGAGTGTAGTCTTGATCGTCATTAAACCCTCCCTTGTGCGGTCCTCTCCGCCAATGTTCACACTCTCGAAAATTTCGACTGAAGTCAAGACTTATTTCGAAAATGAACAAAGTAGGTTGCATATATGCTAAAATTCGGGCTTTAATTTTCGAAGCAGGAGATTTTACGCGTGGGATAGGCGCTATTAATTTCTGTTCAGAAACATCTTGCGGCCGAGCGGCGAGTCAGCGCTATTTCATGGAGAGGAGCTGTGAATGGTTGGCATAAGGGAACTTTTCGAGGATCAAACCGCGCCGGCGGGGCGCATCGTACGCGCGATTGCGGCGATCGGATCCGCGACCGCGACACAACTGGTGAAGTCGACAGGGTTGGCGCGGTCGACCGTGTCCACGCTGCTCACCGAGCTGAAAGATAGCGGCGTCGTTCTCGACGTCGATACGAAGAGCAACGGTTTTGGGCGGCCATCACAGCTTTTGTCTCTGAATCCGGCGGCGGGACGGTGCGCCGGCGTGCTCCTTGGGCTTGGCGAAATCCGCATCGCGATCTGCGACCTCGCCCACACCGTACTGTCGGATATCTGGTTCGCGATGGACACGGACTATACGCCTGAGGACGCCGCGCGATGTGTGCGGGCGAGCCTTGAAGAGCAATGTGCTCTCCTTGGTGTGGAAATGTCCGAACTGCTGGGCGTGGGGTTGGCGATTTCCGCGCCGGTTTCATATGACGGTGAAATCCTCAACGGCTCCATCTTGCCGACATGGTGCGGCACCAATATCGCCGATGTGTTTTTCGAGCAGCTCGGTTGCCCAATCCATGTCGAAAACGAGAGCCATTGCGGCGCTCTAGCGGAAATGACCTGGGGAGCGGCGGTTGGGGAAACCAACTTCGTCCTCTTCAAGTTCGACCTCGGCATCGGTGGCGCCATCGTCATCGACGGCACGGTGCAGCGCGGCGCCCATGGATATGCCGCCGAGTTCGGCCACATGTCGCTCGATCCGCGCGGACCGCTGTGTCGCTGCGGCAATCGCGGCTGTCTCGAGACCTTCGCTGGCGGCTTCCAGCTGCTGAGATATGCCGAGCAATCCTTGCGTGAGCCCGTCAGCATCGAACAGTTTGTCGAACGCGCGCGCAATGGCGATCCAGGATATGCGCGACTTGTCGATGACGCGGCCGAGATGGCGGGCTGGGGAATGGGGATTGCCTTCACCATCCTCAATCCCCCCTTGTTCATCATCGCAGGCAAGCTGGCCGAGGTTGGCGAGAGTTTTATCGGTGGACTCGAGCGAAGTTTCGCCCGCCACTCCGTCGCGCCGCCCGCGCACTCGCCGCAAAAGCGCAAGCCTCGCTTCGTCGTCGGCACGTTCCGGGGCAACGACGACACGGTCATGGGCGCGGTGGCGCTCGTGTTGCGGCAACACGGACGCATCACCAACGAAGCGTCGCCTGTATCCTGAGTGCCGAATCGGCAGTTTGGAGGAGGCCTATTCCGACGTCAGGGCGTTTCGGATGCTCGATATGACCATGGTGGCGGACGCCGCTCCGGGGTCTATATGGCCGAGAGATCGCTCGCCGAGCCGCGCGGAGCGCCCCTTGCTGGCAACCATATCCTTGGTCGCATCGCGTCCCTGTTCGGCCGCTTCCAGTGCTTGTGAAAAGCATTGTCGCAAACCGTCTCCGCGTGCCCTGGCCTCCTCGCAGGCCGCTGCGGCCGGTGCCCAGGCATCCACCATCGTCTTTTCGCCGATCTCGGCCTTGCCGCGGTCTTGGATGCCCCTGGCAAGGGCGGCGAAGACATCGAGCAGATCATCGTCGCCAAGTGTCGCCTTGCCTTTCACTGCTGTGCCAGCCCGCATGAAGGCGGTTGCGTAAAGCGGGCCGGAGGAGGCACCGACAGCATTCAGGAACGCCTTGGCAGCCGTGTTGAACAGCGTCGTCGGATTTGTATCGGCAGGGTCAAGTGCGTCGGTGGCTTTGGCTGCAGCGGTAAAACCGAGCTCCATTGCGATCCCGTGATCAGCGTCGCCAATGACGCCGTCCAGCTGGCACAGATTGTCCCGCTCTGCGGTCATCACGTCGGCGATATCCTGGAAGAGGCGCTGAAGGTCCTTCGTCGTCATCTCACCCATCAGATCGCCTTCCCGCTGCGAAACATTGCGCAATCGCATGGATGATCGATCAGCGCCTGCAATTCGTCATCGAGCGCCATGAGCGTGATTGATGCACCAGCCATTTCGAGAGAGGTGCAATAGTTGCCGACGAGCGAGGTGTGAATGACAAGACCAGCCTCGTCCAGCCGCGCCTTCACCCGGCGCATTATGATGTAGAGTTCCATCAGCGGCGTGGAGCCGAGCGAGTTGATCAGGACGGCCAAGCGGGTTCCCGGCGCGATAGTTGCATCCTTCAAGATCGCATCGAGCAGTTCGTCGGTGACAGCGTCGGCCGGCCTCAGCGTTTCGCGCGAGACGCCGGGCTCACCATGGATGCCCATGCCGACTTCCATCTCATCGCCGCCGATCTCGAAATTGGGCCGCAACGTCTGCGGCAGCGAGCAGGGGGATAGGGCGACACCCATGGTAAAAGTGTGGTCGTTGGCCTTGCGCGCGACACGCTCGACCTCGTCAAACGAGTACATGAGATCACAGGCAGCACCGGCCGCCTTGAAGACGAAGACGTTGCCCGCGACGCCACGGCGCTTTTCTCGCTGGTCGCGCGGTGCGGAGGCGACGTCGTCGGTAGTCACCACGGTGCGTACGTCGATATCGTCCATGGCAAGCATTTCCGCCGCCATGTCGAAGTTCATCACGTCGCCCGCGTAGTTTCCGTACATGAAGAGAATGCCTGCGCCGTGATCAACCGCCTTTGCGCATTCGATGATCGGATCGGGCGGAGGCGAGGCAAAAACGTTGCCGACAGCCGCAGCATCCGCCAGCCCCTTGCCAACGAAACCGAGGAAGCTCGGTTCATGGCCGGAGCCGCCGCCAATCACCAGCCCCACCTTGCCATCGCGCGGGCCGCGCTTCGCAACGATCGATCGCGGCGATCCGTCGATGGCGTAGAGATGGTCAGGATGCGCCGCGAGGATGCCCTCGAGCATTTCATCGACCGCCGCGCCGCCGTCATTGATAAGCTTTTTGGTCTTCACGCTGGTCCTCCCGATTGACGCGTCTGGAAGGCTATAGCTACGCCTTCCAGACGCAAGATCAATCCGAAAGCGCGACGGAGGTCGTCTGATATGGGGAAAGAGTGAGCACGCCGCCCATCAACGCGTCGGAGAGCCGGAGCGATCCGAGATCAACCTCCTGGTCTCGGCCGGTGATGTTGACGATCCAGAGTGTTGCGCGCGTCGCCGCCTTCGTCGCGAACGCCAGAACGCGCGAGGGGTTGGAAGACAGGCACTCCCTCCACTCGGTGCCGGCGAGACCGGCGAGCGTCTTGACCGCGTTGAAGAGCGGGCGGCGTCCATCGGCGGTGAAGGGCTCATCCTGTCCGGCAAGGAGGCCGAAACTTCCGGTCACAGCCGAGAGAGTCAGGCATTCCAGCTCGGCGTCCAGCACCTTTGCCACATAGGCCATCGCAAAGGCTTGCGCGAAAAGAGCGTTGTGACGCGGATCGGTGTTGGCCATCGGTATCCGGCCGCCCTTCGGGTTGTCCATCGTTCGGCTTCCGTAAGGATTCTGCCGCATCGGAATTGTCGATGGGCCGATGCGATAAGGCTTGTCGCCATAGATTGCGCGGACCGATCGCGTGATGAAGGGCAGGGCCTCCAATGTCTGCATGACGCTGAGGTCATCGGCGGCATGGACGATCGGGTTAGTGCAATGGCTGATGAAGGAAAGCGGAGCGGAAGGCACACGCTTGCGGTTGAGCTCGGTGAAATAGCTGAGCATGCCGCCGCCGATGCGAATATCCGGGAATGCCGCATGCGCGGCGTCGTAGACATCTTCGAGCGGCGGGCATTCCGGCCACTTGCTGCCCGGCGGAGTGGATTGGCGATCGACCGATGGCGAGATGATGATCGCGTCCGGCTTGAAGCCGGCATCGCGCATCTGAGTTGCGATCAGCGTCGTTTCTTCAAGGAGCAGCTGCTTGCACGGCAGCGCGATCTCGAGCGTTGATGTGCCGGGATGAAGCCCGGCCACCTCGGCGAAGCGCTTGAAGGCTTCCGCACCATGTCCGGCCGCAGGGTCGAAATGAAAGAGCAGTTCCTGTGGCTTGATCTCGCCAAGCACGGCGCTCGCCGTGACTACGGCGCCCGCTTCTTCCGGCGTTACGATCATGCCGATTGCTGGCATGCGCCCGCGACGCTCGCCGAGCGTCAGTGTCGTCAGCGACGAATGGCCATTTGGCGTCGCAGCCAATGGCTTCTGGCGCTTGTCGGCAATATCGAGGACGATGCGCTGCTTGACCGTTTCACCGGCCGGTATCTGGTAGGGCCAGGGCAAAGCGAGCGGGCGCACATAGGTCTTGTAGGAGGCATCCGACCAGTTGCGCTGGTCTTCCATCTCGAAGACATCGCCTTCCATGCCGCACCGCGCCGTCACGTTGGTCATGACGGTGTGGGTGATCGCGCTCATGTTCATGAACGGCTGCCACGGCTCGATCTGGTCAGGGAACCGCGTCTCGACGCGCTGTCCGTCGGCATGCTCGAYGGTGACGGGCGCGCCGGCAACGCCGACGATCGGGTGAAGAATGCAGAAACCGCAGCGGTTCGTCTCAAAGCCTGTGCCGGAGATCGCATCGGCCTCAAAAACCAGAGGCGAGCCGGCTTGCGCCGAGATGCGCACGCCGATCGACAGCTCGGTCGCATTCGTTCCCTTGCAAAGGGCGGTGTAGCGGACCGAAAAGGCATCGTCCCCTTGCTCAATGGTCAGGTCGGCGATTTCGGGGGCGTAGGTGCCCCAATCACGATCGCGCACGAGATAGGAGACGGCGCGCAGTACCTCCACACCGTCATAGGCGATCGTGCGTAGATTGCCGTCGCTGAGATCAGCGGTCAGCCTGCCCGCGGTGAGACGGACAGGCTCCTGCTCAACCGCATGCGTTCCGTAGATCCGGAAGCCGTCTGAAGGCGTGCTCATCGCAGCATCGCCTTGACATCGACCGTCTGGCCGCTGGCGGCGCTGTCATAAGCTGCCTCGACGAGCGCGAAGGTCTTGAGGTTGTCGGCGCCCGAGGTCGAGGTTTCGCCGCCGGAGGCTAGGCGCTCGGCCCAGTGCTGCTGGATGGCGTAGACGCTTTCCTGGATATTGTGCCAGGGGCGCGATGCCCAGGAGAGCAGCGTCGGCGACACGTCAGAGATCTCGGTGCCGTTCTTGCCTGTTACTTCGAGCTTGTAGCCCTGCGACAGGCGGATGCTGCCTTCGGTGCCGTCGAGTTCGATCAGCGTCTCGGGGAAAGGCTCGGTCGAGAGCTTGGAGGCATAGCTGACATCGACGATCGAGGTCGCGCCGCCTTCGTGGTCGAGCAGGATGGTGGCGACGTCCTCGCCCTTGATCTTGGGGTTGACCCGCTTCGTGCGGGCGCTGAGCGCTGCCACGTCGCCCAGGATATAGCGGGCGATATCGAGCGTATGGATGCCGAGATCTTCGATGATGAAGCGCTCGCCTTCCGCGAGATAGGGCTGACCCGAAAAGACGTCGTAGCCCGAACGGAACGAGAAGCGGCCCCAGAAAGGCTGGCCGATCGCGCCGGATTCCAGAACCTTCTTCACGGCCTGGATCGGCGTCTGCCAACGGAAGTTTTCGTGTACCATCAGGGGCAGCCCGGCATCGGCGCAAACCTTGACCATGGCCTTGGCGTCGTCGAGCGTCTTTGCGAATGGCTTCTGGCAGATCGCCGGCACATTGTGTGCGGCAGCCATCTCGACCAAAGCGCGGTGGCTCTGGACGGTGGTGGCGATGTCGACGAAATCGAAGCCGCCATCGGCGAACATCTGGGCCGCATCGCTATAGCGCCTGTCGATGCCGAACTGGTCGCCGACGATTTTCAGCCGCTCGGGGTCGCGATCGCAGATCGCCACGATCGAAGCCCCGGCAACGTCCTGCCACGCATGCATCTGGTTGACCGCGAAAAAGCCGCAGCCGATGAGTGCGCCATTCAATTCCGTCATTGCTTATCCTGCCTTTGCCATTTGCATGAGAGTCACGCGCTGTTGCAGACGGCGCTGCGCCTGATCCACCACAACCGCGATAATAATGACCAGCCCCTTGATGACCATCTGCCAGAAGGACGATACGCCCATCATGACCAATCCGTCGGACAGGATACCGATGACGAAGGCGCCGATGATCGTGCCGCCGATCGTGCCGCGTCCCCCCGACATCGAGGTGCCTCCGAGGACCGCCGCGGCGATCGCGTTGAGCTCGAAGCTTTCGCCGGTGGCCGGATGCGAGGCCATCAGTTCGGACGAGATGATGAGGCCGACGATCGCCGCGCACAGGCCCGAGAACATGTAGACGAAGATCTTCACCACATCGACCCGGATGCCGGACATGCGCGCTGCACGCTCGTTGCCGCCGACGGCGAAGATATGCCGGCCGATCGGCGTCGAGCGCGCCACGTAGGCGGCAATTAGGGCGAGCACGATCAGAATCCAGATCGAGACCGGCAGGCCCAGCATGCGGCCGGCGCCGAAGACGTCGAAGCCCGTCGTCATGTATTCCGGCTTGCCCACGAGATTGGGGAAGGTCTGGCCGTCGGAGGAGAGCAGCGCGAGGCCGCGTGCGATATAAAGCGTGCCGAGCGTCGCGATGAACGGCGCGACGTTGAGCTTGGTGATCAACAAGCCGTTGATCAGGCCGATCGCCAGGCCGACGGCCAGCGTAATCAGCACGATCTCATAGATGTTGAAGAAGATCGTGTAGCCGATCGGCAGTTCCACGCCGTTGAGGATCAAGGCGCCGGCGACCATGCCGCACAGGCCGACGATCGAGCCGACCGAAAGGTCGATGCCGCCGGTGATAATGACGAAGGTCATGCCCATGGCGAGGAACGCGTTGAGCGCGACGTGCTTCGACATCAAGATCATGTTGGCCGTGGATGTGAAATTCGGCGCGAAGATCGCGAAGAAGATGATCACGGCAAAAAGGGCGATGAAGGTTCTGAGCTTCATCAGCGTGAGGAGAATGGAGCCGCTCGACCGCTTGGCCCCGAATGTGGAAGAGGTGTCCGCCGTCATGACGCGAGCTTTCCTTGGTGTCCGTGACCTTTGGCAGATGCCGCGATGATAGCCTCTTCCGTTGCTTCGCTTCTGTCGAAGACGGCGACCAGCTTGCCGTTGCTGAGAACGGCGATGCGGTCGGAAAGGGCCATGACCTCTTCAAGGTCTGAGGTTGAAAACAAAATTGCAAGGCCCTTGGCGGCCAGTCTGCGCATGGTGCGGAACACGTCCGCCTTGGCGCCGACATCGATGCCGCGGCTGGGCTCGTCCATCAGGAGAACCTTCGGGTTGGTCATCAGTGCCTTACCGATAACCACTTTCTGCTGGTTGCCGCCGGACATCGAGGTGACTTCGAATTCCGGGTTTGGCGCTTTTATGGAAAGATCGCGGATCATGTCGTTGATGCCCTGCCTTTCGGCGCCTGCCTTGATATGAAAGATCCGCGTAAAGTGATCGAGGCTGGCGAGCGTCAGATTGCTGGCGATGGAGAGCACCTGCACCAGCCCTTCGCGCTGACGATCCTCGGGGATGAGGGCAAGCCCCTTCCTGATCCGCCCCGTCGTATCCTGCGCGCGTACTTCCTGACCGTCGATGAAGATCTTGCCGGTTGAGTGCTTGTGGCGGCCGATTACGCATTCGAAGAACTCGCTGCGTCCCGCGCCCATCAGGCCGTAGATACCGAGGATCTCGCCCGCGCGGACCGAAAGCGAGACGTGATCGACGGCCAGACCGCCGGTCCTGCGCGGCAGGCTGATCTCCTCGGCGCGAAAGGCTTCCGGTCCGAGCTCATGGTCGGCTGCCTTGGCGAAATCCTTGGCATCCGAGCCGATCATCGAGCGGACGATCCACTTGGTGTCGATGTCGCGGACCATCGCATGGCCGGTGATCTGGCCATCTCGTAGCACGGTGATGTAATCGCCGATCCGCATCAGCTCTTCCAGCCGGTGCGAGATATAGACGATGGCGACACCCTGCGCCTTCAGTTCGGCGATGACCTTGAACAGGATTTCGACCTCGGCGGCCGATAGCGCCGATGTCGGCTCGTCCATGATCAGGATGCGGGCGTTGAGCGACATCGCCTTGGCAATTTCGACAAGCTGCTGCTGGCCGATCGGCAGGTCCTCGACCATGGTTTCGGCATTGATGCCGGCATCCAGGCGCTTCAGAAAGGCGTTTGCCTTTTCGATCTGCGCCTTGTGATCGATGCCGCGAATGCCGCGGGTGATCTCGCGGGTGGCGAAGATATTTTCGGCCACCGTCATGTTGGCGAAGAGGTTGAGCTCCTGGAAGATCATGCCAATACCGTGCGCCTGGGCGTCGGCAGGGCTGTCGAAGGAGACCGTTTCGCCATCGAGGACGATGCGTCCAAGCGTTGGCCGCTCGACGCCGGCGATGATCTTCATCAGCGTCGACTTTCCAGCGCCGTTCTCGCCGACCAGCACGTTGACCGCGCCGCGCCGGAGCTCGAGGTCGGCGCGCTTGACGGCCACGATGCCGGAATAAACCTTGGACACCTCTTCGAGGCGCAGGATAACGTCGTGTTCGATCGTTTCGCTCATCACTACGGCCCTACCGTCAGTTCGGCCGGGGTCACCAGCGGCAACTGGCCGGATGACGGCAGCGGGAAGGCGCCGGTGACCGTGACGGTCTTGCCAGTCAGGCCGTCGCGCGGCAGGGGCCCCAGGAGCGCGGCATTGATCTTCTCGTTGAACGCCTTGCCGAACTGGGCCCACTCGATCTGGTTCTTGAATTCGTTGAAATTGACGAACTCAAGCGTATCGCGCAGCGCCGTTCCGCGCACGGCGGGGCCAATCTGCACCTTGGCGTCGGCCTTTCCATCGCCATCGGCGTCCAGATCGATCGTGGCGGCGCGCGACGCGGTATCGGCGGCGACAACCTTACCGCTCAGCTTGACCGCATAGGTCCAGGGCGCACTCGCCTGCTTGCGGGGATTGCCGTATTTCTCGCCGGCCTGATCCGGGCTGGAGGCAGCAAGCGCCACGACGTCCTTCAAATCGCCGGCCCGCTTTTGCAGATAAGGAATTGCCTGCGACTGCCAGATGGCCTCGACCTTTGCCGCGGGATCGAAGGCGCTCTTTGCGGTTTCCGCAGCCTTTTCTTCCGCCGTCGGCGTTTTGATGATTTTGCAGCCCGGCAGTGCCATCGCAAGCAATGCGATCACAACCGCGCTTCTGACCCTCGCCATCCACGAAACTCCAATCTTATGGAATAGGATAAGAAACGAAGAGCGCGGATGATCGCGCTCTTCGCCAGTGGTCTCAAGCTGTCGTTACTTGGCGATCGCGAAGGTTTCGAGCTTGGCGGCGTTGTCGGCGTTGATGAGAATGCAATCCATCAACTGCTTCTCTTCCTTGGGAAGAGTCTTGTTCTTGATGTAGGCGTCGGCCTGTTCGACAGCCATCTGCGCCTGTGCGTAGGCAGGCTGCAGAACGGTGGCCTTGATGCCGCCGGACTTGATGGAGTCGCGGACGTCGTTGGAGCCATCGAAGCCGACGACGATCACGTCCTTGCGGCCGGCGGCCTGGAGAGCGGCGATCGCGCCCATGGCCATCGTGTCGTTGCCGGAGATGACGCCCTGGATATCCGGGTTCGCCTGCAGGATGGTTTCCATCTTGGCGTAGGCTTCCGTCTGGCTCCAGTTGGCCGACTGCTTGGCGACCGACTTCAGATCCGGATAGTCGTCGATGACGTCATGGTAGCCCTGCGAGCGGATGCCGGCATTGGTGTCGGATTCCTTGCCGACGAGCTCGACATAATTGCCCTTCTCGCCCATCAGCTTGACGAATTCCTGCGCGCCCAGCTGGGCGCCCTGGTAGTTGTTGGAAACGATCTGCGCGGCGGCAACGCCCGTGGCGTTGATTTCGCGGTCGATGAGGAAGGACGGAATGCCCGCGTCCTTGGCCTTCTTGACGGCGGCAACGGTCGCATCAGCGCCGGCGTTGTCAAGAATGATGGCCTTCGCACCGCGGCCGATGGCGGTGTCGATCATCTGGGATTGCTTGTTGGCGTCGTCGTCATGCGTCATCACGAGCGCTTCATAGCCCAGTTCCTTCGCCTTGGCTTCAGCACCTACGGCTTCAGCCTTGAAGAACGGGTTGTCGTGTGCGGGGGTGATGATGGCGATCAGGTCCGCCGAAAAAGCGGGCATGGCAACGCCAAATGCGAGCGCGCTGGCAAAGGCAGCGACGGTCAGTCTACGTGTCAGTCTCATTGGTTTCCTCCCAAAAGAAGCCCTGTTCCCAGCAGGGCGGTGAAAGGGGAGGGGTTGCCCCCTCCCGGGATCGGTATCAGGTGATACGCTTGATGCTGTCAGCGATCTCCTGCGGTTCGAACACGCGCTTCCAATCGTCCTTCATCAGGGCGGGAATGCCGAATTCGATAGCCTTGTTGCAAGCGTCCGAGAACACGCCCTCGACTTCGCCGAAGATGACGGCGCCGAGTACGTTCAGGTGGCCGAGCAGGAAGTCGCGGGCAGCTTCTTCCGGAACGCCGCGTGCGACGCACTCATCCATGGCCTGCTTCATGACGACGAGCAGCGAAGCGGCAACGGTCTCGGAGAGACCCGGCTCCAGCATCGCCATCTGCTCGACGGTGACGCGGTGCGAGCGCATGACCGGTGCCCAGATCGTCTTGGCGATTTCTTCGCCGACGGCGTAGGCTTCTTCCGGACCCTGCATGAGAGCCGAAACGATGTGCTGCTTAGCGAAGAGGCCGCCGAAGTGGTCCTTCTTGGCCTGCATGTCGGTTTCGTCGTTGAAGATCGGCGGATGGCACGGATGCGTGACGAAGTACGTCAGATCAGGACGCTCCGGGAAGTGGCCAGCGAATGGCGCGGCAGCGTCAAGCGCAACAACCATGGTGCCGGCCTTGAGCTTGTCGTTGATGCTGGCGGCAACCTTGCCGATATGCGTGTCCGGAACGGCCAGGATGACGACGTCGACGCCGTCAAGCGCTGCGTCTACGTCCACGGTCGAAAGGCCGAGGTCGTCCTTCAGGCGTGCCTTGCCGACATCGCTGATTTCGACGTGGCGAACGTCGTAGCGCGAACCCTTAAGGTTCTTTGCAAGCCGGTAGCCCATTTTGCCGCCGGCGCCGAACAGAGCAATGGAAGTCATGTTTCCTCACTTCGTGTTTTGCTGGAATTGTTAACGTTGCTGGTATGATGAGTCAATCACCACCCCAGAATAAGTATTACTTAACCGCGTCGAGCCTGTTGATGGCGTCGACGTTGCCTGCCGAAGCGCCCTTCGGGTCGAATTCGGAGGCGAGCCAGGTGTCGACGATCGACTTGGCAAGTTCCGGACCGATCACGCGTGCGCCCATGGTGATGATCTGTGCATTGTTGGACTTCGCGGCGCGCTCGGCCGAGTAGGTGTCGTGCGTCAGCGCGGCGCGGATGCCCGGAACCTTGTTGGCCGAGATCGAAACGCCAATGCCGGTGCCGCAGATGAGAATACCGCGCTCATGCTGGCCGTCGACGATGGTCTGCGCGAGGTTCTGCGACAGGTCGGCGTAAAAGCCGGCCTGGCTGAGATCGTGCACTTCGAGGCCCGCCTTGGTGGCGAGGTGGGCGGCGATCACGTCAAGCAATGGCTTGCCGGCGCTATCCGCTCCGATGGCGATTTTCATGGTCCGTGTCCTTTCAATCATTCGGGGGCTGGATGAATGGAATTGGTGGCTGCGATCAGATGACCGCGGCAACGCGCTTCAGAATGTCGAGATAGCCTTCGACGGCCCAGGCAGAGCGGCCGATGAAAAGGCCGTCAATGTGCGGTTGCGTAATCAGCTCCTCGCAATTGCCTGGATTGACGCTGCCGCCGTAGAGAACCGGAACCGCCCGACCGAGCACCTTGGCAGCCACATCGGCGATGCGCGCGTGGCGTTCGTCGGCATAGTCGGCGGTGGCCGGAATGCCGTTCACGCCGATCGCCCATACCGGTTCGTAGGCAAGAAGAATTTCCGCGTCCTTGCCTGATGTGGTCACGCGCGCCAGCGCGCCCTCAACCTGCCGCTTCAGCACCGCGTCGGCATCACCAGCGTTGCGCTCGGCAAGCGTCTCACCGATGCAGATCAGCGGGATCAGGCCGTGCTTGACGGCGCTTTCGACCTTCAGGCCGACGGTTTCGTCAGTCTCGCCGAAGTGCTCGCGACGCTCGGAGTGGCCGAGCTCGACGATGTCGAGGTTGCAATCCTTCAGCATCGGAGCCGAGATTTCGCCGGTCCAGGCGCCGGCGGCGTCCCAATGCATGTTCTGCGCGCCGACCTTCACCGAGCTGTCGGCGAGAGCGTTCTTGACCTCGCGCACCGCCGTGAAGGGCGGGATGACGAAGCGCTGGATGTCCGCGTGGCGATCGCCATCGGCGACTGCCAGCTTTTCGGCAAAGGACAGAGCCTCGCCAAGCGTCTTGTTCATCTTGAAGCTAGTGCCAACCCAGTAGCGCATGTTCAAGCCCTCCGTCCGTCGCGGATCTGTGCGAAATAGCCGTCGGTTCCGACCTGGCCGCCCTTGAGCGCGATCTGCAGTCCGTTGGTCGGCGCGTAGTTGCCGTGCGCGGTGCAGAGTGGCGAGCCGGGGGTCTGCGGCAGTGGCAGCAAGGTCGTCAGAGCGTCCACACGCAGTTCCTGCAGCGCGTGGCTCGACGTGTCGCCGCCGGCAATGACCGCGCGGGGCAGCTTTTCGGTTTCGATCAACCGGCGCAGGATCGTGCCGAGAGCTGAGCCGAGGCGATGGCGGGATCCGGGAATACGATCGATATCGGTTCCCTTGTCTGACGATGAGCCGAGCGCCGTGTGCAGGATGACGCTGCGGCCTTCCTTCAGGCGCTGGACGCCCTCAGTGACAGCCGTTTCGATGGCGCGGTCACCGCTTTCGCCGACGAGATCGAGCGGATCGACGGCTATGCCGTCAAAGCCGTTTTCCGTTGCGTTGCGGATCTGCCGTTCGGTGGTTGGCGAGACGCTTCCGGACACGACGGCAAGGCGATCGACCTTGCCGGGCTCGGCGAAGGTTGTCGGTTCGCCAAGCAGCCCTTCGGCCTTCCATGCCTGCAGCAATGCGTATTCGACGCCTGACGAGCCGGCTGTGAACAGGCCGCCGTCGCGCTTGGCCCGCCAGACCTGACGGCCGGCGAGAGCCTGCGACTGGGCGCTGTCCACGTCGATCAGCAGGATGCCATCGAAGTCCGCGATCGTCTCGTCGATGCGCTGGTCGGCATCGGGCGCCGCCGTGGTGACGAGATCGGCGAGCGCTACGGGCAGTGCCGTCTGTTTTGCCAGATGCAGCGTCAGGTCGGCTTCGGCCATCGGCGTCACCGGATGACGGCTCATGACCGGATGGCGATCGATACGATAGTAGCGATCCTGGTAGGCGGCGAAGAGATTGCCGAAAGCGGTGAAGCGCTTCAGCTGCGGCGCGCCGACGACCACAGGTACGACCGGCTGGCCATAGAGTGCCTTGCCGATTTCGATCGCCTTGCCGATGTTGCCAACCGCAGGGCTGGAATCGAAGGTCGAGCAGACCTTGTAATGGCAGATGTCGGCATCGAGCGCCTTCAGCCATTCGAAGATCGCCGGCAGATGCTTTTCCATCCACTCCGGCGTTTCGCTGCGGCTGGTGCCGGCAATGCCGAAGGCGCGGTAATYGGCGAAACGCTTTGCCGTCGCGGTGCTGGGGATGCCGAGGAAGAGCACGGTCGGCACGCCGTTGGAGGCGAGCGCTTCCATGACGTCGGCGGAACCGGTGAAATCGTCACCGTAATAGGTAAGCAGAGGTTTGGTCATGGTCTCAAGCTGCCTTGCCGTCGCCGAACTTCGCGATCGAGGCCGCGAGTTCCGGGTGATCCTTGGCGTATTCGTCGAGCGGGATGTCGGCGACCGCCGCCTGCCAGGCCTGCTGCACGGCGCGTACGCCGGCCGCCGGGCCACCAGGATGGCTGACGATCCCGCCGCCGCATAGATAGAGCAGGTCGGTAGTGCGGCCGGTGCGGTTATAGGTGTCCGGCGCCTGGCCACCCCACTGACCGGAGCCAGCGACTGGCAGCGGGCAGTCGGCCTTGCTGAACAGCGGCGTGCTGACGGCCTTGAAGGATTCGACGAAGCTCTCGTCCGGCTCCCAATACTTGATGCGGATGCCGTTGATCTGGAACTGGTCAACACCGAGCAGGCGCCAGAACTGCTGGTAGACCTTGAAGTCGAGACCGGCGCCCGGATCGCGGGTCAGGATGTCCCAACCGTTGCGATGGGCATGCAGCACGAGGCCCGAACGTTTGCGCAGGAAGCTCATGCCGCCGAAGCCGATCGAATTGATGTTGACGACGGCGCAGTTGCCGCCGGCCTTCAGGACGAGATCGTGATTGCGCATCATCTCGTCTGGATCGGCATGCGAGATGCCGAAGGCGTACATGACCTTCTTGCCGGTCTTCTGCTCGTGATCGAGGATCTTTGGCATGATGGCCGCGACGCGCTCCTTGAGCGGTGAATAGGCCGGGCTCATCAGCTTTTCGTCGTCCTTGATGAAATCGACGCCGGACTCGATGAGTTCGCCGACAAGTTCCGCCGTCTCATGCGGGCGCAGGCCGAGCGCCGGTTTGACGATCGTGCCGATGATCGGCCGACCTTCGACGCCGGTCAGCCGGCGGCTGCCGGGCAGGCCGAATTGCGGGCCGGGGTGGGTGGTGGCGAAGGCCTCAGGCAGCTTCATGTCGACGATGCGGATGCCGCTCATGCCCTTGATCGAGAATACGCCGCCGATGGCAATGGTCATCAAGGCGGAGAGATCCGTACCGATCGCGTCCATCGGGAAGGCGATATCGGCATCGGCGCGGTGGATGGGGCCGCTGCCGGGTGCAACTTCCGGCCAGGTCGGGTATTCCGCATCGGGCAGGTGGCGAATGGCGATAACACGTGCCGCGACGCGTGCCTTCAGCTCTTCCGTTTCGCCGGGAACAGGGACGAACGTGCCGGTCGACTGATCGCTGGCGATCTTGGCGGCCATGGCCTCGACGCTGCCGGTCGTTTCGATGCGGTAGGTAACTGTGATCATCATGAGGTTTCGTTGCTCCTCCTGCCTAGGCCGAAAGTTTGCCATGGCGTCAACTCATGAACTGGTATAATGAGTATTCCAATTTCTGCAACGAAAATTTTTTGAAAGAGCGCATACCGATTTCCGACGACGGCCTTTCGTGCCGGGACGCTAGCATGCATAAAGGAGGGATATTGTGAGCCAGCGAGACACCATGAACCAGCCAATCGAACAGATCGTGCGTCGCAAACTATCCGATGAGGTTTTCGATCGGCTGGAGAGGATGATCACCTCGGGCGAGCTTCGCCCCGGTGACGAAATGCCTTCGGAGCGGGTGCTGATGGAGCGCTTCGGGGTTGGAAGGCCGGCTATCCGCGAGGCGATGCAGTCGCTGGCCAATATGGGCCTGGTCAACATCTCGCACGGAGAGCGCGCCAAAGTTCTGCAGTTGACCGCAAGATCGATTTTCCGCCAGGTGGACCTGACGGCGAAGATCATGCTCGCGCAATCGGCCGACTCGCTCGATCACCTCAAGAGCTCACGCATCTTTTTCGAGCGCGGGATGGCGCGCGAGGCGGCGGTCAAGGCCACGCCTGCCGATATCACCGATCTTCGCGATATCATCGAGGAGCAGCGTCGCTCGCTCGGCAACGCGGAAGACTTCATCGCCGCCGATATGCAGTTCCATACGCGGATCGCGCAAATCTCGGGTAACCCGATCTTCGTTGCCGTCAGCGAGGCGATGCTGGCATGGCTGAAGGCCTATCACACAGACATGCTGATCTGGACCGGCAAGGAGAAGTTCACGCTGGTGGAGCATGAGCAGATCCTCGACTGTCTCGCTGCCAACGATGCGAATGGTGCGGAAGCGGCGATCTTGAAACACCTTGAGCGCTCTAGCGCGCTCTATACCAACCGCGACTGACGTCGCTTCCATCGGCGAATACGAAAACAGCGACCTGCCTGCCAGGCGGTCGCTGTTTTCGTTTTGAGATGCGAAAGGCCCCGACCATTGCGGCCGAGACCTTTTTGAGTGCTGAAATCAGATCTCCTTGATCAGCTGCTCGGCAATACGCACGCTGAGCGCCGCACCCGTCAGTGTCGGGTTCATGCAAGAGGCCGACGGCATGACGCTGGTGCCGGCGATGAACATGTTCGAGTGGTCATGGGTGCGGCAATCGCGGTCGACGACTGAGTCCTTCGGATCGTCGCCCATGCGGGTCGTGCCCATGACGTGCTGACGGTTTTGCCACTTCACGTCGGTCGACAGGACCTCGGCGTCGAGCAGCTGGGCAATCTTGTTCAAATCTTCCAGGCCACGATCGCGGCCGGCATTCCAGTAGTCGGTGACCGAGTAATAAAGCACCGGAACCGGGATGCCGAGCGCATCGAACTTGGTCTTCGACGGCGTGACGCGGTTTTCGGCCAGCGGCAGCGGCTCGAAATCGATCGCCCAGTTCAGCGAGCGGGCCGAGTACTTGCGGATCTGCTCGTCGAGCTTGGAGCCCATGATGCCCTTTTTGATGAAGCCTTCGGTCATCTGGGCTGTCGGTACCGTATTGCGCACCTTGATCTTGTAGCTCGGGTAATCCTTGCGGAAGGCGCCGTCACGCTGGTTGAGATAGACCAGCAGTTCGGTCGGGCCTTCGCCCGGCCACATGTCCTCCTTGGTCAGCATGTTCATGCTGATGCCGGTGTGGTCCATGAGGTTGCGGCCGACCTGATCCGACGAATTGGCGATGCCGTTCGGATACTTGTCCGAGGTCGAGATGAGCAGCAGCTTGGCGGACTCGATGCCGTAGGCGGCAAGCACGAAATAGCGCGCCGTCAGCCGGTGCTCGGAATTGTCGGGCTTCTTGTACCAGACCGCAGTGATCTTGCCGTCGTCGCCCGCTTCCACCTTGTAGACTGGCGAGTTGTCGAGCAGCTTGGCGCCATGGCGTTCGGCTTCGTCGATGTGCATCGAGCCGTCATACTTGGCGCCGATCGGACAGACCGGATTGCAGTTGTTGTTGCCGGCGCAGACCGGGCGGTTGCCGTAGGGGCGCGAGGCGCGGCCATGCGGCTCGAGTACCGGGTTGAAGCCGCCGACCGAGAGCTTTTCAGCCAGCGTCGCGAACATGTAGCTGGAATTCAGCTGCTTCATCGGGAAGGGCATGGAACGAGGCGGCATCGRACCACCGCCCTGGCCGCTTTCGTCCTGGCCGTCCATGCCTGTGACGCCGAGCTCCAGCTCGGCCTTGTTGTAGTAGTCTTCTAGATCGTCATAGCCGATCGGCCAGTCGCGGCCGCGACCGTAAAGCGACTGGATCTTGAAGTCGTTCGGAATCATGCGCCAGAGGGCCGAACCGAAGTGCCAGGTCGTGCCGCCGACAACGCGCAGGTAGGAGGTGTTGTATTTAACCGGGCCTTCATACTGCAGATAGTCGCCATAGGTGGATGGCGCCCAGGGCATGCTGGGGAAGGGGGATCCGGCGCCCTGCAGCTTGGCGTTCGCCAGCGAGAGCTTGACCGGAGCGTTGCGGAAGGTCTCAACGATCTCGCGGCGATCGACACGCGGACCGGCTTCGAGAATGATCACCTTCTTGCCGGCTTTGGCGAGCTGTGCGGCGACGATGCCGCCCATGACACCCGATCCGATGACGATCAGGTCCGCATCATATGCGTCGTTTGCCATTGTCTATATCCTGTCAGATCTTGCTGCCGGGCTTCGGTCCCCAGGCGTTCGGGCCGGGACCGTAGGTCGGAATGGGAAGGAGGCCCTTGGTCGGGCGGTACATGAGCGATTTCTCGTAGGTGATGAGTTCCGCGTCCTCTGGGTCGCCGACCACGCCGAGATACCAGGCGGAGACGAGCTTCGCGGAAGTCTTCATCTCGGGCTCGGCGGGCTTTGTCGCGAGAAAGCTGTCCATGTCCTTGGCGCCGGACTGGCTCACGGCCTGCTGCAGGGCGGCGATGTCTGCTTTCAGCGTCTTGCTGCGCTTGGAGAGTGCTGCAAGGAAGCGTGCGCCGAGCACGGGGTCGAGTTCGTAGCCGGTCAGGAATTCGGAAAGCTTGGTGAAGCCCTGGACGTCATCGTCGGCCGCGAACGCCGATACTGGTGCTGCAAAGGAGGAGAGGGCGGCCAGTCCCCCGACGGCCACGGTGGCGCGCAGGAGGTCTCGGCGGTGGAGGGGCCGGCTCATGAGAGAGCCCGCATTGTTCGGGTCGATTGGCATCGCTGATATCCTCGATGAGGTAGTCAGAACTGGGAAAAAGGGTGAAATGGTCAGGCGTGGGCCGGCTGCCGCCTGCGGCGAGCAACGAGTAGCGCGATGACGAGTGCAGCGAGGATCAACGCCACGGCAAACGCCGGAACGATGAACGGTGCAACCGCTGCCAATACCGGCTTTTCTCCACCCTCGCGGACACGCAGGACATCTGCTGCGGTGACGGTCACCTTGCCGTTGCCGAAATGGCTCAGCACATAGTTGCTGACATCGGCGACGTCCTTGTCGGAGAGGCGATCGGTGTAAGACGCGTTCTCACCGAAGGCCGGCATGAATGTCGGAACGCCGTCGATCGTGCGCGACAGGCCGAACAGGATCGTTGCGATCAGGTTGTCCGGGTTATTGCCGCCGGTTGCGGTATTGTGAAAGAGCGACGGATAGTGGTCGTTGCCCTCGCCATCGACCTGATGGCAGGCGGCGCAGGAGCCGCTGAAGATATGGAAGCCCTTCTCGGTAACGGCCTGGCCAGGCAGGCCACGTAGATCGAGTTCGGCTGTCGAGGGCTTGCCGACATCATAGCGCGGCGTGGCTTCGCCAGTGGTGATCGGCTTCGTATCCTTCAGATAAACGACGAGCGACTTGAGGTCCGCCTCGGTCAAGTGCTGCATGCTGTGCTCGATGGCTTCCGCCATCGGGCCGGCTGCCTGCGCCTTGCCGACGACATGGCCTGTGCGCAGATACTGCACGAGTTCCTCGTCGGACCAGCCGCCGATGCCATCAACCTTGTCGGAGGTGATGTTCGGTGCGAACCAAGAGCCGATGGACGCGCCCGAAAGCGCCCGGCTTCCGCTTTCCGCCATAAGGAGATTGCGTGGCGTGTGGCAGGTGCTGCAGTGCTCGAGAGCCTCGGCCAGATAGGCGCCACGGTTCCACTCGGCGGACTTGGATGCATCCGGCTGGAAGCGATCCTTGTCGAGGAAGAGCAGGTTCCACACCGACATAGAGGCGCGGATGCTGAACGGGAATGGCAGCGCCGTCTTCTCCGGCGCGTGATCAATCGGCTTCACGTCCTGCATAAAGTAGGCGTAGAGCGCGGAGATGTCCTCGTCGGAGAGCTTGGCGTAGGCCGTGTAAGGCATCGCCGGATAGAGATGGCTGCCATCCTTGGCGACACCGTTGCGAACGGCGTGAGCGAAGTCTTCCTCGCTGTATGTGCCGATGCCGTCGGTCTTGGATGGCGTGATGTTGGTCGAGAAAATCTTGCCGAGCGGCGATTCGATCGCATAGCCGCCGGCAAAGGGCTGCCCGGAGTTGGGCGCGGTATGGCACGCGGCGCAATCGGCCGCGGTCGCCAGGTAGCGGCCCTTGGTGATCAGGTCGGTTGGCGTCGCCGTCTGATCTTGCGCGGAGGCTGCGCCAGTGATGGACACCAGCGCGGAGAGACAGAGTGCGATCGATCGCAGGCGTTTAAAGTGAGGCCGAGAGATGGCGGTATGCAAATGCATTATCGACGTGCTTTCATCAAGCATGAATAAACGACAACAGGCTTTGCATCACCTCCCACGAGCGTAGCCGATCCACGTCGCCGCGAGGACATATGTGAAAAACGTCGATTCAAGCCAATGTAAGAAAAGCAAATCACTGAACTTGCTTTGCTAAATCGCTCTAAATGAGGATATGGCTTTATGCGTCGACGTGTCACGCTCGCGACTTGGCAATCGTCATAACCGCGCTATGCTGCGTTTGAAAATCAATTTGTCATACAAACAGTTTTCACAGAAAATGAAAGCGGAACCGTGAAATTCGACCTGATTGACTTACGCATATTCCTGGCTGCGGTCGACGGCGGTAGTCTGACAGCCGCCGCTCGTCAGAACAATGTCGTCGTGGCGGCCGTAAGTGCGCGCCTGAGGCGTCTTGAGGAGGCGTTCGATCTCGAGCTCTTCGAACGTACTGGACGGGGGATCAAGCCGACCTTGGCGGGCGAAATGCTGGCAAGTCATGCCCGTCAGATACTGGACGACGCCCGCCGGATCGAGGCCGACCTCGACGCTTTCGCCGATGGCCGCAGCGGTCATGTCAGGTTGCTGTCAAACACCAATATGCTTGCAGAGCATTTGCCGCAGGCGCTTGGCGCCTTTCTTGCAGCAAGCCCGGATATCAGTGTCAGCGTCGAGGACAAACCGAGCCTCGAGGCGGTGAACCTACTGAAGCAGGGCCAGGCCGATATCGCGATTGTTGCCTCCTCGGCCGATATGACCGGGCTCGAGCGGTTTCGTTTCGTTCCCGACCGGCTGGTGCTGATCGCGCCGCGCGATCTCGACGTGCCGTTCGATGCTGTCGCGTTTCCGCGCATCCTGGATTTCAAGCTAGTTGGCCAGCAAGGCAATCCGGCCTTGATGCAGTTTCTAGGGCGTCAAGCGAACGAGCTCGGACGCACACCGCATTTCCGGCTGTTGATTGCAGGATTTGAAGCGACGTGCCGGGTTGTCGAACAGGGAGCTGGTGTGTCGATCATTCCAGAGAGTGCTGCACGACGCTACGCACACTTCATGAATCTCAAGGTCGTGCCAATCTCGGAGCCTTGGGCGGATCGCGAACTATACGTTTGCGTCAGAAACGAAATGCAGCTTCCAGGCTATGCGAGGATGTTACTGGCGCATCTGAAACACTACGTGCAAACGTTTGATGATGGCCGTTGAAAGTTGCCGTCATATCTTCGAAGCTATGCCAGATTCAGTGGAGCGTCAGCGTCTCTGGGCGATGTGGGTCGCGGAATCGGAATTGCTCGATCAGTGTCATGGCTTGCTGCAGCAGGAACTCGGCTGCCTTGAGATCGGTGTTCGCAAGGCCATGCACGCTGCCGCGAATTGTCGAAGCAAGGTCACCTGAGCTCGCCGCAAAACTTGCGTTGCCTTCGATTAATGCCTCCTTGGCACTTGTCTCCAGCGCATCGGCAACAGCGGCCAATATGTCCCGCCGTTCGCGGACACTCATCTGCACAATCGTCTTGGATCCCTTCATGATGGACGACCCTCCCTTCTGAAAGGCGTGCGGTTACTGCAGCCAATAATGCTTGATGTAGGCGCAATCGTCGGTTCATCAATGTGCCACCGTTTCTCCTTGCACGCGTTGGCTCCGACTGGGCAACCCAGCTGCGGTCCCTGCTTCCTCATCGGTTCTTCCATGCGTACTCATGAGCCGCAGATATAAGTCCATGCGGAGATCATGGTCTAATGCGGTCGCGGGTTCGGTGGTACTTTTAGGGTGCAGGAATATCTGGAATGCCCGGACAGTGAGAATGAAGCTCATCGTTTGCCGGAGGCACTCCTGTTTAATACCGACGTGAGACGGCGAGCGCCGTCCTGAAGGAGCGTAATATGGAAAAGCGGATACTTGGAAAAAGCGGACTGGAAGTCTCTGCCCTCGGCTTTGGCTGCATGGGCCTGAACTTCAGCTATGGCCATGCGCTGAGCACCCAGGAGAGCGTGACATTGGTGCGCCAGGCCGTCGAGCGCGGCGTGACGTTTTTCGACACCGCCGAGGTCTATGGACCTTATACGAATGAAGAGATCGTCGGCGAGGCGCTCCGGCCGATGCGTGACCGGGTGGTGATCGCCACGAAGTTCGGCTTCAATATCGTTGATGGCAAAATGGCCGGCGTCAACAGCCGCCCCCAGCAGATCCGCAAGGCGGCCGAAGGTTCGCTGAAGCGCCTCGGGGTCGATGTCATCGACCTGCTCTACCAGCACCGCGTTGACCCCAACGTGCCGATCGAGGACGTCGCCGGCACGGTCAAGGATCTGATCGCGGAAGGCAAGGTGAAGCATTTCGGCATGTCCGAGCCGGGCGCACAGACGGTCCGCCGCGCCCATGCGGTGCAGCCGGTCGCCGCGCTGCAGAACGAATATTCGCTGTGGACGCGCGGGCCGGAGACCAACGGCATTCTCGAAGCCTGCGAGGAGCTTGGCATCGCGCTGGTTGCCTACAGCCCGCTCGGCAAGGGCTTTCTCACCGGCGCTATGAACAAGGACACGAAGATCGGCGAAGGCGATTTCCGCAAGATGCTGCCGCGCTTCACGCCGGAGGCGATGGAGAAGAACCAGGCGCTGATCGATCTCATGAAGCGCATCGCCGAGGACAAGAAGGCTACGCCGGCGCAGATCGCACTGGCCTGGCTGCTGGCCCGGAAACCCTGGATCGTGCCGATCCCCGGCACGACGAAGCTGCATCGCCTTGAGGAAAACCTCGGCGCGGCCGAGGTGGCACTGAGCGCCGACGATCTCGCGCAGATCGAGACGGCTGCCGCCGCAATCCAGGTCGAGGGCGAGCGTTATCCGGAGCAGTTGATGAAGACGACCGGTCTTTAAGATACGAGCCCGGAATTGGAACTTGGAAACGGCGTGCCTCGGGTGCGCCGTTTCCAAGTTGGCTGACGCTCGCGGCTAGATCCGCTCGGCGAGAAAGTCGATCAAGGCCCGGATCCGACTCGCGAGATGCGGGTGGCCGGGATAGACGGCGTGGATATGCTCGATATCCTCGGGATTGAACGCTTCTAACACCGGCACCAGACGGCCTTCGTCGATATGCTCCTGCACGTGAAATGCGCCCACCCGGATCAGCCCAACGCCCGCGAGGCAGAGACTGCGAATGGTCGGCCCGTTATTCACTTCGACATTACCGTGGACCGCTTTCAGGAAGGTCTGCCCTGTTGCGGGGTCCCGAAACGGCCACTCTTCCCAGGTTTGCCGGAAGTTGAACGTCATGCAGTTGTGCCGGTCGAGATCGGCGGGCTTTTCGGGATTGCCCATGCGCTCGAAATAGCTCGGTGCCGCCACGACCACGCGCCGGCTGTCCATCAGCTTGCGGGCCTTCATCGAGGTGTCGCGAAGATTGCCTGAGCGGATCGCGACATCGGCGCGTTCCTCGACGATGTCGATGATCCCGTCGGTCAGTGAAAGGTCGAGCTGGACGTTCGGATAGCGGGTCAGAAATTCCGGGATCAACGGCACCACATGACGAACGCCGAAGGCGACCGAGGCGCTCACCCGCAGACGTCCGCGCGGTGCTGCCTCGCCGCCTGTCGAAACGATCTGCTCGGCTTCCTTGATATCCTCGAGAATGCGCTGCGCGCGCTCGAGATAGACCTCGCCTTCCTGCGTCAGTTGCAGGCTGCGCGTGGTTCTGACGATAAGGCGGGTCTTCAAGCGTTCTTCCAGCCTGCTCACAAGCTTGCTGACCGCCGAAGGCGACATGCGCAGCAGGCGTCCGGCCGCCGAAAAGCTCTGCAGTTTCGCTGTATGCACGAAGACCTCCATCTCGCCGACGGTATTATCCACTGCTCACTCCTGTGAATTCAATTCATAACTATTGAGGCAATGTAGCTGCTTATCGAGATAATGTCAGTGGTCCATATTGCCGCCATCCCAAATCGCCGCTTGTCCGGCATCGTCACTGGATGGATTAACAATGCCCCTTGCCCTGTTTGCCTTAACCGTCGCGGCCTACGCGATCGGCACGACGGAATTCGTCATCGTTGGGCTCCTGCCCACCGTCGCCAATGATCTCAACATCGATCTGCCGCTCGCTGGCCTGATCGTCAGCGTTTACGCGCTCGGCGTTACCTTCGGTGCGCCTGTTCTGACCGCGCTCACCGGTCGCCTCGATCGCAAGCTGCTGCTTCTCGGCCTTATGGCGCTGTTCATTCTCGGCAATACAATGGCAGCGCTCAGCCCAGGCTACGCGCCTCTGCTTGTCGCCCGCGTTCTCTCTGCCTTCGCGCACGGCGTCTTCTTCTCCGTCGGCTCGACCATCGCCGCCGATCTCGTTCCCGAGAATAAGCGCGCCTCGGCGATTGCCATGATGTTCATGGGTTTGACGGTCGCGATCGTGACAGGCGTTCCCCTCGGCACGCTCATCGGTCAGACCTTCGGCTGGCGCGCGACATTTGCGGCTGTCGCCGGTCTCGGCGTCATTGCCTTCGCGGGTCTATGGATCCTTCTGCCGGCAAACCTCAAGAAGGCGCCGGCGGCAACGATCGGCGAGCAGGTCAAGGTTCTCGGCAGCGGCCGTCTGCTGATCGTCTTCGCCATGACTGCTCTCGGCTACGGCGGTACCTTCGTCACCTTCACTTTCCTGGCCTCTATCCTCGAGCAGGTCACCTTTTTCCAGGCCTCGGCCGTCAGTCTGATCCTGGTGCTCTACGGCATCGCGATCGCCATCGGCAATATCGCCGGCGGACGCCTCGCCAACCGTGATCCGATCAAGGCTCTTGCCTGGCTCTTCACCGCGCAGGCCATCGTTCTCGCCATCTTCAGCTTCACCGCCGTGTCGCCTTGGCTGACGATCCCGACGCTGGCCGCCCTTGGTTTCCTGTCTTTCGCAAATGTGCCTGGCCTGCAGATTTACGTCGTGAAGCTTGCCGGCGTGGTCCGTCCGGCAGCGGTCGATGTCGCCTCGGCCTTGAACATCGCCGCCTTCAATCTCGGCATCGCGGCGGGCGCCTGGGTCGGCGGCCTCGTGGTTGCCTCTTCGCTCGGCCTTGGGGCCACGCCGTGGGTCGGCGCCATCTTCGTCGTCGGCGCCCTCATTCTCACGCTCTGGAGCGGCTCGCTCGACCGCCGCGCGCTTGCTTCAACCAATACCGTCGCTTCCGCGGCCTGATACTATCGAAAGGAAAATCCTCATGAAACTCGTCAACGCCAATGGCGCTTCCATCCCCGCGCTCGGATTCGGCACGTTCCGCATGGAAGCCGCCGATACCGAACGGATGGTCTGCAATGTGCTGAAGACCGGCTACCGCCACGTCGACACCGCGCAGATCTATGGCAACGAAGCTGCCGTAGGCCAAGGGATCGTCTCGTCGGGTGTCGCCCGCGCTGATATCTTTCTCACCACCAAGGTCTGGGTTGCGAACTACGAGCGCAGCGCCTTCCTGGCCTCCGTCGATGAAAGTCTGTCGAAGCTGAAGACCGACTATGTCGACCTCCTGCTGCTGCATTGGCCGAACACCGTCGTCAGCCTGGAAGAGCAGATCGCCTCGTTGAATGACGTCGCCAAGGCAGGCAAGGCGCGCCACATCGGCGTCTCCAATTTCAATACGACGCTGATGAGGGATGCCGCGCGTCTCAGCGAACGGCCGCTTGCCAACAACCAGGTCGAGTATCATCCGTATCTCGATCAGCGTCCGGTCATCGAGGCCGCGCGCGAGGTGGGCTTGTCGCTTACCGCCTATTACGCGATGGCCGATGGCAAAGTTTTGAGCGACCATGTTCTAGCCGACATCGCCTCAGCGCATGGCCGCTCGATCGCGCAGATCGTGCTTCGCTGGATCGTGCAGCAGGGCTTCGTTACGCTGTCGAAGACCGTCTCGGAAGCGCGCGCTGCAGAGAACGCCGCGATCTTCGATTTCGCTCTGAGCGATGAGGACATGGCGCGCATCCATGCGCTTGCTCAGGCCGACGGCCGCATCGTCAGCCCCGACGGTCTGGCGCCTGAATGGGACCCGGCAGCCTAATCTGGCCGCTTTGCCCGCCCGATCTCGCGATTGTGATGGCCTTGCGACATTGGGCGGGCAGCCATGCTGAAAACGCTATTGCAGTGCAGCATGAGTGGGCCTAGGTGAACCCTTGTAAGACAAACCAGCATGAATGGAGACACACATGTCTTGGCACGCCCCTAAGTTCATCGAAGTCAGCTGCGGTATGGAAATCAACCGTTACGCTCCTGCCGACGGCAACGAACCGATCCTCTTCTAAGGTCGGCTAAATCCAATTTGACTTGTAATGTTTGAGGTCCGCGCGTGACAGATTCATCTGGCTTTCGCGGTCTGGTTCTTGGGGCCGCCGCGGGCGGCGGCCTTCCGCAATGGAATTGCGGTTGCCAGAATTGCCGCCTTGCGCGCGATCCGGCATCCGGTGTCAGGCCACAATCGCAATCATCGCTCGCCGTCAGTCTCGATGGCCACAGCTGGGCGGTTTTAAACGCTTCTCCCGATATCAGGCAGCAGATCATCGACAATAGCGCGCTGCATCCCAAGGCGCTGCGCGACAGTCCGATCAAGAGCGTGCTGATCACAAACGGCGATATCGACCATCTGGCCGGCCTGTTGATTCTGCGCGAGAAGCAGCCGCTGGACATCTTCGTGACGACGGCG
Source organism: Rhizobium sp. 01N48 (assembly GCF_056399145.1). NCBI lineage: Bacteria > Pseudomonadati > Pseudomonadota > Alphaproteobacteria > Hyphomicrobiales > Rhizobiaceae > Rhizobium > Rhizobium sp. 01N48. The sequence continues at coordinate 431,278 of NZ_JBFTQT010000002.1, forward strand.
ATTGCCGGGGTCATCGACGACAACCCCGTCTTCCGCGCCCTTGATCCCGCCTTTGTGAAACGTCACACGATAACGCTCAAGCAGCCGTTTTCGCTACTTCCGGACATTGAGGCCCGGTTGTTCGCTGTCCCCGGCAAGGTGCCGCTGTTCATGGAAAACGGCGAACCCGAGCTGAAGCTGGAAGGCGAGCAGACTGTCGGCGTCGAGCTGATCGCAAAGGGCAAGCGCGTCTATTACATTCCAGGCTGCGCCCACATCAGCGATGGCCTCATCGAGCGGATCGACGGCGCCGACGCCTTGTTCTTCGATGGCACCGTGTTCACCGACGATGAGATGATCACGCTCGGCGTCGGCCAGAAGACCGGGCAGCGCATGGGCCATATGGCGATCAGCGGCCCCGATGGCAGCTTAGCGGCCCTGTCGAAGCTCGATATCGCCAAGAAAATATACGTCCACATCAACAACACCAATCCGATCTGGCGGGCCGGGCCCGAGCGCGACATGCTCGAGGCGAGCGGCTTCCAGATTGGCCATGACGGCATGGAGATCGACTTTGACTGAAGCACCTGACCGGCAGGCATTCGAAGCGCGCCTGATGGCGATCGGCGCGGATCGTTATCACGACAAGCACCCGTTCCACAAAATGCTGCATGGCGGCCAGTGCACCATGACGCAGGTCCGCGCCTGGGTGATCAACCGCTATTGCTACCAGAGCCATATCCCCATGAAGGACGCCGCCTTCATGTCGCGCCTCACGGATGCCGACATGCGCCGCGCCTGGCGCTCCCGCATCGAGGATCACGATGGTGGGCTCACCGAAGGTGGCGGCATCCGGCGCTGGCTAAAGCTCGCTGAAGCCGTCGGCCTCGATCCTGACTATGTGGCTTCCGGTCGCGGCATCCTGCCCGCCACGCGCTTTGCCGTCGAAGCCTATGTTCACTTCGTGCGCGAAAAGCCGCTGCTTGAGGCCGTCGCTTCATCGTTGACGGAGCTTTTCGCGCCGAAGATCCATGCCGATCGTATCGCCGGGCTGTTGCAGCATTACGCCTTCGCTGACGATCAGGCGCTCTCCTATTTCCGTCAGCGGCTGAACGAGGCGCCCGTCGATGTCGCTTTCGGCCTCGCCTATGTGCTCGACAATGCGAACACGCTGGAGAAGCAGGACGCGGCGGCAGCGGCGTTGACGTTCAAGACCGAGGTGTTGTGGGCGCAGCTCGATGCGCTACATTTCGCCTATGTTACGCCGGGCCTGATCCCACCGGGTGGCTGGGACGGTCGCGAGGGCGTGATCGGCGAGCTCGAGGAGATCGCGTGATGAGCGAAGACACGGTCGCGATAACCGGCAGCATGGTCGTCAAGCTGGCCCGTGGCGTGCGTTTGCGCCACGATCCGGTGCGCGGGCAGACCGTTCTGCTTGCACCTGAACTGGCGATGGCGGTGGATGAGATCGCCGTGAAAATCATCGAAGCGCTCGATGGCGAGCGCAATCTTGACACGATTGCCGACGACTTCGCCGCCGAATTCCAGGCGCCGCGCGAGCAGATCGCGACCGATGTCCTGGCATTCATCCGCGAGCTCGCCAATCGTCGCATGCTGCAGGTGTTGTGATGGGCGTCGAGGCAAGGGTCGTCAAGCAAACGGTTGCTCCGCTATCTTCAGTAGCGCCGCCGCCGATGGCACTGCTCGCAGAGCTAACGCATCGCTGTCCGCTTGCCTGCCCCTATTGCTCCAATCCGCTGGAACTCACGGGCATCAAGGAAGAACTGTCGACCGAAGAGTGGATCCGGGTCTTCCAGCAGGCTGCCGAAATGGGCGTCCTGCATCTGCATCTCTCTGGCGGGGTGCCGGCCTCGCGGCGCGATCTGGTCGAGCTGACGGCAGCGGGTGCAGCCGCCGGTCTCTATACCAATCTCATCACATCGGGTGTCGGCCTGACCGAGAAGCGCCTGCTCGAGCTCGCCGATGCTGGTCTCGACCACGTGCAACTCTCGCTGCAGGGAACGAACCCCGCGAGCGCCGATCGCGTCGGCGGCTATAAGGGCGGCTACGATCGCAAGATGGCCGTCGCCGCCTGGGTCAAGGCAAGCGGCATACCGCTCACGGTCAATGCCGTCTGCCACAAACAGAACATGGATCAGTTGGACGACATGCTCGATCTCGCGGTGAAGCTCGGCGCCCGGCGTATCGAGATCGCCACCGTGCAGTTTCACGGCTGGGCCGAAAGAAACCGCGCCGCACTGATGCCGACGCGAGAGCAAGTCGAGCGGGCAAACAAGACCGTCATCGAGGCCCGCAAGCGGCTGGAAGGCATTCTCGTCATCGACTATGTGCCGGCCGACCACCACTCGTCCTATCCCAAGGCATGCATGGGTGGCTGGGGACGGATCGGCCTGAATGTTACGCCGTCTGGCCGGGTTCTCCCCTGCCACGCAGCGGAGACGATCCCCTCGCTGACCTTCGATAATGTTCGCGAGAAGTCGCTGTCCGATATCTGGTATCACGGCTCCGCCTTCAACGCTTATCGCGGCGAAGATTGGATGCCGGAGCTTTGCCGAAGCTGCGACCGCAAGGCGATCGACTTCGGCGGCTGCCGCTGCCAGGCAATGGCGCTTGCCGGCGATGCCAGCGCAACCGACCCCGTCTGCATTCGCTCGCCGCTGCGCGACGCACTGACATTGCAGGCCGACAAGGATGCGGCGGCTATCCCTGGCGAGTTCGTCTATCGCGGTCGATAGAGGGTTGACCTCAAGCTTTGCGAAATCACACGCCGTCGGAAAACCGGCGGCGCGGATCGCGACTGCCCGCTGGAATACGGGCGGTTTGCCGTCCCACAACTCTGTGATGTCATACATCCCACGTTAACAATTGTGTCACGAAAGTGTCATTCCGTCTGACTATAAGCGGCTAAATTTCTTTCTGTTGATAGTCATGATAACCAATTTTTCTGCACAACCAGCCGCCGTGTCGGTGTCGGGTCTCAGCCTCCATTTTGGCTCAAACACGGTACTTAACAACGTCGATCTCTCGCTTGAGAAGGGCAAGGTTCTCGCGCTGCTCGGCCCGTCCGGTTGCGGCAAGACCACGCTTCTGCGCCTGGTGGCCGGCCTCTTGGCGCCGAACAAGGGCAGCGTAAAGATTAACGGAAGTGTGGTGGCCGATGCCGCTGGCGGCCTGTTCGTGCCGCCGGAAAAGCGCGGCCTCGGCATGGTGTTTCAGGACTATGCGCTCTGGCCGCATTTGAGTGTCGCAGACAATATCGCCTTCCCGCTGGAGATGCGCGGTGTCAGTCGCAAGGATTGTAAGCGGCGTGTCGCGGCAGCTCTTGAACGGGTCGGCCTCGGCGGTTTCGGCGCCCGGCGCATCAGCGACATGTCGGGCGGGCAGCAGCAGCGCGTTGCAATCGCCCGCGCCATCGTCGCGGAGCCGGCACTCGTCCTTTTCGACGAGCCCATGTCGAACCTCGACCGCGAGCTTCGCGAGACCATGGTGCGCGAAATCGGCGCGCTGATGTCGGATCTCGGCCTTACCGCAGTCTATGTTACCCATGATCAGAGCGAGGCGTTCTCACTGGCCGATCAGGTTGCCGTGATGCGCGGTGGCGTCATCGAGCAGATGGCGTCGCCCGAGACACTGGTGAGCGCGCCGGCGACGCCTGAAGTCGCTGAGTTCCTGCGCTTAGGCTGCGTTGTTCCTGTTTTTCGCGAGGAGAGCGGCCTTCGTCTCAACCAAACCGGTATCGTCCTCAAGGATGACTATGCCCCCGCTGGCGCGACCCATGTCTTGCTGCCGTCTCAGGCCGTTCGCCTGACATCGGGGGAGGGATTGCCCGCCGAGGTCGTCCACTCGCAGTTTCGTGGCGATGGCTATCTGACCACGGTTACGCTGGGCGCCGGGCCGGCTGCAAGCGAACTCACATTCCTGGCGCGCCAGCGCGCTGTCACAGGTGAGGTGGTCAACCTCGCCATCGATAGCGCGAACATGCGCTGGTTCACGCGTAACTGAAGCATATCAAACGCTTATGGAGGCACATATGAGCAGATCATTTCTTGGTGCGGGCTTCGCCCTCATCGCCGGCATACTCGCGGCAGGCGTCGCCCACGCCGACATCACCGTCTACTCTGCCGGCCCGGGTAGCCTGATCGAGAAGCTTGCTGCAGGCTACACCAAGCAAACCGGCCACAAGGTCGAGGTGTTCCAGGCGACGACGGGCAAGATCATGGCGCGCATTGAAGCCGAAGCAGCCAATCCGGTTGTCGACGTGCTGATTTCGGCATCTTGGGATACGGCGACCGACTTTACCAAGCGCGGCTGGCTGGTTTCCTACACGAGCCCGAACGCTGCCAAGGTTCCTGACTTCCTCAAGTCCGAGACGGCAGTTGCCCAAGGCGTTTCCGCGCTCGGTATCGCCTGGAACCCCGCAAGCAATACGCCTAAGCCGACCGAATGGGCCGACCTCGCAAAGCCGGAATACAAGGATCTCGTCAACCTGCCGGATCCCGCGCAGTCGGGTGCAAGCTTCGAACTGGTGGCTGCGCTTGCCGGTAGCCAGGGCTGGGACCTCTTCTCCAAGCTGAATGCCAACGGCGCCGTTGTCGCCGGCGCCAATGCCGAAGCGCTGAACCCGGTTCTGCAGGGTGCCAAGGCAGCCGTATTCGGCGCGGTCGATTACATCTCGCTCGCCGGCAAGGCAAAGGGCGAAACGATCGACGTCATCTTCCCGGCTTCGGGCACCGTCGTCGCGCCGCGCCCAGCAATGATCCTTAACTGGTCGAAGCATCAGGATGAAGCCAAGCAGTTCATCGACTACATGCTGTCCGACGAAGGCCAGAAGTTGGTCGCCGCCACCTACCTGATGCCCGCCCGCAGCGACATCCCGGCCAACCGTCCGCTGGTTGCCGATCTCAAGGTACTCCAGATCGATGCCGCTGCCGTTTACGGCAAGCGCGACGAGACGCTGAAGGAATTTGGCAAGATCTTCGCCGCCGGCAACTGAGACTGAAGAAGAATCGAGACTGAAGAGCATGAAAGCGAACGGCGCAGCCGGCACCGGGCCGATAGTATGGGTGGCGACATCGGGTTTGATTATCGTCGTGGCCGTGCCGTTCGTCTTCATTGTCCTCCAGGCGATTTTCCCTGAACTGGGGCGGAGTTCTCTTGCCGCCCCGTTCCTGCACCTTCCCGAGATGCTATCCGATCCCAAGCTTTTGCGAATGGGGGGCAATTCGGTCATTCTCGGCATCTGCGTCATGATGGCAGCCGCGTTGCTGGCCGTGCCGCTTGCGGTTTTCCGCGCCTTGTTCAAGGTGCCCTTTGCGATCTTTTGGGACGTGGCGCTGCTCGTTCCCTTCATGATCCCGCCCTATATTGCGACGCTCGGCTGGATCATGACATTGCAGCCGCGCGGCTATCTGCAGCAGCTGACCGGCTTTCACCTCGCCCCCTTTCTGTTTTCCCTGGCGGGGATGACGACGGTGATGGCGCTCAACACGTTTCCGCTGGTCTACTTCGCGGTCTCGCGCACAATTGAAGCTGTCGGAGCGCGTTATGCCGACGTGGGCCGCGTGTTCGGCGCCTCTTCCTGGCGCGCCTTCTGGCGCATTACGCTGCCGCTTTCGACGCCGGGGCTGGCCGCCAGCCTGCTCCTCGTCTTCGCGGCGGCGATCGAGGAATATGGTACGCCGGCAGCGCTTGGGCGGCGATCCGGCTTCGACGTTCTGGTAACTGAGATCGATCTGCGCATTTCAGACTGGCCCATCGATCTTGCGGGCGCCGCCGTCTTTTCGCTGATGCTGGTGATACTGTCGCTTGCCGCCTTCATGGCGCAACGGTGGATCCTCGCCCGCCGCTCCTATGTGACCACGGGCGGCAAGCCGCAAGCCAAGGATAAGCGCCCGCTCGGAATTCTGACCATTCCGGTTCTCATCCTTTTCGGTCTCGTAACGCTGCTTGCCACCGTGATCCCGCTTCTGGCCATCCTGGCGACCGCGCTATCGAATACTATCTCCGGCGGTCTGGCCGTCAGCAATCTCGGCCTCTCCAATTTTGCCGCGATCGCCGATAACAGCGCCGGTGCCTTGCGGGCGCTTGGCAACAGCTTCGCGCTCGGATTGGGCACGGCGCTGCTCACCGGTATCCTCGGCGCCGTCTCGGCCTATGCGGTGGCAAAAACCCGGTTCCGCGGCCGAATGATGCTGGATTTTCTAACAGCCTTGCCGAACGCCTTACCCGGCGTGGTCGTCGCCGTGGGCCTTATTTTGGCGTGGAACCAGCCGGTGTTACCGATCACGCCCTACAATACACCGCTTATACTGCTTCTTGCCTACTGCTGCATACTGCTCCCGCAGCCGATGCGTTACACCACCGCGGCGCTGCATCAGATCGGCGACAATCTCGAAGCCGCCGCGCGCGTCTGCGGCGCTGGCGCCTTCACGGCGTTTCGCCGCATCTTGCTGCCGCTGATCGCGCCGAGCCTGGTCACGGCTATGCTGCTTGTGTTCGCTGTCGCCACCCGCGAGCTCGTCGCGTCGATCTTGGTCGCGCCTGTCGGTATGCAGACGATTTCGGTATTTATCTGGCGGCAGTTCGAGCAGGGGTCGATCGGTCTCGGCATGGCAATGGCCTTCGTCACCGTCGTGCTGACCACGCTGATCCCGCTGGTTCTGCTGTCGCTTCTAAGGCGCAGCGGGCTTGTGGCGGAGTAAATGGGCATTGTGCCTGGTCCTTTGGTGCGCGAGATTTTTTCCACAGCCTTCGTGAGCTACGTCGGCATCAATCGGCTTCGGTTGCTGTTTATTCTTGCCGATCGGTGCAATTTCCCCATTGCTCTTACGGGTATATCAACTCGATTCGTTCGTTTTGGCGGCGGAACGGGGGCGGTGGCAAAGATCAGGGACAATGGCAGAACAGTTCGACATGTTCTCGGGCGGCGCAAGCCAGTCCTCCGGACAGACCCCGCGCAAGGGACCGCTGAAGAGCCATGCTGCTGGCGAAATCAGCGAGCAGACGATGGTCGATCGCCTGGTCGAGACGGGTCGTTATCGGATTTTGAAGAAGCTTGAGCCGCGCACCGTGGCCGCGATGCCGCGCGCCGGCTTTCCGCTCCGTGGCGTTATCCTCGACACTGAAACCACAGGTCTCAGTCACCGCAAGGATGAGATCATCGAGATTGGCGTCATCGCGTTCAGCTTCGACCACGATGGCAATATCGGCGACGTCACGGGCGTTTACGGCGGCATGCAACAGCCAACGGTGACGATACCGGCCGAGATCACCAAGCTGACGGGTATCACCGACACGATGGTCGCAGGCCAGGAGATCGATCTTGCGGCGTTGAAGGCCCTGATTGAGCCGGCCGACCTGATCATCGCCCATAATGCCGGCTTCGACCGGCCATTCTGTGAAGCCTTCTCGCAGATTTTCGCCGGCAAGGCCTGGGCCTGCTCCAATGCCGAAATCGACTGGTCGGCCCGCGGCTTCGAAGGGACGAAGCTTGGCTACCTTGTCGGACAGGCGGGTTATTTCCACGATGGCCACCGCGCGGTCGACGACTGCTTCGCGTTGTTCGAGGTGCTTGGCCAGAGTGCGAGCCCCGGCACCGCGTTTTCGGAGCTCTATGCGGCCAGCCAGCATGCGCGCGTGCGCATCTATGCCGAAAATAGTCCTTTCGACATGAAGGATCATTTGAAAGCTCGCGGTTACCGCTGGTCGGACGGAAGCGACGGCCGTCCCAAGTCGTGGTGGGTCGAGGTCGATGAGAACGCCTTCGAGGATGAGCTCTCCTTTCTCCGGTTGGATATCTACCGCTGGCCGGACGCCGATCCGCCAACCCGTCGCCTGACGGCCTTCGATCGTTTCAGAGCGTAACTCCCCCAATATCCCAGGGCGGTGGACTTCTGCATTTCGTGCATGGCGGTGTGATCCACTGTCACTTTCTCGCACAATACCGCAGCGGCATCCGTGCTTTTGCTCGTGCTTCCGCAGTCTTCTAGGCCCTCAGTAGAGCATTCGAAGTCACAACGCTCGCTCCTAGCAGGCGTTTGTTCGTTTCGCGCCGGGCGCCAGCCTCCAGCGCGGGCCGGCGCGCTAGGCGATGCCGTCCTCATAACCTTGCCAAAGCCGCAGGTCGTTGACGGTTGACATGATTGGCAGGGGTCGTTGCCTTGAACGAAGGAGAGCAGATATCGGTGACGGCCGGTATTGTTCGTTGATCGCCAAAAGGAGGGACCTTGCACCGCAAGTTTGGACATTCGCCCTGTCTAAACGGGATCGGCAGCCCAATCTCATTCCTATCCGCCGAACAGCTGATATCTCATGGGTCTCGCAGGTCAATCGGGCAAATCCAGCGCTACGTGGGGTAACGAAATTCCTGCGCGTTCGTCCGGTCGCCTGGCACCCGCTGGACAACTGGCGGGCGCGTCCGGAGGAGCCAACCAAACTGACAGTAACGCGCTTGACTCCTGCGTTGATACGTATCAATAATCAATCGATACGTATCAACGATGGAATTGGTGGTGGCTGGCCGTAGGATCACACAGAAGGAAGTGGCGGAGCAGGCCGGCGTAGCGCAGGCAACCGTATCGCTTGTTTTGAATGGAGGCAGGGACAAGGTTGCACCTGAAACCGCTGACCGCATCGAGGCTGCAATCGCCCAGCTGGGCTACCAGCCCAACCGCTTTGCCCAGGCACTGCGCACAAGCCGGTCTCATGTCATCGCATGCGTTGTCCCGGATCTGACGAACCCGTTTTATCCCTCGCTTGTCGTCGCCGTTCAGAAGGTAGTTCGCAATGCCGGCTATGAGGTCATCACGATTGATACGGAAGGTGAAATCGCAAATGAACGCCAAGTGGTCGCGGCCGCATTGCAGGGGCGCTACGACGGCGTCGTAGGGGTGTTCTTCAATCTGTCAGCGCGTGATCTCGCGCCCCTCGGAAAGAATGGCGTGCCGGTCGTGCGCATCGAAGTGCGACGCAAATCGGGCGGTTCGCTTCCGATAGACGATCTGTTTATCGACAATCAGGCGGCCGCGCGTGCTGTTACCACGCATCTTCTAGGTATTGGTCATCGCGACATCGCCATGGTCGCTGCCCGCGGTGGCCCGCAAAGCGTTCGCCTACAGGGCTATCTAGACGCTATGGCATCGAGCCACGCAGAGCCGATCGTGCTTGAGGCGACGCATTTTACTGTGGAAGCAGGCAGCGAGATGGCCGATCGCATCGTCGCGAGCCGCCGGCGGGTCACCGCCGTCATTGCCGCCAATGACCTGATGGCGATTGGCGTTATTAAGAGCCTGCTGCGAAACGGATTGTCGGTCCCCAAGGATATTTCCGTCGCTGGCTTCGACGATATCATGGCCTCGGCACTCGTCACTCCGGGTCTCACAACGGTGGCGCAATTTCAGGATCGCCTCGGCGCGCGCGCTGCCGAAAAACTTCTCTCGCGCCTGATTTCCCGCGAAACCGAGCCGGCCCAGCCCGAGGAGATGCCGTTTGAACTCGTCATCCGAGCATCGGTCGCTCCACCGCCGGACGTAAAGAATTAATCCATCGAACAAGGGAGGAATGAATATGACCAAGATGAAGACGAAACTGCTTGCCGCTGCCGCCATCGTCATCGGCGCCGCTCAGATCGCCGCCGCCCAGGATCGGGTGACTTGGTGGTACGAGCAGGCAACCCCCGATCAGCAGAAGCTGATCAAGGAGAACATCGTCGAGCCTTTCGACAAGGCCAATCCAGAGCAGAGCCTGAAGATCGATTACCGCGGCACCGAACTCGACAAGCAGCTGCGCGTTGCCATGCTGTCCGGCAATGGTCCCGATGTCGTCTACACGGCGGGCCCGAGCTACGTCGCGCCGATGGCCCAGTCGGGCCAGCTCATGCCGCTCGACGATTATGCCGCCAAGTACAAGTGGCAGGATCGCATCCTGCCGGTTTTCCTGAAAATGGGTGAGTATAACGGCAAGCTTTACGCGCTGCCGAAGACTTACGAGACCGTCGGTCTTTTCTACAACAAGACCTTGTTTGAAAAGCATGGTTGGCAGGCGCCCAAAACGCTCGACGAGATGGAAACGCTCGCCGATGCCATGTTGAAGGAAGGCATCACGCCTTTCGCCGCCGGCAATGCCGATTGGCGTGGCGCCAATGAATGGTTCGTGACGCTGGCGCTCAATTCTGTCGCCGGCCCCGACAATCTCAACAAGGCGCTGCGTGGCGAAATGCCCTGGACGGCCGAGCCTTTCGTCAAGTCGATCGATCGCCTGAACTCCTGGTGGCAGAAGGGCTATTTCGGCAAGAACTACTTCTCGCTGACCAGCAGCGAGCAGGCGGCTGACGCGATGGCCTCCGGAAAAGCCGGCATGATGCCGACCGGTACATGGCAGTTCCAGAACGTTGCGACCTACGGCAAGAAGGCTGGCTCCGAGGCGGGCTTCGTCGGCTTCCCGAGCGTGTCCGGCGATCCGATCTTCCCGCTCGGGATCGGCTCGACCTTCTCGATCGCGACCAAGGCGAAGAACCCCGAAGGTGCCGCCACGGTGATCAACTACGTCTTCTCGCCGGAAGTCTACGGCACGATGAACTCCGCCTGGCAGGGCGAATGGAATATCCCGCTCAAGGATATATCGAGCGTCAAGATGGCGAGTGAAGTCACGCCGCTGTTTACCGAGACGATGAAGAACCTCTCCGCCTCGGTTGCCGACGGGAAATACGGCTACACCACCTGGACCTTCCTGCCGCCAGCGACCGACAGCTACATCATCAATGGCATCGAGGAAGTCTGGCTGAAGAAGATCTCGCCGACGGACTATCTGACCAAAGTCGACGAGTCCTTCCAGAAGGAATCCAAGGCCGGAAAGGCGCCTGCCGTCCCGGCTCGCTGATCAGGACTTTGTGAGGCGCGCTCAGCGCGCGCCTCCCGCCCGCCTTCCACCGGTGCCGGTGGCAGGGCAGGCCGGACCATGCCCGAAAAGGTAATACCATGCACAGACTCTATGTTCTGCCGACCCTCATCATAAACATCGTCATCATCGCCATTCCGGCGCTGCTGACGGTGGCCCTTGCCTTCTTCGAATGGGACGGCATCAGCACACCTGTTTTCGTCGGGTTGGACAATTTCGCGGCGCTGTGGGGCGACAGCGTGTTCTGGACGGCGCTTACCAACAACATCATCTGGACGATCATCTTCCTGACGGTGCCGATCGGCATGGGTCTGCTGGCGGCCACAATGCTTTTGGTCGCCCGTCGTGGCTCCAACACGTTCCAGGTCATCTACTTCCTCCCCGTTATCATCGCCACAGCCATTACCGGTCGTGTCTGGCAGGGCATGATCTACTCGCCGGTGACGGGTGTTACGGGCCTTCTCCAGCGATTGGGTATCGAAATTGCCAACCCACTGACAGAGACGTCGAGCGCGCTTTACGGCATTGCCGTCGTCGATTTGTGGCACTGGTGGGGTTTCCTGTGCGTCATCTTCTTTGCCGCCCTTCGCCAGGTGCCGGCCGAGCAGATCGAGGCGGCCCGCATCGAGGGCGCGACCTTCTTCCAGATGATCCGCTACGTGCTGCTTCCGGGCATCATGCCGACCATCACGCTGATGATGATCATGACCGTCATCTGGTCGTTCCTCGTCTTCGACTTCGTCTACATCCTCACGCAGGGCGGCCCCGCCTATTCCTCCGAAGTGCTGTCGACGCTTGCCTATCGTTCGGCCTTCTACGATCTCGCCGTCGGCAAGGCGGCCGCTGTTTCCGTCGTCATCAGCCTCTTCGGGCTGGCTGCCACTGTCCTCTATATCCGCGCGCAAGCATCGGAGTTCGAACAATGAACATGACCGAGAGCCGCATCACACTGACGCTCGTCTATGCGACGCTGTCGTTGCTGCTGATCATCACGCTGTTTCCCATCGTGCTGATGGTGCTGAATTCGCTGAAGGCGTCCGCCGAAATCGTGCAAAATCCGCTCGCCTGGCCGTCGGAATTGCGCTGGGACAACTTTACCCGCGCATGGTCGGACGCCAATTTCGGCCGCACACTCCTCAATTCGGCGGTGCTGACCGGCATGACGATCATCCTCGTCTGCACGACGGGTTCGCTGACGGCCTACGTTCTTGCCCGCCGCAAGATCAAGACGTGGAAGATCCTCACCTTCTATCTCCTGGCAAGCACCACGGCGCCGATCCAGCTCTTCCTCTTTCCCCTCTACTTCGGCTTCGCGCGCTTCGGGCTGATCAACAATCCGATAGCCGTTTCCTTCATCTACACGGCGGTCTACTCGCCCTTCGCCATCATGCTTCTGCGCACCTATTTTCTCGCTGTTCCCAAGGAGCTTGAGGAAGCCGCTTTGATCGACGGGGCGACGCACTGGCAGGTTTTCCGGCGCGTCTTCCTGCCGATCGTCTCGCCGGGCATCCTCACCGTCGCGTTGATCATCGGGCTTTACTCGTGGAACGAGTTCCTGATCGCAACCACCTTCCTGCAGGATCAGGACAGGCTGACGGCCGTCGTTTCCTTCTTCCTGCTGTCCGGCCAGTACTCGTCCGACTGGGGCGAGATCATGGCGGCGGCCCTCACCATTATTCTACCCATCGTAATTCTCTTCATCCTGCTGCAGCGCCATTTCATCGAAGGAATGGCAGGCGGTTCGGTGAAGGGCTGACAAGGAGCTTCTGATGTCCATACCTGCAGACTACAACAACCGTGTCTACGCCGGCGTTCTCGGCAAGCTGATCGGCGTCTATCTCGGCCGCCCATTCGAAAACTGGCGCTACAAGGATATTCTCCAGAAGCTCGGACCGATCACCTACTACGTCCACGAACGGCTGGGCGATCCGCTTGTCGTCACTGACGACGACGTCGGCGGCACCTTCGCCTTCCCGCGCGCGCTCGACGACTACGGCATCTCGCCCGACCTTTCCGCCGAGGATATCGGTAAGGCTTGGCTCAACTACATAATCGAGGAACGCTCGATCCTCTGGTGGGGCGGAGCCGGAAACTCTACCGAACACACGGCCTGGCTCAACCTGAAACGCGGTATTTCCGCACCCGCCTCCGGTTCGATCGAAACCAATGGCGCAACGGTCGCTGAGCAGATCGGCGCGCAGATCTTCATCGACGGCTGGGCGCTCGTGTCTCCCGGCAAGCCGGCGCAGGCTGCAAAGCTCGCGCGTGCGGCTGGTTCCGTCAGCCACGACGGTGAAGCGGTCCATGCCGCAGTGCTCTGGGCCGCAATGGAAGCGGAGGCTTTCGTCAGCAAGGATGTTAATCATCTGCTGGACACCGGCCTGTCCTATATTCCGGAGGACAGCCTGATCGCTAAGCTTGTCGCTGATATCCGCCACTGGACATCCGGTAACGAGGATTGGGAGGAAACCCGCCAAAGGATCGAAGATAACTACGGCTACGACAAATATCCGGGCAATTGCCATGTCGTTCCGAACCATGCATTGATGATCATGGCGCTCCTACATGCACCGCATGATTTCCAGCGCGGCCAGATGATCGTCAACACGTCCGGCTGGGATACGGATTGCAATGCCGGCAATCTCGGTTGCCTGCACGGCATCATGCTTGGTCTCGAGGGACTGGACGCCGGCCCGGATTGGCGCGGCCCGGTTGCTGACCGGCTCTACATGTCGACGGCCGACGGTGGTCGCTCGATCGCCGATGCCGTCGATGTTGCTCTCTGGCTTGCCAATCTCGGCCGCAAGCTTGCTGGTCAGGCCCACGAACCGGCGCCCAAGGACGGTGCCAAGTTCCACTTCTCACTGCCGGGGTCTGTTCAAGGCTTCCGTGCGCAAGCGGCCGATAGCGCGCTCGCCGATCTCAAGGTGAGCGGCACCGGCAATGGTCTGGCGATCGATTTTTCCGCGCTTGCTCCGGGCCGCGAGGCGGCAACCACCACGCCCGTGTTTACCCCGGCCGAAGTAACGAAGATGCGCACCTATGATCTGATGGCCAGCCCGCGTATTCATGCCGGCCAGGTGCTCAAGGCGCGCGTCAGCGCTGATGCAGGCAACAAGGGTATCGTCGAAGCCAAACTGCGCATTCGTCACTATGACGGGACGGACAACCTCGTCGCCATCGACATGCCACATGGCGAATTGTTGGCAGCCGGCGCATCTGCCTCGCTCTCATGGACTGTGCCGGAGACCGGATACCAGCCGATCGCCGAGGTCGGCTTGGTGCTGAAGACGGCCGACGGCAGGGCAAACGGTCGTGTCGTCATCGACAGCCTGACCTGGGACGGCTGCCCGGCGGTGACATTTCGCCGGCCCGAGGGTGCCGGTGATTTCTGGCGGCGTGCCTGGGTGAGCAATGTGCATTTTTTCTCCAAGCACTTCCCGCAGGATTTCCGCATCAGCCAGAACCGCGGCGACGGCATGATCATGCAGGGCACGCGTGACTGGACGGATTACGCGATCGACGCCGATCTCATGCTCCATCTCGGCGATTACGGCGGTCTGGTCTTCCGTTCGCAGGGTCAGCGCCGGTATTATGCCGCGCTGGTCACTCGCGCCGGCGAGTTGCAAATCGTCAGGTGCAAGGACGAGGATCGCAAGGTGCTTGCCTCCGTCGCACTCGACGTGGAATTCGAGAAGGCATTTACGCTGAAGGTGTCGGCGAAGGGCGGGCATTTCGAAGCGCGAATTGGCGACACCACCGTCGAAGCCGACGATACGGCTTTTCAGGGCGGTTCGGCCGGTCTCATCATCCATGAGGGTGCATTGTCGGCCACGCGCATCGCAATTGGCGCGGCGTGAGGGGTGACAATATGGCCAGCGTAACAATCGATAAGGTCGTCAAGCGCTATGGAAGCGCTGAGGTCATTCACGGCATTGAGGCAAATTTCAATGAGGGCGAGTTCGTCGTCCTCGTAGGCCCGTCGGGCTGCGGGAAGTCAACGCTTTTGCGAATGATCGCGGGTCTGGAAGAGATCTCTGGTGGTGAAATATCGATCGGCGGCAAGGTGGTGAACAACCTGCCACCGAAGAGCCGCGACATCTCGATGGTCTTCCAGAATTATGCGCTTTATCCGCATATGACCGTCGAGGAGAATATGGCGTTTTCCCTGACGCTGGCCGGCGCCAGCAAGGAAGAGAAGCACAAAAAGGTGCGTGAGGCGGCGGAAATCCTGGGTCTGGTTCCGCTCCTCCAGCGCAAGCCGAAGGCCCTATCGGGTGGCCAGCGTCAGCGTGTGGCCATGGGGCGCTCGATCGTGCGCAAGCCACAAGTCTTCCTGTTTGACGAGCCGCTTTCCAATCTTGACGCCAAGCTGCGCGTGCAAATGCGAGGCGAGATCAAGTCGCTACATCGCCGTCTTGGAACGACCATGATCTATGTTACCCACGATCAGATTGAGGCAATGACCATGGCCGACCGCATCGTCGTCATGCAGGCGGGCAAGATCGAGCAGGTTGGCTCGCCACTTGAGCTTTACGATCGCCCCGCAAATTCTTTTGTGGCGCAATTTATCGGCTCTCCTGCGATGAACCTGTTTCCGGCCGTCGCCCGATCCGGCGAGTTTGTTCTGCAAACCGGGAAGGGGACCGGATTGAAGGTTCCTGGAGGCGTACGCGATGGGCAGTCGATATTGATTGGCAAGCGTCCCGAAGAAATCGCACTTGTTAGCGCTGGTGTTGGCGAGCTTGAAGCCATCGTCGAGAATATCGAGCCGACGGGAGCGGAGACTTTCGTCGAGGCACGTCTTGGGGAGCAACTGGTTTCCATTGTATTGCGCGAACGGCCCCAGTTCGACGTCGCCAGCCGACAGCGTCTTTCACTTTCTCAGGGAAATCTGCATCTTTTCGACCAGGAGACGGGACGACGGATTGTGTCCCCATAGCGCGCCGAACCGCTTGGCGCGTGACAGGCGTGGTGGCTAGCCAGCTCGGCGTCACTGCTCGTTGCTGGAGCAAAGAGCTATTTTGCCGTCGTCCAGATTGACGAAGGTTACACCGCCACTCTCAAGCGCGATTTTCAATTGTGCAGCCGTTGCGCGGTGAACATCGTGGCGCCCGCCTTCGTAGTCGCGAACCGTGCTTCGCGACACGCCTGCCCGTGCTGACAGTTCAGCCTGTGTCCAGTCCACGAGACCGCGTGCCGCTCTACATAGGGCCGGCGACAAAATCTTATGGTCGTAAGCTTGACCCATCTTCGACTATCGCCCATATTGGTTGATATAGATCATATAGGCTAATTTAAAAGTGATTTCTAGGTCGTTGCTAAATATGCGATGCCTCTAATCACAATTCGAAAAGGACAGACGCATTGGGATAACAGCCGGACCCTTCATGCTCGTTGCCCTGCTGCTTCTTCCGTTCGTGGGTAGCATTCTGTCGGTCTTTTTCCTGAGAACGGTATCACGTCGCCTTCCTTCCAGCCTTGCTGGTATTGTCGTCTTCCTCGCCCTTTTGCTTAGCGCCAGTCTCTACCCGCAGGTCTCTGACGGGGGTGTCATTCGCTTCAACGCGGAGTGGTTGCCGCAGCTCGGTCTTGATCTGACTCTGCGCATGGATGCCTTTGCATGGATTTTCACCATGCTGATCACCTCCATCGGTTTTCTGGTCATCCTCTACGCCCGCTATTACATGTCGGAAGACGATCCGGTCCCGCGATTCTTCTCGTTCCTGCTTGCGTTCATGGGAGCGATGGTCGGCATTGTCATTTCAGGGAATGTCATCCTGCTGTCGGTATTCTGGGAACTGACAAGCATCTTCTCGTTCCTGTTGATCAGCTACTGGCACAACAATGCTGCCGCCCGAGACGGCGCTCGAATGGCCCTTACGATCACTGGGATCGGGGGCTTCTGCCTGTTGATCGGCCTGATTTTGCTTGGCAAGATCGTCGGCAGCTACGATCTGGACAAGATCCTGAACTCAGGTGACCTGATCCGAAATCACAGCCTCTATGTGCCCGCGCTAATTTTCATTCTGCTTGGAGCTTTGACGAAAAGCGCTCAGTTTCCATTCCACTTCTGGCTGCCCAATGCCATGTCGGCGCCGACGCCCGTGTCGGCATTCCTGCATTCGGCAACGATGGTGAAGGCGGGCGTCTTCCTGCTCGTGCGCTTCTGGCCAGTCTTGTCTGGAACCTACGAGTGGTTCTGGATCCTCGGCGCCGCGGGAATGATCACTTTGCTGCTTGGCGCATACTTCGCCATATTCCAGCGCGATCTGAAAGGGCTCCTTGCCTATTCGACGATCAGCCACCTTGGATTGATCACGACGCTGCTCAGCCTCGGAAGCCCATTGGCAACGGTGGCTGCGATTTTTCACATGCTCAATCACGCGACGTTCAAGGCGTCGCTGTTCATGGCGGCGGGCATCATCGACCACGAGACCGGGACGCGCGATATGCACAAGCTTAGCGGCTTGTACAGGTTCATGCCGATCACGGCGACCCTTGCCGTCGTCGCCAGCGCCGCTATGGCCGGCGTACCACTGCTGAACGGATTCCTTTCGAAGGAAATGTTCTTCGCGGAAGCGGTCGAGACGCACGCCGATTCCATCCTTGATAGAATTCTGCCCTATGTCGCGACGCTTGCTGGTGCCTTCAGCGTTGCCTATTCGCTGCGTTTCATCCACACCGTTTTCTTCGGCCCCGCGCCGACCGACCTGCCGATCGCGCATCCGCACGAACCGCCACGCTGGATGCGCTTTCCGATCGAGTTTCTCGTCGTGCTGTGCCTGGTGGTCGGTATCGTGCCGGCACTATCAATTGGACCATTTCTCCACAGCGCGGTGATCAGTGTTTTAAGAGACGACACGCCTGATTACAGCCTTTCGCTGTGGCACGGGATCAATCTCCCGCTGATCATGAGCGTCATAGCGCTGATCGCCGGAACCGCGATCTACTGGGCGTTGAAAGGTTATCTGTCACGTTGCGACGACGGTCCACCCTTTATCCGGCGGCTGAAGGGGCAGCGCATCTTCGAACGTATCCTCGTGGAAGTCTCCTGGCGCTGGGCGCGCGTTGCCGAGCGGCGGCTTGGGACACGCAAGCTGCAGCCGCAGTTGCGGTGGCTGGTGGTCGCTGGACTGCTTGCGGGTGCCCTGCCGCTCTATCTCCGCGGCTTCGAACATCGTCCTTTTGCCTATTCCGGCGTCGATCCTGTCTTCACGGCGCTCTGGTTGATCGGGGTGTGTCTGGCGATCGGTACCGCCTACACGGCCAAATACCATCGACTGGCCGCGCTGGTCATGCTCGGCGGCGTCGGCCTGATCGTGTGCATCACCTTCGTATGGCTTTCGGCGCCTGATCTTGCGATCACCCAATTGCTGGTCGAGATCGTTACCACCGTTCTCATTCTGTTGGGGCTGCGGTGGCTGCCGAAACGATCTGAAGACATTCGCGAGTCCATGACGATCCGCGCCCGGTTCCGGCGCTTCCGCGACTTCGCGCTCGCCGTCCTCTGCGGCGTCTCCATGTCGGCCATCGCCTATGCCGTGATGACGATGCCGGTACCTGACGCGATCGCCAACTATTTCCTCGAGCATGCCTATTCGCTCGGCGGCGGACGAAACGTCGTCAATGTTATTCTCGTGGACTTCCGCGGATTCGACACGCTGGGCGAAATCGCGGTGCTAGGGGTCGTCTCGCTGACTGTCTACGGCTTGCTGCGTCGTTTCCGCCCGGCTGAAGACAGCATGGGAATGCCGGAGCAGCAGCAGGTGCAAAACCGCTTCGACGAGGAGCGGCCGGAGCGCTCGGCTGGCGACACGGTGCGCGACTATTTGCTCGTACCATCGGTCATCATGCAGTGGATGTTCCCAGTCATCATCACCTTCTCCGTCTACCTCTTCATGCGCGGGCATGACCTGCCGGGCGGCGGGTTCTCGGCGGGATTGACGCTCTCGATCGCCTTTCTCCTGCAATATCTCGCCGGCGGTACGCGCTGGGCCGAGGACCGCGTCCGCATTCTGCCGCTGCGGTGGATGGGCGCGGGATTGTTGACGGCGGTGTTGACGGGCGCCGGTGCCTGGTTGCTCGGCTATCCGTTCCTGACCTCGCATTCGCGCTATCTCGAACTTCCCCTGATCGGCAAGGTGCCGGCGGCGACGGCACTGCTCTTCGACCTCGGCGTCTTTTCGCTCGTTGTCGGATCGACCGTGCTGATCCTTGTCGCCCTTGCCCACCAATCGTTGCGGATCAACCGCCTGCGCACGATCGACGCGGCCAAATCGGAGGAGCGGTGATGGAACTGGTTCTGTCGATCGCCATCGGCATCATGACGAGCTGCGGGGTCTGGCTTATCCTGCGCCCGCGCACCTATCAGGTAATCATCGGGCTCTCGCTCCTCTCCTATGCCGTCAACCTCTTCATCTTCGGCGTCGGCGGCGTGAAGGCCAACGTTCCGCCGATCCTGGGAAGCGACGATCCGTCCATTCTCGCCGATCCGGTACCACAGGCCCTCGTGCTGACCGCCATCGTCATCGGCTTTGCGACCACGGCGCTGTTTCTCGTGGTCCTCCTGGCGTCGCGCGGGCTGACGGGCAGCGACCATGTCGATGGAAGGAACGAGCCGAAATGAGCGGTTGGTCCCATCACCTCATCGTAGCGCCCATCCTCATTCCGCTGATCGCCAGTGCCCTCTTGCTGTTCATCGACGAGCGGCGCCGCCTCGCCAAGGCGATGGTCAGCCTCGCCTCCGCGATCTTGCTCACCGTGATCGCTTTCATCCTGTTCAGGATCGAAAGCGGCCCGAATGGGTTCGAGGGCGTCTATCTCGTTGGCAACTGGTCGGCACCCTTCGGCATCGTGCTCGTTCTCGACGGGCTATCGGCCATGATGCTGCTTTTGACCGCACTGCTTGCCGTGTCGGCACTCGTCTTCTCGCTGGCGCGCTGGCATGCGGTGGGCGCGCATTTTCACAGCATGTTCCAGCTGCTCCTCATGGGAGTCAACGGGGCCTTCCTCACGGGCGACCTGTTCAACCTCTTCGTCTTCTTCGAGGTCATGCTGGCAGCCTCCTACGGTCTTCTGCTGCATGGCTCGGGCCCGCTGCGCGTCAAGGCTGGCATGCATTACATCGCGGTCAACCTCGTGGCCGCGCTGCTGTTCCTGATCGGCGTCAGCCTCATCTACGGAACGGCGGGGACGCTCAACATGGCCGACCTTGCCGCCCGCATCCCCGAGATCGAGCCCGACCGGCGCATGTTGATGGAGGCCGGCGCCGGCATATTGGGTGTCGTCTTCCTTATCAAGGCTGGCATGTGGCCGCTTTGCTTCTGGCTCCCCACCGCCTATAGCGCCGCATCTGCACCGGTGGCCGGTATCTTCGCGATCATGAGCAAGCTTGGGATCTATGTGATCCTGCGGCTGACGATGCTGCTGTTCGGTGAGGGCCCCTCGGCCGGGTTCGGCGCGCCGGTTCTGCTTTATGGCGGCATGGCCACGTTGATCTTCGGCATCGTCGGCGTGCTTGCATCGCAGGCGTTGGGACGGCTTGCGGGCTTTTCCGTATTGGTCTCCTCGGGGACACTGCTGATGGTGCTTGGTATCAACGACGGCGCGGTCTCTTCCGGCGCGCTGCTCTATCTCGTCAGCTCAACATTGACGATCAGCGCCTTCTTCATGCTCATCGAACTCGTCGAACGCGGCCAGGATGCGGGCGCAAACGTGCTTGCCGTGACTATGGAGGCTTATGGCGAGGCCGACGAAGAGCCCGAAAACGAGGAAGAAGGCGTCACCATGCCGGGGACCATGGCTGTTCTCGGCATTTGTTTCGCGGCCTGCGGCATCTTGCTCTCCGGCCTTCCCCCGCTCTCGGGCTTCGTCGCCAAATTCGCCATGCTCTCTGCGATGATGGGCACCGGCTCCATCGGCGTGCCGCCCACTGCGGCGATCTGGGCTTTGGTCGTTCTCGTTATTCTCTCCGGCATAGCCGCGCTGATTTCCATGACGCGCGTCGGCATCCGCACCTTCTGGAGCTCGATCGAAGGAACTGTGCCCCGCGTGCTGGTGATCGAGATCGTGCCGGTGATGTTCCTCTTGGCGCTGACGCTCGCGCTCACCGTGCAGGCCGGGCCGGCGATGCAATACATGGACACGACGATCCGCACGCTGAGCAAGCCGTCGATCTATATCGACGCGGTCAACAACGCGCTGCCGATCAAGGGCGTCAAAGCTGGAACGGAGGGCGAGTGATGCTTCCCTATCCCATTCTTGCGACGTGCCTGCTCATCATGTGGTTGCTGCTAAACGGCTTCACCCTCGGCCATTTCATCCTAGGCCTCGTCGTTGCGGTCTTCGCGGGCTGGGCGATGGCCTCTCTCAAGTCGGAACCGGTACGGCTGAAGAAATGGTATCTCCTGCCGAAGCTCTTCGGTTTGGTGTTCGGTGATATCGTCAAGTCGAACATCGACGTCGCGTGGATCATTTTGCGCAGCGGGAAACGACGGCACAACCCCGGCTTTATCACCATACACTTGGAACTCCGCAGCCAGTTCGCGCTTGCCGTGCTGGCCGTGATCTTGACTAGCACGCCAGGATCCGCATGGCTGGAGTATGATTCCAACGATCACACGGTGTTGCTGCACGTTCTCGACATACAGAACGAAGCCGTATGGCGCGATACGATCAAGAACCGATACGAGGCGCTGTTGCTGGAGATATTCGCATGAGTGCAATCATCCTCTTCACGGCCGTGTCGGTCGCTCAGGTCATGCTCGTTGCGGCCATGGCCATCGTTTCGGTCCGCATGTTCGTCGGCCCCCGCGCGCAAGACCGCATCATCGGCCTCGACACGTTTTACATCAATGCCATGCTGCTTTTGGTAACCTTCGGCGTCGGAACGGGGAGGGTGGTCTATTTCGAAGCCGCATTGGTCATAGGAATGATAGGCTTCGTAGCAACCGTGGCACTGGCGAAGTTCCTGATGCGCGGGGAGGTGATCGAATGATGCACGCTGCCGTGGATCTGCCGGTCTGGGTGGCGTCGCTTGTCGCCTTCTTCCTCGTTCTCGGAGCGCTGCTGGCTCTGATCGGTGCGATCGGATTTCTCCGTCTACCAAGTTTCTACCAACGTATCCACGCGCCGACACTCGGAACCAGCTGGGGGATTGGCGGGGTTATGCTCGGCTCGATGATCTTCTTTTCCGCTGTGTCCTCTCGCTTTGCGGTCCACGAGATTTTGATCGGCGTGTTCGTGACCGTGACGACACCGGTAACTCTGATGATGCTGGCACGTGCTGCCTTGCACAGAGACCGGGCAGAGGGAAATCGAGAAGCGCCGCCAAAGCACGCCAAGGAGTGAGATACGAACGCGTAAGCGCCAAATTGGTGCTGAAGTCTTCCGCGCAATACCGGTATCGCTTATCCTGCGGCCCGCACGCTTAACGAAGAACGGGCGGGATTTCTGACACGTTCGGCTCAAAGTTTCCGTGCTCGATCAGCTCGAACATTCTGGCAAGCATTGCCGGTACGTCCTGGCGAACCATCTCGATGTTGTCGCCGAGTAGGGCGACGAGGGGATCATAGTCGAAGCATCCGAGTGCGAACTCCTGCTCGCTGACAGGTCCGGCGAGCCGCACCCAGCGGAGCACGCCTTCAAGTGTAATTGTCGAGTTGACGAACATGCCTTTGGAAAAGGGCAAGCCGCTGGTAGCGCGCTCCATCAGCGCGCTCTGCGCCTTTTCGGGGGCGTAACCACAGGCGATGACCCTGTCGTCATCAAGGTCGATACCGTGATCTGCATGTGCTTGGCGAAATCCCCTTAGACGTTCCATCGTGTTGTGATCGCCGCCACGACCGCCGACGAACATCAGTGGTTCCATTGAGCCAAATCGGTGTTGGCAACTGACGAGTATTCTTCGCGTCAGCTCGCGAGCGCCTGCGAAGTTGTCGGAAATGATGGAGGGTGCAAGTTTGCCGGGCAGATCGAGGTTGATCGTCCGCACGCCTGCAGCGGCACATAGTTCGGTGACCCTGTCGGGGTCCGTAGCACCTGTCGCAATCACGCAATCCACCTGGTAGGAGAGCATCGCTCGAGCGGCCTCAATCTCAAGCGCAGGGTCGCGTCGCGTGCATGTGATAAGCGGAAAGAAGCCCTTGTCGCGAGCCATGGTCTCGAAGAGTTCCACGATCGAACCGAAATATCGGTTATCGTACTTGGGAACGATCATGCCGATGATGTGCGACTTTTCACGGCGCAGCAGACTTGCCTGCATGTTGAGCGCGTAACCCTGCTCCTCGGCTATTCGCGTTATCTTCTCGGCAAGCTGCTTGCTGATACGGCGCTTCTTCCAGTTCCCGTTCAAGACAGCACTGACCGCGCTCGCAGAGGTGCCGGCGAGTTCCGCAAGGTCGTAGATCGTGGTTCGCTTCTGCTGCCTGTCCAATTTCAAAATTCTCATCTCCTGTGTCGGGCGCTAACTTGACATCAAACGAGAGAAGTGGCAAATCTTGCTTCATCGATTGAGCAAATGCGCTCAATCGATGATACGTGCCAGCTAGGAGGCTGGCACCGGGAGGTGATTTCGCAGCTATTGGTGGTCCTCTTTGCCGTGCGGCTCGTCGAGCCGCGGCTTGGGGGCACTGGCGCATCGCGCGTCAGGTCAATGTTGCGGCAATGGCCGAACCTTGCTGTTGGTCAATTAAGGAGGAGAACATGACCTATCGCAAACTTTCCCTGATGTCGGCGACCATGCTGGTGGCGCTCGGCGGAGCAGCACTCGCCCAGGAAGCGTCGACGGTGGCGTTCCTGATGCCTGATCAGGCGTCGACCCGCTATGAGCAGCACGATTTTCCGGGCTTCAAGGCCGAGATGGAAAAGCTGTGTGCCAAGTGCACCGTCGTCTACCAGAACGCCAATGGCGACGCATCGCTGCAGCAGCAACAGTTCAACTCGGTGATTGCGCAGGGCGCCAAGGTCGTGGTCCTCGACCCGGTCGATTCCGCCGCAGCCGCGGGTCTCGTTGAGCTCGCCCAGTCACAGGACGTCAAGGTCATCGCCTATGACCGTCCGATCCCGGACAAGCCTGCTGATTTCTACGTTTCCTTCGACAATGAAGGTATCGGCTACGCGATTGCCAAGTCGCTGGTCGAGCATTTGAAAAAGGCAGGCGTGCCAGACGGAGCCGGTGTGCTCGAGATCAACGGTTCGCCGACCGATGCGGCCGCCGGCCTCATTCGCGACGGCATCCATCGCGGCCTGAAGGAATCCAAATACAAGACGCTTGCCGAATTCGATACGCCGGAATGGGCGCCGCCGAAGGCTCAGGAGTGGGCGGCCGGCCAGATCACGCGCTTCGGCGCCGATATCAAGGGCGTGGTTGCCGCCAATGATGGCACCGGCGGCGGCGCAATCGCGGCGTTCAAGGCAGCCGGCGTCAACCCTGTTCCGCCGGTCACCGGCAACGACGCGACGATCGCAGCCCTGCAGCTCATTATTTCGGGCGACCAGTACAACACGATCTCCAAGCCTTCCGAGATCGTAGCGGCCGCAGCCGCACAGGTGGCTGTCCAGCTCATCAAGGGCGAGAAGCCGGAAGCCAAGACGACGCTCTACAACACGCCGTCGCAGCTCTTCATCCCGGCCGTCGTCACCGCCGAGAACATCAAGGCGGAGATCTTCGACAAGAAGATCCAGACGGCTGAGCAGATCTGCACCGGCGAATATGCCGAAGGGTGCAAGAAGCTCGGCATCGGCAACTAAAAGCCAATCAGCCATTCCGGCCGCACTGCGTGCGGCCGGTTTCTCAAGGACGCACAAAGGCCTTTAGCTATGAGCACCACAGCAAGCAATGTACCGGAGCGCGGACAGCCCATCCTGCGACTGCGAAATGTGTCGAAGAACTTCGGTGCCGTCTCGGCGCTGACCGATATCGAACTGGACGTCAAGGCGGGCGAAGTCGTGGCCCTGGTGGGAGACAATGGCGCCGGCAAGTCAACCCTGGTAAAGGTCCTGGCTGGCGTGCACCAGCCTTCTTCCGGTTCGATCGAGTTCTGCGGCCAGAGTGTCTCGCTCGACAGCCCCGGCAAGGCGCTGGAGCTCGGTATTGCAACCGTGTTTCAGGATCTGGCGCTCTGCGAGAACCTCGACGTCGTGGCCAACCTATTCCTCGGGCATGAGCTCTCGCCCTGGGCGCTCGACGAGGTGGCGATGGAAGTCCGCGCCTGGACGCTGCTTCGGGAGCTGGCCGCGCGCATCCCGTCCGTCAGGGAGCCGATCGCCTCGCTGTCGGGCGGCCAGCGCCAGACGGTGGCAATTGCCAGATCACTCCTCCTCAACCCGAAAATCATCATGCTCGACGAGCCGACGGCCGCACTCGGCGTCGCGCAGACCGCCGAAGTTCTCAATCTCATCGAGCGTGTCCGTGACCGCGGGTTGGGCGTCATCATCATCAGCCACAACATGGAAGACGTACGTGCCGTGGCCGATCGCATCGTCGTATTGCGGTTGGGCCGGAACAACGGCGTCTTCACGCCTGATGCATCCAACCAGGAACTTGTCGCCTCGATCACGGGCGCCACGGAAAACTCAGTCTCGCGACGTATCGAGCGCAAGACAGGCACGGCGCAGGAAAACAGTGGGAGACCGGCATGAGCCAGAAACCATCCAATACAACAGTCGCACCCGTCACAACGCTCGATCGCAGCGACGAACGCGTCCGCCATGACGACAGCATGATGGCGATGGTCGGGGCCTTTATCGATCGGGTTAAATCCGGCGACTTGGGCATGCTTCCGGTCGCTGTCGGGCTGATCGTCATCTCCACGGTCTTCTCGCTCCTCAATCCGGTGTTTCTCGCACCCAACAATCTCGTTAACCTGCTCTTTGACTGCGCCACCGTCGGCATCATCTCGCTCGGCATCGTTTGTGTGCTGATGCTTGGCGAGATCGACCTTTCCGTAGGTTCGATGAGCGGCTTGTCATCCGCCATCCTAGGTGTGCTCTGGGTGAACAACGGTGTCCCCTTCGTCGTTGCGATCATAGCTGCCATTGCCGCTGGCGCGCTCATCGGAACCGTTTACGCCGTACTCTACAACCGGCTTGGAATGCCAAGCTTCGTGGCGACGCTTGCCGGCCTTCTGGCGCTGCTCGGTATGCAGCTTTATATCTTGGGCCCGAGCGGCAGCATTAACCTTCCCTATGCATCCCCGCTCGTCCGCTTCGGCCAGATCCTAGTCATGCCCGATTGGCTGTCCTACCTCCTGGCTCTGCTTCCGGGTGCAGTGATCATCGCCAAGGGTCTGCGGACGCGTCAGCAGCGCGCGGCGGTCAATCTATCCTCGCAGCCTTTTGCCGCTACCGCTATCAAGGCCGTTGTGCTGACCGCAGCACTCGAGTTCGCGGTCTATTATCTCAACCTCGGCCGAGGCATTCCGTGGATGTTCGGGCTATTCGTCGCCATCGCGGTGGTCCTGAATTATGGTTTGACGCGCACGCAATGGGGACGCTCGATGTTCGCCGTCGGCGGAAACCGTGAAGCTGCGCGTCGCGCCGGCATCAATGTTCGCCGCATCTATCTGAGCGCTTTCGTGCTTTGCTCAACGCTTGCGACCATCGGCGGTATTTTGTCAGCCTCGCGTCTTGCGTCGTCGAGCCAGCAGGCCGGCACGGGTGACGTCAACCTCAACGCCATCGCCGCTGCCGTGATCGGCGGGACGAGCCTCTTCGGCGGTCGCGGCAGCGCCTATTCCGCACTGCTCGGGATCATCGTCATCCAAGCGATTTCCAACGGCTTGACACTACTCAACCTCAGCTCTTCGTTGCGCTACATGATCACAGGCGGCGTTCTCGCCATTGCCGTCATCGTCGATTCGCTCGCCCGCCGTTCCCGCGTCAGCCACGGACGCGCTTGATCTAAATTTAAGGAGTAAATTCATGACCGACCTCATGAAAGGCAAAGTCGCCGCCATAACCGGTTCGGCGTCGGGCATTGGGCTCGAATGCGCCCGCACATTACACGCCGAAGGCGCGACCGTCGTCCTCATCGATCGCGCCAAGGACAAGCTGGATGAAATCTGCGAGGCGTTCGGCGAGCGCGCATTCCCGCTTGTCGTCGATCTTCTCGACGGCAAGCAACTCTCGGGCATCCTTCCCAGAATTCTGGAGGTCGCCGGCAGACTCGACATCTTCCACGCTAATGCCGGCGCCTACATAGGCGGGCAGGTCGCCGACGGCGATCCCGATGCCTGGGACAGGATGCTCAATCTGAACATCAACGCAGCTTTCCGCTCCGTTCACGCCGTGCTGCCGCACATGATCGCTCAGAAGTCGGGCGACATCCTGTTCACCAGCTCGATCGCAGGTGTTGTCCCGGTTGTCTGGGAGCCAATCTACACCGCCTCGAAATTCGCCGTACAGGCATTCGTACATTCGACACGTCGTCAGGTGGCGCAGCACGGTGTGCGGGTCGGAGCTGTCTTGCCGGGTCCTGTCGTCACCGCGTTACTCGATGATTGGCCGAAGGCGAAGATGGAAGAAGCGCTCGCCAATGGCAGCCTGATGCAGCCCAAGGAAGYTGCCGATTGCGTACTCTTCATGCTGTCGCGGCCGCGCAACGTCACCATTCGTGACCTCGTGATCCTTCCCAATAGTGTCGACCTCTAACGAAAGTGATTCCCGCGCAATGCGCGGGCATCAGCCATTTATGCTAGAAAGATGAGAGACAATGAGCGAAGAAGTCCAAACACCGCGCTACGTGATCGGCGTTGATGTCGGCACAGGAAGCGCTCGCGCCGGGGTGTTCGATCTCGGCGGACGAATGCTGGCCAGCGCCAAGCGTGACATCTCGCTTTACCGTGAAGCCGGCTCAATCGTAGAACAGTCGAGTAACGAGATCTGGCAGGCAGTCGGCGAAGCCGTGCGTCAGTCCGTTCGCGATGCCGGGGTGGCGGCGAAAAATGTCGTAGGATTGGGCTTCGACGCCACCTGCTCGCTCGTCGTCCTCGGCGACCAGGGAAAGCCCTTGCCGGTTGGCCCATCGGAAGATTCGCAGCGAAATATTATTGTCTGGATGGACCACAGAGCGGTTGCCCAGGCGGATCGGATCAATGCGCTCGGCCACGAGGTCCTGCGCTACGTCGGCGGCCGCATTTCTCCAGAGATGGAGACGCCCAAGCTGCTCTGGTTGAAGGAGTGCCGCCCCGAGGTGTTCGAGGCGGCATGGCAGTTCTTCGACCTTGCCGATTTCCTGACTTGGCGGGCCACAGGCGACCTTTCGCGATCCACCTGCACCGTGACCTGCAAGTGGACCTATCTCGCGCACGAGAAGCGCTGGGATCCGACATATTTCGAAGAGATCGGCCTCGGCGCGCTAGCGGATGAAGGCTTTGCCCGCATCGGCCAGGCGATCGTCGAGCCGGGCTCGGCACTCGGCGGCGGCCTGACGCCGGCGGCGGCAGCGGAACTCGGGCTGCTACCGGGGACGGCGGTCGCTGCTGGACTGATCGATGCTCATGCCGGCGGGATCGGGACGGTTGGCTTCGGCGACGGGCCGACGGCGAACCTTGGCTATGTCTTCGGTACCTCATCGTGCACGATGACATCGACCGTCGAACCGGCCTTCGTGCAGGGCGTATGGGGGCCTTATTATTCGGCGATGGTTCCCGGGCTTTGGCTCAACGAAGGCGGTCAGAGCGCTGCCGGCGCAGCAATAGAACAGCTGATTTCATTTCATCCCGCTGCCGCGCAGGCGTTGCAGAGTGCAAAAGAAAAAGGCCAGTCGCTTCCCGTGATGCTTGCCGACATTGCTGCCAGCAAGGCAGGAACCGACCCAACCTCGCTCGTTCAGGGCCTTCATGTTGTCCCTGAGTTCTTGGGTAACCGCGCACCGCTTGCCGATCCACACGCTCGCGGGCTGATAGCGGGCATGGACATGGAACGCGATATCGACAGCCTCGTTCGACTGTATGTAGCAGGGCTCTATGGCATCGGCTATGGCCTCAGGCAGATCATCGACGCCCAGGCGCAGGCGGGCGTCGAGATCAGTTCCGTCGTCATCAGCGGCGGGGCTGGCCAGCAAAGCTTTGTTCGTCAGCTTTTGGCGGATGCATGCGGTAAGCCCATCGTCGCAACGATTGCCGACGAACCGGTATTGTTAGGCGCGGCGATCCTGGGCGCGGTCGCCAGTGGCTGTTATCTCGATGTTCGAGAGGCGATGGTTATGCTGACCAAGGTCGATGAAACGTTCATGCCGTCGGCAGGGCGAACCGCTGAAAGCCATCTGAGACGGTATGATGCTTTCAAGGCGCTACAGCAGTTGGGCCAGAAAGTGCGTGGTTGTTGATGACACGTCGAAGAAGACGTGAAAGCTTGTATGGTCGGCTTGCATCTGGGTGCCAGACTCCGGCGTTTCACGGGCCGACCTCTGCGCCTTTAACGGATCTCGTGCGCCGAACATCACCTCGAAGCGCCTGAACGGCAGGTTCCAGTTGTTGATCGCTTGTGGTCCTGACTATGCCGTCGAGACAGCGATGCCGGAATGAGTGAGCCACTCGGACAGGCATGTTCCTGAACAATCGGTATCTCTGTTTTATTCCATGCGAAAAATGCATAGCTGCACTGCACAATAGTGCCTAGAAAATGAACAGATATCGGTTATATTCATTTTTAACGAAGCGATGCACCTCCTCCCGCAAAGCTTCGTGGTTCGGGCGCCCCACTCCTACTATCGATCATGCAGGGAGCGGCCTTGCCGCCGCTGGCGACCTGTCCTTCGCGGGCAAGCGCAAGCTCAAGCTTTTCAAGGGGCGGGCGGGGGAGCTCGATGCAGACGAGCATCGACACGAAGGCGTAGACCATGACGACCATGCCCCAGGCGACGCTGAAGCCGTCGAGATCGTTGTAAGTGCTGAGCAATGGCCCGTTGAGCATGCCGACGAAGGTCAGCACAATGATGGCGAAGAACGTCGCGGCGATCGGATAAAGCACCTCCACACGCCCGCGATCTTCACCCTTGGCGGTAACCTTGAATGGCCGGCCGAAGGGGTGGAAGAGGGCGTGGATGAGGGCGATGGTGATCGGAATGGCCGAGACCATCTGCGAAACCTCGGTGAAAAGCGGCAGGCTCCGCCGCCCGGAAACCCAGGAATGGAATGTCCACATGCCGGCGACCATCGGCAGCGCATAGAGGAAGAACGCCTCCGGCTCCATCAGAATGGCAGGCAGGCCGAGGAAGTAGAAGAGAAGTGGGGCGGCCATAAGGAGCAGGATGAAGGGCCGGCAGAACCAGAAGAGCAGGCCGTGGAAATAGTGCAGCCGCTGCATCAAGGTGTAGCCGCGTCCCAGAAACGGGCCATCCTTCAGGAGCGCCACCTGGATGGTGCCCAGGCACCAGCGGCAGCGCTGTGTGATATATCCCGAGAGGCTCTCGGCCGAAAGGCCGACGCTCAGGCGTTCATTGAGCCAGCGGGTTTTCAGGCCCTTCTGCATCAGGCGATAGGTGAGGTGGATATCTTCAGTCACCGTCTCCTGCGGCATGCCACCGATCATATCGAGCGCATCACGGCGGACGATACAGGACGTTCCCACGCAAAAGGCTGCGCCCCATCCGTCCTTGGAGGGCTGCATGACGTCGAAGAAGATGCGCTGATCGTCGACCCATGCCTTCGAGGCTAGCAGATTATGCTGGACCGGATCGGCATTGTAATAGAACTGCGGCGTTTGGATGAGGCCGATTTCGGTGTCGATGAACTGGCCCACCGTTCGTTTCAGGATGCCGCGCTGCGGCGCGAAGTCGGCATCTAGAATGAGGATGAAGGGGGCGTTGGTGTCCTCGGCGGAACGTCGTACCGCGTTGTTGATGTTGCCGCCCTTGGCGCCGACGTTGTCGTTGCGGCGTAGATAGCGCACGCCGATCTCGTTGCAGTAATCCTCAAGCCAATCGCGGCGTCCGTCATCCAGGACCCAGACGGTGAAATTGCTGTAGTCGATCGCCTTGGCGGCGAGGATCGTGCGCTCCAGAATGGACAGTTCTTCGTTGTATGTGCAGATGAAGATATCGACGGCCGGGTGGCGCGAATGTTGCGCGATCAGCGCTTCGCTGGCGTCGGCGGCGCCACTGTGGTCGGTCCGCTTGAAGAAGAAGACGATCGAAAGCAACGTGTAGAAGATGACGACCACTTCGAAGCCGAGATAGAAGCGCGGCCAGATCGCGTAGGGGCTCCACTCGAAGTCCGGCAATGTCTTGGTGATGCGGAAATACAGATAGTTCAGGAGCATGACGACCAGGATCGTGCCGAAAATGACGCGGTCCTTGCCGCGATTGGCGTCCAGCAGCCAGGCGCAGCCCACGATCAGCGCGATCGCCAGCAGTGAGAACAGTATTGAATCCGACAAGGTGACTACTTCGGGGGACATGGACCATCCTTGCTGCTGGCCTTCATCTGGCCTTTCAGGCCGACGAAGGGGTTGATATCGAGAGCGGCAAGAACGGCCCAGCCGGTCGCGCCGATATGCGGCAGTCGGTAGTACTTGAAGTCGCCGGGCGCCGAGTTCGGCCCGACCTGCAGGCCTGTCGTTAGTTGCTCGTTTTCCGTGGCGTAGACGAGGCCGCCGGGCTCGCGCTGCTTGGCGATGGTGGCAAAAAGCGGTTCGGCCTTTTCGGGTTGGCCGGTCTCGCGAAGCACGAGCGCGGCCTGCGCCGTGCCTTCCAGCCAGACGCCATCGCGGTCGTTGTTGAAGTCGTAGCCGCCCTCCACCCCGTGGTTCAGGTCAGTCCATTCCATCACGCGATCGGCCCTGGATTTGAATTCCGGAACCGCGATCAGCGGCCAGAGTTCGGCGTCGAGGCCCGACATGCCCACGTTCGGAGCGTTGCTGTCGGGCACGCTGCCGATATAGAAGCGGCCTTCCGGCTCGGTCCACATGGTCTTGAGAAACTGCAGTGCGCTGTCGCCCTGGTGCGTCCAGTCGCCACCCGCATCTAGCCGGGCGAGCCAGCTGTCGGCGGCGTAGACGTCGAGATTATGCTCCGTCGACTTCCAGGTCATCCGCTCCGGCGTCGGCTCATGACCGAAAAAGCCGCCGAAATAGCCGTCATTCTTCGGATCGGCCGTGCTGCGGTGGATCCAATCCATGATTTTACGGGCGGAGTCGAGATAGGCCTGCTGGTCGGTTTCCTCATAGGCCATTAGCAGGGCGAGCGCGCCCCAGGCTGTGCTGCCGGTCGCAGTTCCGACCTGATAGCCGTCCTCGATCCAGGAATTGCTCGCCGCGCTCCAATAGCCTGGAAGCAACATGCCTTCCTTGCCCGGAATGACCGTGCCGGAGCGATAGGCGTTGCGCAGGCGACCGTCGTGGTAGTGACGGTCGGTTTCAAGCGCGACCACCAGCGCATCGGCAACGCGGCGGGCTTCGGCTGTACGCTGGCAGCCGTAAAGCGCCATCATCGCAAGCGCATTGTCGTAGGTGAAGCCGGTATTCTCCAGCGACGGATGCAGCGCCGAACCGCCATTGGCCGGCTCGAAACTGCGAAAGACGAATGGCTGCTCGGGCTCGCCCGTCATCTTGGCGGCCAGCGCGTCGCACATCGAGCAGGCGAGCTGCGTCTTCGCCTCATCATCGGCACGCGCCGCGTTGATTGCCGCTGCAAACAGGATGGCAGCCAGGAGTGATGCGATCAACCCGCGCCAAACCTCACCCATTGACGAGTTCATGCCCTTCATTTTCGCCCCTCGCAATACGCGGATAAACGTTCAGCTTGGCTCTTCAGGGTGTCGCTATCTTGTCGGCCGGCGGTTGCGGACCGGTGCCCTTGTCCAGCGATGTGGATGCGGACAGAACAATCGCCGGCGATGTCAGCCCGGCAACGACAGCCATCGAGTACCGCGCGATACGGGAGGTGATGGTCTCGCCGAGAGAGACGATGACATCCTCGCCGACGTGGCATCCGAAGAACTTGTCGTTGTTTTGCTGGGCAACACTGCCGTCCTGGGCGGTCGGCTCGTCGATCTTGACCAGAACATAGACCTCATGGCCCTCGGCCTCTGGGAATTTCGCGAAATAGCGGTTTTCTGGGCCGGAGTTAAAGTACCGGACGATCTTGTAGATGTGCCCGCTGCGCTTCACGCCAAGGCTGCGGAAGTTGACCATCGCGGGCGTGCCGATCT
This sequence comes from Rhizobium sp. 01N48, assembly GCF_056399145.1. NCBI lineage: Bacteria > Pseudomonadati > Pseudomonadota > Alphaproteobacteria > Hyphomicrobiales > Rhizobiaceae > Rhizobium > Rhizobium sp. 01N48. Next base: position 464,325 of record NZ_JBFTQT010000002.1, read on the forward strand.
CGAGCGCGGTCACGTCACGGCTTCGGTAGACGGCCGCGGCGAAGGCCTCGGTGCAGTCGAGCGACTTGGCGACCGGCTGGCCCTGCATGACGAAATCGCCGAAGGATGCGTCGACGCTGACGATCTGGCCGTGGCGCTCGGCGGTGACCTCGGCCGCACCGGTCTTGCCGAGGCGTCCTTCCTCGCGCGAGATCAGGTTCTCGACCTGCTGCTTGCGCTCCGTCATTTGGTTGATTTCGATATTGTCCTCGGCGATGTCGCCGGCGAGCTTCGTGCGTTGCATCTCGAGCGTCAGCAGGTTCGCGGCAACAGTGCCGCCGGTATAGATATCGCGGCCGACAAGCGACTGGACAATCTCGTTGCGGCGCAGCTCGCCCTTGGCGGAATCAAGCTCGGCCTGGGCTGCATTGCGCTTCTGGCGCTGTGGCTCAAGACTACTGTCGGAAATCAGGCCCTTTTTAAGGAGCGTCTGCTGGCGCTGCAGCAGCGCGTCCTGCTCGTTGAGGCGGGCCTGATAGGTTTGGACGTTGAATTCAGAATTGACGATCACTGCCGAGAGTTCACTCAGAACGCCCGCCTTGACGCTGTCGATCTGCGTCTTGACCTTGTTAAGTTGCTCGGTGCGCTCGGCCGCTACGCTGGTCGTGTTGTTGAGCTTTTCGGTCAGATCGAGCTTTTCCAGCCTGAGTCCCGTCAGAGATGTCTGATCTTGGTTGGGGTTTGAGACCGTTGCCATGACGTCGCCGAGATTGACGACCTGGCCAACCTGCAGTGAGATCTTATCTACCCTGCCGTAGATGGGAGAAGCGATCAGCTGCACCGGTGCGTTGATCACCGCCCGTGTCGAGACGATGAAGAATTGGTTGGGAACCATCGCCATCGCGATGATAAAAATCAGCATAAATGCAAACGCATAACCTAGGATACGCGATACAGATAGTATCTTACGGTCCTTGGGGTCGATACCGTTATTTGCGGCCTTCATTTTTCAATCCTGACATCATCATGCTGCAGGTGAAGTGAAGGGCGTTTCCAGGGTGGTGTTTTTTATTTGTAAAGTCTTTTATATGAGGAAGAATATTCAAGCAAATAAAATTCATCTACTTTAAGTGATGTATTGAGTGGCATCTCCATTTTTATTTGGTTGATGTTGCAATATTGCCAGCAGCACTTAATTGCCGTGTTTACTATTCTTCGAATCTGGCTATTTGTTTGTGACACTTCTATATCTTTTTGGTCTCAGTCATCGTTAGTGTTTTCTACACTTGCCCGCACAATGGCATCCAAGACGCGGTGGGCTGCCTCGATGTCGGCATCATCGACGTTGCGAAGCACTCTGTTGCGCAATGACGCGATGACGCGTTCGACGCGTTCTGCCAGTTGCTGTCCGTCGGGGGTCAACCAAATTGTTTTGGCACGCCTGTCGTCCGGGTCGTCTTTGCGTTCGATATGACCACCGGCGGTGAGTTCATCCAGCAGGCGGACCAGCGATTGGCTGGCGAGGCCGAGGCTTTCGGCAAGCTGAACCTGCCGGACACCGCCGCCTGACCGGCTGATCAGAAGGAGCAGATTGGCGCGCGACGCCGAAATTCCGTCCTCTGCCAGCGCTTTCTCCGCCATGCGCTTCCAGATGCTTCCCGCCTGTAGCATGCTGGAGGTGACCGCTGCTCTGCGGCTCAAGGGTTTCGTCTGCCTTGTCATCCTCTGCGTCCGTCCCTTGCTGTTTCTCGTTGAAAGAGCGCTAAAGGCGCTCGCTCGCGCAGTAAAGCATATTGTTTTATTTTAATTCGTATGCGAATAGTACGTAAGCGATCGAAATTACGAGCTGTAGCGCTCACCTCCGGTTTCATATGGCAAGCAAGAAGCTCACCTGGCTCCCCGATACGTGGGACATGGTTTTCTCGATTAAGACATTCATTGCAGCCATGCTGGCGCTGTTCATTGCCTTGTGCTTTGACCTGCCCAATCCCTATTGGGCTGTGACTACCGTCTACATCGTTGCCCATCCGCTATCAGGCGCAAGCACCTCGAAGGCGGTCTATCGCCTGGTCGGCACAGCGGCGGGTGGGGCGATGAGCATCATTCTCGTGCCCAATCTCGTGAATGCGCCGGAATTGCTGACATTGGCGATCGCGCTTTGGGTCGCGGTTTGCCTCGCGATCAGCCTGCTCGACCGCACACCGCGCAGCTATGGTTTCATGCTGGCAGGTTACACGGCCGCGCTCACCAGCTTTCCGCTGGTCGACAACCCGTCGGCAGTGTTTACCTATACCACCTCGCGCGTCATAGAAATCTCTGTCGCAGTCATCTGCGCGGCAGTCATCAACCGAGTTGTTTTTCCACGTCATGCCGGTCCGGTACTGACGGCGCGCATCGATGCTTGGTTGAGCGATGCATCTGTTCTGATTGCGGCAGCACTCGACAGACGCCCGGAGGATCCCACACTGATGCGCACATCCGGCCGTCTTGCGGCCGAGGCCGCCGATATCAGAACGTTCACGACCCACGTGTCCTACGACACGTCAAGCCACAGTCAGCTCGTCAGCGCTTCACGCGAGTTGCAGCGTCACATGATCACGCTCCTGCCCGTGGTGTCCGGCCTCGTGGATGTGGATGGCGCGCTAACAAGGACGGGGTACGAACACACACACGCCGTCAAGAAGCTCATTGCTGGTGTCGAGGCGTGGATGCGGACAAAAGAGCCGATGTCGGAGGAGTGCTACAGCGAGATGCTGGCGCCGCTTCAGGCGCTTGAGGCTGAAGCGATGTGCTCAAGCGGGTGGCAGGATCTGCTGGTGCTGGATTTCTCAGCCCGGCTGCGCGACCTGCTGGAGATCTGGAACAAATGCGTGGGCTTGCGGCTGCATATTGCCTCGGGATCACGGCCTGCCTGGAAGGGGCAGTCGTTCGGCTTCAAGCAGGAAAGCGCGCGCCCGATTCACAGAGACTATGGCATGGCGCTTTTCTCCGGTTTTTCGGCCGCTCTGGCCATCGTGCTGGGCACGGTCTTCTGGATCATGACAGGCTGGAGCAGCGGCGCCGGTGCACCTGTGATCGCAGGCATTCTCATCTGCTTCTTTGCCGCGATGGACAATCCGACGCCGATTATTCGCAAGTTCATGATCTTCAGCATGGTCGCGATTGTTCTCAGCTTCGTGTTTGTATTCGCGGTAATGCCCGTTCTCAGCGGATTCTCCTCGCTCGTGCTGGCGCTGAGCTTTCTCTTTCTGCCGCTTGGCGTGCTGATCGCGCGCCCATCGACCTTCCTGCTCGGAATGGCTTTGTCCGCCAACATACCGACGATGCTGACACTGCAATCGAGGCCTAGTTTCGATCTCGCCTCCTTCCTGAATGCCAATCTCTCGACGGTCCTCGGAACGCTGATGGCGATCGGTATTGCGGCCGTGGTTAGGTCAGTTGGCGCGGAGTGGAGCGCGCGCAGGCTCTTCAAGGCCGCATGGGCTGACATAGCCGCTGTGGCGCGCAAGTCGCAGAAGCGCGACCCCCAGGCCCTGCTATATACGATGCTGGATCGTCTTTCGCTGATGGTACCGCGTCTTGCCTCGTTGGCGCAGGATTCCGCTGTTACCCAGGCGGACATGCTGAAGGATATGCGGGTTGGAACAAGCGTCGTCGATCTGCAGGCATGCAAGGGGCCGCTTCTCGCAGACCAGCGTGCAGCCGTAGACGAGGTTCTCGATGCTGTTGCGTATTTCTACGCGGAAAGACGGCGCACGCTCGAGACGCAGCCGGACCAGTCGCTGCTGCAGTTGGTCGATGCCGCGATCGATACGGTTCGTGGCCCTGTCAGGTCGTCGGCGGTGCGCAAGATCCTGATGGCGCTAGTCGGTCTTCGGCACAATCTTTTTCCCAATGCTCGCCAGTTGCAGGACAGCGAGCCGCTAGCGTTGCGGGAGGCGGCAGAATAGCGGCGATTACCGGAAAAATGACCATGTATCTTGCATTGCGCCACGCTGTCGTGAAAGGGATACTGCGCCCTCTATAAACCGGAAGATGTCTGTGAAACCCGGCCGCGTCACTGCCCTCACTTTGCGTGCAGGATATTTTATCCTTGGCATACTGATGCTGGTCCTCGCCTTTATCGGGGCGTTGCTGCCGCTAATGCCGACGACCATTTTCCTGATCCTAGCCGTCTGGTGCTTCACCCGCTCGTCGCCCCGTCTCGAAACCTGGGTTCTGAACCATCCGACGTTTGGCCCCACACTGCGGGCGTGGCGCGACCAGGGCGCGATATCGATGCGTGCCAAGGCCATGGCGCTCACCGGCATGGCTGGGGGTTACGTGGTGTTCTACCTCGCGGCAAGTCCGGGCATATGGCTCGCACTTTTTGTCGGCTTGCTGATCGGGGGATGTGCATTTTATGTCGGGTCGCGGCCGCTGCCATCCGCATCGGCGCCCTCGGACGCCGATCGTGGCACCCCACCGCAAAAGTCTTCGGATTGAACCAGCCCGGCTGCCATCAGCGCGGTCTGCCGACGCTGGCATACATGCCGGTCGTGCGAAACTCCGTCGGATTGGTGCCGTAGACCCGACGGAACACTTTGGAGAAATAGTTGGCGTCCTCAAAGCCAGAGCGGATCGCCACTTCCTTGACCGGCATGTGGGCAGTCTTCGTCAACAGCTTGACCGCCCGTTTCAAGCGCTTCTGCAGCACATATTCGGCCGGCGGGAGGCCTTCGTTGGCAGCGAACATGCGAGAAAAATGCGCGCGGCTGAGGCCTGCCACCCTGGCGAGGTCCTCCACCGGTAGCGGCTTTTCAAGATTGTCAGTAATGTAGTCGATGACGTGCTGCATGGTCCTGTACTCTTCGCTGAATACGGGATGCGAGCCGAACACGTCGTCATAAAGGGCCATCGCCGCCTCATAGGCAATTGACGACGCCAAGCCAGGCGTTTCGCCGCCAGTGATTAGCCGTAGGCTGCAATCGGCAAGATGTTCGATCGTCCGCGGCTGCAGTTTCAAGATCGGACCGGTGACCGCGAGGATAGATCGGTGAATGCGCAGTGCTTCCTCGCCGTTCATCGAGATCCAGAAGAACTCCCAGCGATCTCCGTCCTCCAGCCAGTAGCGATGATTGTGTGGCACCAGCACCAGCAAAGTCTCGCCCCCCTTCACCCGCAGTTCGCGATTCTCGTAGCGTAGATTGCCAGCACCGCTAATCGTGTGCTGCAACACGGTAAAAGGCGTCTGCCCGCGCTTGCGTCCATCCCAGTCATAGGTGGCATTCTCTCGCACTTCGTAACCGGTGCTTGTTGGCATGGTATGCAGGGATTGTCGGCCGCGCGGCAGGGAAACCGTTCGCATGGACGGCCCACGATCGATCAAATCCTGCAGCACAAAATTACCCATGAAAGCATAATCCTTCTCTGGCGGCCTTGAAGATTTTACGCATAATCCGCCCCAAGAGAGAGAACACCGCCGGGCTCATGGAGCGGCGGGGAGGAGAATAAGCCGGATTTCTGGCCTTTTTCGTCGTCGGACGCAAGCCCGCGGCCTATTCTTCTTCCTGCTATCCAAATCCGGCATCTTAATCGCATCGAGGCTAGGATCATGAGTTTCAAAATCGCTATCATTGGCGCAGGCAGCGTCGGCTTCACGAAAAAGTTGTTCACCGATATTCTGTGTGTTCCAGAATTTCGGGATATCGAGTTCGCGCTCACGGACATGAGCGAGCACAATCTGCAGATGATCAAGCAGATCCTCGATACGATTGTTGCATCGAACAAACTGCCGACCAAGGTGACGGCGACGACCAACCGGCGTGAAGCGCTGACCGGCGCTCGCTACATCATCAGCTGTGTGCGCGTCGGTGGTCTGGAAGCTTACGCCGACGATATCAGAATTCCGCTGAAATACGGCATCGACCAGTGCGTCGGTGACACGATCTGCGCCGGCGGCATTCTCTACGGTCAGCGCAACATCCCAGTCATCCTCGACTTCTGCAAGGATATTCGCGAAGTCGCTGAGCCGGGCGCCATGTTTCTGAACTACGCGAACCCGATGGCTATGAACACGTGGGCCGCGATCGAATACGGCAAGGTCAATACCGTGGGTCTTTGCCATGGTGTCCAGCACGGAGCCGAACAGATTGCCGAAGTGCTCGGCGCGAAGTCTGTCTCCGAGCTCGACTACATTTGCTCTGGCATCAACCACCAGACCTGGTTCGTCGATCTGAAGCTCAACGGTCGCAAGATTGGCAAGGACGAGCTGGTTGCCGCCTTCGAGGCGCATCCCGTGTTCTCGCAGCAGGAAAAGCTGCGCATCGACGTCCTGAAGCGCTTCGGCGTTTATTCGACGGAGAGCAACGGTCACCTGTCGGAATACCTGCCCTGGTACCGCAAGCGGCCTGATGAAATCACCAAATGGATCGATATGTCGGACTGGATCCACGGCGAAACCGGCGGCTATCTTCGCCACTCCACCGAAACCCGCAACTGGTTCGAGACGGAATTCCCGCAGTTCCTCGCTTCGGCCGAAAAGCCGATCGATCCGGCCAAGCGCTCCAACGAGCACGCCAGCCACATTCTCGAGGCGCTGGAGACCGGCCGTGTCTATCGCGGTCACTTCAACCTCAAGAACAACGGCGTGATCACCAACCTGCCTTCTGATGCGATAATCGAATCGCCCGGCTTCGTCGATCGCTTCGGCATCAACATGGTCTCCGGCATCACCATTCCGGAAGCCTGTGCTGCGACCTGCATGGCGTCGATCAACGTCCAGCGCATGTCGGTTCATGCCGCCATCAGCGGCGACATCGATCTCCTGAAGCTCGCCGTCCTGCACGACCCGCTGGTCGGCGCGGTGGCGACGCCGGAAGAGGTCTGGCAGATGGTCGACGAAATGGTTGTCGCCCAGGCGCGCTGGTTGCCGCAATATGCGGATGCGGTTCCGGCCGCCAAGGAACGTCTGGCGAAGTCGACGGTGAAGACCCGCGAATGGGCAGGTGCGGCACGCCGCAACGTTCGCTCGATCGACGAGCTCCGCGCCGAGAAGGCGGCGCTCAAGCAGGCCGTGTAAGTTTCCCCGGAGGACGGGTGGCGATGGCGTTCCAAGGAGGGGACGCCATCGCTGCAAGCCCGTTTCCGGATCGTTGAGGAGAACCGGGGCAGCCGACAAGCGTCCCGATACAAAAGGGAGAGACGATGAGACATTACCGCAACCTTGGCATTCTGGCCGGACTGGCGCTGAGCGTCTCGGTCCAGGCTTTGAGCGCCTACGCCTCCGAGCCGACGACGCCACCCGTCCCGCCGCAGTTTCCGGCGGAAGGTAAGATCAATTACGTATCGAGAGATTCCATCGAGGAGTTCAAGGCGCTTCCCTCGTATAACGAGCCGGATTGGGTGAAGAAGAACTTCGTTGACACCGGCAAGCTTCCCCCGGTCAAGGACCGTCTCCCCAAGGAGCCGCTGGTCTTCAAGACCGACAATATGGTCGACGGCATCGGCGTCTATGGCGACACGCTGCGCCATGTCATCGGCGGCCGGCCGGAAGGCTGGAACTACGGCGCCGGCCAGACACAAGGCTGGGGCGGCATCGATATCGGCCTTTCCGAATGCCTGACGCGCACCGCACCGCTCTTCCAGGTCGAAGCCAAGGACACCGAGCCGCTTCCGAACCTCGCCAAGGGCTGGGAATGGTCAGAAGATGGCCATAAGCTCACCATGCACCTCATCGAAGGTGCCAAGTGGTCTGACGGCGTTGCCTTTAACGCCGATGACATCATGTTCTACTGGGAAGACGAAGTCGTCGATCCAAACGTCTCGCCGCTTGGCGGCGGCGCTTCGCCCGAGGCTTTCGGCGAGGGAACCACGCTGAAGAAGATCGACGACTACACCGTCGAGTGGACCTTCAAGGAAGCTTTCCCGAAGCAGTATCTCTACACGATGGCGTACCCGAATTTCTGCCCGGGCCCGTCGCATATCCTGAAGCCCCAGCATCCGAAATACTCGAAGAACACCTACGACCAGTTCAAGAACGCCTTCCCGCCTGAGTACATGAACATGCCCGTCATGGGCGGTTGGGTGCCGGTTGAGTACCGTCCCGACGATATCATCGTGATGCGCCGCAACCCTTACTACTGGAAGGTCGACGAGAAGGGCAACCAGCTGCCTTACCTCAACGAGCTGCACTACAAGCTTTCGACCTGGGCGGACCGCGACGTGCAGGCCGTTGCCGGCTCCGGCGACATTTCGAACCTCGAGCAGCCGGAAAACTTCGTGGCATCGCTGAAGCGCGCCGCCGAAAAGACGGCACCCGCTCGTCTCGCCTTCGGCCCGCGCCTGATCGGATACAATCTGCGTATGAACTTCTCGGCCAATGGCTGGGGCGAACCGGATGGGCGCAGCCAGGCGATCCGCGAGCTGAACCGCAACGAGGACTTCCGCAAGGCGGTCACCATGGCTCTCGATCGCAAGGCGATCGGCGACTCTCTCGTCAAGGGTCCGTTCACGGCGATCTATCCAGGCGGCCTGTCCTCGGGCACGAGTTTCTACGACCGCAACTCCGTCGTCTACTATCCCTTCGACCTCAAGGGTGCCAAGGCGCTGCTTGAAAAGGTTGGGTTGAAGGATACCGACGGCGACGGCTTCGTGAACTTCCCCGCCGGCACCGAAGGCGGCAAGAACCTCGAAATCGTGCTGCTCGTCAACAATACCTACAGCACCGACAAGAGCCTCGCGGAAGGTGTCGTCGGGCAGATGGAAAAGCTCGGGATCAAGGTCATTCTCAATGCCCTCGATGGTCCGAAGCGCGACGACGCTCATTACGGCGGTCGTTTCGACTGGCTGATCCAGCGCAACCCGACGGAACTTGCATCCGTGGTGCAGAACACCGAGCAGCTCGCTCCGGTTGGCCCCCGCACCAGCTGGCAACACCGCGCTGGCAAGGACGACAAGGTCGATCTGATGCCTTACGAGCAGCAGCTGGTCGACATCGTCAACAAGTTCCGCACCAGCCAGGACAATGACGAACGCGTCGCCCTGATGAAGCAGTACCAGAAGATCGCGACCGAGAATGTCGATACGGTTGGCCTCACGGAGTACCCGGGTGCGCTGATCATCAACAAGCGCTTCTCGAACGTACCGGCCGGAACGCCGATCTTCATGTTCAACTGGGCTGAAGATTCCGTCATCCGCGAACGCTTGTGGGTGGCTGCCGACAAGCAGGGCAAGTACGAGCTGTTCCCTGAGCAGCTGCCCGGCAAGCCCGGCGAAAAGGGCCCGATCAACTAAGTTCTCCTCCCGAAGAAACGGACCGGCCGCGCGTGATGCGCGGCCGGGCAAGATCAACAAGCCGGCCGCACCGAAAGGCGCGACTGGCAGCAAGGAGAAACGAGCCCGATGTTACGCTTCCTGCTCGTGCGCATAGCGTCCGCCATCCCCGTACTGATCATCCTGAGCATCGTGACCTTCGCGATCATCCAGGCTCCGCCGGGCGACTATGCCGATTACATCCGATCGCAGCTGATCAACCAGAGCGGCGCGTCCTTCGAAGCCGCCGAGGCGCAGGCCCAGGCCTACCGCGTTGCGCATGGCCTCGACCAGCCGATGGTCATTCAGTATTTCGCCTGGATCAAGGGCATCATCACCCAGGGTGATTTCGGCTACAGCATGTTCTACAACAAGCCGGTCGCCGACGTCGTTGGCGAACGCCTGCCGCGCACGCTGCTTCTGGCGCTGGTCTGTCACATATTCGCGTCGATCCTCGGTATCGGCTTCGGCATCTGGGCGGCCACCCGCCAGTATAGCTGGATCGACAGCCTGCTCTCGGGCATCTCCTTCCTCGGCATGACGGTGCCGCGCTTCCTGATGGCGCTGATCATCGTCTACCTGATGGTTTTCCACTTCAACGTCTCGGAAATCGGCAGCTTCTTCTCGCCGCAATATGGCGGGGCGCCGTGGTCCTGGGCGAAGTTCGCCGACCTCGTCCACCACGTCTGGCCTGTCGTCGCCATCGCCACGTTCGGAGGGCTCGCCTACAACATGCGCGTCATGCGCGGGAACCTGCTTGATACGCTGAACGCGCAATACGTCGAGACGGCCCGCGCCAAGGGTCTGTCTGGCAGCGCCGTGGTGATGCGCCATGCAGTACCCAACGCGCTGCACCCGCTCGTCATGTACCAGGGCGTCGTGCTTCCCTATATGCTGACCGGCGAAATCGAGACGGCGATCATCTTCTCGCTGCCGACGGTCGGTCCCGCGATCGTCGGATCGATGGCGGTCGGAGACGTCTATGTCACCGCCACCTTCATGATGGTTCTTTCCGCGACGCTGATTGTCGGCAACATCATCGCCGATATGCTGCTTGCCATGCTGGACCCGCGCGTCCGCCAGTACGGAGGAGCCTGATATGCTCGCCTTCGATTCCGCTCCCCCGCCGCCGCACGAAGAGACCGTCAAGGGTCTGCATAACGGCAACGAAAGCTATCTGTCGCTGGTCTGGCGTCGCCTGCGCCGTTCCTGGACCGGCATGATGGGCCTCGTCCTCGTCGGCCTGCTGCTCTTGATGGCCGTGTTCGCCGATTTTTTCGCGCCGATGGACCCCAAGGCCACTGATACCGGCTTCGCGCCGCCGCAGATGGTGAGCTTCCACGATAAGGACGGCAATCTCACCTATCCGCCGCGCGTCTATGCACTCGGCGAATCCGAGGAGCTCGATCCGGTAACGTTCCAGCCGATCGTCGGCCCCGACTATGACAATCCGCGCGTACTCGGCTTCTTCGTCAAGGGCTCGGAGTACAACCTTCTCGGCCTGATCCCAACCGACCGCCACTTCTTCGGCTCCGTCGATGGGCAGCCGGTGCATTTTCTTGGTACCGACAAGTTCGGCCGTGACGTTCTCGCGCGCGCCATCATCGGCTCGCGCATCTCGCTCACCATCGCGCTGACGGTCGTATTCATCGTCACCGTCATCGGCACCACCGTCGGCATGGTCTCCGGCTATTTCGGTGGCTCGTTCGATGCTTGGGTACAGCGCTTCGTGGAAATCGTGCTCGCCTTTCCGCAGCTGCCGCTTTATCTGGCGCTAACCTCGCTGATCCCGGTGACGGCGCCGACCAATGTCTTCCTCGCCTTCGTCATCGTCGTCATGTCGGCGCTCGGCTGGGCGCAGATGTCGCGCGAAGTGCGCGGCAAGACGCTGGCGCTCGCCCGCATCGATTACGTCCGCGCGGCCATGGCCGTCGGCGCCACGGACCGGCGCATCATCTTCCAGCACATCTTCCCGAACGTGATGAGCCACGTCATCGTTGCCGTCACGCTGCATATCCCGAGCGTCGTGCTGCTCGAATCCTTCCTCGGCTTCCTCGGCTTTGCCGTGAAGCCGCCGCTGATTTCCTGGGGACTGATGCTGCAGGACACCGCCAACTATTCGGTGATCGGCACTTATCCCTGGATCCTCGCTCCCGTCGGCTTCGTGCTCGTCACCGTCTTCGCGTTCAACGCGCTCGGCGACGGTCTGCGCGATGCGGTCGATCCCTATTGATTGAGGTGAAGAACATGGCTCTCGCACTCGTCAACTCGTTTGCCCCGCCCGTCCGCTTCGATCACGATGCGCACACGGAAAGCCCGGTCATCGACGCCCGCAACATCGGCGTCAACTTCAAGGTCGAGCATGGCACCGTGGAGGCGGTGAAGGATATTTCCTTCCAGCTCTACCGCGGGGAAACCATTGCCATCGTCGGTGAATCCGGCTCCGGCAAGTCCGTGACGGCCCGCACCGTCATGGGGCTCTTGTCGAAGCGCGCCGTCGTCGCGCCGAAATCGACCGTCGACTATGACGGCGCCAATATCCTGAAATATGCCGAGCGCGAGCGCCGCAAACTGCGCGGCGACCGCATCTCGATGATCTTCCAGGAGCCGATGAGCTCGCTGAACCCGATCTACACGATCGGCAGCCAGATCGTCGAAGCGATCCGCGTCCACCGCAAGGTGAGCAAGAAGCAGGCGGAAGCGCGTGCGCTCGAGCTTCTGAAGCAGGTGCAGATCCCCGATCCCGAAGCGCGCCTGAAGCAGTATCCGCACCAGCTGTCCGGCGGCCAGCGACAGCGCGTGATGATCGCCATGGCGCTCTCTAATGATCCTGACGTGCTGATCGCCGACGAGCCGACCACCGCGCTCGACGTGACGGTTCAGGCGCAGATCCTCAACCTCATCCGCAATCTGCAGAAGGAAATGCGGATGGCGGTGATCCTGATCACCCACGACCTCACCGTTGTCCGGCAGTTCTCCGACTACGTCTACGTGATGCAGCATGGCGAAATGCGCGAGCACAACACGACGGAAAGGCTCTTCGCCAATCCGCAGCACAGCTACACCAAGCATCTTTTGAGCTCCGAGCCGCGCGGCCAGGCGAACCCGTTGCCCGAGGGCTCCGAGGTCATTCTCGACGCCAAGGGCGTGCGCGTGTCCTTCATGATGCGCCACGGCAGCTTCTTCAAGCCGGAGTTGAAGGAGCTCGTGGCCGTCGACAGCCTGGGGCTGACGCTGCGCAAGCACGAAACGCTTGGCCTCGTCGGCGAATCCGGTTCCGGCAAGACGACCTTCGGGCAGGCGCTGTTGCGGTTGAACGATGCAGACAATGGCGAGATCTATTTCGACCGCCAGCCGATCCACGGCAAGTCGCGCAGCGAGATGCGGCCGCTGCGCTCGCGCATGCAGATCGTCTTCCAGGATCCGTTCTCATCGCTCAATCCGCGCATGACGATCGGCCAAATCATCGAGGAAGGACTTGTCGTCAACAAGCTCGGCGCGACCAAGGCCGAGCGGCTGGACCGTGTGCGCGAGGCGCTGATCGCGGCGGGCATGCCCGGCAATATCCTGTCGCGCTTTCCGCATGAATTCTCTGGCGGCCAGCGCCAGCGTATCGCCATTGCCCGCGCCATCGCGCTCGAGCCGGAGTTTATCCTGCTCGACGAGCCGACATCGGCGCTCGATCTTTCGGTGCAGGCGCAGATCATCGAGCTCTTGCGCAAGCTGCAGGACGAGCGCGGCCTCAGCTATCTCTTCATTTCGCACGATCTCAAGGTCGTGCGTGCCCTCTGCCACCGGGTGATTGTCATGCAGCATGGCAAGATCATGGAAGAGGGACCCGTCAACGAAGTTCTCACCAATCCCAAGACCGCCTACACCGAACGGCTCGTCAAAGCCGCTTTCGAGGTAGCCTGATTGCCAATGCCGGAGGATATTATGGCAAGAAACCCCAAGATCACCTTCATCGGAGCTGGTTCCACCGTCTTCATGAAGAACATCATCGGCGACGTGCTGCAGCGACCCGCGCTGTCGGGCGCGACCATCGCCCTGATGGACATCAATCCGCAGCGCTTGGAAGAAAGCGCCATCGTCGTCAACAAGCTGATCTCGACGCTGGGCGCAAAGGCCAAGGCCGAGACCTATTCGGACCAGCGCAAGGCGCTGACAGGTGCCGACTTCGTGGTCGTCGCCTTCCAGATCGGCGGCTATGAGCCCTGCACGGTCACCGACTTCGACATTCCGAAGAAGTTCGGCCTGCGCCAGACGATTGCCGATACGCTCGGTGTCGGCGGTATCATGCGCGGCCTGCGCACCGTGCCGCATCTGTGGAAGATCTGCGAGGACATGCTCGTGGTCTGCCCCGAGGCAATCATGCTGCAATACGTCAACCCGATGGCGATCAACACCTGGGCGATCGCCGAGAAGTATCCCACCATCAAGCAGGTCGGCCTCTGCCACTCGGTTCAGGGCACGGCGATGGAACTCGCCCACGATCTCGATATCCCCTATGAGGATATTCGCTACCGCTCGGCCGGCATCAACCACATGGCCTTCTACCTGAAGTTCGAGCATCGCCAGCCCGACGGCTCCTACAAGGACCTCTATCCCGATCTCGTGCGCGCCTACCGTGAAGGTCGCGCTCCGAAGCCGGGCTGGAACCCGCGTTGCCCGAACAAGGTGCGCTACGAGATGCTGACCCGCCTCGGCTATTTCGTCACCGAAAGCTCCGAGCATTTCGCCGAGTACACGCCGTACTTCATCAAGGAAGGCCGCGAGGACCTGATCGAGAAGTTCGGCATTCCGCTCGACGAATATCCGAAGCGCTGCATCGAGCAGATCGAGCGCTGGAAGGGCCAGGCGGAAGCCTATCGCTCGGCCGACAAGATCGAGGTCAAGCAGTCGAAGGAATATGCCTCCTCGATCATCAATTCGGTCTGGACCGGCGAACCCTCCGTGATCTACGGCAACGTCCGCAACAACGGCTGCATCACCTCGCTGCCGGAGAATTGCGCCGCCGAAGTTCCATGCCTTGTCGATGCATCCGGTATTCAGCCGACTTTCATCGGTGATCTGCCGCCGCAGCTGACCGCTCTGATGCGCACCAACATCAACGTGCAGGAACTGACGGTTCAGGCGCTGATGACTGAAAATCGCGAGCACATCTACCATGCAGCGATGATGGACCCGCATACCGCGGCCGAACTCGACCTCGACCAGATCTGGGCGATGACGGACGAACTGCTGGCCGCGCATGGCGACTGGCTGCCGGCATGGGCGCGCACCGCGCGCAAGGTTCAGGCCGCCTGACCAACTCTCTCCCGGTCACGGCCTCAAGAAGTCCCGCGGCTCAGCCGCGGGGCTTTTTTAGCGTCTCTGAATTGGCGGCGGTTGTGGCTGGGGCTGGGGCTGTTCCTGACGTTGATTCAACGGCAGCACATCCTGGAAACCGATCTCGGGGCAGCCGCGAACATTGGCGAAGATGATGTCGCGCCGTTCGCCCCATTCCGTCAGTCCCCGGAGCGTCAGCGTGTCGTTGTCCTGATAGACCACACTGGTGCGGATGATACCGGCACGTCGCGCGAGGTTCTTCGCCTGGCTGACATTGCACTGCCCCTCGGACGGCGCCACGCTCCATATGGAGGTTCCCCGGCCGTCGTTCTGCCAGCCTTGGGCTGCCACTAGCGTCGGCGCCAGCGCGGTCAGAAGCAGGAATGTCGTGCGGAACGTGGCTCTCAAGATCGGCGACCCCATGTTGCGATGGTCCCGTCATAGCATGGGATCATGACCACGACGGAAACGCAGCCGGTAAAATTAGCCAGGAATGGAAATGCATGAACAGGCAGGCGATTTCAGTTCGGACAATTGAACAAATCAAAATATTCGATATACAACAGTAATACGCATTTCATCTTCCGCGAACGGGATCCATATGAGCCGCAACTTTCTTGTCGTCGATCCCGAGGAGGGCATGCCCATTTTGAAGGGGCTGGCATCGCCGGCAAGGGTTTCCGTATTGAAGCTTCTGCACGAAAAGGGGCCGCTCAACGTCAACGAAATCGCTGATATTCTTGAGCTACCGCAGTCCAGCGTCTCGACCAATGTGCAGATGTTGGAGGAGGCGGGGTTGATCCGCACCGAGACGCAAAAGGCGCGCAAGGGCAACCAGAAAGTCTGTCATAGCGTCTATGATGAGATCCTTGTCGTCTTCAAGAATGAAATCAAGGAAACCGAACCGGATGCGATCGAGGTGGCGATGCCGCTTGGCCTCTACACCAGCTACGATGTGACCGCGCCCTGCGGTCTCTGCTCGGTGGATGGGATCATCGGTCTGCTCGACGTACCCAACACTTTCCTTGATCCAGATCGCATGAAGACGGCGCTGATATGGTTCACGCGGGGTCATGTCGAATACCAGTTTCCCAATAATGCCAGGCTGACCAACACCCCCATCCGCGAGATCGAGTTCGTCATGGAACTGAGCTCCGAAGTGCCCGGCACCAGCGCCGACTGGCCCTCTGATATCACGCTCACGGTCAATGGTATCGATATTGGCACCTGGACGTCCCCCGGCGATTTCGGCGACAAACGCGGGGTTTTCACGCCGGATTGGTGGAAACTGAAGGGTTCGCAGTACGGCAAGCTGAAGAGCTTCCGCATCAACGACGAGGGCGCCTTCGTTGATGGACTGCGCATTTCCGACGTGGCGCTTTCGGATCTGAAACTCGACGAGCATCACTCGATTCGCCTGCGCATCGGGGTTCGCGATGACGCAAAGCACCCTGGCGGCATCAATATTTTCGGTCGTGGTTTCGGCAATTACGATCAGGATATCTTGCTGCGTATCAGAACACGCTAGACTGTACCCGATTTTCTGAATTTTGCCCTTGACCCCGGCCGAGGCTTCCGCTTTATTCACCTCAAATTGTGATATGGATCACAAAGAATGATATAGTGGAGGGTATCATGAAGGCTGCGGTTACCGCGCATAGCAGGTACACGATCTCGGACATCGACCCGCGCCTGTACGGCTCGTTCATCGAGCACCTCGGTCGCGCCGTCTACACCGGCATCTACGAGCCCGACCATGCGACCGCCGACGAAAACGGCATGCGCAAGGATGTGATCGATCTCGTCAAGGAGCTGAACGTTCCGATCGTGCGTTATCCCGGCGGCAACTTCGTCTCGGCCTATAACTGGGAAGACGGTATCGGCCCCAAGGAAAGCCGCCCGACGCGCCTCGACCTTGCCTGGCACACCTCCGAAAGCAACCAGGTCGGCATGCACGAATTCGCCGAATGGTGCGTCTCGGCCAAGACCGAGATGATGCTCGCCGTCAACCTCGGCTCTCGCGGCCTGGATGAAGCCCGCAACTTCCTCGAATACGTCAACCATCCCGGCGGCAGCGAGTGGAGCGACAAGCGTATCGCCAACGGCCGCGCCGAGCCTTGGGACGTGAAGCTCTGGTGCCTCGGCAATGAGATGGACGGCCCCTGGCAGATCGGCCACAAGACGGCCGACGAATATGGCCGACTGGCGCATGAGACCGCCAAGGCCATGCGCGCCTTCGACAGCTCGCTGGAGCTGGTCGTCTGCGGCTCGTCCAATGCCCACATGCCGACCTATCCCGAATGGGAAGCGACCGTTCTCGACCACACCTATAACGAGGTCGATTATATCTCGCTGCACATGTATTTTGAGAACCGCGCCAAGAACACGGCCAACTATCTTGCCCGCAGCATCGAGCTCGACAACTACATTGGCACGGTCGCCGGCGTCATCGACTACATCAAGGCGAAGAAGCGCTCGACCAAGGACGTTTATATCTCTTTCGACGAGTGGAACGTATGGTACCACTCCAAGGAACGCGACAAGGCGACGCTCGCCGGCGCCAATGGCTGGCCGCATGCACCGGCGCTGCTCGAGGACGATTATAACTTCGAGGACGTGCTGCAGGTCGGCTGCATCCTGAACACCTTCATCAACCGCGCAGACGTGGTGAAGATCGCCTGCCTCGCGCAGCTGGTCAACGTCATCGCTCCGATCATGACGACGCCGGGCGGTGCCGCATGGCGCCAGACGATCTTCTATCCCTACTACTTCGCTTCGGTTTATGGCCGGGGCACGGCGCTGAAGTTGATGGTCGACAGCCCGGCCTACGAGGTCGAGGATGTCGGCAGCGTGCCATACCTCGACGTCTCGGCCGTCCATGACAAGGACGCCAAGACGGTCACCTTCTTCATCGTCAACCGCCACGGCACGGAAGCGCTCGATCTCGACGCCAGCCTGCTCGAATTCGGCAACCTCAGCGTCATCGACGACCAGGTCGTCGCCCATTCGGATCTCACCATCACCAACACGGCCGAAAAGCCGAACAATGTGGTGCCGGTGAAGGCGAGTGGTTCGGCATTCGCCGATGGCAAGCTGACGGCGAAGATCGCGCCTTTGTCCTACCGCGTGATCCGGCTGCAGGCTTGATCCATTAAATCACGATAGCTGATACATATCGAAGATATGTTGACATCGTAATTGTATGATTTAACGTCAGCGAACCAGATTTGACGTGCCACTGGGAGGAGAAGATGGGAGCAACCGCTTCTGTTATGGCACCTTCATGGACGAAAGGCGGCCTGCTTCTCGAAGCAGGCGCTATTCGCGCCGTTTCGTGCCAGCCATGTGTTCATATCGGATTTTCGGATTCTGACTGCAGCTTGGGAGCAGCCGGATGACGGCCAATATCGAAATCAGCAATGTCAGCAAGCGCTACGGCTCGATGACCGTGCTCGACGGCCTGTCGCTGTCGATCAAGGCCAATGAGTTCATGGTCTTTCTCGGCCCGTCCGGCTGCGGAAAGTCCACGCTTCTGAGAATGATCGCCGGGCTCGAAAGTGTCGATGAAGGCACCATCTCTATCAACGGCGAGCGTATCGATACGCTGCCGCCCGGCCAGCGCGACATCGCCATGGTGTTCCAGAGCTACGCGCTCTATCCGCACATGACTGTTGCCGACAACATGGCCTTCGGGCTGCGCAACATCGCGGTCCCCTCTGACGTGATCTCGGCGCGCGTGGCGGAAGCCGCCCGCATGCTGGAGATCGGGCACCTCTTGGAGCGCAAGCCCGGCCAGCTCTCCGGCGGCCAGCGCCAGCGCGTCGCCATCGGCCGCGCCATTGTCAAGGAGCCCAAGGCATTCCTCTTCGACGAGCCACTGTCGAACCTTGATGCGGCGCTGCGCGTGCGCACCCGCGTCGAACTCGCACAGCTTCGCAATCGCGTGAAGTCGACAATGATTTTTGTCACCCATGACCAGATCGAGGCGATGACGCTGGCCGATCGCATCGTCGTCATGAACAACCGCAAGATCGAGCAGATCGGCTCGCCGATGGAGATCTATTCCCGTCCGGCCAGCCGCTTCGTCGCCACCTTCGTCGGCTCGCCGACGATGAATTTCCTCGACGTTGGGATCTCCGAAGAGAGCGGCTTCGTCAGCGCCAAGCTGCCTGACGGCACGCAGCTCAAGACCGCCATCCGCGCTGCCGGCATCAAAGGCGGCAGCCATGCGCTTGGCATCCGCGCCGAGGCGGTGAAGCTCGCCAACGGCGCACCCGCCACCACGACGGGCAAGGTCGACGTGCTCGAGCGCCTGGGCGACCGCACGCTGCTCTATACCAGGCTCACGGATGGCAGCGTCATCGTCGCCGAAGATATTGGCAACAGCCGTGTCGCGATCGGCGATGAGGTGGGGCTGACGCTTGATGGCAGCAGAACGCATCTCTTCGACGCCGAGGGGCGCGCCTGGCACAATGAGGAGCCGGGGCATGACTGAGACAACGCTGTCTGGCACCGTCACGCTCGCCAAGGCTTCCGCGCGCCTGAAGGTGCAGAACATCAATGCGCCGCTTTGGCGCAACGCTATCTTCGTTCTGCCCTATCTGTTCTTCTTCGTGACATTGCTGGTCGTGCCGCTGTTCTGGGGCATCTGGCTGAGCCTCCACAAGGCGGATGCCTTCGGCGTTGGCCGCTTCGTCGGCATCGACAATTACTTCCGGCTGTTTCGCGACAAGATCTTCATCCAGGCGATCGGCAACACCTTCTATTTCGTGCTGCTCACCGTGCCTGCGCTCGCCATCATCGGCCTGATGCTGGCACTCGCCTTGAACCGCAAGACGCGGACGGCTGCGGCTTTGCGTACGATCTATTTCTCCTCATCGGTTTTGTCGGTCACCATCGTCACGCTGATCTGGCGCATCGTCTTTATCGGCAATTTCGGCCTGCTCGCCACCATCTACGGCTGGTTCGGCGCCACGCCGCCGGCGTTTCTCTCGGATCCGAAGCTGGCGATGATCGGGATCGCGATCGCGACCATCTGGTGGTGCATCGGTCTGCCGATGATGCTCTTCCTCTCCGCCTTGCAGCAGATCCCGGGCGATATCTACGAGGCGGCGGCGCTCGACAATGCCAGCCGGTGGCGCACGCTCTGGTACATCACGCTACCGTCCATCCGCCGCACCTTCGCATTGGTCGTGATCATCCAGATCGTCCTGCAGTTCCAGCTGTTCGGCCAGGCCAAGCTGATGACCATGGGCGGTCCGAACAACGTCTCCAAGCCGATCGTTTTCTACATCTACGAGGCGGCCTTCACCAAATGGGACCTCGGGCTGGGTGCTGCTGCCTCTGAAATCCTCTTCATGCTGATCCTCATCGCTGCCATGGCGCAGTACGTCATTTCGCGCCGGAAGGGAGAAGAAGGATGAGTGTCGCAACAGGTGGCAACATGGTCGGCCGTTCGCTGGGCGACCGCGTGATCCTTTTCCTCGCCATCCTCTGCGCGCTGGTGATGCTTGCGCCGGTGCTGTGGGTGATCGGCCTGTCGCTGAAGGAAAACAAGGAACTGATGGCGGATATGAACTCCGTCTTCAACGCACCTTACACGATCAACAACTATATCAACATCTTGGCGACCTCGTCTGTGTTCCGCTGGGTGCTGAACAGCGTGGTCGTCGCCGGCGGGCTTACCATTGGCACGCTGGTGCTCTCGTCGCTCGCAGGCTACGGTTTCGCGCGGCTGAACTTTCCCTATCGCAACACGCTGTTCATCATCGTGCTCCTGGGGTTGGCGGTTCCGGAACAGGCAGTGCTGATCGCCCGCCACCAGCTGTTCAGCTGGCTGAAGTTCCACAACACCTATCACGGGCTGATCCTGCCCGGCCTGTCGGCGCCCTTCGGCGTGTTCCTGATGACGCAGTATTTCCGCGCTATCCCCAAGGAGCTCGACGAGGCGGCACTGCTCGACAATGCGAGCCGCTTCAAGATCTTCTGGAAAGTGCTTCTGCCGCTGACGGTTCCCGCACAGGCGACGCTCGGCATATTCACCTTCCTCGGCGCCTGGAACGATTACTTCTGGCCGCTGATCTCGGGCACCAAGAAGGAAATGTATACGCTGACGGTCGGCATCGCCTCGACACAGACCAACTTCGCGCAGTCGGAAGGCCTCGGCTTCCTGATGTCGCAGGCGGTCTTTGCCAGCGCGCCGATTCTCGTTCTCTACCTGTTTTTCCAGAAATACATCGTGACGGCAGTCTCCGGCGCCGCTGTGCGCTGAGACTTGAAGCGATGACGTCGCACCGGCTTCCGGGGAGGAGGCCAGCCAAAGGGGCAAAGCCCCAAAGAGGAGGAGAAGGGCATGACACATCACTTCAGGAAATACATGCTGGCGGCGGCGTCCGTGATCGCGCTCGTCGGCGCGTCGCCGGCATTCGCCGCAACCGAGCTCACGGTGCAGCGCTTCTTCGGCGCCTGCGATGCCGATTGGGGCAAGAACACCGATGTCAGCAAGGCGGTCGGCGAGTGCGGCATCATCACCTCGCTGATCAATAAGTTCAACGCCGACAATCCCGATGTGCACGTTACAGTGACCACGGTCGAATGGCCGGGCTATGACCAGCTGACCGCGCAGTTCGCCGCTGGCGATCCGCCCGATATCGTCACCATCCACCAGTCGGTTCTCGCGGATTACCAGAGCAAGGGCCTGATCATGCCGCTCGACGACGTGCTGAAGTCCGTGGGCGTCGCACCGACCGATTTCACCGACGCCAGCCTCGGCGGCGTGACCAAGGACGGCAAGATTTACGGCCTGCCGATCGACAACTGGACCATGCTCTACCACATCAACATGGACCTCTTCAAAAAGGCTGAACTGGTCAACGCCGACGGCACGCCGAAGCTGCCGACCAGCCCGGAAGAGTTGCTCGCTCAGGCCAAGCAGTTCAAGGAAAAGACCGGCAAGCCTTACTTTGTTCAGAATCTCGCCAACGAGGTCGCGCTCTACACGCGCAACCTCTACACCTATCTCTTCCAGCAGGATTCCGCCTTCTTCGCGGATCCGAAGCAGGTGAAGATCAATACGCCCGAGGCCAAGAAGGTGCTCGAGATGTACAAGGCGATCTACGACAATGGCGACACGGTCAAGGATCTCGACTACGCCGCCAGCATCAATGCCTTCCTCGCCGGCGAAGGTGGCGTGCATCTGAACGGCACCTGGGTAATCGGCGATTACAACGCCTCATCCGAAACGGCAGGCACGGCGCTCAACAAGGGCGGCTACGCTGTCTACCCGTATCCGCAGCTCTTCGCCGGCAAGAAGGCGCAGTACGCGGATGGCCACAGCTGGGCCGTGTCGACCAAGGACCGTTCCGATGAGGAAAACGCCGCGATTGGCAAGTTCCTGAAGTTCTTCCACGACAATGATTTCGACTGGTCGCGCACCGGTCATCTGCCGGCGGTCAAGGCTGTTCTCGACTCCAAGGAGTTCAAGGCCCTGCCGCATCGCGACACGATCGCCTCGATCGCAACGCTCGGCACCGCATTGCCCTCGACCGTTCAGCGTCAGTTCGCGATCCAGGACATCATCGGCCAGGAAATGAGCGCCGCAATCACCGGTCAGAAGGATGTCGATGCAGCGCTTACCGACATGGAGTCGCGCATCAACGAGTTGCTTGCCAACATCTAAGGCTCACTCTCTCCCGAGCCGAAGAGCAGATGCCCGCCGCAGGTCTCGCGGCGGGCATTTTCGTTTTTGTTTACTTGCCGAGGCCGATCTTGCCGTCCTCGTAAATCCGGACCTTAACGTCCTCGTAGGAATGAAGTGTCGGATGCGAGGTCTCGAGGTCGTGGTGCTGCGTCGCCGTGATGACCAGAACATCGGAGCCGGCCGCTTCGCCTGCCAGGATACCTGCCTGCACATCTTCGAACACAAGGCATTCGCTCGGGCTGAAGCCCAGGCGCTCGGCGCCTAGGATGTAGCATTGCGGATTGGGCTTGCCGATCTCCACATCTTCAGCGGTCACGATGAATTTCGGGATCGGTAGACCGGCGGCTTCCAGGCGCTTATGCGCAAGCCGAAGCGGCGACGAGGTCACGATTGCCCAGCGATCAACCGGCAGCGCGGCCAGGAACGCGGCGGCGCCAGGCAGCGCAAAAACGCCTTCGACATCGTTGATCTCGGCTTCGGTGATGGCGGCTGCTTCCGCGACCGGATCGACGCCCGGCAGGTTCAGCTTCGCGATGGTGTCGACTCCGCGCGCGCCGTGCATGGTCGGAAGGAACGCTTCGACATCAAGTCCCTGCCGTGCGGCCCATGCGCCCCAGACACGCTCGGCGGCGAGTAGGGAGCTCAGGATCGTGCCGTCCATGTCGCAAAGGAATGCGGAGTAGGGGCGGTCGAAGCAGGAAGGCGTGGTATCCGACAATGGACGAGCTTTCTCATCTGTGACGGACAAACGCGCTCGCCCGTCTTCGTTTTCTTGCCAGCGGGGATACCCGATCCGCCCTGACATTGAAACCGCCCGGAAAGAGAAAACCTGCCACCGCAAGCCAGATCAGTGGAGATCAAGGCTGAGCTGCTGGCCTTTGATCTTGGGCAGCGGCAGGCCGATTTCGATCTTGCCGAAAACGCGGCGTCTTCGTTCGGCGTCACGCTCTCGCTCTGCTCGCGACGCGGCCACGACCGCCAATGCGTTTGCTATGACTTCCTCAGTTCTGGTCATACGCTTACCTCGCTATTTGTTCTTGTTATGTTCTATTTTTAGAAGAACGTCAAGAGCGACAAGCTAGAGTACGCTTTGCGGGGGGTGACTGCGGACACGTCACGCGGATCACGGGGATTTACAAGGCTTATTGTTTGCCTTCGGGATGCGTCGCATCCTTCAGATCCGCGAGGCCACGGTATCCATCCTTGCTGCCGACCGCTGCGGCGGCATTGAAGATGCGCTCGGCGTCTCCGTACATCTGCAGGTTCATGTAGCTGTAGCCCCGCAGCACCATCAGATCGATGCGCTCCTGCTGCAACTGCGCGCGTTGGTCCAGATAGACAAGAGCTTCGCGGTAGCGCTTCGCGGTGAAGGCGGCCAGCGCGCGATCGGCGAGGATGGAAACCTGCAGTTCAGCTGCTCGCTGGCGGGTCTGCGGCGCTTTGGTTGCCGCGACCGCGGCATTGTTGGAAAGCCCGGCGCGCAGATAGGCCAAGCTCTGGCCATAGGCAGCGTCCTCGCGGACCTTGCGGGTGGGGCTGGCGAGTGCCGCCTCGAAGGCCTCGACGGCTTCCATCGGGCGGTTCAGGTCCATCAGGCACCAGCCGCGGTTCAGCGCGCTTTGTGGATCGAGCAGGCGGGCATCGACGGTCGTCGAGCATCCGCGAGCTTGACGCGCCCCCCGCGTGGCAGGGGCGGTTCGCGACGCCTGCTGTTTCGGCTCTGCCTGTCGCGGTATCGAGCGTTGGGCCGGCGTGGCTGCAGCAACCACGGGAGCGGGCGCAGCGATCACTTGCGGCTGGTAGGTCTGCGTCTGCGGCGCCTGAACCTGTTGCGGCTGGACCTGCTGAAGCTGCGGAGCCTGACCGGGTCCGGGAAGCGGCGCGCGCACTTGCGGCGTCAGCGCTGAAGTCTCGCCAAGCTGTGCGATGCGCGTCGAGCGCCCAGCCCACAGGCGCTGCACTTCCGCGACGCCGCCGTGGTCATTCAATTGCTCGCGGGTGATTACCAGGCCGTAGGCAGACGGTTCGTCATCCGGTTTCCAGCGCAGCGCCGTTTCAAACCAGCGCGCAGCTGTCTGCGGCTGATTGAGCGAGCGTGCGTACCAGCCGAATTGTTGCGCTGTCGGCACATATTTCTGCGCGATGATCTCGGTCGCGATACGGCTCAGCACCTCCTCGGGAATATTCGCCGGCGGCTGCAGCGCCATGAGGTTGGCGGTGGCGGCGAGATAGGTTGCGGTTGCGTCCTTGGAATCGCTGCGCCACTTGTACATGACGTCTTCGGCTTCCTGTTCCTTCTTTTCCGCGATCAGAGCCAGTGCCAAGCCCTGCGAAGCGCTGGCGGAATCTTCCTTTGCGCGTGCGGCGCGGAACCACTTTTCCGCGTCTGCATAGTTCTCGCGGCGCAGGTGATACCAGCCGAGCAGGAGATTGTCGGAAGCCAGCCCCTGCGTCTCGGCCAACCGCTGCACCAGGGTCAGGTAATCTGGAGAGACCGCGAGGTCGGGATTGGCGTTGCCGGCGGCGACGAAATTGCGCGCGAGGTCGTTGCGAATGCTGTCGAACTCCCGACCGCCGTTTCCATCTGGACGCTCAAGGCCAAGCAGGACCTGCATCGGCGCGTAGGCCAACAGGCCGGACGCCTTTTGCATGGTCGCCAGACGCTCCTGCGGGTTGGTGCAGGTCTTCAGAATGTAGGTATAAGCATCTTGCGCCCGCTGCGTACGGTCCGTGCGGGCAAAGGCTTCTGCCACGCGCCACAGCACGTCGATATCGGCGCAGGTGAGCAGGCTTGGCGTCGCCGCGCCGATCTGCACAACGGTCGCATATTGTTTCAGATCAGAGGCGTTCACCAGGCGTGCACGCGCTTCCGCGACGTCCAGCCGGTCAAGGAGGTCGGCTGGTGGCTGCCAGCCGGCTTCAGCGCCCTGTCGGTCGGCGATCGCCTTGCGAAGCTCGGCGTAGCGGCCCTCGGAATAGAGCTGCCACATCGCCTCAAGCTGCTTGTCGCCGCTCTGGGGAACCGCGAGCGGATCCGCCGGCGGAACCCAGTTCGGATAGAGTGCCTGAAGTCGCGATATCTCGGCCTGTAGTCTCGCTTTGTCGCCACGGCTCGCGAAATAGCGAAGCGCGCTCTCGTCGACCTTTGGCGCCGCAGGCTGCGGGTTTGTCGGCGCGGCTGCCGGTCTCTGCGCTGCCGGCTGTTGTGGCTGCGGCTGTGCTTGGGCGACGGCGTCTGGCTGCGGGGCGGCGGGTTCGCCTTGCGGCTGTGCGTTGATTGGGGCTTGCGCGCCTGCCGTTGCCTGTATCTGCTCGGCGATCGACTGCATGTCAGCCGGCTGCTTGGGTGGACTGTCAGGCCCACTGATCCGCCCCATCAGCATTAGTTGGGGTGCTGCGGGCTGGTTGAGGCCGAGCATATCCTGAATGGCGGCGCGATCCTTCAGCGCGGTGACAAGACCTGCCACCACCACTGCGACCGACACTGCGACAAGCGAGGATTTCAAAGGCACTCTGGATGTTTCTCCGCGACGAAGGCCAACCCCAGGAGTTGAAGGGTTGATGGATAGTAGAGCGATGGCGCGAACTGCCGGGACGACGCGGGCAGCTTCGTTCCTTGTGCTACACAGGCCACAACATCGTTAACAATTCGATAACCAGCGTCATCAAGTGATTGTTTCGGCTGGCCGTCTTTCAAGTTGATCGTTGCCGGCGCACCATTGCCGGCGGTCATTCCCGAGGACAATCGTAAGAGCAGTTCCTTGTCCGAAACTCCCGCCCGGGCGAGGTAGAGAGGAATACGTATGGCGTTGTAGCCGAACTCCACATCGAAACCCTCGGCCGGCTGCGGCTGCCGGTGAAGGCTCACCCAATCGGACGGAAGCTTGCGTGGTCCGAATTGCATGGAGCGCAGCAAAGTCAAACCGTCCTCGGTCAGCGAACCCCACGCATCGGATGGAGCAAGCAAGGCCATGACGGGAATGGCTTCGTAGATCCAGTAGGAGGGATTGACGACCGGGCCATCCTTGCGGTCGGGAACGGTGAAGCCCTCGACCCCAGGGAGCAGGATTGTTCGCCCCCCCGATTTTACGACAGCATGGGCCAGAAGCGCGTTCGCGATCTTGGCGGCAGCCTCCAGATAATCGTTGTTCTTCCAGGCGGATCCCGCCAGCGCCAGGGCATAGGCTATCAGCATGTCGCCATCGGATGCGTTGTTGGCATCGGTCACATGCGGCTTGGCCGATGGGTCCCACTTCCAGACCGCGAGGCCGTCGTCGCGCAGCAGCAGTTCTGTCCGGGTAAAGTACCAGATCTGCTCGAAATCGGCCTGGTCGTTTGCTAGGTAGGCGAGCCACATGCCGTAGCCCTGGCCCTCGCTATGGCTGATATTGCCGTTGGCATTGTCGATGATGCGGCCGGTGGGGTCGAGGAACTTTGCCTTGTAGGCACTCCACGACGCTGCATCGATCTTCGCCGTCTGCGCGGATGCGGGCTGCTGCAAGCCAAGCAGCGATGCGAACGCGACCGCCACCATTATGGTCAGCCACCCCCTCATTCGCGACGGCCCAGTCGGCCAAGCATGCCGGCTGTGGCGACGCCGATCAGCAGCGACAACACAACGAGCAGCACCGCGTAGGACAGGACATTGGTCGAGAGCCAGTTCGCCGCGATCAGGCGATAGTTGGCGAAGGTCCAGGTCTCCGTCGCGATGAAATCGAAACGGCTGACCGGGACAGTATCGATCTTGCCGGTCACGGCCGAATAGGTTGTTACGTGTCCCTCGATCTCGGGCCAGTTCAGCTGTGACGTCATGGCATCAGCACCTTCCCTGAGATCTTTGGCGGATGGCGCGGTCACGATCGTCCAGGTCCCGTTGCCCGCCGTATTCGCGCCTTGCGCGATCAGGAAGCTGTTCGTGTTGGAGGGCGTAAACACCTGCTCGGCGCCGGGAATGAACTGCAGCGTGCTCAGCGAAATATCAAAGTTGCGACGCAGCCATTCCTGGAACGAGGTAATCTGTCCCTGCCAGACGCCGCCGCTCACCTTGGAGCGCCATTCGTCGAACATTACGTTGGTCTCGCTCGGCGTCGTCTGCGTCGCGGCTAGCGGCCGCCATGTCGCCTGGCTGGTCGTCGCGATGTTGAGCTGCGAAAGCACCGCCTGAGGCATCTGCGAAATGGAGCCGACGAACATGGCGTCGCGTTCGCCGATCGCGCCCGGCGAGGCGGCGGGTTCGACGTCGATCGGCCGACCTGCCATCAAGGCCATCTGGCCGAGCACGGTTGCCGTGGCGGAGAGCGTGTCGGGGTCCACGCGGTCGATGAAGAGCGGTGTCGGAGATGCAGCGCGGCTGTAGGGGTAACCCGTTCCGGCGAGTGCCGCCAGATTGGGGCGTTGGCCGACCCGGGCGAAGTCGGGCATGTGAAACTCGCTGGTGTCGAAAAGCGCAAAGCGTGGTCCCGCGCCGGCAGCCGTGCCCGGCACGCACACATTGTCCTCATCCGTCTGCAGGATTGTCTCGATCGATACCGAGTTCAAGCCGGGCTTGAAGTGTCGCATCGTCACGCGGATTGGCAGGTGTCGATAGATGCCGCCGCCCTTCGTGGTGATTGGTAGGGTCGAGGCAATGTTGCCGTTGACGTAGACGTCGATATGGCTGCCCGGCAGCACATTCTGAGTATAGGCGGCGTCGAGCAGCACCGTCGCCTCGCCATAGGCGTTGGCGTAGAAGTCGGCCGGTACGGCGATGTTGAAGGTCGTACGGAAGCGCCGTCCTGAGAACTCGGTCGATTTTACACCCAACTGGGAGAAAGAAATCGTCTTGTCGGCGAAAATCAGTGGCGCATCGGGCGCGGTCCAGCGCTGCGTGGCGAGCGCGTCGCGACGTACGGTGACGGCGCGGTCGGTTGTCGAGACGATCGTTTCTATTGCCGTGGCGATCGCCGGCCAGGATGGTCCGGTAATCAAGAGCACAGTCTGGCCAGACCGTGGATCGGTTGCAAAGGTTGCAAGAGGAGCAGTCTGCGCGGCGACGGGAACCGCAAACAGTGGCTGCAATTCGCTGGGCGTGCCGACCACGACCGTCATCCGGCCAGGAGACGAGGCGGGCAGGGAGCCGCTTGTAAACGACATGGTCTGGTTCGGCATGCCGCTGAGGACCGACAAACCCTGCACCAGCCTCAGAAGTGGTTTTGTTGTTCCCGGCTGCTCGAGCGCGGGAACGACGAAGTTGAACGCGGTTTGGCCGGCGCCGTCGACGCCGATCGCGCGGATTGCATCGGTGCTCGAGAATTTTGCGGCCTCTTCGCCGACAAAGCTCAAATAGGTCTGCGATGGGTCGATGTCCGACCAGAGCTCATACGTCGATTGCACGCTGCAATCGGTACGATGGCGCTGCTTCGCCTCGATCGTCAACAGGTTGGCACCGGGCTGCAGCAGGCGCGGCGGGATGCTCAAAGATACGGTCGAAGCTCCATCGGGCGAGCCGACGGGTTGCTCTCCAATCACCCTGTTGTTGATCAGTATCGTGAATTGCGAGCTCTCGGGCGCGACGACGATGGCATTCTGGTAGGTGAAGTTGAAGGTCGCCTGCGCCGCGGCCTGCTCCGGTGTCAGGTAGACAGACCACGACTTGCGGTCATATTCGCCGTCCAGCCCAAGCTTTGAGAAGGGCACCACATAGCGGCGCGATGTGCCGGGAGGCAGGGGAGCGGACGCCGTTTCGGTTACCGGTTTCTGCGGCGGCTGTGCTGCTGGTGTCGCAGCCTGCCCTGCTGGTGGCGGCGGCGGTGCTGATCTTGGCTGCGTGGCAGGTGCATCCGTCTGCGCTGGCGGCGATGCCGGCTGTTGCGCCGTCGGTGTCGCGGGAGTGACGGCGAAAGGCTGCAGAGGCGTAACGGCTGCCGGTGGGGCGGCGGGTGCGGGTGTCGCGGGCGGCTGCGTTGCGACCGTCGGCGCCGGCGTTGTTGTTGGAGCGGAAGCGGGAGGCGTCGCCGGAATCGTCAAGCGTGGCACCGCTGGCGTTGCCTCGGGCGGACGTTCGCCAGTCATGTCGAAGGGCGTTGTCTGCGCATAGGCGAGAGCCGTGGCGGCAAACAGGAAACCGAGGGATGTGGCGATCTTCCGCATCAGCCATTCACCTTCGAGACTTGCCGCTGCTCTTCACGCTCCGGCCGCATACTGCGGAAGAAATAGACCAGGCCGCGGCTCGTTTGATAAAACGCAAGACCGACGAACCAGATCGTTCCGCGGATCAGGCCCGGATTGCGGCGACGGCCTTCCTGGAATTGCGTCCACTGCGCCGAGTTCGCAAACATCAGGTCGGCGATAAGCCGGTGGTCCAGCGCGCTCTTCGGGACATACTGGCAGCCCACCGCAAGCAGTCCGTCCGTCGGCTGAATGTTGCGCACCACGAGCGGTAGCGTTTCGAGATCGGCGCCGCTGAACGGACGGAAGCGAACTTCGCCTTCGACGCCGACCAAGGACTGCTCCAGCTGCTTGTCGAACACATGCAGGCGGGCGCCGTGCACCGACACGTCCTCGATGGACGCCGTGTACCACTTGCCGTTGATGCCGAACTCCGCGCGACGGTTGACGCGCACGCGGCGCGACGAAGCGCGTTCGCCGCGTTCCGACACGACGCCGAGCGCACAGCCGGCCATGATCAGGTTGATCAGGTTCCAGCCGCCGACGACGAGCGTGACGTCGGCCTTATAGGGCTCGGTATAGATGCGGTAGATGGTGACGATCAGCGCGATGATCTGCACCGCGAAGATGACGAAGAAAGGGCGGCTGATTTCCGACAGCCGGCTGACGGCGATCGACTCGTCCTTCGCTGTCACCTTGAATGTCGGCTTTCGCGGGTTGAGCATGACCGAAATCACCGCCGGCAGCAGGTGCACCGTCTGCACATACTCGTAGAGCTCGGAAATCCACGGCCAGCGGAACGAACCGTAGAGGTAGTTCTGCATGATGAGGTTCACGAGCATGTAGGCGAGGGTATAGGCCAGGAACTCGCCGCCGGAGGCGGTGAAGATTTCCAGGTCGAAGAAGAGATAGAACAGCGGCGCAAACAGGAAGACCGTGCGCGGGAAGGGGAACAGCCAGAAGAGCGTCGACGACATGTAGCAGAAGCGCTGCGGGATCGTCAGCCCGCGCTTGAGCAGCGGAAAGCGGAACCTGAGGATCTGCATCATGCCCTGCGCCCAGCGGCTGCGCTGGCCGATGAAGCTCGCAAACGTCGCCGGCTGCAGGCCGGCAATCAGCGGCTTGTCGACATAGATGCTGTTCCAGCCGCTTCCGTGAAGTGCAAGTGCTGTCTCGCAGTCTTCGGTGATGCTGATGCCGCTGAAACCGTTCTGCGATTCCAGCGCCTTGCGGCTGAGAACCGCCGCAGAGCCGCAGAAGAAGGCCGCGTTCCATTTGTCGAGCCCGCGCTGGATGATGCCGTAGAACATCTCGTTCTCGCTCGGCATGTTGTCGAAGGTGCGCAGATTGCGCTCCAGCGGATCGGGATTGATGAAGAAGTGCGGCGTCTGGACCAGGAAAAGCTTCGGATCGTCGTCGAAATAGCCGACGGTCTCAAGCAGGAAGTCGCGCGCAGGTGCGTGGTCGGCATCGAAAACCGCGATCAGTTCGCCGGTCGAATGCTGCATACCATTGTTCAGATTGCCGGCTTTCGCATGCTCGTTGCGTTCGCGCGTGAGATAGCGGACGCCGATTTCCTCGCAGAGCTGCTTGAGTTCGTTGTGGCGCGCGACGGCTGCCTGCGCCTCGAGCAGCTTGTTCGAGTTGCGCTTCTGCACGGTCCCGCCGTCGTCAAGCAGCCAGACGGTCAGCTTGTCCGCCGGATAGTCCATCGCCTTGGCGGCCGAGAGTGTGTTGGCGAGAAGGTGGGAATCTTCGTTATAGGTGGGCACGAAGACGTCGACGTGCGGAAAACGCTGGAGCTTTCCCACGCGCGAAGGACGAGGCGGCAAGGGTGTCGCGACGATGAAGAGGCTGAGCGCCAGCATGGCGACGCTATACATTTCTGCGAGATAGAGCAGCAGGCCGGGAATGAAGTTTTCAGGCTGGTTGACCGGGGGCAATGTGTTGGTCGTTCGCCAATAGACATAGCGCATGACGATCGCCGTACCGAAGGCGAGCGCGATCAGGCGCCATGTGCCTTCACCCTTCAAGCCCTTGATGATCGCCATCACGGCGACCACGGTAATGCTGGCGATCAGCTGCGCCTGCAAATTCACCGGCAGGGTCACCAGTGCGACCACACAGATCGCAACCACTGCCCAGATCAAGATGCTGCGGGCCTTATGCATCGGCTTTCCTTCAAAGGCATTGCGCCGGGCACCGTTTCCTGTGCCGGCCTAGCTGATCGTCATCTCTGGCAGGCGGCACTTGCCGCCGTGTTGCCGATGCATTCCGGCGACGGCACGTTCACGCCGGTCGCTGTCATCGTCTGTTGCGAGGCGTGCTGGCGCGCGGACGCATTGGGCAACGTGGGTGCACCCATCGGAGCCTGTGGCACGTTTTCGGAAAGGTCGGGTCCCGGCACGCGCGGGCCGATCGCCGGCGGCAAAGTCAGCGCCGCCGGTGCCGTGGCGGCAGGGCGAACCGCTGCGCGGCGCACCGGCGCTGGGCGCGAGAAGGTCTGCGTCGGCGCCGGTTCGTAGCCGATCGGCATCGGTGTGGAGCGATAACCGCCTTCGTCGGGATAGATCGGGTTTCCCGGCCGCCCGATGGGGGGGTCGCCCCCTTGCGTCATGCCGTAAGGGTTCCAGATTTCGCCGTTGAACGTGCCGATAACGGTATATCCGTACATCACACCCAGCAACTGACGCTCGGTCGCGCGCGCGTCACACAGGCGCAGGCGAACCTGGATCATGCCGAAATTGCGGGCCTGTGTCTGGGCGGAGCGGCTGGACCGGATCTGCTGCCATCCATAGACGCAGGTATCGCCGCTGCGGCTGGTGCCGGAGGCGTAGCCGAAGGGGCCGTAGCTGTTTTGCAGGAAGGTCGCCGAGCGTGCCATCCGCACGCCGGGGATGGAGGCGGCCATCTCGCGTCCAATGGCGCTCTCATTGACCATTTTATAGGATGAGTTGCCGGCACCAGGATTTTCGCCGCGCCCGCCGAGAAACTGCACCTTCAGGAAGTTCTGGCCGGGGACCGAGGACGAGGTGAACAGCGAAATCGACTGATCGACGCCATTGCCGCGCTTCTGCTCCACTACGCTCACGATCGACGGCCCGCCGGGGGGCGGCAGGACAAGCGCCTTCTCGCTCGCAATTGTTTCAGCGGCGCTCGGTTGTCTGATATTTCCAGTCGATGTGCAGCTGGCAGCAAGACCAGCCAACCCAGCAAGGGCCATCAATCTTAGCAAACCCATGTTTCCGATCGCCGCAATCGTATTTCCCCGTATCCGGCGCAATTTTGGCGCCCGGACTTCGAATCAACGACCAGACGGCCGTTAATCATTCTAAACGACGGATATGGTTAACCAATCGTTAATTTGCGCGTCATCGGAGTGATGGCGATGGGGAGTGAACACAAAAAGTTGCTTGCGTCGATACGTCGCCACTCAAGCGGCTATGCTCGGCCTTTGCCTGCGCAGATATGGCGAATTTAGGTTCGGCTAATAACAAAGATAAAAAGATACTTTAGAGTAGGTTTATGATGGCATGGCTTCTATTTGAGTGCCCCGGAAACCACCCGGCGACTCCGCGCTTGCTGCCGGCGGAGAGCCATTCATGAACGTGCTTTATAGCCCTATGCTGATTTGGCCATCTTAACATGTTCGGACCGAGCTGTTAGGTAGACACTAAGACCGAGCTCCGCTCAGGTTGGCTGTTAAATACGGGATATAAAACAAGAAACCGGAAGCAGAGGCAAAATGCCGGCTGTTTCCTGATCGACGTGCGCAGGTTCTTCGAGGCAAGGCGAGCGACAAGCGAAATTCGTTTGGTTGCTTGCGGGTGGAACCTCGCTGGCCAATTTTCAAACCGGAATAAAGCTTGGCGGAGGAGCCAAGGGGAGGAGGGAACCAGGTTGCTCGGTGAATCGAGCCCAAGTAAAGGCGACTATAGTGCAAAATACAAATCAGCGGCGTTTTTCCACCGTTCGCAGCGGCGTGCTTGTGGCGGCTGTATCAATATTCATGTCCTCCGTGGCAATGGCCCAGCAGGCTGCTTCCCCGCCTCCTCCGTCCGTTACGACCGTGAAAGTTGCCGCCAGCTCTGTACCGCTGAGCTACGAATACGCCGCGCGTGTCTCGGCGTTTCGCCAGACGGAGGTCCGCGCCCGCGTGAGCGGCATCCTGTTGAAGCGCAACTTCGTCGAGGGCGCCCAGGTCAAGGCGGGCGATGTACTATTTCTCATCGATCCCGCGCCCTATGAAGCCGCACTGATGCAGGCACAGGCCGGGCTCAAACAGGCGCAGGCGCAGCTCAATCAGGGCATCCGCGAGGAGAAGCGCAACATCAGTCTCTTTGACCAGAATGTCGGCAGCCAAAAGAGCCGCGATGATGCGATTTCGGCGCGCGAGCTCGCCGAGGCGGCCGTCGCCTCCGCTCAGGCCCAGGTCACGACCGCCGGGCTCAATCTCGGCTATACCAAGGTGACTGCTCCGATCAGCGGCATCACGAGCCTTGAGCAGATGTCCGAAGGCAGCCTGATCAGCACTGATTCAAGCTTGCTGACCAACATCACCCAGCTGGACCCTGTCTACGTCAACTTCTCTTTCTCGGATTCCGAGGCGCGCGAAGTCCGCCATCTCATCGATCTGATGAAGAGCAAGGGCCAGGAACAGAAGCTGCGCGTCAAGCTGACATTCGGCGACGGTTCGACCTACGACCACGAAGGCGTTGTCGACTTCACGTCCGCGACCGTTGACGTCAACACGGGCACTATCCAAGCCCGTGCGATCATCGACAATCCGGATCGCCAGCTGATCCCCGGCCAGTTCGTACGCGCCACAGTAAGCGGCGTGACCGCCGATGACGCGATCGTCATCCCCGAGGTGGCGCTGTTGCAGGGGCCGCAGGGTCAATTCGTCTACACCGTCGGCAAGGACGGCAAGGCAAAGATCAATGCGGTTACACTCGGCCAGAAAGTCGGCAGCAACTGGATCGTCAACTCGGGTCTCGAGGCCGGTGACCAGCTGATTACCGAGGGCGTCATCAAGGTGCGGCCGGGTTCGGCCGTCAACGCGACGGCTGAAGCCGCCGCGGCCGACGGTGGCAAGGATACGAAAGAGACGGCGTCAAACTGATGGGTAATAGGTTCTTTATCGACCGTCCGGTCTTCGCGGCGGTCATTTCCATCGTCATTGTTCTGGCGGGTCTTTTGGCCCTGCGGGCCCTGCCGATTGCACAGTATCCCGAGCTTGTACCGCCGCAGGTCGTTGTGACTGCGAGCTATCCCGGCGCCAGCGCCGAGACGGTCGCACAGACCGTTGCGGCGCCGCTCGAGCAACAAATCAACGGCGTCGAAAACATGCTCTACATGCAATCGACGAACTCCAACAGCGGCACCATGCAGATCACGGTGACATTCGCGCTTGGCACCGACCCGGACCAGGCCGCGATCAATGTCAACAATCGTGTCCAGCGTGCGACCTCGACCTTGCCGCAGGAAGTCACCCGTCAGGGTGTCGTTGTCGCTAAGCGCTCGAATTCCATTCTTGCCTTCGTGGCGATGTTCTCCAACAACGCGCAATATGACCGCGCCTATGTCGGCAACTACGCGCTCTTGAACGTCATCGACGACCTGAAGCGTCTTCCCGGCATTGGCGACGTCAACGTTCTGGGTGATATCGACTATTCGATGCGCGTCTGGCTGCGGCCGGACAAGATGGCGCAGTACGGCCTAACGCCGAGCGACGTGTCGACAGCCATCCAGGAACAGAACTCGCAGTTCGCCGCCGGTCGTTTTGGAGATCAACCGAGCGCAACCGGCCAGCCCTTTACCTACAGCGTCTCGACACAAGGCCGCTTGACGGATCCGGAAGCCTTCGGAAACATCATCCTGCGCTCGACCAGCAACGCGGCGACGCTCAGGTTGAAGGATGTAGCGCGCATCGAACTTGGCACCAAAAGCTACGCGGTGCAGAGCAGCCTCAACGGTACGCCGGCAGTTCCGATCGCGATCTACTTGCAGCCGGGCGCCAACGCGCTAAACACGATGCACGAGCTCTCAACGCGCCTGGCGGAACTGAAGAAGTCCTTCCCCGATGGGATTGACTATCGCATCCCCTACGATACGACGAAGTTCATTCAGGTCTCGATCGAGGAAGTCATCCACACCTTCTTCGAAGCGATCGCGCTTGTCGTCATCGTGGTGTACCTGTTCCTGCAGAACTGGCGAGCGACGCTCATCCCGGTGATCGCAGTTCCGATCTCGATCATTGGTACCTTCGCGGGCATGTACCTGCTTGGGTTCTCGATCAACCTCTTGACACTCTTCGGCCTGGTGCTGGCGATCGGTATCGTCGTGGATGACGCGATCGTGGTTCTTGAGAATGTTGAACGCTTGATGACGGTGGACAAGTTGTCCCCCAAAGACGCGGCGATCAAGGCAATGGGCGAAGTGACCGGACCGGTCGTTGCCATCGTGCTCGTGCTCTGCTCGGTCTTTATCCCCGTCTCCTTCATGGGCGGGCTTGCGGGCCAGATGTACAAGCAGTTCGCCGTCACGATCGCGATCTCCGTGATCCTATCGGGCATCGTCGCTCTGACGCTGACGCCCGCTCTCTGTGGCCTGATCCTGAAGCCAGGTCATCACGAACCGGCGCTGCCGTTTCGCGTCTTCAATCGCGCCTTTGAGCGCTTGACGTCGGGCTACACGGCGGGAGTTCGCTTCTTTGTCAAGCGTTTTGCCATCGGACTTGTGCTGGTTGGCGCCTTGCTCGGTGCGACAGGCTATCTCTTCTACTCCATTCCGGGATCGCTCGTTCCCGACGAAGACCAGGGCTGGGTACTGCAGATCGCAATCTTGCCACCGGCCGCAGCGCTTCCGCGCACCGAAGCTGTCATGAACCAAGTGGTCGAAAACACCTCCAGGCTCGAGGGCGTTCATGACGTCTTTGCGGTTTCCGGCTTCGATATCCTCGCCGGCGGCATCAAGAGCAGTGCCGGTGTCTCCTTCATCATTCTCGATGACTGGAAGGAGCGCACGACGGCGGCCCTGGACGCCCGAAACATGGCCGGGCCGATCATCGGTGCCAATAGCGGCATCAAGGACGGGATGGTTCTCGCCTTCAATCCACCGCCGATCCAGGGCTTGAGCACCACGGGTGGCTTCGAAGCCTATGTTCAGGACCGTGGCGGCAACGGTATCGCGAACCTTGCCGAACAGGCCAATGCTCTCGTGGCTGCGGCTTCCAAGCGCCCCGAGCTGACTGCCGTGCGCACCACTTTCGATGCTAGCGTTCCGCAATACCACGCGGATCTCGATCGCGAGAAGGCAAAGGCGCTCGACGTGCCGATCAACACGGTCTTCGATGCCATGCAGGCGACGTTCGGTAGCCTCTATGTCAACGACTTCACACTCTACGGCCGCAACTATCAGGTCAATCTGCAGTCGGAATCGGCTTTCCGCCAATCGCCTGACGATCTCCGCCAAGTGTTCGTCCGCTCGACCAATGGCAACATGATCCCGCTGGATGCGCTGGTGAAGGTTACCCGCATTATCGGTCCGGACCAGGTCGAACGCTTCAACGCGTTCAACTCGGCCAAAGTCACCGGTAACCCGGCTCCCGGCTATACGTCGGGTGACGCCATCCGCGCATTGCAGGAGGTTGCCAACGAGACCTTGCCCGCGAGCTACCAGATCGCCTGGACAGGCTCGGCCTACCAGGAACTGGCAACGGGGGGCGCTGGAACGCAAGCTATGCTCTTCGGCATTATCATGGTGTTCCTGATCCTTGCCGCGCAGTACGAGAAGTGGACGCTGCCGTTGGCAGTTATAACCGCCATCCCGTTCGCGCTCTTTGGTGCGTTGCTAGCAACGATGCTGCGCGGGCTGACAAACGACGTCTACTTCCAGATCGGTATGGTCACGCTGATCGGTCTGGCCGCCAAGAACGCCATCCTCATCGTCGAGTTTGCCGTTTTGAAGCGCCAGGAGGGACTGACGGCCGGCGAGGCTGCGATCGAAGCCGCCCGCCTGCGTTTCCGCCCGATCGTCATGACGTCGCTGGCATTCATCCTGGGTGTCGTGCCGCTGGCCGTCAGCACGGGTGCGGGCTCGGCCAGCCGTCACGCCATCGGTACGGGCGTTATCGGAGGCATGCTCGCGGCAACGTTCATCGCGACCTTCTTCATTCCGATGTTCTACCGCCTGATCGCCTGGAAGGCGCCGAAGCCTGCGGATAGCCTGCAAGCGGCTCACGGCAACAGCGCGTCGATCGTTCCCGGCGAGTAAAGTCGGTCTTTCGAACAACGGGTCGGCGCGGACATGATGTCCACGCCGGCCCGAACTGTTTCTGGGCCTAAACCATTTCTGGGGTGGAGCGGACTCGCTGCGACTGCGTGCGGATCTTCTTAACGTCGCAACGCTAATATGCACCCGCACACATGTTCTCTAACCCCCAGGGACCTTACATGAAGACGATTATCGTCGGGGCGCTTCTTGCCGCCCTCATACCCGGCATCAGTCAGGCCAAGACGCTTGCATTCCCGAGCGACGCGCCCATCGCGCAAATCGCCATTCCCGACAGCTGGGAACCCGAGGAAACCGAAACCGGCATCCAGGCGACGTCCGATGACTCGGCCATCTATCTCTCGATCGACGTCGCTGACGAGAAGAGCACGGACAAGGTCATCGACGACGCCATCGCCTTTCTTGAAAAGAACGGCGTGAAGGTTGACGGCTCGACACAGAAGAAGTCCGACGAGCCGATCAACGGCATGGACATGACCAACTTCGACTGGACCGGCACCGACAATGACGGCGCCGTCAATATCGGCCTCTCGCTGCTCTCACCGAAACCAGGCAAGCTGCTCGTCATCACCTATTGGGGATCGCAGGGGACACAGGAGGCACATGGGCCTGAACTCCAGGCGATCATCAGCTCCCTGAAACCAGCAGCCGAGTAATATCGCGCGGGCACGGCTCTACCGTGCCTGCCTTTGCTCCCGAGGTCACCGTGCGCTTCTTCAAATCCTGTCTTATTTTTTCCATGCTGTCGGCCGCGAGCCCGTCATGGGCCGACGCGTACAAGGCCGTCAGCAACACGGCCATGTCGGTCACCGGCGACATCTCGATGGACGACTTCAGCATCACCTTTGAAACGGGTGACGAGCTGTCGTTCTCCAATCTGGTCGCCGATCACTTCATCGTCGATGGCGAGCGTGTACCGGCTTCGGTCTATCGAGTGGCCGATCCTTCCGACCCCGAGTTACTGAACGGTAATCGTCTCTGTGGATCCGGGCCGGTCACCTATGTCGTGGATTGGTCCGCCGGAGATGGCTTGGCCGCTATCGCGGTGTTTACCGGTCATCATGCGCCGAAAAGCTCCGACGAAATGTGCGCGTCCTACACGTTCGAGGAAGGCGTCGAGGAGTGAGCGCGCTGAAGCGGTTATAGCGGGACCGGTGCGGCGGGTACCACGTCATAAGGCACCTTGGCCTCATCGGCCGCGGCGATAAAGGCGAGGCGCGCATCTTCCGGCGATGCCTTGCCGATCGCGACGCCGTCGCACACTTCCAGGGCGGAAAAGTAGGCCTTGCCCTCTGCGACCGGCCAGGCGGTAAAAAGCATTTTGAGCGCCTCACGAGTACTGGTGACCGTGTAAACGGCGCCGGTACGACGGCAGGCGACCAAAACAGGGATCGTCCATGGTCTCGTGTCCAACGCTTTCTACCCCTCGAAGCGCATTTTATTGGCGACAGCCCGTGTGGGGCTGCCAGCGCGCTCTTAATATATAGCATGTTCTTAATGCATCAAGCGTGGGTGCACGTGGTGCAGTTGACTGCGGACGTGAAAAACCCGGTGCGAGGGGCTGCACCGGGCTTTTTGGTTGGACTGCATTGGGCTTGCTGATCCAGCAACGCGGATTTCAATACGTTGCGCAGATAAAACCCCCCAGCTGCAGAAAAGTTCCCAAAGAATATCGAGTGCTCATTCTTGCACATTTTCAGGTCAGCAGAACAACTGCGGGCCTGCTATTCCTCGGCAACGCCGTTCATCAGCCCATCGAAAACTTCCAGCATAGCGTCGGCAATCGCTTGGCCGAGCGCGTTGCCAGCCTGGCCGATCTCCGTGTCACCCATGTCTCGCGCCGCAAGCGCGAGCGCCGTTCCCTGTTCGCTGACAATCAGCTTGGCGTGCTCGATCGCCCAAAGCGAGAAGTCGTTGCGGTTGTCGATCGTTACGGTTTCCGGTTCCATGGCCAATTCCTCTCGTTGGTTTGCGCGCTTATTAGCCTCTTTGCCGGGGATTTCGAAGCACAATCCTCAATACGGGCGACAGCGCGCTCATGTCACGAGTAGGTAGCGGGGCATTCGCTTGCCACATCCACGGCAGGCGAGTGTACCACATGATAACAGTCGAGCCGTCAGTTGGGATCGAGGTTCTTCATGCTGCGGCGCTTGTGTCGCAGTTCAACGATCTGGCGCATCTGTGCCAGCCTAAGTTCCAGCGCTGTCCTGTCCATCGAAGGGGGCAGCTTGCTGAGTTCATCCGCAAGGATATCAATCTCCTTGAGGAGGAACGGTAAATCGAAACCTTCATGTTCCATGTTTTCCGCCATGCCATTCATGCAAGCGATTCTTGCCTGCATCGATTTACATGCTTCGCTGTCACGGCTAGGCGAGTCTCGTTCAACGTTCTTAATATCCAATAAACTATAGCCAGTAGCGTGCCGAAATGACACCGCGCCGTGCCAAGAGAGCACGAACGCTCACGTTTTCCTACCCGGCACTTGGTCCGTGTTGATTAACGCGTTCGAGCGGCCGATGTTTTCGACCGCTCTATGGCATGTTCGGATTGTGACGGGCCCAGTCGGTCCCGGCCCTAGTAGACGTCGCGAACGTATCGCTTCTGTCGCTTCAATTCGTTGACGTAGGTCGTCGCGGCATCAGCGGAATGGCCGCCGTGGACGGCAATGATGTCGTGCAGGGCGTGATCCACGTCGCGCGCCATTCTGGTTGCATCGCCGCAAACATAGAAGTGCCCGCCCTCTTCCAGCCACGCGTAGAGCGCCTTGCCGTTCTCGCGCATGCGGGTCTGCACGTAGATCTTTTCCTGCTGGTCGCGGGAAAAGGCCAGATCGAGCCGCGTCAGCAGCCCGGCGCTGCTCATCGCAGCAAGCTCCTCTTCGTAGATGAAATCGTCCGCCCGGTGTTGGTCGCCGAAGAATAGCCAGTTCCGACCCGTCGCGCCGCACGCCAGCCGCTCCTGCAGGAAGGCCCGGAACGGCGCGATGCCAGTGCCGGGGCCGACCATGATAACAGGGGTAGAATCATCCGAGGGAACGCGGAATGCCTTGTTCTGCGACACGAAGATGCCGGCCAGATCGCCTTCTGTTCGATCCGCCAGATAGGTCGAGCAGACCCCGCCATGCTCGCGGCCGTTGGTGGTGTAGCGCACGCTGGCAACGGTCAGGTGCACGCGCCCCTCGGCAGCAAGCGGGCTCGAGGAGATCGAGTAGGCGCGGTGCTGCAGCGGCTTCAGCAGACCGACGAAATCGGCGGCGCTCATCGCGTTCTCGGGGAGCAATTGCAGGAGGTCGAGACTGTCCTTGCCCCACAGCCAGTTCTCCAGCGCTTGCCTGTCCCCATGGCGCAGAATATGGCTGAGCTCTTCGTGGCTGGCGCGCCTTTCGATCTCCGCGATCAGCTCGCGCGAAGGCGTGGAAATCTCGAAGCTGGTCGTCAACTCTCGGCCCAGGGGCTGGGCGAGGCCGGAAACGGCCGCTTCCGCGTCGGCACCCAAGCGCTCCAGAATGGCCGAAACAAGGGCCGGATTGTTTACTGGCATGACGCCCAGCGCATCGCCAGCTTCGTAAACCAATCCGCTATCGCCAAGATCGAACTCGAAATGCCGGATCTCCTTTGCGGATCGGGCGCCCGAAAGCAACCGGTTGACGGCAAGGGTCGCGGGATAGGGCGACTTCCTGTTCCATTGCGACTTCTCGCGGACAGGCAGGGCCGTCGCTTCGGCCAGTTCCGCCGGCTCTGCGGCTCCGCCGTCGATCGCTGCTGCGACCGGCAGGGTCTCGCCGACCCAGGCCGATGCGGCATCCTCGTAATCCACGTCGCAATCCAGGCGGTCCGCCATCCGGCGGGCGCCGAGCTGCTCCAGCCGGGTGTCGATCAGCTTTCCCGCCTGGCAGAAGCCATCATAGCCGGTGTCGCCGAGCGCCAGCACGCCGAAGTTCATGGCTTCAAGCCTGGGAGCGCTGTCGGCCGAAAGCGCCTCCCAGAAGAGTTGGGCATTATCAGGCATCTCGCCTTCGCCATAGGTGGATACAACCACAATAACCCGCTTCATCGTTGCGAAGCGAGCCATGTCGATATCGTCGAGCGCCTCGACCACCGGCTGCATCCCGGCGGCCCGGGCAGCCGCGGCGGTATCCATGGCCACACCCTCGGCATTTCCGGTCTGCGTGCCATAGAGGATATGCAGTGGGCTTGATGCCTGCTGCTGCGGCGCTGTCGCTACGGCGTTGCTGCCGTCACCATCCATTGCCAGGCGAGAGTGGAGGCCAGCCAGGAAGCCGGAAAGCCAGGCGCGCTGGTCGCCATTGAAGGGGGCGTCTGCGGGGATATAGGGCACTTTCATCGTCACACTCGGCTGGTTCTGGCAGATGTCGTCAGGTCGGAGACGGCGCGCTTGGCGAACAGCTCCTCGAAGCTCGGCAGGCGCCCGATCCTTCCGATGTTGCGGGCATGCTGGTGGATGATCCAGCCGTAGGTGCCGGGGCTATCCATCGACAGGATGTTGCGGCGCGCCAGCGCCTCCTTGTAGTCGGCGAGCCGCTTGGCGGCGATCATCACCGCCAGCTGCTCGTCGCTGTGGCTATCGATCGCGTCGCGTGCGTGCCGCATCAGCTTGCTCATCAGCGCGAAATCCTCCGTCAGGATGAGGTTTCGCACAGCCTTTTCCACGGCCGGCTCGGATGGTCCGAGTGCGTTGGGCACACGCGCCATCGCCAGCCCCTGTGCCATGGAAAGCACGGTGTAATTGTTGAGAAGCGCGAACATTTCGTCGGTGTCAGTCTCCCCGTAGCCGGGCACCCGGCCGTTGAGCACCGGCTTGCGGTCGCGGTAGGCCAGCTTGAACTTGCGGACCTGATGGGCAGCCAGCGCCGAGGCCAGTTCCTCGGTCAGCTCCTTGCGTGCCTTTGCCTTCAGGATCGCGTCGCTATCCTGGTACAACAGCAGCGCCCGCGGCATGCCATAGACGAAATTGTGGTGTTCGCTCTCCCAGTTCTCCAAGAGCCAGCGCGCCTTGGACGAGCCGGTCGCAGTCAGGTGCCAGGTGAGCAGCATGTGCACGGCTTGGCTATGGATTGCCGCTTCATCGCCTTTGTCGGAGATCGAGCCGAGCAGGATCGAGTCGTGACTGACCTTCTTCGGCAGATCGCCATAGGGGTCGTACTGATAGACGAAGCCGCCGCTCATGCCATTGCCGAAGCCCTTGCCGAAGCTTCCGAGGTTGAGAACCGCGCCATTCGTCATGTATTCGCAGCAGAAGTCGCCGACGCCCTCGACAACTGATGTCGCGCCGGAATTGCGGACGGCATAACGGTCCCCGGCCTGGCCTTCCACGAAGGTGCGGCCGCCGGTGGCGCCGAAGAGCGCGAAGTTGCCGATCAACACGTTGCCGCCCGCCTCGTCGGAGCCGCCGCCCGGCGACTTGACGACGATGGTGCCACCGCAGGCACTCTTGCCAACGCCGTCATTGCAGGTGCCGGTATGGGTGAGCACCATGCCGTCATTGCAGAACGCGCCGTAGGATTGTCCGGCTGAACCCGAGGTCGCGATATTGACCGATCCGGGCTCGAGGAAGCGGCGGCCGCGCTCGTCCCGGCGAACGGCCGGCAGGGTGGCTGCCGTGGCGGCATCGATCTCGTAGTTCAGCATCCGCTCGATATCGACCGCCAGCTGCCCGCCGACGCTTTTGTTGCAGTTGTTGAGGAAGCGGTTGCCGCCGAGTTCGACGGTCGCCTTGCCGTTTTCGATAAACGCCGACTGCACGAGCTCGAGGAAGCCATCATCGACGGCGTAGTCCTTCTCCATATAGACGGGGTCGGTAATCTTCACCTCCTCGACCACGCAAAGCATCGCGCGGAGGTCAAGCTGCCCGACGCTCGAGGGGTGATCGAGGAGATGAAGGAGGTCGGAACGCCCGCGCGCCTGGCGCAGCGACGGCAGGCCGAGCGATGCCAGGAGCTCGCGGGTCTCGTGGGCGATGTTGAGCAGATACTGCGCAAGCGCCCTCGGATCGCCGTTGAAGACCTCCTGGTTGGTGGTCAGCCCGGCCGGGCACTTGATGTTGCAGTTCTTCGCCATGACGCACTTCAGCATCATCAGCGCGGTGGTGCCGAACTCGAAGCTGTCGCCTCCAAGCAAAGCAGACTTGATGACGTCGCTGGCCGTCTGGTGCGCGCCCGAGCAACGCAGCGTGACCTTTTCGCGCAAGCCATTGGCGCAAAGCGCCTGGTGAACCTCGGCGATGCCGATCTCGGCGGCGCGTCCGGTGTATTTCAGGCTGGTGACGGCAGCGGCACCCGTGCCGCCGGTATTGCCGGCGACATTGATGACGTCGGCGCCTGCCTTGGCGACGCCGACGGCGATCGTGCCGATCCCTTCCGACGAGACGAGCTTGACGACAACACGCACGCGCGCCGCCTTCGCATCATGGATGAGTTGCGCCAGATCCTCGATCGAATAGGTGTCGTGATGAGGGGGAGGCGAGACGAGCTCGACGCCGGGCGTGCCGCCACGGGCGGCCGCGATCTCAACGGTCACCTTGGGCGAGGGCAGCTGGCCGCCTTCGCCGGGCTTGGCCCCCTGGCCGATCTTGATCTCGATCTCCTCCAGCATCGGATCGGCGAGATAACCCGCCCATATGCCGAAGCGCCCTGAGGCGAACTGCTTGATCTTGGACGCGCGGATCGTGCCGTAGCGCGACAGATGCTCACCGCCTTCGCCGGAGTTTGA
Organism: Rhizobium sp. 01N48; assembly: GCF_056399145.1. Lineage (NCBI taxonomy): Bacteria > Pseudomonadati > Pseudomonadota > Alphaproteobacteria > Hyphomicrobiales > Rhizobiaceae > Rhizobium > Rhizobium sp. 01N48. The sequence goes on from NZ_JBFTQT010000002.1 coordinate 508,788, forward strand.
CATGCCGCCGGCCATGTTGGTGCCGTGGGCGACCGCTTCATGGGCAGCAGCGACAAGCGCGCCGTGGCTCATGGCGCCGGAGGCGAGCAGCGGCGTGATCTCGCTTGCGTTTTGAACCTCGGAAAGTGGGATGCTCGCGGGCGCGGTGCGCAGCAGCGAGAGATAGTCGCGGGCCTCGCCCTTCGCCTGCACGGCAAGAGCGCCTGCTTCCAGCCAGTGGCCGACGATGTCGCTTTCGAAGCGCTTCACCAGCGATTGTGCAAGCGCAGAAAGCAGCGTCAGCTGGCCGCCATTGGAGGCCGTCAACCGCAGCCGGAACTCGTCGTTACCGGTCCTTTCGCAGGCAAGGCCGCGCACCATGAAGGCGTTGTTCCCAATGCGGGAAAATCGGCCCATCTCGCGCCTGAAATCCTCGGCATTGCTGCAAAAGCTGACATCGGCGGGCAGATCCAGCACATCTCGCAATGCCGCTGGGCGCCTCATGCGCTCTTCCATCATCATGCGGGCGAAGGCGCGGTAGCCGGGCGTGATCTCGAAGCGGTCGATCGCCTCGGGTGTCAGCTTTTCGAAGCTGGTGCTGTAATAGGCGGCATCGTTGAGGCCGAAGGCATCTTCCAGCCGGTTGAGCGGCAGGAGCCGAAAGAATTCGGACTGGTCGGTGTCGCTGGCCATCCGCTCGAAATCAATCTTCTCCTCGGTCATGTCGACGAACCCACGCACCGCGGTCGTGCCGTAGGAGTGACCGGCGCCCTCGGCGCGCTCCTTGAAGAGACCGAGCAGCGGGATAGCGTTTTCACCGGTGACTGTGAGCGCCCGCATGTGCCAGTCGCACACCGCCTGAGCGATGACGGTGAAGTTCACGCCACCAACAGGGGTCTTCACATTCGGGAAATAGCGGCGCAGCACGGGATCGTTGGTGTCGAGGAAGTTGGGCTCGAAGAATTCACCGGCGATGTAGCTTTCGGCCGTGCAAAGACCAACCTTGCCCATCGTCTTCATCAGCGACTTTTCCGCCGCCTTGGCGAAGCGCTTGAACGCTTTGTCGGCGTCGGCGCCGAACTTCTCCTCGGCCCGGAACTGAACGCCGAGCGGATAAACGGCGGACGCACCGAAGCCAAGCGCAGCGGCAATATGATGAGACGAGGAGATCTGGCCGCTCTCTGCGATGATAGAGACCCGTAGGCGAAGGCCGGTCTCGATCAGGCGCTGGTTAAGCGCGGAGATGACGATGATCATCGGCAGGGCCGCGCGGTCGCGCGCCACATGGCGATCGGTGACGACGGCGATGCCGCCCTCTTCGGCCGCGAAGGCCTCCACCGCGTCGCACAACCTGGAGATCGCGTCCTCCAGCGCCTGCTCGTTGGCCTTGGCATCGCCGGCAACGGGCGTGTATAGCATCTCGAAGCGACGCAGCGGCGTCTCGCTCTGCTCGCGGATCTTCAGCATGTCGAGATGGGTGAGGATCGGCGAGCGCACGACGATCTGTCGGGCGGCCTTGGCGCCGGTGTTCGGCTTGGCGCCGAGCGCGACGCGCAATGTCATGCCGTCGGCTTCGCGAATGCTGTCGAGCGGCGGGTTTGTCACCTGGGCGAAACGCTGCGAGAAATACTTGGCAACGCCGCCTTCCTGGTCTGAAAGGGCGTTGATCGCATTGCCGTAGCCCATTGCCGAGATCTTCTCGGCGCCCGTCGCCAGCATCGGATCCATCAGGAACTTGAAGCTTTCCTGATTGTGCGAATAGGCGACGTAGCGCTGATGACGCTCAAGATCGCCATTATAGCGGAGCGGGGATCCCTGCTGGTCGGCCGGTATTTCGGTCAGGTCCTCAAGGCGGATGCGGGCCTCGGTGAGAAGCGTTTTGTAGTCGCGCTGTGCGGCGAGCATATCGAGCGCTTCTGATGTCGAGAAGGATCGGCCGGCCGCGTGGTCGAAGTAGAGCATGCCGCCGGCCTCGATCCGGCCGCGCCGGAGGACGGTCTCAGGCGGAAAGGCGATCTGGCCTGCTTCAGACATCACGCAGAGATAGTCGGAGGTCTCGACGGTGCGCAGCGGCCGCAGGCCGAGACGGTCAAGCCTGGCGCCGACGATCGTGCCGTTGCCGAAGATCAGCGCGGCCGGGCCGTCGTTCTTCTCCTCGTATAGCGAGAAATACTCGAACATTGCCCTGACGTCCTTAGACAGCGTCTCGTCGTTCTCCCAGGCCGGCGGCATCATCGAGACGACGGCGGTGACGAGATCGAGGCCATCTTCCATGACGCGGCTCTGCAGGGTCTGGTCGAGACGGCAGCTGTCGGACTGGCCTTTCGGGCGGATGATCGCGGAATTGCGGGCAAGCGCGATCGCGGCCTCGGAGAGGCGATTCTTCTTGTCGGTGTTCAGTTCGCCATTATGCGCCATCAGCCGGAAGGGCTGGGCCATGGAGGGGTGCGGGTCGGTGTTGGTGGAAAAGCGCGTGTGGAAATACATGGTATGGATTTGGTGTGCGGGATCCACGAGGTCGCGGAAGTAGGGCAGAACTTCGTTCGAGTTCAACCGGCCCTTGAAGACCTGGGTGCGGGCGCTGAGCGACAGCGGATAGAAGCCGGCCAAGGCTGGATCGGTATAGGCAATGGCTTCGATGGCAAGCAGTGCCTTGTGGATGCGCCAGTCGAATTCGGCCGGCGTCTTCGCGGTCTTAGGAGCTGCGAACACCCATTGGCGGATCGGCAGCTGGTAGCGCATGGCGATCGGGCGGATCGCGTCATTGTCGACAGGCACGTCTCGCACGAGAAGCACGGGCAAGCCCTCATCGGCGAGCGCCGCCTCGATGATATCGGCCGCGCGCTGGTGCTCACCTGGGTTGTTCGGCAGGAAGAAATTGCCGACGCCGAAGCGACCGGTCGCGAGATCAGGCTTGCCGGTGAGGCCGCGGAAGAAGGAGAGGGAGAGATCGACCGAGATGCCGGCGCCATCGCCGACGCCCTCCGCCGACATGCCGCCGCGATGAGGGACGGCACAGAGCGCCTCGTGCCCCCTCTTCAGCACGTCGTGGGTCTGAACGCCGTCCTTGCGGGTAATGAAGCCGACACCACAGCTGCTCTTGTCTTCGCTGATGTCGTAAAGGCCCGTGACCCTGTCTTGTGCGCTCATCTGCCCGTCTCCCTTGGTCGCGCCTTGGCGCGTGTCGTTTCAGTCCCGCAGGCGGAGCCGCAGGTGACCTGGCACGCTCCTCCGCTGGCGATTTAAAGGCGTTTTTTATTGGCGGTATGCGTGGACGCACGCGTGGCGGCCGGCTGCGCAATCGCTGCCGTGAGGACCGTCACTTTGCTGTAGGCGCGTGCTGTCATCGTCGAAATGGACCCGCGTAACGGCCGCCGATGGCTGACCTTCGATTACGTCAGCATTGCTTACTTATCTTGATCATTGGAGTCAAGTTTAAGTCGGGAGTGCGAGCACTTTTCCTCTCGACGAAGCCTGGCTTGCCTCGCTGGCAAGTGAAATGGAAAGAGGCGACGTTCCGGAAACGCCGCCTCTTTTCATACAGTGAAGGTTCTGCCGCGAGATTCCGCGACGACTTTTCGGTCGATTTCTAACTCAAGCAGCGTCGAGCGGGATATTGCTGAAGTACGGCGCGAAATCCGGCGCTGCTGTAAGTGTCTTGCCATTGGCATCCTTCAGTATTTTCGACTTGAAGAGATAGTCGCCGATCGCCGTCATCTTGGCCGGATCGATGCGGCCGGTGATGCCATCCGGTGTGCGGAAGTAGTGTCCGTCGATCAGCGCCTTCAACGAGGCCTTGACCAACGCGGGATTGGTCAGTGCGTCGCTATTGGCCGCGATCATGAGCTCGACCGCGTCGTCGGGATGATCCACCGCGAACTCGAAGCCCTTGCGCGTCGCCCCCAGGAAGACGCGGGCGAGGTCCGGCTTCTCGTCTAGAAATGCCTGGCTGGAGGCAAGTAGCGTCGTGTGCTCGTCCGGAACGCCATAATCGGAGTAGCGAAAGGCGCGTTGCTTCATCCCCTCGAGTTCCGCCTGCACGCCCTCCCAGGTGTAAACCTCAAGCGTGAAATCGACGCTGCCGTTGGCGAGCGCCTGATAGGCGGAGGTGCCGAGCGTCACGGTCTCGAATTCGCCCTTGCCGCCGTCATGGCGGATGAGCGAGCCGATCAGCGCGTTCTCCCAGGCGCTGCCGAAGCCGCCATAGGTCTTGCCGTCTAGATCTTTGGGGCTGCGAATGTCGTCGCGATCGGCATTGAAGACGAGACGTCCGGTCTCTGTCTGGACGACGGCGTAGGTCGCCACCAGATCGGCGTCTGCCGTGCGCTGGGCCATGAGGCCAATGGTGCCGACAATTCCGAAATCAGCGACATGGTTGGCGACGAGCGTACCTGCCGAAGTGTCCGTGTAGGGCAGGATCTCCACGTCGAGGCCCGCATCGCGGTAAAATCCCTTGTCGCGGGCCACGAAGAGGCCGATGTGGTTGGTATTCGGCGTCCAGTCCAGGGCGACCTTGACAGGGCGCTTCTCCTCGCTGCGGGCCGGCTTCGACAGAAGCGGCGATATTGGCAGCGTCAGAGCAAGCCCTGCGGCCGAAGCCAAGGCTGCGCGGCGGGTCAGCATCGCGTTTTTCATCGTGGTTCCTCCAAGTTGGTCCTTGTGGCGTCGTTCGGGGCATTGAAGAGCGTGTTGAGAATGTCGGCCTCGATCTCGGTCGCGCGCGCACGCGCCGCGCCGTCTAGTATGCGCGGGCGTGGGAGATCGATGGTGATCTCGCGGATAACGCGGGCCGGGCGGGGCGAAAAGATATAGATGCGGTCGGAGAGATAGACCGCTTCGCGCACATCATGGGTGACGAGCATCGCGGTCCAGTCATACTGCGACCACATCTCTTCCAGCCAGCGCTGCATGCCCGCGCGTGTCAATGCGTCGAGCGCGCCGAATGGTTCGTCGAGCAACAGCATCGGCTTGTCCTGGACCACGGTGCGCAGCAGTGCCGCGCGCTGCCGCATGCCGCCGGACAATTCCGCCGGATAATGTTGCTCGAAGCCGTCGAGGCCGAACTCGGAAAACAGCGGCAGCACCCGCCGGCGCGCCTCGGCGCGGTGTATGCCTTTAACCTCGAGACCGAGCGTGGTGTTGTCGACTATGCGTCGCCACGGCATCAGAGCGTCGCGCTGTGGCATGAAGGCAAAGGGGCGGATTGTTCCGTTTAGCATATGGCCTTCGAAGCGCATGCTGCCGCCATCGGGTTTGCGAGCGCCGGTGAGCAGCTTGAACAGCGTGGATTTTCCAGAGCCCGAGGGCCCGAGAATGGAGACGAATTCGCCGGGTTTGACTGTCAGAGAGATGTCCGACAGCACTGGGGTTTCGTCGTAGCGGCAGGTGATGTGATCGAGTTCCAAGCGCAGCACGGTCATCGGCCGCTTCCCTTTCCGCGTCTCGCCCATGGCATGGCTAGGTGTTCGGCGATGACGGTGAGGGAAAACAGCGTGAGGGTCAGCGCGGCGCTGACGAACACTGCGGCCAGTACCAGGTCGGGTCGGAAATTGTTCTTGGCGTTCAGCATGTAGATGCCGAGCCCTTTGGCAGCACCCGCGTATTCCGCGAAGATCGCGCCGACGACGGCGTAGGTGATGGATATACGCAGCCCAGCGAAGAAAAAGGGCAGGGCGGATGGCAGGCGGGTAAGCAGGAACTGCTTCCAGCGCGGCGCGCCCATCGAGGCAACCAGTTGCTGCAGCTCGTCCTCGGTCGATTGATAGCCCTGGCAAAGCGCCACCAGAATCGGGAAGAAGGTAACGAGCGCGACCAGCAGGATCTTCGGCATCAGGCCGAAGCCGAACCACAGAACGATCAACGGCGCGATGGCGACCAGCGGCAGCGTCTGGCTGATGATGAAGAGCGGAAACAGTGCGCGACGCAGGGACTTGCAGAAGTCGATCAGCACCGACAGGGTGAAGGCGCCCGCAAGCGAGCAGCCGAAACCGGCAAGCGTGGCCCTCAATGTCGGGAGCGTATTGTCGAACAGGGCCTGCCGGGACTGGAAGGTCTGCGCAAGCACGCGGGACGGCGCGGGCAAGGTCGTGGGCGAGATGCCTGACAGGCGGACATAGGCCTCCCAAGCTGCCACCAAAAGGCAGACGGCCGCGATTGCCGGCAGGGCCCGGCTCAGAGCGGAGCGGATGTTGTGTTGCAGGCCGTGAAAGACCTGCCGTGAAGGCGGGCGTGATATCGACATGGAGCAACCGTTTGGGCGAGCCTGGGTCGGCGCTTAGCGCTTGGACGGGCTGTTTGCCGAGACGGTAAGGTCGATCGTCACATGGCCCGCCGGCGGGCCAAAGCGCACCAGCGCCTCATGCACGGTCGCGAAAACCGCGCCGGTGTCGCCGCGCAGCTTCGTGCAGAAGTTCTTCGATTTCTCGAAGACACCGGAATTCTTCAGGAAGTCGATGCAGCCGTAAATCTCGCCCATGTGGCCGTCGATCCCGAGCGTATAGAGCGAAAACTGCGCGGCCGTTTCCTGGCCGATAACAGGCGCGTCCTTGACCGCCTGGTGTGCGCGGGCCTTGCGCTCATCAAGCGGCGCCATGGGGCCGGTCAGTTCGGGCGTCTGGCAGATCGGATCGTCAGGCTCGCCGGGGCAGCCGCGCGAAATGGTAGCGTGCAGGACGCAATGCTTGCCGCTGCTGGCGGCTGCCGCAAACAGATCGCGCATGGCGGCGAAGACGACGTCGGGCGTGCCGATGATCAGCGTCGAAATGTCGTCCGTCTCGATCCGCAGTCTGTCACGATGGGGATCGAGCGCAGAAAGCGCATGGGTGATGACACCGACGAAATCGTCGGTCATGGGATATAGTGAAATCTGCGCGCCGGAAAACATCGCTCTACCTCGCTCCGCTGGCATTATCCAGATCAGCTTGAGGGTCCACGATCATGCGACCGTATCTCAGCCCCGGCATTACGGAGCACCCCTGTGATGCCAGGGTGATACGCCAAAGCCTGACCGAGCGCAAGGGCTATGTATTGGGCCGGTGAGCCATGACCTCCCGCCGATCGTCATGCGGCAGGCTCAAGTGCCCGATACTCGAAAAGCGTTTTATTGGCAGAGGCTTAGGAAAACGTCGCGAGAAGGGCGGAACGTCGATGAAGTAAAACCGACGCGAAATATGGCAAAAAAAGGACAGAATTTCTAAGCCGGTCCGCAACCGGGGGCGGTGGTTCCTCGCGATCAGGTCGCCTTGCGATTAGTTTCACCGCACCACAAAACACCGGAGCGATAGATGAAACGCCTTCTCATTCTCGGCACAGCGCTTGCCGCCCTCTTTTCCGTTCAGGTCCGTGCCGAAGAGCCTACGAAGCTTCTGAACGCATCCTATGACGTCTCGCGCGAGCTTTTCGCCTCCGAGAACGAAGCCTTCATCAAGCAGCATCCCGGTGTGACCATCGATCAATCGCATGCCGGCACTTCCAAGCAGGCGCGCTCGATCATTGAGGGGCTGGAAGCCGACGTCGTCACCTTCAACCAGTCGACGGACATCGATTTCCTGGCAAAGAACGGTTTCGTCTCCAAGGATTGGACCAAGGCGTTCCCGAACAACGCTTCGCCATTCTACTCCTTTCCATCCTTTCTGGTGCGCGCCGGCAACCCGAAGAACATCAAGGACTGGGACGATCTAGCGCGTGACGACGTGCATGCGGTCTTCCCGAACCCGAAGACATCGGGCAATGCGCGCTACACCTATCTCGCCGCCTATGCCTGGGCCAAAGAAGCCTACAAGGGCGACGAAGGTAAGATCGAAGCCTACATCACCAAGATCTTCGACAACGTGCCGGTCTTCGACACCGGCGGCCGCGCCTCCACGACGACCTTCGTCGAGCGCGAGACCGGCGATGTCTTGATCACCTTCGAAGCGGAGACGCGCGGCATCGAGAAGCAGTACGGTTCCGACAAGGTTCAGGGCGTGATCCCGTCCGTCAGCCTGCTTGCCGAGTTTCCCGTCGCTGTGGTCGACAAGGTCGCCGCCAAGCATGGCACCGAGACGCTTGCGAAGTCCTATCTCGACTTCCTCTACACCGAGGAAGGCCAGCGGATTGCCGCGCAGTTCGGCCATCGCGTTCGCGATGAGAAGGTGATCGGCGAGTTCAAAGATCAGTTTCCAGCGATCCGTCTCGTAAATGTCGACGATACCTTCGGCGGCTGGGAAAAGATCCAGAAGGAACACTTCGCCTCCGGCGGAATTCTCGACAAGCTTTATGGCAGCCGGTAAGCACTAACTGGATATCACATCTCTTGGCCCGGCTGGCCTTTGCCTGCCGGGCCACTTTCGTCATCGTGCTTATAGAGCAGGACTTATGAAACAGGGAATGACCGCTTGAGACGCAATGTCCTGCCCGGATTACGCCTGTCGCTGGGTGTGACCCTTCTCTATGTCGGCCTTATCGTCGTCTTGCCTCTGGCTGCCCTGGTGTTCAAGGCCGCAAGCCTTGGGCCAGAGGACTACTGGCGCATCGTGTCATCCTCGCGCGCGCTGGCCAGCTACCGGGTGACGGTGTTTTCCGCGCTCGGCGCCACGATCTTCAACTTGTTTTTCGGCTTCGCGCTTGCCTGGGTGCTGACGCGCTATCGCTTTCCCGGCTGGCGGCTTGTCGATGCGATGGTCGATCTGCCATTTGCACTGCCGACCGCAGTGGCCGGTATCGCGTTGACAACGCTGTTTGCGGCGAACGGCTGGTTCGGATCCGTGCTTGAAGGCATCGGCATCAAGGTTGCCTATACGCCGATCGGCATCATGGTCGCCATGTGCTTTACCAGCCTTCCTTTCATCGTCCGTACCGTGCAGCCGGTTCTGGAAGATCTCGACCCCGCTTACGAAGAGGCTGCGCAGTCGCTGGGTGGTTCGGACTGGACGATCTTCCGCAAGGTCATGCTGCCGCTGTTGACGCCGGCGCTGCTCGCCGGCGTGTCCTTGTCCTTCGCCCGCTCGCTCGGCGAATTTGGCGCCATCATCTTCATCGCCGGCAACCAGCCGATGTCGACGGAGATCACCGCACTTCTCGTCTTCATCCGGCTCGAGGAGTACGACTATCAGGCGGCCGCGGCGATCGCCTCCGTCCTGTTGCTGACGGCCTTCGTCATGCTGGCGCTGACCAACTGGATGCAGGCGCGGGCGCTGCGATACACGGTGAGGAACTGATCATGAGCAGCATTCCCACCCGCCGCAAACCGCCGCGCGTCGGCGATCAGCCGATCGTCAGGCGCACCTTGATCAGCCTTGTGCTGATCATCGGCGCGTTCCTCATCCTGGCGCCGCTCGTCATCATCGGCGTCGAAGCCTTCGCCAAGGGCTGGCAGGTCTACAGCGCCACAATCAGTCATCCCGATACGCTGCATGCGATCATGCTGACGGTGCTGACCGCGCTGATCGCGGTGCCCATCAACACGGCGTTCGGCGTCGCGGCCGCATGGTCGATCACCAAATTCGATTTCTGGGGCAAGCGCTTCCTGCTCGTGCTGATCGAGGTGCCGTTCTCCGTATCGCCCATCGTCGCCGGCGTTGCCTATCTCTTCGTCTACGGGCTGCAGGGCATCTTCGGGCCGACGCTTGAGGCCTATGACATCAAGATCCTGTTCGCGATCCCAGGCATCGTGCTCGCCTCGATGTTCGTGACCGCGCCATTCGTCGCGCGCGAACTCATACCGCTGATGCAGGCGCAAGGGCGCGATCTCGAAGAAGCGGCGACGTCACTCGGCGCGTCCGGTTGGCGCACGTTCTTCTCGGTCACGCTGCCGAATATCAAATGGGCGATGCTCTACGGTGTGGTGCTTTGCAATGCGCGCGTGATGGGCGAGTTCGGCGCCGTCTCGGTGGTCTCGGGCAATATCCGCGGCCAGACGAATACGCTGCCGCTGCACATTGAGCTGCTTTATCACGATTATCAGGCAACCGGCGCCTTCGCCGCCGCCTCGATCCTGGCGGTTATCGCCATCTTCACCATCATCGCCAAGGTGGCGCTCGAGCGCCAGGGAGCCGGCCGCCGCTCCAGCAGCGCCAAGCCCGCCGCGCGTCCTGTCCTCGTTGCCCAGCCAGCAGAGAAAAACTCATGAAGATCCGCCTCGACCACGTCGTCAAAACCTTCGACACGTTCCGCGCCGTGCGCGACGTCTCGCTGGATATTCGCAGCGGCGAACTTCTCGCGTTGCTGGGGCCATCGGGTTCCGGCAAGACCACGATCCTGCGCATGGTCGCCGGCCTCGAATATTCGGATGGCGGCCAGATATTCTTCGGCGATCAGGATGCGACCGACATTCCGGTGCGCGATCGCGGCGTCGGCTTCGTCTTCCAGCACTATGCGCTTTTCCCGCACATGACGGTCGCCGAAAACATTGCCTTCGGCATGAAGGTGTCGAAGGTCAAGCGCGACAAGGCCGCGATCGTAGCGCGCGTCACCGAACTGCTCCGCCTCGTGCGGCTTGAGGGGCTGGGCGACCGGTTCCCGGCGCAGATATCGGGCGGTCAACGCCAGCGCGTGGCGCTGGCCCGTGCGCTCTCGGTCGATCCGAAAGTGCTGCTTCTGGACGAGCCGTTCGGCGCGCTTGACGCCAATGTGCGTCACGACCTGCGCCGCTGGCTGCGCGAGATCCACCACGAGCTCGGCATCACCACCATCTTCGTGACCCACGACCAGGAAGAGGCGCTCGATCTTGCAGACCGCGTCGTCATCCTGAAGGACGGCAAGATCGTTCAGGAGGGCACGCCCGAGCAGGTCTGCCGTGATCCGCAATCGGCCTTCGTGATGAAATTCCTGGGTGATGCCAACGTGTTGCCGGCCGAAATCCGCTCCGGCGTCGCCTATACCGGTGGCGCTTCGGTCGCGGCACCCGGTATTGCCGATGGCACCGGCGAGATCTATGCGCGCCCGGCCGATCTCGATTGGTCAGGGGACGGTCCCGGCATCGGCGCCAGCGTCGACCGTGTGCTCGACCGGCCGGATGGTCGCCGCATTCTGGCGAGCACTGAAAGTGGCGCTCAGCTCGAATTCAATGTCGAGCCCGAGCGTGCCGTCAAGGCGGGTGACCGCGGTTTCGTCACCGTCCGTCGCGCCAAGGTCTTTGGCGCAGCGAAGGTTGCAGTCTAGGCAGAGCTAACCCATCAGATCGCGCCGTCGACGATGACCAGCGGCGTTCCCTGCGAGCAGTGTTCGATCCGAGCGTCGATCTTGTAGATATCGCGCAGCATGGTCTTGGTGATCACGTCGCTGGTCTTGCCGCTCGCCGCCATCTTGCCGTTGCTGATGACGACGGTGTTCTCGCAATAGCGCAGTGCGTGATTTAGATCGTGAAGCGCGATGAGGATGATCATGCCATCGCGCTTGGCGGTGGCGGAGATGAAGTCCAGAACCTCTACCTGCCGGTGGAGATCGAGCGCCGAGGTCGGCTCGTCCATGAGCAGGACTTCCGGATTGCGAATGAGCGCCTGGGCAAGCGAGACCAGCTGGCGCTGGCCGCCGGAAAGTTCGCCAAGCCCACGAAACGCGAGTTCGTCGATGCGCAGCGCCTTCAATAGCCGGTCGATTGCCGCCAGCTCCTCGTCGGCAACCCTCCAACCGCTGCCCTGCTTTGCCGACAGTAAGACCGACTCGTAGACTGTCAGAACCGCATTGGCGCCGGTGTCCTGCGGCATGTAACAGATCGTTCGCGGACCGGCCTCGGTATCGGAAAGCTCGACCAGCCCCGGCCCCTTGATCAGCGAGGCGATGCGCTTGAAGAGCGTGGACTTGCCGGCCGCGTTGGGCCCGATGATCGCGGTCACGCTGCCGCCGCGAAGATCGTCGATCCCGACATCCTGGAGAACCTTGACCCGACCATAGGTCGCGCCGACACCTTTTAGCGCGAGCGCTACCATGCGCGTCTCCTGTTGCTAAAAATGAGGACGAAGAAGAACGGCACGCCCACCAGCGCCGTGATCACGCCGATCGGCAGGATGGCGCCTGGAATGAGCATTTTGCTCACCACCGATGTTACGGACAGAAGAAGCGCGCCGCAGATAACGGCCCCCGGCAAGAAGAAGCGCTGATCCTCGCCGACGACCATGCGCGCTATATGCGGACCGACCAGCCCAACGAAGCCGATCGTGCCGACAAAAGAAACGGGGATGGCGGCGAGTAGGCTGACAATCATCATTGTCTGCAGCCGCAGGCGCCGCACATTGACGCCCATGCTGGCCGCCTTGTCGTCGCCGAGCCGTAGTGCGGTCAGTGCCCAGGCATCCTTCATGAACAAGGGGACGGTCACTACGAGGATGCTCGCCGTGAACCAGACCTTCGGCCATGTCGCCTTGGTCAGACTGCCCATGGTCCAGAACACCACCGCTGCGAGCGCCTGCTCGGAGGCCAGATACTCGAGCAGCGACAAGGCTGCGTTGAAGGTGAAGACCAGCGCGATGCCGAGCAGCACGATGGTCTCGACGCTCACACCTCGCATTGTCGAGGCGAAATGAATGAAGAGCGCCGCGGCCATCGCCATCAGGAAGGCGTTGAGCGGCACCATGTACTGGATGGCGCCGGGAAACAGCGAGACGCCGCCGACCAGCGCGAGCGCCGCGCCGAAACTCGCCGCGGCCGAGATTCCCAACGTGAACGGGCTTGCGAGTGGGTTTGAGAGGATGGTCTGCATCTGCGCGCCGGCAACCGACAGCGATGCCCCGACCGTGACCGCCATCAGGGCGATCGGCATGCGGATATCCCAGATGATCACCCGAAGTTGCGCGGCCACCGCACTCGGATTAGCAAGTGCTGCAAGCACGTCCGATAGCGAATAGTTGGCCGGACCGAGCGCCATATCGAGCGCGATGCTGACACATAGCGCGATAGTGAGCGCAAGCAGGATCAGGATGCGGCGCAAAGCAAGGGCGCGATATTGCACGCGCCCCGTTGCCGATGTCTCGATGGCACTCACAGCCATTCTCACATCTCCTTCAGAGAGACGAAGTAACCCTGCTTGTAATCCAGCGGCAGGAAGCGGGCGTGAAGTTCCTTGAAAGTCGCTTCAGGATCGAGGTCTGTGAAGAGATCGGGATGCAGCCACTTCGCCATCTCCTGTATCGCGACGAACTGGTAGGGGTTGTTGTAGAACTGATGCCAGATGGCATGCACATTGCCGTCGGCAACGGCCTTGACGCCGGTGAAGGCCGGACGCTTTGTCAGAGCCTCAAGCTTGCGGCGGGCTTCCTTGAGATCCGCGCCGTAACCGACACCAACCCAGGCGCCGCCCGGGACGTATTTATCCCAATTGCCGCCGGTCACGATGATCTGATCCGGGTTGGAGGCGATGACCTGCTCGGGATTGACCGTTCCGAATGTGCCGGGGATGATATCCTTCGCCATGTTGATGCCGCCGGCGATTTCGACCATCTTGCCGAAGTTCTCGTTGCCGAAAGACATGCAGCAATCATCAGAATAGCCGCCGGCACGTTCCACGAAGACCACAGGTTTCTTCGGATTGTTCTTCTCGATCACATCTGTCACGCGCTTGATGCTGTCGGCGCGGAACTTGATGAAATCTTCGGCGACCGCCTCCTTGCCCATCAACTGGCCCATGACGCGCATGCTTGGCTCGGTGTTTTCCATCGGCTTCTCGCGGAAATCCACGTAGACGAGGGGAATGCCGACCTTGCCGAGCTTTTCGATATAGCCTGCTTCTTCCGTCGCTGTCTTGGCGTCGATGTTCATCAAGATGACGTCGGGCTTCAGCGCCACGGCCTGCTCGATATCGAAAGTGCCATCCTTCATGCCACCGAATGTCGGCAGCTTGGCGATTTCGGGATACTTGGCTAGATAGGCGTCATAGGATTCTGGATCCGCCTTCGGTAGATCGTCGCGCCAACCGACGACGTGTTCGAAAGGGTTCTCCTTGTCGAGCGCGGCGAGGAAGTAGATCTGCCGGCCTTCGCCGAGAATCATGTGCTTTACGGGCGTGTTCACCTCGACGCTTCGCCCTGTCACATCCTTGATGGTGACGGTATCGGCCAGGGCCGGCAAGGCGGTCGACATGAAGAGGGCTGCTGCTAGTGCGTGGATTTTGCCAGCGAGGCGCATTTTTGGGTCACTCCCTTGGAATTGACCCCGTTTATTATTTTATGAGTTTATTAGTCAAGTTACATCTCGCGGCTAGCCTGAAATTGAGCGTCCTCCGGTGTCAATCTCTGCAACCATCTTCGAAGGCGCTTGATCAGCAGGCCTCACGTTGCAGGTCCAGCTTCTGCTGATTGCCATTCTGGTTCGCCATTTCACGTGCCGCGAGTGCCGATCCGACGGCGATCAGCACCGGCTGATCGTAACCGATGATGGCAATGCCCTCGCGGAGTTCCTCAAGCGGACCGCGCCAGTCACGCTGCGTGACCCGGCTAACATCGCTCATGACGATAACCGGCGTCGAAGGCGAAAGCCCTTCTGCGATAAGCCGCTCGGCAATCAACGTCGCCGTCCTGCCGCCCATGTAAAACACGGTGGTGGTACGCGGATCGGCGACGCTTGCCCAACTCACATCCTCCGGCAGGCCGCCATGGCGGGAGTGGCCGGTGATGAAGCGCACGGATTGGGCGTGATCGCGGTGGGTGAGCGAAATGCCGAGACGGGACGCCATCGCGCTTGCCGACGTGATGCCGGGGACGACATCGACGGGGATACCCCCTCGGTCCAGATGCGCGATCTCCTCGCCGGCGCGGCCGAAGATCATCGGATCGCCGGATTTCAGACGGACGACGCGCTTGCCCGCCTTGGCGAGCTTGACCATCATGTCGTTGATATCTTCCTGGCTGCAGCTTGTGCGACCGCCGCGCTTGCCGACGAGCATGCGCTTTGCCTCCCGGCGGGCAAGCTCCAGCACCTCAGTGGAGACCAGATCATCGAACAGGATCACATCGGCTGCCTGCAAGGCCCGCACCGCCTTCAGTGTCAGCAGTTCTGCGTCTCCGGGACCGGCGCCGACAAGCGTAACCCGGCCTTGAAATGTGAGGGCGGGCGCTCCGCGAAGCCTCTCGGCTTCCTTAAGAAGAAGCCCGCCGACGACCTCCTCCGGCGTATCCGAACTCGAGAAGGCGCGATCGACGAATTTCTCCCAGAACGCGCGGCGCAAGGGCCCCGGCGCCAGCCGTTCGTTGATCTGATCTCGCAACGCCTGCGCCAATCCCGCCCAACCCTTCAACGCCTGCGGTAGCAAGGTTTCGATCCGGCGACGGATCGCCTGGGCGAGGATCGGGGCAGCGCCATCCGTCGAAATGGCGACGACGACCGGCGAGCGGTTTACGATCGAGCCGAACTGAAACTGGCAGTAATCCGGCTTGTCGATGACGTTGACGGGGACCCCCGTCGCGCGTGCGGCGTCGAAGAAGCGCTGGGCTTCGTCGCCATCTTCGCAATCGCCGATCGCCAGAGCGGCGTGTTCGAGGTCCGCTTCCCGCCATTCGCGCTGGTGGTGGTAGACGCTTGCGGATGGATGCTCCGGCTTGTGTGCGGCGAGAGCGGCGCATGCGTCACTGAGGTCTTCGGCGAATATCTCGACACAAGCCCCGCAGGCTGCCAGCAACTCGGCCTTCCATGCTGCCGCATCCGTGCCGCCCGCCACCACGACGCGCCTGCCTTCCAGCGCCCAGAAGACCGGAAGTTTGGAGAGCGGCTCCATGCGGGCCGGGCTGTCATTCCGCCGCTGCTGCAAGACATCCATCGATGATCCCCCTGATTTCCGCGCGGCAGGAGCCGCAATTGGTTCCGGCCTTGGTTTGCGCGCCGACCGCCTCGACGCTATGGCAACCGCCGCCCACAGCGGCGATGATCTGGTTGACGCCGACGCCAAGGCAAGAGCAAACGGTGGCGCCGGGATCCGGCATGTCGGCGCCAGGGCGACCGGCGACCAGCGCGAAGCGCTTGCGCGGTTGGTCGTGCGACGCGACGAGTTGCGCGATTGCCCAGTTGCGCGCGACGGCAACCGGTTGCCGGGCGATGAAGAGGGCGGCGAGAAGCCGGTCGCCTTCAAAGAAGGCAAGTCTGACGTCCCCGGATTGCCGATCCACGTAGCCAAGCGGCTCTATCTCCTCGGCAATGGCAAATGTTCGGCGACACCAGAGCGACCAATCATCCACCTGTTGATCGACAGCCAATTCGAGCCGCCAGCCGCCGTCGGCCTTCGCCAGCGCCCAATATCGGGTATCAAGTCCCTCAGGCTTGGCTGCCGAAACGGCGAAGCCATAGGATGCAACGGTGAAAGGCTCTGCCGTGACCGCAACGTTCTTCGAGGCCGGCTGGCCGGATACCGGATCGGTGATCGGCGCGACGACGGCATCGATCCGAGCTTTGGCAGCGAACTGATCGTTCCAGTGCATGGGCGCGAAGATGCTGCCGCGAGCCTGCCGCTCGGTGATCAGCGCTCGCACGATTGCCTTGCCGTGAGGGCTTTCGATTTCGACCAGCGTGGCATTGCCGACGCCGATCTCGATCGCGTCGCGCGGATGCAGTTCGGCGAAGGGCTCGGCGATGTGCGACGAAAGCCGGGCGCTTTTGCCCGTCCGCGTCATCGTGTGCCACTGGTCGCGAATGCGGCCGGTGTTGAGCGTGAAGGGAAACTCGGGATTGGTTCGATCGCAGATGGTGGGCTCGACGGCGATAAAACGCGCGCGTCCATCAGGATGGTAGAAGCGTCCATCGGCGAAGAAGCGCTTGCTGCTAACGCTTATGGGGGCAATTCCCCGCTTGGCAGGCCATTGGAATGGCGACATCAGGCGGTAACTTTGCTCATCGATCCCCGCATAGGATCCGATGTCGAAATCCCGGCTGCCGTCGTTTTCGAACGCGGAGAGGGCCGCGTGCTCGGCAAAGATGTCCGCCGGCGAGCCGTAGCCAAAGCCGTCAAAGCCCATGCGGCGTCCGACGTCGGTCAACTGCCACCAGTCGGCGCGGGCCTCGCCAGGCGTGTCGAGGAAATTGCGCTGGCGCGAGATGCGGCGTTCGGAGTTAGTGACCGTGCCGTTTTTCTCGCCCCAGCCGAGGGAGGGCAAGAGGACATGGGCATGGCGCGTGGTGTCGCTGTCGCGCAGGATATCGGAGACGACGACGAAGGGGCAGGCTTTGATCGCTCTTTCGACGGCATCGGCGTCGGGCATGGAGACCACTGGGTTGGTCGCCATGATCCAAAGCGCCTTGATGCGCCCGTCCGCGACAGCACTGAACATGTCGACCGCTTTCAGGCCGGGCTTTTGCGCGATAACAGATGACTGCCAGAAGCGCTGGACCCGATCGCGGTCATCGGCGTTTTCGATCGCCATATGGGCGGCAAGCATATTGGCGAGGCCGCCGACCTCGCGACCGCCCATGGCGTTCGGCTGACCGGTGAGAGAGAAGGGTCCCATGCCAGGCCGGCCAATGCGGCCGGTGGCAAGATGACAGTTTATGATTGCATTGACCTTGTCGGTGCCGGATGAGGATTGGTTGACACCCTGGCTGTAGCATGTGACGACTTTCTCGGTCGCCGTAAACAAGCGGTAGAATTCGCGCAGCTGCATGGCCGGCAGGCCGGTCTGCTCCAATACATCGCTGGACGAAAGCATCGAGGCCTTTGCGAAGGCTTCGTTGAAGCCGCTGGTATGCTCCGCCACATAGTTCTCATCGATTGCGCCGGCCGAAATGACGTGCGCGAAAAGGCCCGTGAACAGCGCAACGTCGCTATCGGGACGAATGGCCAGATGCAGGTCGGCGATGTCAGATGTCATTGTTCGGCGCGGGTCGATGACCACGACCTTCATGCCCGGGCGCACTGCCTTGGCTGCCGCAATACGTTGATAGATGACAGGATGACACCAGGCAAGATTGGAGCCGGTGAGGATGACGAGGTCGGCCAGTTCGAGATCTTCGTAGACGCCGGGAACCGTATCGGCGCCGAAAGCGCGTCGATGGCCGGCTACGGAGGACGACATGCAAAGGCGGGAGTTGGTGTCGATATTGCCGGAGCCGATGAAGCCCTTCATCAGCTTGTTGGCGACGTAATAGTCTTCTGTGAGCAGCTGGCCGGAAACGTAAAGTGCCACGGAATCCGGCCCGTGTTCGGCAATCGTTTTTGAGAAGCGGTCGGCGACGAGATCAAGGGCGGTGTCCCAATCCGTTCGTTGGTCGGCGATTTCGGGATAGAGCAGGCGTCCGTCGAGATCGATGGTTTCGGCGAGCGCGGACCCCTTGGAGCACAGGCGTCCGAAGTTCGCCGGATGGTCGGGATCGCCTTTGACGGAGACTGCGCCATCATCGGCGACCGTTGCGATGATACCGCAGCCGACGCCGCAATAGGGACAGGTGGTTTTGGTTTCACCGGGCATGGGGGTGCCCTCTCCGGGTGTCGAGGGGGGTGCCATTTCCACCATGAGCCAATCACTCCGCCGCCATCATCAAGCTCTCGAACGCGATAAACAGCGTCCCATTCTCGTTCCTCACGGGAATGGTCCGCACCTCACCCTCATCCGCCCCCAGAGCCTTGCCGGTTTCCAGCGAGATCACCCAATTGTGCAAGGGGCAGGTGACCGCCTTGGCATGCACGATCCCCTGCGACAGCGGCCCGCCCTTGTGCGGGCAGTGGTCTTCGATCGCGAAAACTTCGTTCTCCGCCGTGCGGAAAACGGCGATCTTGCCCTGAGGGGTTTTCACGCAGCGCGCGCCACGCAGCGGAATGTCGGAGATGTCGCCAATCGAGATCCAGTTCATATCCATCGCCTCACTCCGCTGCCTGGGGGAAGCCGATCGTCGCCATCGGCTTGAATTCGTGCTTGTCTTTGCCGGAGACGCGCTCCGACCAGGGATCGACCTGAGCGAATGTCTGCGAGAAGACGAAGCGGTCGTAATAGGCCTTGCGCTTGTCGGCATCGCCGATGATCTGGCGGCGGATTTCCTCCAGCCCGACGCGCTTTGCCCATTTGTAGATGCGCTCGAGATAGCGGGCCTGCTCGCGGTACATCTGCGTCAGCGCCACGATGTGCTCCAGCGCCTCGTCCTCGGTCTTCACCAGGCCGAGAAGCTCGGTGCCCTTGATGTCGAGACCGGCAGCGCCCGCGAAGTGGATCTCGAAGCCACTATCCACGCAGATGACGCCGATATCTTTGCATGTCGCTTCCGCGCAGTTGCGCGGGCAGCCGGAAACGGCGAGCTTAAGCTTGGCCGGCGTCCAGGAGCCCCACATGAACTTCTCGATGCGGATGCCGAGGCCGGTGGAATCCTGCGTGCCGAAGCGGCACCAATCTGACCCGACACAGGTCTTCACCGTTCGCAGGCCCTTCGCATAGGCCTGTCCGGAAACGAATCCGGCCTTGCCGAGATCGGCCCAGACCGCCGGCAGGTCTTCCTTCTCGATCCCAAGCAGGTCGATGCGCTGGCCGCCGGTGACCTTCACCATTGGGATCTCGAACTTGTCGACGACATCGGCGATGGCGCGCAATTCGTTTGCGTTCGTCACGCCGCCCCACATGCGCGGGACCACCGAATATGTGCCGTCCTTTTGAATGTTGGCGTGGACGCGCTCGTTGATGTAGCGCGACTGGTAGTCATCGGCGTATTCGTCCGGCCAATCGCAGACGAGGTAGTAATTAAGCGCCGGGCGACACTTGGCGCAGCCGCAGGAGGTCTTCCATTCGAGCTCCTGCATGACGGCGGGGATCGTTTTCAAACCCTTGGCCTTGATCAGGCGGCGCACGTCGTCATGGCCGAGTTCGGTGCAGGTACACATCGGCGTCACGGCGGCCGGGTTGTAGCTGTCGCCGAGCGTCAGCGACATCAGCTGTTCGACCAGCCCGGTGCAGGAACCGCAGGAGGCGGACGCCTTGGTGTGGGCGCGGACGTCGTCGAGCGACGTCAGCCCCTTGGCCGATATGGTCGAGGTGATTTTCCCCTTGCATACGCCGTTGCAGCCGCAGATTTCCGCATCATCCGGCAAGGCTGCAACGGCCGCCATAGGGTCCAGCGGCGATCCTCCCTGGTAAGCCTGTCCGAAGATCAGCGTGTCGCGCATCTCGGTGATGTCGGTCTGCTTCTTCTTCAGATCGTTGAACCATGCGCCATCGGCCGTCTCGCCGTAAAGAACAGTGCCGATGATACGGTTGTCCTTCAGCACCAGGCGCTTGTAGACGCCGGCGGTGGCATCGCGCAGCACGATCTCCTCGCGGTCGTCGCCGTCGGCGAAGTCGCCAAGCGAATAGAGATCGATGCCGGTGACTTTCAGTTTTGTGGGTGTGTCCGAATGGACGAAGGCCGGCGAGGTATCGCCCGCGAGGTGCGAGGCGGCGATGCGGGCCATCTCATAGAGCGGCGCGACGAGGCCATAAACCATGCCGCCGACCTCGGCGCATTCGCCGAGCGAGAGAATATCGCCATCCGACGTGCGCATGCCGTCATCGACGACGATGCCGCGATTGACCGCAAGGCCGGCCTCTTTCGCCAAGCCAACATTCGGGCGGATGCCGACGGCCATGACGATAAGGCTTGCCGGAATGATGCGACCATCGTCGAGCTCTATCCCCTCGACCTTGCCGTTGCCGATAATCGCCTTGGTGTTGGCCTTCGTGATGACCTTGATGCCGCGTTCCTCGACGGCCTTCTGCAGTAGATAGCCGGCGGCGGGGTCGAGCTGGCGCTCCATCAGCGTTGACATCACATGCAGCACGGTCACATCCATACCGCGCTGCGCGAGACCAGCAGCCGCCTCCAGACCAAGCAGGCCGCCGCCGATAACGATCGCTTTCTCGCGTGATTGCGCCGCCAGAAGCATGGCCTGCACGTCGTCGAGATCGCGATAGGTGATGACCCCTGGCAGGTCCTTGCCGGGGACGGGGATGATGAAGGGTACGGAGCCGGTGGCGATCACCAGCTTGTCATAACTCTCCGTCACGCCGTGGTCCGAGGTCACCGTCTTTGCATCGCGATCGATGGCGACGATCTTGTGGCCCTTGTAGAGCGTTATGCCGTGATCGATGTACCAGCCGTCGCCATGGATGACGATCTGCTCGTAGCTCTTTTCACCAGATAGAACCGGCGACAGCATAATGCGGTCATAATTGACGCGCGGCTCGGCGTTGAAGATCGTGACCTGATGTTGGCCCGGCGCCTTTTCGAATAAGTGCTCGAGCATGCGCCCGGGCGCCATGCCGTTGCCGATGATCACGAGTTTTTCGATGCGCGTTTCTGACATGGGGTTACTCCGCGGCTTCGACAAAGCGGTGGCGTTCGTAGAGGAACTTCAGCACGGCTTCGCGGCATTTGAGGTAGGTTCGGTCGGAGGCAAGCTCGATGCGGTTGCGCGGGCGCGCGATCGGCACGTCGAGGACTTCGCCGATCTTGGCTGCCGGACCGTTGGTCATCATCACGATGCGGTCCGAAAGCAGAACGGCCTCGTCAACGTCGTGGGTGATCATCACCATCGTGTTGCCAAGGCGAGCATGGATCTCCATGACTGCATCCTGCAGATGGGCGCGCGTCAGCGCGTCGAGCGCGCCGAATGGCTCGTCGAGCAGCAGGATTTTAGGCTCCATGGAGAGCGCCCGGGCGATGCCGACACGCTGCTTCATGCCGCCGGATATCTCGGAGGGACGCTTGTCCTTGGCGTGGGCCATCTGCACGAGATCGAGGTTTGTCATCACCCAGTCGTGGCGCTCGGCCTTGCTCTTGGAGTTGCTGAATACCTTGGAGACGGCGAGATTGACGTTTTCGTAGACGGTGAGCCAGGGAAGCAGGCTGTGGTTTTGGAAGACGACGGCGCGCTCGGGGCCGGGAGCATTCACCTCGCGGTTTTCGAGCAGCACGGCACCTGAGGACACGGGCGTCAAGCCGGCGATGAGGTTAAGCAGGGTGGACTTGCCGCAGCCGGAATGGCCGATGATCGAGACGAACTCACGTTTGGAGATGGTCAGGTTGATGCCCTTGAGCACCTCGGCGCGCACGCCGGCCCGGTCGAAATGCTTGTCGATATGGTCGAGCTTGAGATAGGCGGTCATGGTCGTTCCCTTCAATTGGCCGAAGCGCCGCGGGTGATCAGCTTGCCGACTGCCGCCACCAGCTTGTCGAGCGCGAAGCCGACGACGCCGATGTAGGCAAGCGCGACGATGATGTCGGGCAGGCGGGACGAGTTCCACGCATCCCAGATGAAGAACCCGATGCCGACGCCGCCGGTGAGCATTTCGGCAGCGACGATCGCTAGCCAGGAGAGGCCGACACCGATGCGAAGGCCGGTGAAGATGTATGGGGCGGCCGAAGGCAGCATGATCTTGAAGAAGAACTCGATCTGGTTCAGCCGCAGCACCTGAGCGACGTTGCGGTAGTCCTGCGGGATGTTGCGCACACCGACGGCGGTGTTGATGATGACGGGCCAGATCGAGGTGATGAAGATCACGAAGATCGCCGAAGGGTTGGCGTTCTGGAAAGCGGCGAGAGAGAGCGGCAGCCAGGCAAGGGGTGGCACCGTGCGCAGCACCTGAAAGATCGGATCTAGGCCGCGCATCGCCCAGACCGACTGGCCGATGACGGCGCCGACAATCACGCCGACGACTGCGGCCAAGCCGAAGCCGTAAGCCACGCGCTGCAGCGAGATCAGCACGCGCCAGCCAAGCCCGATATCCTGCGAGCCATAGTTGAAGAAGGGGTAAGCGATCAGGTCGAAGCTCTCCTGCCACACCTGATGTGGGGAGGGCAGCGAGGCGGTTGGCGACGAACAGAGCACCTGCCACACGCCAAGCAGGATGGCGAGCACGACGAGCGGCGGCAGGACGTTACGGGCAAGCACGGCCGCGATTTTCGTGATGTTGATCTTTGCCGCCGGGCGCCTTGCGAGCGGCAGGATAGTTGCGGTGTTCGTTGCGGTTGCCGATGTCGCGATTGTTTGTTTCTTGGCCAAAGCGGGCATTCTACGCTCCTCTGCGGGATGGAAGAGCCGGCGCGGTCCACGCCGGCGGCACGGATCAGGACGCGACCTTGATCGTCAGGCTGTCGAGATAGGCGGAGGGGTTTTCGGGATCGAAGACCTTGCCGTCGAAGAAGGTTTCCTTGCCGCGCGAGGACGATGCCGGGATGTCGGCGGCGGCGACGCCGAGGTCCTTGGCGGCGGCGCGCCAGATGTCCTCGCGGTTGACCTCGTCAACCAGCTTCTTGATGTCGGTATCCGGCGCGAACTTGCCCCAGCGAATATTCTCGGCGAGGAACCATCTGTCATGGCTCTTGAAGGGATAGGAAACGCCGCCGGCCCAGAACTTCATGTAGAGATCGGTGCCGGTGGCGACGCGGCCGTTGCCGTAGTTGATGTCGCCCTTGAGGCGGCCGAGCACGTCCTTCGGCGGCACGTTGAACCACTGGCGCTTGCCGAGCAGCGCCGACATCTCTTCCTTATTTTCCATGCTGTCGCACCATTGCTGGGCTTCCATCACGGCCATCAGCAGCGCCTTGGCGGCATTCGGGTTCTTCTCGACCCAATCCGACCGCATGCCGAGCGCCTTTTCCGGGTGCCCCTTCCAGAGTTCCCCGGTCGTTGCCGCCGTGAAGCCGATACCCTGGTTGACCAACTGTTCGTTCCAGGGCTCGCCGACACAGAAGACGTCCATGTTGCCGACCTTCATGTTCGCCACCATCTGCGGCGGCGGTACCACGATCGTGGATACATCCTTGTCCGGATCGATGCCGCCGGCGGCGAGCCAGTAACGGATCCACAGGTCGTGCGTGCCGCCGGGGAAGGTCATGGCCGCCTTAACCTCCTTGCCCTCGGCCTTCTTCTTGTCGAAAGCGGCCTTCAGCTTTGAGGCGTCCAGCTGCACGCCTGTATCGGCATATTCCTTGGCGACCGAGATGCCCTGGCTGTCGTAGTTGAGCCGCGCGAGAATGGTCATCGGCACCGGCAGATTGTTCTGCGTCACCTTGCCGGTGTGCATGAGATAGGGGAGCGGCGAGAGGATGTGCGCGCCGTCGATGCCGTTGGCGGCTCCGCCGAGAACAAGGTTGTCACGCGTGGCACCCCAGGACGCCTGCTTGGCGACCTCGACATCGGGCATGCCATGCTTGGCGAACAGACCGTTCTCCTGCGCGACAACGAGCGGCGCGGCATCGGTGAGCGCGATGAAGCCGAGCTTGGCGCCCGTCACCTCGGGGCCTGCACCGGCGGCGAAGGCGCCTGACGGGAAGGCGCTACGCACCGCCGTGATCAGGGCTGCGGTTGCCGCGGTCTTCAATATGCCGCGACGTGTGATGCCGGTCGTGATTATCTTGCTCATTGCGCAGGTTCCCTCTGCTTGGTGCTGGCCGGAGTTTGGGGAATAAAAAAACGCCGCTCGGCGGATGCGTCATCGGGAGGGAGGATCCCGGACTACAAAGGCCTTGCGACGTCGATGTCTTTTGCGAGCGCTTATCGCGCGCTCATCTCGCCCCGATCGCCGTTGACCGGTGCGGTTTAAGAAAAGCAAACGGTGTGCCAGTTCTAAAGTGCGATTTTATGCAATTGAAAATAAAGCGTAAAATCGGCAGATGCTTATCTGCTCAATTTTTCGTCTCGATTTTCTGATGGCAATGTTTTGTGCGAATGCCATCGTGACGGCATTCCGGTGTGCAAGCTATTTGTGCACAGCAACAAACAATCAGTGGTCGTCCGGGCCCTTCGGTGGCGATTGAACGCTACGGACCGCGAAGCCCGAAACGTAGTCGGCGAACCGCGACGGATCGAAGACGTGACCGTCCATAAACCGGTCTCCGTCTATGCCTCCCTCGATGCGGATGTCGGCATCGGCAGGGGCGCTATCCGGGCCGAGTGCCGCCCGGTAGAGATCGGGACGAAACGCGGAGGCCGCTGCCCTGGCATTGTTCAGCGACATCTCGGCCTGCCCCCAGCGCACCATCTGGCTGTAGATCCAGAGCGCCTGGCTGGGGCGGGGATAGTTGGCAAAGCGGCCGTGAAAAAGGAAATAATCATCGATCACGCGACGATTGCCCTTGGCGTCAAGGCTGAACTCGCCGGCCAGCACATGGCGGATTATCTCGACCGGGGCGGCTATGTAACGCGGGTCGGCGAGCGCCTGCGCCAGCGCATCGTGGTTTTCGACGCGGTCGCACCAGCGGGCGGCGGCATCAAGCGCAACGATTAGCCTGGAAACGGTGTCGCGATGGGCCTCCGCCCAGTCCGGACGCATGCCGATCACCTTTTCCGGCGCTGACGGCCAGATATCCTGCTTGGCGGCGACAATTCGCCCAACGCCGCGCTCGGAGGCGATCATGTTCCATGGCGCACCGACGCAGAAGCCATCGATGGCGCCGGCGGCAAGCGCGTCCGAAGTCAGCGGTGGCGGGACCACGACCAGCCGCACGTCATTGTCGGGATCGATGCCGCCGGCCGCGAGCCAATAGCGGAATTCGTAATTGTGCGAGGAAAAGGGATAGGTCATGCCCAGCGTCGGCATCGGCTCGCCGTCCGCATTCATCTCGCGCACGACCATTGCCAGCGCCTGCGCGCTTTCGAGCGCGGTCGGTGTTTCGGAAAGCCCCGCCGCCTGCTGCATCCGTTCGAAGAGCGCCGTCGACATGGTGATCGCATTGCCTCCGCGCCCGAGCGAGAAGGGTGTGATCGTCGGCGACGGGTTGGAGCCGAGCGCCAGCGCCGAGGCGACCGGCATGGGCGACAGCATATGGGCGATATCGAATTGGCGAAACGCCAGGCGGTCGCGGACGTTGGCCCAGGAAACGTCCTTGACGAGGTCGAGCGTCAACCCCTCCTTGGCGGCAAAGCCAAATTCCGCGGCTGCGATCAGGACCGAGGCATCGACAAGTGGGATGAAGCCGGCGCGCAGCGTTCTCGAGCCTTCGGTCGCCGTGCTTGTCGGTGCGGCAAGGCTGCCGCTGCTGGCATTGTCGGTCATGATCTTGTCCATCCCGGTTTCCTCCGGACATCAAGCATATGATAGGCGCCAACACTCACATCAATAGCCCGGCGGCCGTGATGACGCTTTGGGCGATATCGGCAATCTTCTTCTTCTCGTTCATGGCGGTCTGGCGCAGAAGCACGAAGGCCTCGTCTTCCGACAGGCCGCGCATCTTCATCAGGATGCCCTTAGCGCGATCGATAACCTTGCGCTCCTCAAGCGCCGACTTCGCGTCCGCCAGCTCGCGCTGCAGGCGGTTGAAGGCGTTGAAACGGCTGACGGCCATCTCGAGGATCGGCTTCACCCGCTCCTTTTTCAGGCCGTCAACGATATAGGCGGACACACCGGCATCAACTGCGGCAATGATGGAATCCTCATCGGACTTGTCGACGAACATGGCGATTGGACGTGCCACGGCCCGGGAAATCTGAAAGATGCTCTCAAGCATGTCGCGATTAGGGTTTTCGATATCGATGACGATGACATCGGGATTAACCTCCTCGATGCGCCGCGCCAGACCATTCATGTCGTCGACGACCGTCACCCGCTGATATCCGGCCTCGCGCAGCCCCAGTTCGATGATGGAGGCCCGAATGCTGTTCTCATCGATAACCAGCACATTGAGGCTGGGCTTGGCAGGTTGAGGCGTTGCCACTGGCAGTCAGCATTCCGTTCACGAGGGTGTCAATCTTGCTGGTCTGGAATGCGTGAGATCGGCCGAAAAATCAAGCAAATATTGAATTGCGCAAAATATAGGCATTCAGTCTCGAGGCTGGGGCCATCAAGCACTGCCTCAGTGTTGCGCATTGCCGCAGTCGTCATGCGCCACAGCCAGGTCCCGTCCCGTGTCACGCCGGGGCGTTACCGTAAAAAGATGAAATCTTTAAAGCTTTCGTAAGCTAAAGGGACGACAAATTTGCATCGGCAGTCTGGGAGGAGCTATTCGCCATGAGGGTGGGAGTTTCGCTGCCATGATCCTTCGTCTAACGGCAAATGCTTATGTCACGCCTCGGCTGCGGTATCGCGGCTTTGTGCGCTTCGATGACAGACGGCGATGCCGGCGTCCCCTCAGGCCACCCAATGAGTCTTCTCCAAAACACTAGAATTCGCACGAAAATTGTCGCCGTGATTGCCTTGATGGGTGTCACCGCCATCGCCGGACTTGCCTATGTCAGCATGCAGTTCAAAAATGCCGACAGCCGCTACGCGAGCTTCCTGTCGCACGAGAGCATGGCTGCGACCCTCAATGCCCGAGCTACTGGTGGACTGTTGCAGCTTGGCTTCCAGCTAGGGCTGATGATGATCAACGATCCCGCGTCGCCGGAATTCGCATCATCGATCAAGATCTATAATGACAATCTCGTCTTGATGAAGGAGCGCGTCGCAACGACCGGTCGTCTGGTGGAATCGCGCGCAGAGCCTGCCGCGAAGATGTTGACCGCGATCTCTGCATTCGATGAACTCGCACAGCAAGCCATCACTCTGGTCAAAGCGGGAAAACGCGACGAAGCCGTTGTGGTCATGCGCGAAGCCGGCACTCGGTTGACGGCTATTCTCCCATTGTTTGCCGGTGGCAATGACCAGCTGATCAAGATGATGGAAGAGGGCACGGCTGATCTCCAGGCGACGACAAACCACACGATCGTAACCGGTCTGTCGGCACTGGGTGTCGCGCTGGTCGCGATCGTCTTTCTCGGCCTCTTCGTTGCCGCGCGCGGCATAACAGTGCCGATCGATCACCTGCGGGAACGCATGAAGGCACTGGCAGCTGGTGACACGGCAAGCGAGACGCCCGGGCTGGATCGCAAGGACGAGGTTGGCCAGATGGCTGCTGCCGTTGCCGTATTCCGCGACAATGCACTGGAGCGCTCGCGCCTTGAACGCGAGGCAGATGAAGGACGTTCGCTTTCGGAACAGGAGCGTCGTGCACGTGAGACCGCCAAGGAGCAGGATGCAGCCAACACCAGGCAGGCCGTCGAAGCACTTGCACTTGGTCTGAGCCGCCTTGCCGACGGTGACGTCTCGTACCGCATTTCCGAGCCGTTCGTGGATCACCTTGATGCGCTTCGCAACAGCTACAACGTGTCGCTCGACAAGTTGCAGGCAGCACTTCAGGAGGTGGGCAAGAACGCGGGCGTGATCAATTCCGGTGCAGCCGAAATTCGCTCTGCCGCCGACGATCTCGCTCGCCGCACCGAACAGCAGGCCGCGTCACTGGAAGAGACCGCTGCGGCACTGGAACAGATCACCACGACCGTGCGCGATTCCACCAAGCGGGCGGAAGAGGCAAGCGTGCTTGTCGAGCGCACACGCTCTGGCGCCGAGAAGTCGGGCGGCGTCGTTCGCAATGCCGTTGCCGCCATGAACGAGATCGCCAAGTCGTCGAGCGAAATCAGCAACATTATCGGCGTAATCGATGATATCGCGTTCCAGACCAACCTGCTTGCGCTGAACGCAGGGGTTGAAGCGGCGCGCGCGGGCGAAGCCGGCAAGGGTTTTGCAGTCGTCGCACAGGAGGTTCGTGAACTTGCGCAGCGATCTGCCAAGGCCGCCAAGGAGATCAAACTCCTGATCACGACCTCCGAGAACCAGGTCAACACCGGCGTCAATCTCGTTGGTGAAACCGGTACGGCGCTCGTGCAGATCGAAGCGGAGGTGACCGAGATCACCAGGCACGTCAGGGCCATCGTCGAAGCGGCGCGCGAGCAGTCAACAGGCATTCAGGAGATCAACACCGCGGTCAACACCATGGACCAGGGCACGCAGCAGAACGCAGCCATGGTTGAAGAGACGAATGCGGCCAGCCACAGCCTGGCGAAGGAGGCCAGTGCGCTGAACACATTGCTCGGTCAGTTCACACTTGATCAGCACAGCCGCCGACCCATACAGGCGTCGCTTGGTTCCGTGACCGAAGCTTCGCGGCCCGTGGCGTCGCCGGCGCGGGCTTTGACCCAGCGCTTGACGTCCAGCTTCAGGAGCGGGAACGCCTCTGTCGCCGCAGCGCAAAATGACTGGGAAGAATTCTGATCACGCTGTCGCCCTAATGCAGCAAGACGTCGCGAAAAACGTGGATCGGCCAGCGAAGTGGCCGATCCAACAATCGTGTGCTGGCCGGAAAAGGCGCTGAGCAACCACGCCGAAATGACGGTCTTGCGTGGTCGGTAATCAGGCGCGCTTCGGTTCAGCTTGCGGTGCTTGCTGCTGTGGTACCAGCAGGCATGCCGGCACGATCAGGACGGCAATAAGCATCATCACCATGAAAGTCGCGTGCAGCGCCTGTTGCAATGCCAGGCGGATCTCATCGCCGCCGCCAAGCACCGTGCCGGAACCGTTTAGCAAAGCCCGCAATTGCTCAGGCGTGATCGCCTGCCCATTGTTGGCGTGCGCCAGACCATAGGTCAAAACCGCACCTAGGACCGCGGCGCCAAGCGTGCTGCCGAGATTGCGCGAAAACACGTTGGAAGCAGTAGCGCTACCGCGATCGGACGCGCCGACGCTCTCCTGCGTGAGGATGAGGGCGCCAATGTTCATCAAGCCCATTCCAAAGCCCATGATCAGGGAGCCGGCAGCAGCAAGCACCGGGGAACTCGACGGCGCCAATAGCACGAGCAAGCAGGTTCCGACTGGTATGAACAGGCTCCCGACGATCATGATCGGTCGCAGACCGAAGCGGGAGAACTGACGTGATGCGATCGTTGCGCCACAGGGCCAGCCAAGAAGCAACATGGTCAAGGCGAAGCCGGCGACAAGCGGCGAGCGGTCGAGCACCGTTTGCACGTACATCGGCAGAAAAGTTGTGAGACCCATGATCGACATGCTGGCGAAGAAAACTGCCAAGTTGGCGAAGGCGATCGGGCGTCTCAGCCATAAATCGGGGGCGACCATCGGCGCTTCTGCGCGGCGCTCCTGCCAGATGAAGGCGACCAGGGCGAATAGAAAGATGACGAAGGCTGCAATGGTATAGCTGGAGAGGCCGTTCTCCACCTCGGTGAGCGCGATCATCAGCGCGGCAATCGACACTGCGAAGAGCGCGGCACCGACAACGTCAATGGAGACGACACGCGGACGCTTTTCTTCATGCAGGAACAAAATGAAGCACAGCGCCGCCAGAAGACCCACGGGTATGTTGATCCAGAAGATCCAGGCCCATGGTAGGTTGTGAATGATGATACTTCCAAGAAGCGGCCCGACGACGGCAGACAGCGCCCAGACGCTTGCCAGATATCCCTGGACCTTGCCACGCTGATTGCCCGGGAAAAGATCGGCCACCACGGTCATCGCGACTGGTTGAAGGGCGCCGGCACCGATCCCCTGCAGCAGGCGAAACGCGATCATCGAAGGCATCGACCACGCGAAACCGGCGAGTATGGATGCCAGCATAAACAGCGCGATACCGACCAGCAGCATCGGCTTGCGGCCGTAGATATCGGCGAGCTTGCCGAAGATCACGGTCGTCGCGGTCTGTGTCAGAAGGAAGGACGAAAAGACCCAGGAGTAGAGATTGATTTGGCCGAGCTGGGCTGCGATCTGCGGCATTGCCGTCGAGACGATCGTCGCTTCGATGGCGATCATCGCCATGCTTGCCATGATCGCGACAACGACCAGTCCGCGATGCGAAGTTCTTTGTGTCATAGGAGGCTTTCGAGGCAAACGTCGGCGTAGGCGAAGAAGCGCGCGGCGCCGACGGTTATTGGGTAGTGCCCTTACTATTCCTCGCAGCCGCCGCGTCAAGGGGATTTGGCTGTGAACTTGTCGTGAGTGGTTAGTTGAACGGGAGAGGGGAGCGCGCTGGCGTAGCGCCCCCCTCCATCGTCTTCCGCGTCCGGATGACTGACTAAGACCTGGAGCTTACCTCAAAGCCGCGTGTGCGGCGGCTTCGATCACGGCCGCGACCTTGTCCGGCTGAGAGGCGAAGACCGCGTGGCTTGCCTTGATCTCCGTCACCGTACTTCCCGCGCGCTTTGCCATGTCACGCTCGAGCTCGGGATTGATCGAGCGGTCGTCTGTCGCAACCACGGACCAGCTCTTCTTCGACTTCCAGGCCGGATCATCGCCGATCTTCGCGGCAAAGGCCTGCTTTGCAGCGAAGACCTGTGATTTTGCCAGGAACGCAGCTTCGCTCTTCGGCAAGTCGGCGGCGAAGTCGTTGGCGAAGGCAGCGGGGTCAAGGTAAAGATATTGCCCGTCCTTCGTCTCGCGGATGTTCATGCCGCCAGCCGGCTTGGAGCTTGCCAGCGACAGCAGGCTTTCGCCCTTGTCCGGCTGGAAGGCCGCCACATAGACGAGGCCCGCGACATGTGCGTTGCGACCGGCCTCGGTGATGACCATGCCGCCATAGCTGTGGCCGACGAGCAGCGTCGGACCGTCCTGGAGGTCGAGCACGCGGTTGGTCGCGGCAACGTCATCGGCAAGCGAGGTGATCGGCTCCTGCACGATCGTGACGTTGAAGCCGCGATTCTCCAGGATATCGGTTGCCTTGCGCCATCCGGAACCATCGGCAAGCGCGCCGTGGACGATGACGATGTTCTTCACCTCGGCGGCCTCGGCCGCGTAGGCGACAACGCTGGTGGCGAATGCAAGGGCGAGGGTGGCGATAATACGGCGGTTCATGAGTTAGTCTCCTTTGGATCGATGTTTAAGATCGGGTAGGGGTAGGTTCAGCCGAAGGTGAAGGCGTAGGCTTCGACGCCGGGATCGAGAAAGCGGATCTGGAAGTTGTGCGCCTCGACGTCGCCTGCCTGGCGGACGAGTTGATAGAGCCTGGTTGACGTCACCGTGCCGTTGCCATCGGCGTCGGTATCCGCCCCGTGGTCGACACCAGGCGCCTTTCCGTCGATCGTCACCTGGAAGCGCACAGGCTTTCCCGATGCATCCGGACCGAGGACAAGGTGGAGATCACGGGCACTGAACCGGTAGGCAATGCCGCCATCCGACTTCTCGAGCGTTGCCTGCTCGCGGCCGATCGTCCATGCGCCCGACAGCCCCCATTCGTTGAGGCTAAGATCGCCGACCGAGTAGGTTCTGTTGGCGTCTTCGTGCAGACCCTCCGGCGAGGCGAAGTTGGTGGCCTGCTCGTAGCCGATGTAGGTCTCGCCGGAACGAATATCCTTCAGGTCCGGGCTTGCTTCCGCGCCCTTGGCATTCGGAGTTACCGTGCTGGCGGCCACTTTCGCGCTGCCGGTTTCGTGGATCAAGTCCTGGATCGCCTGCTCAGTCTGGCGATAATTGCCTTCACCGAAGTGGTGGTAGCGGATCTGGCCCTTGGCATCGATCAGGTAGTGGGCGGGCCAATAGTTGTTCTCGAAGGCGCGCCAGATCTTGTAGTCGTTGTCGATCGCGACGGGGTAGGAGATCTTGGCGTCGGCGACGGCCTTGCGTACATTGTCGATCTTCTTCTCGAAGGCGAACTCCGGGGCGTGCACGCCGATCACGACGAGGCCCTGATCCTTGTACTTCTCGGCCCAGGCGCGAACGAACGGCGTGGTGCGGATGCAGTTGATGCAGGAGTAGGTCCAGAAATCGACAAGMACSACCTTGCCGCGGAGCTGTTCGGCGCTCAGCGGTGGCGAGTTCAGCCACTCCACGGCACCGTCAAGCGATGGCGCAATACCTTCGACTGGCAGGTTGGCCTGAAACGCCAGATTGCCGGCGGCGGTCATTGCACCGTTGCTGGCGACCTCGGTGGGGGCGGGCAGATCGCGCTTTGCGTTGAAGCGGTCGAGGACTGCCTGTTCGAAGGAGGTGGTGCTGGCGTAGGAGAGCCTTGCAAGTAGTCCGGTATCGGCACCGAGCGCGATTGCGGCGACGCCAGCAAGAACGGCTGCGCCGAGAATTTGGCGAACGCGCTCGCTGACACCGAGCGACTGCTTCATGCCGGCAAACACCTTGCCTCCGATAAGCAATGCAACGGCAAGCGAGGTCGCGGCACCGGCTGCGTAAGCGATGAGCAGCAAGGTCGTTTCGAGATTTGCGCCCTGAAGTGCTGCACCCGTCAGAACGAGCCCGAGGATCGGACCTGCGCAAGGTGCCCACAAGAGACCGGTCGCGATACCAAGGGTCAGCGAGCTCAATGCCGTCGGCGCTGCGCCCGGCTTGCCCGAGGCCTTCACCAGCCGGTTGCCGAAATCCACGACCGGCTGCGTGATCGTGCTTGCGACGCGCGGCGAGAGCAGGCTAACGCCGAAGACGGCGAGCAGAGTGAGTGCCGTGAGTCGACCGTATTCATTGGCGTGGATCGCCCAGCTGCCACCCACCGCCGCAAGCGACGCCACAACCGCGAAGGTGGCGGCCATGCCGATCAGCATCGGCAATGTGCTGCGGACAAACGGCTGGCCGGCGCGAGCGAAGACGAAGGGGAGAATGGGCAGGATGCAGGGGCTGAGAATGGTCAGCGCCCCTCCGAGATAGGCAATGATAAGAAGCGTCATCGTCGTTTCCTTTGAAACCAGGTGCGATGCTGAACGGACACTGGTTCGATCAGCAGTGACAGCAATCTGTTGTGACGACGTATCCGGGATGTGTCTGGCCTCTAGGAGAAGTGTGTCTAACTGTAGCGATCGCGGGCCGAGCTACAGAGCGAAACAATGGGCGGCGGAAGGGCTTGGCGATTGTATCGCAATGTATCCAGACGGGCCGCCGCTACAGTCGCATTCAATAACGGTCCGCCTGCGACACATCGGGGATACACGGCGCCGGCTTTATCGTGAGAATAGTCAACACGGACAGGAGAGAGATCCATGACCAATTTAATCAACCTCGATCGCCGCCGCTTCTTCGGCATCGCCGCAATGACCGTCGCCGCCGTCGAATTCGGCGCCGCAACGCTGGCAAACGCGCAGACCGCGGCCGCCTCGTCCGCAAAGAAGGTTGGTGGGCACCAGTCGTTCGAAGCGCTGAAGCAGATCAATGCAGGTGTGCTTGATATCGGCTACGCCGAGGCCGGCCCGGCAAACGGTCCGGCCGTTCTGCTCCTGCATGGCTGGCCTTACGATATCTACAGCTATGTCGACGTCGCGCCGATCCTCGCCAAGGCTGGATACCGCGTCATCGTCCCTTACCTTCGCGGCTACGGCACCACCACATTCCTCTCCAAGGATACGCCACGTAACGGCCAGCAGTCCGCGCTTGCAGCAGACATGATCGCGCTGATGGATGCGCTCAAGATCGAGAGCGCGATTGTGGCAGGCTACGATTGGGGCGCGCGTACCGCCGACATCATGGCAGTCCTCTGGCCGGAGCGTTGCAACGCGCTGGTTTCGGTGAGCGGCTATCTGATCGGCAGTCAGGAGATCAACAAAAAGCCGCTCGCGCCCAAGGCCGAACTTGCCTGGTGGTATCAGTTTTATTTCGCCACCGAGCGTGGCCGCGCCGGCTATGCGGCCAATACCCGCGATTTCGCGCGGCTGATCTGGCAAACTGCGTCCCCCACCTGGAAGTTCGACGACGCGACCTTCGACCGTTCGGCTCCCGCATTCGACAATCCCGACCACGTCGACATTACCATCCATAACTATCGCTGGCGTCTCGGCATCGTCGAAGGCGAAGCGAAGTATGATGCCTATGAAAAGAAGCTGGCCATGGGGCCCGTCATCACCGTGCCTGCTATCACCATGGAAGGTGACGCCAATGGCGCACCTCATCCCGACCCGTCCGCCTATAAGGCCAAGTTCTCCGGCCATTACGAGCATCGCAACGTAACCGGTGGCATCGGGCACAATCTGCCGCAGGAAGCACCCGAGGCGTTTGCCAAGGCTGTGATCGACGTCGCCTCGTTCTAAAGCGATCGGCCACCTGCGAGAAATCTCCTTTACTCGCGGTGGCCGACGCGAAACTAATAGCTGACTTTAAGGCCGCGAATCGTGTGAAAGACGAGACATGGAGCACATCGACCATATTTTGATCGTGGACGACGATCGTGAGATTCGCGAGCTCGTATCGAGCTATCTGAAGAAGAATGGCTTGCGCACGACCGTCGCAGCCGATGGCCGCCAGATGCGCAGCTTTCTGGAAGGCAATTCCGTCGATCTGATCGTGCTCGACGTGATGATGCCGGGTGACGACGGTTTGGTGCTGTGTCGCGAACTCAGGGCCGGAAAGCACAAGGCCATACCCGTTTTGATGCTAACGGCGCGCGACGACGAAATGGACCGGATTATCGGCCTTGAGATGGGCGCAGACGACTATCTGCCGAAGCCCTTCGCAGCACGCGAGCTTCTGGCGCGCATCAAGGCGGTGTTGCGCCGGACGCGCATGCTGCCGCCCAATCTCCAAATCACCGAGGCCGGTCAGCTCTTGTCCTTTGGCGACTGGCGTCTCGATACCGTCGGCCGCCATCTGCTCGACAAGGAGGGGACAGAGATCGCCTTGAGCGGCGCCGAATACCGGCTGCTCCGGGTCTTCATCGATCACCCTCAACGCGTCCTCAACCGCGACCAGCTGCTCAATCTCACGCAGGGCCGCGATGCGGAGCTGTTCGACCGCTCGATCGATCTTCTGGTGAGCCGCGTGCGCCAGCGGCTGGGCGACGATGCGCGCGAGCCGACTTATATCAAGACGGTGCGCGCCGAAGGCTATGTCTTCTCCGTTCCGGTTGAAATATCGGAGCCGAGGACATGAGCGAGGCGCGCGCTCGCATCGGCTGGTGGCCGGGCTCGTTGCGCTCCCGGCTCTTTCTCATCCTGTTTGCCGGTCTGGCAATCGCCTATGGCCTGTCGTTCAGCATCCTGTTTGCCGAACGCTATATGTCGGCCAAGGCCGTCATGCTGGGCACGCTGGAAAGCGATCTCGCGACCTCGATCGCCGTTATCGACCGTCTGCCTGCCAATGAGCGGGCCGATTGGGTCGATCGCCTGAGCCGCGGCAATTATCGCCTCGTTCTTGGTCCCGGCTTGCCTGGCGTTTCCGACATGTCCGGCCGGGGCGCCGAGATCGCGGAACGGGTAGAGGAAGCGGCGGGTCGCAAGTTTCCCCTCAAGGTCGAATCCATCCCAGGTGACGGCAAGAGACTCCAGGCCCATCTGACGTTGTCTGATGGTGCGCCGCTGACGATTGACGTCACGCCGCGTGGCGTCATGCCGCTGGCCGAATGGCTTCCCTATGTCTTCGCCGCGCAGATGGCGCTTCTCGTCATATGCACCTGGTTTGCCGTGCGCCTGGCCATCCGCCCGCTAAGCGCGCTTGCCGCCGCCGCCGATACGCTTGATCCGGCCCAAAAGGGCGAGCCGATGAGCGAGCGGGGGCCGAGCGAAGTCGCGCACGCTGCCCGCGCCTTCAACGCGATGCGCGACCGTATCGGGCATTATCTGGAGGAGCGCGTACAGATCCTCGCGGCGATCTCGCACGACCTGCAGACGCCCATCACACGCATGAGGCTGCGCGCCGATATGGCCGACGACACGCCGGAGAGAGACAAGCTCGTCAACGACCTGCGCGAAATTGAGCGACTGGTGCAGGACGGCATAGCCTATGCGAGAAGCTCGCATGGCAATGGCGAAAAGAGTTCGCGCATTGATCTCTCTTCCTTCATCGACAGCATTGCCTACGACTATCAGGATACGGGAAAGGCCGTAACCGTGCTCGGCGTCGTTCAAGGTACAGTGTCGACGAAGCCGCATGCTCTGCGACGAATTCTCACGAACTTTATCGACAATGCCATCAAGTTCGCTGGCAGCGCCGACATCGCTGTCGAGCGGAGCGGAGAGGGGGATGTCGTCGTCACCATTTTGGATCGCGGGCCGGGCATCCCCGACGATATGCTTGAGAGCGCCATGCAGCCCTTCTTCCGTGTCGAGACGTCGCGCAACCGCGACACAGGCGGGACAGGGCTTGGACTGGCGATCGCCCAGCAGCTTGCCGGAACGATCGGCGGCTCGGTTCGGCTCTACAACCGCACGGACGGCGGCCTGGCGGCGGAGATCCGGCTCCGCTAAAACTGATCGCTTCGCCGATCATCGGGCGCTTTTTGTAAGGCTGAATGTCTGCGAAGCCGCTGCGTACGTTCTGATACACTTCCGGCATTTTCCGAAACATGCCGGATACGCGGATGCATCAAAAAACTCCCTGTCAGCCAACGTCGCCCAAGCGATGAAAAAAGGCGACGCAACAAAGGAGTGTTCCATGACCAAGATCGATACCGTTCTCTACACCGGCAAGACCCACACCAAAGGCGGCCGCGAAGGATTTGCCCGCAGCGACGACGCACAGCTCGACATTCGCCTGTCGCCTCCCGGCAGCGGCAAGCCGGGCACGAATCCCGAGCAGCTGTTTGCGGCCGGCTGGTCGGCTTGCTTCATCGGCGCGATGACCAAGGCCGCCGGCAAGCGCCAGCTCAGGCTCCCGGCCGAGACGGCGGTCAACGCGGAGGTTGATCTCGGAACCACCGACGGCGCCTATTTCCTGCAAGCGCGTCTGGCGATCAGCCTGCCGGGAATCGATCCCGAACTCGCCCGCGCGATTGTCGACGATGCGCACCAGACATGCCCCTATTCGAAGGCAACGCGCGGCAATATCGCCGTCGAGCTGACATTGGTCTAAGTGGACGGCAAGGGAGGCATTACAATGAAGATAGCTGTCTTTGCGGTCATGATCGCGGCGGTCCTCGCATCGCCCTGTATCTACGATGTCATGTCGAACGAGCCATCCCCCCTTGCTGTGGTCATCGGTTCGCCTCTCCATGGAGCAGAGGCGAACCGGCCAGGGTGACGACCATGTGCTCTATAAAGGCCCGGACGCGGTGGGGCAGCGGGCCGCCGCCCACGTAGACCGCGTGAACCAATTCCAGGTCTCCTGGATTGTGTTCCTCGAGCAGCGGCACCAGGCGTCCGGACCTGATGTCGTCCGCCACATGAAACAGACCAATGCGGGCGATGCCAGCGCCCGCGAGCACCATCTGTTTCATCGTCTCGCCGTTGTTGACCACGATACTGCCCTTTACCGGCTGGCCGACCTCGCGTCCCGCGACGCGAAACGGCCATGCCGGTCGCGCGCGCCGGAAATTGAATGTCAGGCAGTCGTGCTGTTCGAGATCCCCCGGCGTTGCCGGATATCCGCGCCGTTCGAGATAGCCTGGCGCGGCACAGACCACGCGTCGGCTTTGTCCCAGTTTGCGGGCGATCAATCCGCTGTCTGGCAGATTGCCCATCCGGATGGCGACGTCGGTCTGTTCGGCCACCATGTCGACGATGCTGTCGGTCAGGCTGAGATCGACGATCAGATGGGGATTGCCGGCAATGAAATCCGGTATGGCCGGCACCACGAACATCGTACCGAAGGGAATGGTCGCATTGATCCTGAGCCGCCCCCTCATCGCACCGCCCGCGGCCTCCTGATCCGCATCGTCAAGCTCCTGCAGAATTTTCAGCGCTGCATGGTGATAGGCTTCCCCTTCCTCGGTCAGGGTCAAGGCGCGGGTCGTGCGCAACAGGAGCCGCGTGCCGAGCCTGGCCTCCAGACGCGCGATCAACTTGCTGACCGCCGATGGAGTGAGATCGAGATTGCGGGCAGCGGCGGAGAAGCCGCCATCGCGCACAACGCGCGCAAACACTTCCATTTCACCGGAGCGCTCCATCAGGACGCGTGGCATTGATGATCCATGTTCACAGGTGCATGTTCTCGCAAAGCAATAGTTCATTCGGCGGCAAAGTCATAGATTGTGTTCACCAACACAACACATGGAGCCCCCGCAATGGACCTGCAACTTACCGGAAAGTCCGCACTCGTGACCGGCGCCACCGCCGGCATCGGTCTTGAAATCGCCCGTGCGCTCGCGGCGGAAGGTGCGCGCGTCATTATCACCGGGCGCGACGGCGCCAAGCTCGACGCGGCCGTCGCCGCCATTAGGGCAACCGGCAAATCGGACGTGAGCGGATTGCTCGCCGATGCCAGCAGCGCCGAAGGTGCTCAAATCATCGCCAAGGCGGCGCCTGCGGTCGATATTCTTGTCAACAATCTCGGCATCTACGAGAGCAAGGCCTTCGGTGATATCACCGACGCCGATTGGAGCCACCTCTTCGACGTCAACGTCATGAGCGGCGTACGTCTGTCGCGGGCATATCTTCCCGGCATGCTGGAGCGCAACTGGGGGCGTATTATCTTCATCTCGAGCGAATCCGGCCTCGCCATTCCGCAAGACATGATCCACTACGCAACGACCAAAACTGCCCAGCTGTCGATCTCGCGCGGATTGGCGCAGCTGACGCGCGGCAGCAACGTCACGGTCAACTCGGTCCTGCCGGGGCCGACGCGTTCAGAGGGCATCGAGGCGTTTCTGCGCAGCCAGGCCAGCGATCCGTCTGCACCGATCAAGCAAATCGAGGCCGAATTCTTCGCAACCGCGCGTGCCGCTTCGATCCTGCAGCGCATGGTGGATGCCGAAGAGGTGGCCAACCTCGTCGCCTATCTCGCCAGCCCTCGCTCATCGGCCACGAACGGCGCTGCGCTGCGTGCCGAAGGCGGCCTCGTGAACACCATCGCCTGAGGACGATCGATGGCCAACGAACCATTGACCATTATCGCCATCACCACCGCCAAAGCGGGCAAGGAGGCGCTTCTTGGTGAAGCCCAGGAAAAGCTTGTTGCCGAGACGTTGGTCGAGGACGGCTGCCTAAGATACGAACTGCACCAGTCGCTCGATGACGGACGCGTTCGCATTTTTGTGGAGAGCTGGGAGAGCGAAGAAACGTGGCGCGCTCATATGCAGGGCGCCGCGATGCGGCGTTTCCAGTCGCTTGGCGCCGGCGACTACTTCGCTGATTTCGCGCTTCACCGAATGACCAAGATTGCCGGCTGAAGTCGGTTGCCCAGCATGCAGGGCCACAAACCCACAGCGCCGCGCAATTGTGCGGCGCTCAGGAGCAGGAGGCACGCGATAGCAGGACAAAGAGCATTCTCTTGCCCGATCTCAGTCTATCGTCACGTCACTCTATAGGCCCAAACCGCTGCTCGGCGGTGTGATGCCGTTGAGATGATATTGGCCGAGGGCGGCGTGATATCTTCTGTGCGCGGGATCTAGCTGTGCGCGGATGCCGGTCTCCTGACGGAGCCGAGTGAGGCCGGCATCTGCGGCTGACGCTGCGGCGAGTTCGACCAGGGCTTCAGCGGCGTCTATGGCAATCTCCGACGTGAGAATTTTGGCGGCGCCCGCAGCCAGCGCGGCAGCCGTCACGTTTTTCTCGGTCGTCTCGATCTGTGCGATATCGACCTTCAGGCCTGCGCTCTCGATCAGGGCAGTTACGGCCTCCAGCCGGACCGCCAGCGCTCCGATGCGGGTGATGGACCGAGCCTCTCCCGAACTCTCATGGGTGCCGCCATGAACCGATGATCGGGAGTGCATTTTGGTGCTCTCAATGACCTGCGAGAAGCTCCTTCGAGCGATACCGAGATCGACGCTAGCCTCAAGGACCTGACCGAATGCACCCAACGTCGTTGGCCGCTCAAAACTCTTGTAGTGGGCGACGACGGCGTCCGCATGGATGTAGACATGGTCCAAAACCGCCGCGCCGCTGGCAGTGCCCGTTTCTTCTGTTCCATGTTGGACGAACGATATGGTCAACCTGTCCTCTTCGTTCAGCGCGACGATAGCAATCCAATCCGCAAACGCCGCGCTTGCGACCTCGCCTCCGCAACCGCTGACGCGATAGCCCAACCCATCTCGGGTAATTCTGATATCTTCATTGGCGAGGGTCTTTGAACCGCGCTCCGACGGGACACTGGCGAACCTGTCACCGGCAAGGGCACGTGCGAAGAAGTATCGCTTCTGTTCCTGTGTCCCGTCGGTTCTCAGCGTCTCAAGAATGTAAAAATGGTTCTCCACGATCCGGCCAATCCGCGCATCAGCTTGCGAGAGGATCGAGGTGATCTTCGCGAGAACCGCGTTGGATATATCGATGCCGCCATATTCCGGAGGAACGGTAATTGCTAGCAGGCCGGATTGCGATATCGCGTCGGATTCACCGCCGCTCGGACGCCGACACTTATCGGGCGCCGACGCCATTTCCCGATAGCGGCAGGCGAACTGGTTTGCTGTTGCGATCGCTTCTTCTTCGCTTGCCAGTCGGGCAGTCAGCTGGCTAATTCGACCCGTTGCATGAGGAATTCTGTCCATCTCGTGCTCTCCCAGGCTGAGATCACTATGGATGAAAGATCGGCGAGCGAAAGAAAAGAACATTAAATCCATAAACTATCCGAGGCGAGAAAAGTCATTTCTTTGGCGTCGCCGATTGTGCGCCGCTAAGGACTGGGAAACCGCCCTGCGCCCGTTGCCGCATTTGCCCCAATCGCGGCCTCTCAAAAAGAGCTTGCCTTCACAATCATAATTTCTATGCTTTTGGTAGACGATATGCCCTAGCCCGATCCGAGTAAATTTGCCGGTGCATACTGCCGGAGCAATGCAGGAAAGGAACTGACGCATGACACAGCTCCCCTCCAGTTTTTCGGGACAAACGCGAAATCTGCAGACACGTTCGCTGTTCAAGGTCGCGATCGTCGGCCGCGGCTTCACCGGCATTTTGACGGCCATTGCGCTGCTGAGGACGGTCAAAAGGCCATTCCATCTTGTCATGTATGACCCGCAACAGACGGTTGATCTCAGCAGGGGCGTAAGCCAATCGGCAACGACGTTACTCAACAGCCGGGTTCGCGACCTGTCCGTCGATCCGGTGGTTCGCGACGACTTCAGTAGATGGCTCGAGGCGGAGCAGACGCTTGGAGATGGCGCCGACGATGAGGGGGCGGGACTGGATCAATCTTTCGTGCCTGGGGAGCTGTTTTCCCTGTATGTGCATCAGCGCTTCTCCGAAGTGCTGCAAAATAGGACCGACGTCGTCGTGCAGATCTGTCCCGAGATCGTGACGAGCTTGGATCATAGCGTGGAACAGGGATTTTCGCTTTCGTTTGGCGACCGGCAGAGCGCCCGTTTCGATGCGGTCTTTCTCGCTACGGGCTATGGGTTGCGTGAGAATCCGACGGGAGGGCAGGTAGACCCCGGTGGTGATAATGTCGTCGTGATCGGCGCCGGTGTCCGTGCGGTCGATCGGGCCCTTCGCCTGTTGGCAGACGGTCAGGCAGGACACGTAACGCTGATATCGGCTTCAGGTTTCCTGCCGCAATCACATGCCCGCTCGGCCGTGGTGCCGATCGTGTCCGATGAGCCGTTTCCCCGCACGCTTCGCGGTGCCTTCAGGCACCTGCGTCGGGCGGCGGAGGCTGCAAATGCCGATGGAACTGGCTGGCAGGGCATCATGAATGGCTTCAGGCTGCGGGCTCATGATCTGTGGCAAGAGCTGAGCGAGGAAGAGCGCGGCCGCTTCAAGCGCCATGTGCGCGCAATATATGATAGCCATCGTAACCGTCTGCCGCCTGAGCATTTTGAGCGACTTCATCAGGCCATCGCAGATGGTGCTATCACTCTGCGCAAGGGCAAGGTTGAACGCATCGCGACGAATGGGGTGCTTTTTTCAGGACCGGCTGGCCCTGAGGTGCTTTATGCCAGCAGGGCTGTCGATTGCCGGTCGCGGCCAACGGATCTTGATTCTCCGCTCTATCGCTCCGTGTTGCGCGCCGGCCTTGCAAAACGTGACGAGGTCGATCTTGGTATTCTCGTCGATCGCTGCGGCCGCGCGGCCTCGGGACCGCAGCGCTTTCATGGGTTGTTTGCCATGGGCCCGCTCGGCCTGGGTAGTCTGCCCGATATTGACTTGGTGCCGGAGATCGTTACCCAAGGACATGTTGCCGCTGCCGCGCTCGACAGCTGGATCCAAGAACTCTCGCTTTCCGAGCAAGGCTGGGTGGATGGATAGAGCAGGAGCTTTTTGTCACCTGCGGAGTGTGTGATATCTAACGAGCGACACTCCCGCTTCGGCAGGATCTTTCTCGGTCGAGGCTGCGGCCAGATCGCCGTGCGCAACACGGTTTCAAGCGCGTCAATATTGTCGAGCAAGTCTCCACGCACCGTATTGTCGAGACTACCCCGGGCTTCAGCCGCGACAGCGTTTCCGCGTCTAGAGGACCGCGCCTTTCTGCATCGACCGAACAGTTAGGAGTTACGATAACGCACCACGCCTTTGCAGCGCGCAAGATGAGGGATGCTCATTGCCCCGGCCGGGCGTCCCAGATCGTCAATGCGTCCAGGCGAACAAGGCGCTCCGGTAAGAACTGCGTTTCATCTTTGGGTGAGAAGCAGTCGATTTCGAGCTCGTCGCCGGATAAGGGGGCCACGAGGTTGCGCCTGCGCAACATGTGGTTGGTGATGCCGACCACATGTTTTTTGCCCTGCCATAGCTAACCCGGTTCCGGCTATGTCTTGATATCTCGAAGAACTGCACCGCCAAATGCGATAGCTGTCGACTATTCCGCGGCGATTGCCGTAGGCGCGGAGCGCGTGCGCACCAGCGCCGCGGCTTGGACCAGCGCCTGTTCGACGCGGCCAGTGATCGCAGGCGAGGGGGCGCCATCGGTGAAGTCACGGCTCGACGCGTAAACGGCGGTTGGCACGACAAAAGCCTCGAAGAAGGCAAACAGCGGACGGAGCTGGTGTTCGACCATCAGCGCATGCCGGTCGCCGCCACCGGTTGCGGTCAGAATGATCGGCTTGCCGCGCAGATCGGCCGGATCGAGCAGATCGATTACATGCTTGAACAGGCCGGTATAGCTTCCCTTATAGGTCGGTGAGCCGATGACGAGAGCGTCAGCCTCGATGATCGCGCGGATCACCCCCTGCGCCTTCGTGTCGAGGTCCGCGATCGAACGCGCTGTGGCCAGCGCCGGACCGAAATCCTCGATATCGAAGACCACATGCTCCAGACCTGCGCGCTCAGCTAGTGAGGCCGTTACGTTTTCGACGAAGCGCTTCGTGCTGGAGGGTCGAGTGATGTTGCCCGAGAAGCCGACAATAAGATCGTTGCTCATCAAAGTTCCTTTCGCGGGCTTTCCCGCTTATTCGAGGGGTGCGGTTGGCCTGAAGGCCTGTCCGCGCATGCGGATGTTTCACTGCAAGAATGTGTTGCCTCGCCCAAAAATTATTCTCTGTTGCGTGGCAATGGTATGTCTGTTGTCCGGTGTTTCCGATCAGTCACCCCGGTGAGCCAGCTCTGATAGGGCGTGTTCCAGCATCGAATTCGACGTATCCTCTTGTCGCGCATTTTCTTGGAAGTTAAGCAGTGCCGAAGGGATAATGAAGGCAGGCGTTTCTATTTCTATAGA
This sequence comes from Rhizobium sp. 01N48, assembly GCF_056399145.1. Lineage (NCBI taxonomy): Bacteria > Pseudomonadati > Pseudomonadota > Alphaproteobacteria > Hyphomicrobiales > Rhizobiaceae > Rhizobium > Rhizobium sp. 01N48. Next base: position 552,872 of record NZ_JBFTQT010000002.1, read on the forward strand.
AAAGATAGAATAATTTGCTGCCTTGCGGTTTTGAAGGAAGTTGGAGATCGAACCGAGAGCTTGGCGTGCCCGAAAGCGAGGTCCCAGCCCCGTCAAGGACTTTGCCAAGACTGTCGCCAAGTGGCCTGACGTTGTCGGCAAAGCCGAAGGCAGGACGCGGATACAGCACCACCTCGTTGGCTGCCGCAATACCAAGGTCGGCGAGTGCGACGCAGTTCAAGTCGTCGGGCGAGCCAAGGCCTACCGATGGAGTCTTCAGATTCTGGGCTAGGTTAGCGCCACGAGTGCGCCGTCGGGCGCAATGGCGCAATGCCTTGGATGTGCCGGTTGAGTTCGTAGGCGACGTTTATTCGCTTAGCTGCTGCCGATAGGAGATGATCATCTCGTATATTCTCGCAAGGTTATCGGTAGACGGTGGTTCTCCTCGTCCGAGGAAGCTTTATCATCTGCGCCACTGCGACGAGATTGTGGCCGCTGGCGTAGAAAATGTCTCCCGTACGGATTTGGTCTCGCATGAGACTTGAGTGGCCCACAGCTTGAATTGGTCGTCAGGCAGGCAAGCTTGAAGTTGTCGCTTGGGACAGTCAATAACAACGTCCTGTCAAACGCGGTTGCGGCTGCGCGAAGTCGAATGTGCGATAACAATTCCAGTGGCCGCGGCGGGTCCCGCGCTTGCGCGCACGACCGCTATCGACACGCAAGCCGAGTGTGTCTCATTACACCAATGACGAGGGTTTCGCCGGGTTGGCACCGCAACCGGCGTATCGCCTCACTGAATGTAATTGGAACTAGTTGCTGTCAAATCCTTCGATAAGCCAGGGGTGCAGCGTGTTATTGGCCGCGAGGATGTCGCCGTTCGACGTCACGGGGCCGCCCTTGAATGCCGATATCGTGCCGCCGGCTTCCGTTACCAACAGTGCAGCCGCCCCATAATCATGTGGCGACAAGCTATCTTCAAAGAAACCGTCCAGACGGCCGCTTGCAACATATGCGATCGACAGTGCCGCCGAGCCCGCTCGCCGTACGCCGGCTGTGCTGCCCATCAATCTTTTCAGCGCGTCGAAATAGACGTCCGTTGAAACCGCCTTGACCTGACCGGGAACGGGCAGGCCGGCGCCCACGACGACGTTTTCGATATCGGAGTTGTCGATGCAGGAAATGCGCTCGCCGTTGAGATAGGCGCCACCACCAAGTTCGGCACTGAACAGCTCGTCAAGCATCGGATCATAGACCACGCCAGCAACGATCTGTCCGCTTTCGGCGATCGCAATCGTCATGCCGAAATGCGGGATACCCCAGGCGAAGTTGGTCGTCCCGTCGATCGGGTCGATGTAGATGATCGGCGCATCCATTCCGACCACCCGGTTGCCGACATCCTCTTCGCCCTTGATCGAGTAGGTGGGGAATGCCGCGATCATGTCCGCCACGATGATCCGCTCGACTGCAACGTCGATCTCCGTCTGGTAATCGCGCGGCCCCTTTGACACCACATCACTAATACGCCGGCGCTGCAGCGACCGTCTGGCCGTTTCGCCGGCCTTTACCACCGTCGATGCGAGAGTGATCAGGCGAGGGGAGGCGTTTGGCGAAAGGCGCGCGGCTATTGGAGAGGATGTCATTAGGAACCCGGGTAATGAAACTACAATACAGCCGGAACGCATGGCAGAGCCGCGTGACGTTTTCGTGACGTGCGCCGCGCTTTCCAAGCATGATGTTGACGCCGGAGGCCAGACCTCCAAACGGCTTGCGTGCGAATTGCTCCGGAGGCGACGGGGCAAATGCCGTGTGGCCCTGCGCGCACCGAAGGTTGCCTGGAGCGCGCTCTCTGCACCTCACTCCTACGGGCGCTGCCGGATCGCGCGTTCCCCTTCACCACCACCGGCGCCAATGAGCAAGTCCCGGGCGCTCGCCAATGCTGCGGCGATCGAACGTGGCTGTATCGAGTAGAACACCGATTGCGAGGCGCGCCGCGTCGAGACAAATTCGCAGGCCCGCAGGATGGCGAGGTGTTGCGAGAGCGCCGATTGGCCGAGGCCGAGTTTCTTGGCGAGCACGTTGACCTGAATCTCGCCTTCGGCGAGATTGGTCAGGATCGCGAGCCGGTTGGCGTTTCCGAGAACCGCAAGCTGCTCCGCCAGAGCAGCAATGCCCTGCGGGTTCCGATTGTCTTCCTGCATATGATTTTCCCAATGAAATAGGCGGGAACCGTCGTCCGCGATATCGCGCGTTCCGTCGTTCCCGGAAGTTTAAGCACGAAATGGAACGACTAGCCCGATACCGCCGGCAGTCGCGCGAAGGTCGACGGATGAATGGATTGGAAGCCAATGTGGAAGCCGGCGGAACGAAGCCGTGGCGGCAACAGCGCATTTTCCGCCATATGGGGCGGCTGGCCATGCTGTGATGGAGTAGTGGACATCATGTTCACCCGGTTGAAGTTACGCTGCCACAATCGTTCACAGTGTTGAAAAGACGGTTAACGACTGCGCTTCAACCCTCTGAAAAATTTGAAATACAGATGTCGATCGCGTGCACATCGTCAGTCGATGTCCTTGCGAAGTATGGTTTGGAGAGTTGCTGGTGCGCCGTCAAAATCGCGTGTTCGTCTACCGAAAGTAATATTTTTTTTGTTGAAGTGCGGTATCTGCACGGATGGCCTTGGTTGACACGCACGAAAGCTGTAAGACCTCGGCTGATGAACACTGCCGTTCGGTGGCGCTGCGCGTCGGCGCCCCACACACCATGACGTTGGGATTGCGATGAACCTGTACTTGGAATACCTGGCCGAAATCAAAAGCAGAGAAACTCAAGGGCTCGCCCCCAAGCCGATCGATGACGGCGCGCTGACCGGCGAAATCACTGCCCTGATCGAGGATACCGGCAGCGAGCACCGCGCCGATGCTTTGAAATTCTTCATCTACAACACGCTCCCTGGCACGACGAGTGCCGCCGGCGTCAAGGCTGCCTTCCTCAAGAAGATCATCCTCGGCGAGACCAACGTACCCGAAATCACCCCGAAATTCGCCCTCGAGCTGCTGTCGCACATGAAGGGCGGTCCGTCGGTCCAGGTTTTGCTCGACGTAGCACTCGGCAACGATGCCGAAATTGCCTGTCAGGCCGGCGACGTGCTGAAGACCCAGGTTTTCCTCTACGACGCCGACATGTTCCGCCTGCGCGATGCCTACAAGGCCGGCAATGCCGTCGCCAAGGACGTTCTCAAGAGCTACGCCAAGGCCGAATTCTTCACCAAGCTTCCTGATGTCGAAGACGAGATCAAGGTCGTGACCTTCATCGCCGCCGAAGGCGATATCTCGACCGACCTTCTCTCTCCCGGCAACCAGGCGCATTCGCGCTCCGACCGCCAGCTGCACGGCCAGTGCATGATCACGCCTGAGGCACAGGCCGAGATCGTCGCCCTGCAGCAGCAGCACCCGGACAAGCGGGTCATGATGATCGCCGAAAAGGGCACGATGGGCGTTGGTTCCTCGCGCATGTCCGGCGTCAACAACGTGGCGCTGTGGACCGGCAAGCAGGCGAGCCCCTACGTTCCCTTCGTCAACTTCGCCCCAGTCGTCGCCGGCACCAACGGCATCTCGCCGATCTTCGCGACCACCGTCGACGTCACCGGCGGCATCGGCCTCAACCTGAAGAACTGGGTGAAGAAGCTCGACGACAACGGCAAGCCGATCCTCAACAACGAAGGTAACCCGATCCTTGACCAGAAGTTTTCGGTCGAAACCGGCACTGTGTTGAAGATCGACGCGAAGAACAAGAAGCTGCGCGACGAGGCCGGCAACGAGCTGGTCGATGTCGCGTCTTCCTTCACGCCGCAGAAGATGGAGTTCATGAAGGCCGGCTCGTCCTACGCCATCGTCTTCGGCAAGAAGCTCCAGACCTTCGCCGCCCAGACGCTCGGTGTCGAAGCCACCCCGGTTTTCGCTCCCAACAAGGAAATCGCCATTGAGGGCCAGGGCCTGACGGCGGTCGAAAAGATCTTCAACCGCAACGCAGTCGGCGTGACACCCGGCAAGGTGCTGCATGCCGGCTCCGACGTGCGCGTCAAAGTGAACATCGTCGGCTCGCAGGACACGACAGGCCTGATGACCGCGCAGGAACTGGAAGCGATGGCGGCCACCGTCATTTCGCCGCTTGTCGACGGCGCCTACCAGTCCGGTTGCCACACGGCATCGGTCTGGGACAAAAAGGCTCAGGCCAACATTCCGAAGCTCATGTCCTTCATGAACAACTTCGGCGTCATCACCGCCCGCGACCCGAAGGGCAGCTACCATGCGATGACCGACGTCATCCACAAGGTGCTGAACGACATTACCGTCGACGACTGGGACATCATCATCGGCGGCGACAGCCATACCCGTATGTCGAAGGGCGTGGCCTTCGGTGCCGACTCGGGCACTGTCGCGCTGGCGCTCGCCACCGGCGAAGCCACCATGCCGATCCCGCAGTCGGTCAAGGTCACTTTCAAGGGCACGATGCAGCCCTACATGGACTTCCGCGACGTCGTTCACGCCACCCAGGCGCAGATGCTCAAGCAGCATGGCGACAACGTCTTCCAGGGCCGCATCATTGAAGTCCATATCGGCACGCTGCTCGCCGACCAGGCCTTCACCTTCACCGACTGGACGGCCGAGATGAAGGCCAAGGCCTCCATCTGCATCTCGGAAGACGAGACGCTGATCGAGAGCTTGGAGATCGCCAAGTCGCGCATGCAGATCATGATCGACAAGGGCATGGACAATGAGGCTCAGACGCTGAAGGGTCTGATCGCCAAGGCCGATCGCCGCATCGCAGAGATCCGTTCGGGCGAAAAGCCGGCGCTGACGCCTGACGATAATGCGAAGTATTTCGCCGAAGTCGTCGTCGACCTCGACCTGATTGACGAGCCGATGATCGCCGACCCCGACGTCAACAATGCCGACGTCTCGCGCCGCTACACCCACGACACGATCCGTCCGGTCTCCTACTATGGCGGCACCAAGAAGGTGGACCTCGGCTTCGTGGGCTCCTGCATGGTGCACAAGGGCGACATGAAGATCGTCGCCCAGATGCTGAAGAACATCGAGAAGAACGAGGGCAAGGTCGAGTTCAAGGCACCGCTCGTCGTCGCTGCGCCGACCTATAACATCATCGACGAGCTGAAGGCCGAAGGTGACTGGGAAATCCTCCAGAAGTATTCGGGCTTCGAATTCGACGATGTCAAGCCGAAGACATCGAACCGCACCGAGTACGAGAACATCCTCTATCTCGAGCGCCCGGGCTGCAACCTGTGCATGGGTAACCAGGAAAAGGCCGAGAAGGGCGACACCGTTCTCGCCACCTCGACCCGTCTCTTCCAGGGCCGCGTCGTTGAAGACACCGCGGAGAAGAAGGGTGAATCGCTACTCGCTTCGACTCCGCTGGTGGTTCTCTCCGCGATCCTCGGCCGCACGCCGAGCATCGAGGAGTATCGTGTGGCCGTCGAAGGTATCAACCTGACGAAGTTTGCTCCGCCGAAGACGACGCCGATCGACAGCCGGTCCGTCCACTACTGAGGTTCTGATCTGACCAAAACGCCCCTCAATGCGATCCATTGAGGGGCGTTTTGCGTTCCAGGGTAATGAGTTATTAGCGTGAAGTATCGCTGCCGGCTGCCCAATACCAGGCAACGTACATCTTCTTCTTGTCGTGCTGGAGAGCTTTAAGTCGCGCCTTGATCGCGCGGATGTCTTCCTTCTCGCATGCAACCCACACGAAGGTGTCATCGGTCATCGAACCGATCGCTGCTTCAGCTTCTTCTCGCAGGATATTTCTGCCATCGGACAGATAGTCGCGGCGATGCAGCCAGCGGACATCGAGTGAAGCGGGAGATGGCAGAGGTTGTTCCTCTGCCTTGTCTGAGATTTCGATAATCGCCCGAATTCGTGTACTCGCCGGCATCTCAGCAACGATTCGCGCGATAGCGGGCAGGGCACTCTCGTCACCGACCATTAGAAGCTCGCTGGCCTCGGGAAGTGCGCCACCTCCGGGCCCGAGCAAGGCCACCTTGTCGCCCGGCCGGGCATCGCGAGCGAAATCTGCGCCCGGCGTTTCGACGCCAAGGGCGGGGTGCTGTAGAAAATCGATCCAGAGCTCGCGGCGTTTGATATCGACCTCGCGGATCGTGTAGACCCGCACCAGCAAGGCGTCTTCGCCCTGCGGCCAAGCAACACGACCGTCCTCGCGCAGGCCCGGCCACACGGGGTTGCGGCCTTTAGGCGGAACAAGCAGTCGAACATGCATGTCTCCGCCGATGAACGGGCTGACATCGGCACAGGCGAACTTGACCCGGCGCATATGCGGCGTGACATCCTCGGTCGACGCAACCGTCACCTCATGAATATTGGGTAACTGAGCAAGCGCACCAGATTGCGACCAGGAAAGCTCCAGCGCATCGTCGCCCGCGAAATAGAATAGATGCTCGGCAATGCTCGTACGGCTCATCTGCAATGCCTGTTGTGAAGGGCAAGTCAGTTCGATGGATAGCCGCTGATCGTCGATGCGTATGTCGGCGCAACCAAGCTTGCTGGTGAGTACCGCCCCATACTCCGTGCGCCTGACATCCGCATGTTCGACAAAGTGCTCGCAGATTTCGCTCAGCATCTGATCGGCGTCCCTGGGAATAGCGACGCCACAGAGCTTGAATTCCTGGGTGTTGTTCATTTCACCGTCTCCTTGGCACTCACGCTCGGTACCATGTGGTTTCGACCGATCGGAAGCATGATGGGGCGTCCCGATGTTGGGTCGATGATGATGCGGCTCTCCAGGCCAAAAACCTGTCGGACATTTTCTTCGGTCAAGACTTTCTCCGGGGCTCCCGTGACGTGGACTCGACCGCTGCTCATTGCAACCAGATAGTCAGCGTAGCGCGCGGCGAGATTGAGATCGTGAAGCACCATGACGACGGTAGTGCCTCGCTCCCGATTAAGATCAGTCAGGAGATCAAGGACTTCGATCTGATGGCTTATGTCGAGGAATGTCGTCGGTTCGTCCAACAGAAGAATATCAGTGGCTTGCGCCAGCGCCATGGCGATCCACACGCGCTGGCGCTGACCTCCCGATAATTCGTCCACGGCCCGATCTGCGAGTTCGGCGGTGTTTGTTGCCGCAAGAGCGCCATCCACTGCCTCGTCGTCCGTGCTGTTCCAGCGTGAGAACAGGCTCTGGTGCGGATGCCGGCCGCGGCTGACGAGGTCAGCAACCGTGATGCCTTCGGGTGCTACCGGTGACTGGGGAAGCAGGAAGCAGCCCCAGAGAGCGCGCTAGCTCTCGCGGTGGTGTTTTGTGGACCGATTTTCCATCAAGAAGCACCTGTCCAGCGATGGGCGACAGGAGCCTCGACATTGCCCGGAGCAAAGTCGACTTGCCGCAGGCATTGGCGCCGACGATCACGGTTATCTTCCCGGGCGGAATTGCGAGGTCGAGATCGTGCAGGATTTCCGTTTCGCCGTAGCCTGCCGAAAGATTGCCGGCTGTCAGAGTACGAGCCATCATAGGGAACCTCCGGTCCGGTTGACGCGGACGATCAGGAAAATCAAATAAGGTGCGCCTAGCGCTCCGGTTACAACACCAACAGGATAGCGGCCGGGTAGCAGAAACTGGCCGATGTAATCGCCGCCAAGAACCAACAGGGCGCCGATCAGCGCCGAGGGTACGAGCAGCGATCCGCTGCCGCCGACGATGCGGGCGGCAATTGGCCCGGCAAGGAATGCTACGAAGGCGATCGGGCCTGTTACGGCTGTCGCTGTTGCGATGACGCCGACTGCGCCGATGATGATCATGATCCGGGTTCGCGATACGCGCACCCCGAGTGCTGCGGCGGTGTCATCGCCAAGGCGGAGTGCCTCAAGGTCCTGGCTCCGGCTTACGAGAAGGCCGCCGAAGACGACAAGTGACAGGACAAGCGGCGCAGCCTGACCCAGCTGGACACCGTTGACACTGCCAGTCAACCACCGCATGGCTTCCTGCAGGTTCCACGCCGGCGCCTGGGAAAGGACGTATGAAATGATACTCTCCAGCATGGCGGAGACTGCGATCCCCACCAGGACCAGACGCGTTCCCGCAACGCCGTTTCGCGACGAGAGGCCGTAAACCATCAGGGCGACGCCAAGCCCGCCGACCACTGCGATAATTGAAACGATTGGCCCTCTCATCGACAGTATGATGATTGCAAACACCGCTGCCGCCCCGGCGCCCGAACTTATTCCGATGATATCGGGACTGGCGAGGGGGTTGCGCAGCATGACCTGAAACGCAACGCCTCCAAGGCCAAAACTCAAGCCAGCGAGAATGGCGAGCACGGCGCGGGGCAAGCGCAACTGACCGACCGTGAAGCTCGCGCCCGGGACGTTCTCTCCGATCAGGACACGCAGGACGTCACCCGGCGGCGTCACGGTCTGTCCAACACACAGCGAGAAAGCGAAGATGGCGACAACGAGGAGCAGAAGCGCGAGCACAACGGCCGCATGTCTGCGGGCGCGGCGACGACGGCCGGTGGCCGTCAAACCCGATACGGACGAAGACATGGTCACAGTTCACGTACCCTATGTCGTCTGACGATCCAAATGAAGAACGGTGCGCCAATCAGGGCCGTAACAACACCGACATCGAGTTCTCCCGGCCGAGCGACGATGCGCCCCACGATGTCTGCTGCCAGGAGCAGACAGGCCCCGCCTATGGCGCAGAAGGGCAGGAGCCAGCGGTGATCGACGCCGATCAGCAGCCTGCAAAGATGCGGAACGACCAGACCTATGAAGCCAATGGGCCCGCAGATAGCCGTTGTTGCGCCGCATAGCAAAATCGCCCCAAGCGCGCCCATGGCGCGCGCTGTTGCTACACGTTCACCGAGCCCAGCCGCCATATCGTCACCCAGAGCAAGCGAGTTCAGCTTTCGGGCGGAAAGAAAGCTGATCGCAAATCCCACCAATAGGAATGGCAGAACGGGCAGGATCCGCTCGAACGCCGCCCCACCCACGCCGCCGATCTGCCATGAGCGTATGCCGCCGGCAATGTCGGCACGCGGCAGAACGACCGCGATCACCATTGAGGCAAAGGCGACGGAAGTCGCGGCGCCGGCAAGCGTCAGCTTCAGCGGTGTGGCTCCGCCACGCCCCAGCGAGCCGATGGTATAGACAAAGCAGGCCGAGCAGCCGGCGCCAAATATCGCGGTCCAGACGTAGGCTTCGGCTGAGGCGATGTGGAACCATGCGACGCCCACTACCACAGCGAGCGAGGCTCCCATGTTCACGCCGAGGATACCAGGATCGGCCAACGGGTTGCGCGTCACGCCCTGCATGATTGCGCCCGCAAGGCCAAGAGCGCCGCCTGCAAGCATAGCCAGCACAGTGCGTGGGATAAGAACGGCAACTGCAGCCTGTCCGATATCGTCCACACGTCCGAAGAGCGCCGCGCCAATATCGCTCCATGGCACCTCACGAGTGCCAACGGTAATAGACAAGGCGAGCAAAGCCATGAGCAGCACGAAGAGACCTGCCAGCCACAAACCTCGCGCGCCATTCGACCGGGCAGCAATTGTTGCCGGCACGACGGTTCTCCTCGTCGCCTTCATTTCGACTTTCCCACGCCCTCGGCAAGCAGGGCAACATAGTCCTTCAAGACCCAGGAAATCGAGAGCGGCGTGGGATTTGCAGCCGTCCCGACGCTGTTTGCGCCGAGAACGACGATCGCGCCCTTTTCGACAGCCGGCATCTTGGACATCAAAAGGTTTGCGGTGAATGCCGACAGCAGTTTCATGTTGCCATAGGTCACGACGAGATCGACGTCGTCGAACATGTCGATGCGTTCAGCGCTGATCGAGCCCGAGAACTTTCCGGGTTGCGAAACGTCGACGACGCTCTTTGGGCTCTCAAGTCCCAGATCCTTGAAGAACTTCACCCGCGTATCGTTGGTCGTGTAGAAGTTGATCGTGCTGAGGTCGAGCGGGTTGAGATGCGTGACGAACATGGCCTTCCTGCCGCGGATCTCCGGGTGCGTGGCCACGGCGGCGGTGATCTCGCCTTCGATTTTCTTGATCAACGCCTCGCCCTCGGGCGCCATGCCCATGCCGGCACTGTTGAGGCGGATCATCTCGCGCCAGTCGGTGGACCACGCGGCGTCAGGGTAGGCGACGACAGGCGCGATTTGGCTCAGCGTATCGTAGTCGGCCTGGCTGAGACCGGAATAAGAGGCGAGAATGACGTCGGGATGAGTGGCAGCGACTGCCTCAAAGTCGATACCATCTCCTTCGTCGAACAGCACAGGCTTGTCAGCGTGAAGCTCCTTCAGACTTTGGGCGACCCAAGGCAGAAGTCCGTCGCCGTCATCATCGCCGAAGTTCGCTCTCGCAAAGCCCACGGGCACGACGCCAAGCGCCAGGGGCACCTCATGGTTTGCCCAGGCAACCGTCGCGATCCTCTCGGGCTTTTTGGGAATGATCGTCGTGCCGAGCGCATGCTTTATGGTGATGGGGTAGGTTACGCCATCATTGGCGAGCGCGCCGTTCAATGTGCCGCCGGCGGCGAGTGTGTATACGAAGGTCAACACCGCGAGGGTCAGACGCCAGAACCGAAACATTGTACATACTCCGCCAAACGTATAAGTGGACTCTCACTTTCAGGTTAAGGCGTGAGCGTCAACGGCAATGCGTTTGTCGAATGGCAATGCAGGCGAGATTCCCATGGTATCCTACAAAACACGGAAAACTTACAATACTAGACAAACGTGCTCAAGTTAGTGGCTTTAGCGGGGGACGCGGACGAGACCATGCCGGCTGGCGAATGCTTCATGCCATTCACAATGCCGTTCGGTACGTGCGTTCTCCACGCAACCGGCATGCACTCTCGGTTTTCCACCGGGTGCCTACCATGGTGAAAACAGCTTCTGGAACGCGAGTATGAATATCGAAACGACAAGTCTGCGCTCTCAACGAACCCGTCTTCGCTGGCGTAAGGCGGTGCTGCTGGGATGTACAGCGATCGGAGCACTTGCTCCCGCTGTCGCCTTTGCACAGGACGCATCCAGCTCGGATCCTGCAACGACGCTGGCGCCGATCGTGTTGGAAGGGCGAAAGGCTACTGGCACCAAGCTCGATACCAGCAACGATTCGAAATCGATAGTCGCCACTCAGACCACTGGCGCCGGGAAGCTGGCGACTGAGATCCTGGACACACCAGCCTCCGTTTCGGTCATCACCTCCAAGGAAATCGAGGAGCGCAATGCCGACACTGTGGAAAAGGTCGTGCAGTACACTTCCGGTGTCGTGACCGACTTCTACGGCTCGGACGATCGTTTCGATTATTTCGATATCCGCGGATTTACGCCCTACACCTATCGTGATGGGCTGGCGATCGGCAGAACATTTGCAGGTGTGCGGGAAGAGCCCTACGCATTCGAGCGTATCGAAATACTGAAGGGCGCCAGTTCGTCAAGCTTTGGTGCGGCGGAACCCGGTGGCTCAGTCAACTACGTGACCAAGACACCGAAGTCGGAACGCTTCGGCGAAATCTATGCGACGGGCGGCTCTTTCTCCCACAAGGAAACCGGTTTTGATTTCGGCGACAACATCACTGCCGATGACACGTTGTCCTATCGTCTGACCGGCAAGCTGCAACGGGCGGACGATGAATATGATTTTTCCCAGAACGACGAAAACTTCATCATGGGTGGCCTAACCTGGCGCCCTACCGACGCAACAAATCTTACGGTTGTCTACGATCACCTGGACAAGGATGGTGTTCCTGGTAGCGGTGGCCATCCTCTTGGCACTGATCTCGACCGGAGCGCGTTCTTCGGCGAGCCAGACTATTATTTCAACTCTACGAACCGCAACACCTTGAGCGTGATGTTTGACCATGAGTTTGATAACGGTCTGAGCTTCAGTTCCAAGGCTCGTTACAGCAAGTCGAACGATGGCTTCGGCAGCGCCTACATCGGAAGCACACCAACCGACGGTTCGACGACGGCCGGCCGCTACTTCTTTGGCAACGAGAGGGCTAACGAGCAGTTCATCATTGACGCGAACCTTGTTTACGAAGCGAATTTTAATGAGGTCGAAAGCCGCACGCTTCTTGGTGGCGAATATAACGCATTCAAATCAGACAGCGACAATTTCTACACAGGGGCGCCTTCGATCGACTGGTTAAATCCAGTCTACACCGGTGGCCCTGGCACAATGTTGCCGTACGCGAGCACCCTCAACGATCAGAAGACGGCGGCGCTCTATTTGCAGCAGGATCTGACATTCTTCGACAGGCTGACGGTGAGCGTCGGATTGCGCAATGACTGGCTCGATCTCGACGAGACTGACCAGCTTTCCAACGTCACGAAGTCGGGAACTCATAGCGAATTCACCAAGCGCATCGGTATCAGCTACAAGCTTACCGATGAATGGGCGACCTATGCGAGCTACGCCGAGTCGGCTGCTCCGCCCGCGGCGGGCGCGGATCCGACGACCGGCAAGCAGTATGAAGTCGGCGTCAAATACAAGCCGGATGCATTTCCTGCCTTGTTCACCGCTTCGGTCTATGACCTGACAAAGGGCAACATCACTGTCGCCGACCAGGTCACTTATCTTCCGATAACCGTCGATAAGGTCAGGCATCGCGGCTTCGAATTCGAAGCCAAGGCGGAGATGACCGACAACATCAACCTGATCGCCAGCTACAGTTATATCGCCTCCCATATCGACGAGCCCGGCGGTCTGAACGACGGCAACCGATTGATGCGTGTTCCGAAGCATTTCGCTTCGGTGTGGGGTACCTATACCCTGGAAGGCGATGGACCTCGTGGAGACATGACCTTTGGCCTCGGCGCGCGCTATACCGGTGCCTACTTCACGAATATCACCAATACGATCTCAGCCGACAGCGCGGTCGTATTCGATGCCGCCTTCACCTACAAGTTTGCCGAAAATACGTCGTTCCAGCTTAATGCGAGCAACCTGTTCGACGAAAAGCACGTCGCCAGCAAGGATAGTGGTGCGGTCTACTACAATCCTGGCCGCACGATCATGGCAACGCTGCGCCAGACGTGGTGATAGAGCGCCAAAAACTCGGACTGTCCCGCTGGCGACGTGCTAGCGGGGCCTGTCTGCCTACAAGCCTCGCCGAGCGCGTCGCCAGGCAGCCGGCGTTTCGCCGACGATTTGCCGGAAGACCTTGGTGAAATGTGCCTGATCGGAGAAGCCGAGCTGGGCTGCCACACCGGCGACCGTCACGTCTTCATCCAGCAAGGCCCGTGCGACGTCGATGCGTTTGGCAAGCTGCCATTGAAGCGGGGTCTTGCCGGTTGTCTGCCTGAAAACGGTTGCGAACCAGCTTTCGGACAGACCAGCGGCCGCCGCCATGTCGGCGACCGTCATTCGATAGTCGCTTGTCCTGTCCATGCGTGCAGTCAGCCTGTTCATCTGAGCCTGAGTCATGCGGCCATCGCGTTTCTCGCTGGCCTCGTCCGGCAGATCCAGAAGCCCCGTGACGATGCTGCCAATCAGGCTTTCGCCATAGAGGGCATGTCGCGACGGTTTCGATATCTCATCGACCAGAAGGCCGCCAAGCGTTTGAATTGCCCCGACGTCCTGGATTTCGACCGGCCGGCGCAAGGCTGATAGCGCCGCCGAACTGCCGAGGGAAGGCGACAAAAACTTCAACAACCGATCCTTGTGCATGTGCAGGTTCAGATGAGAGAAGCGGTGCGTGGAACGACTGGTCGTCCACATTGGCACACCAGCAGGCACATAGATTGCGCGTGTCATCGACCGGGCATTGTTAGAGAAGTCACCGTTCTTGTTGGACACATGGATCTGGGAGGACACGTCGTTGAAGAAGACCATGATGCGCGGATCATCGGCCAGATAATAGCCCTTCGCGCCCGCCTGGCTTTCGGCTTCCCAATAGGCGCTTACCAATCCATCGAATTGGCGCCACTTCACCGGAGCAACGACCCGAATTCCTTCGGTATGCCATTTCATCGTGTGCCAAAAAGCCAATGCAGAGATCCGTTTACCTTGGGGCGGTGTTCGCGTTTGCGCATGCCACCTCATGCCGTCATGCACCGGCCTTCACAAGACAAGCACACTCAATAAAGCTGATTTTATCGCTCATATTTTTCGGCGTGACAAGGTCACTTGACGTCTGCGCCAGCCGTTATCGATGTGGCTGCGTCCATCAACTACTCAAGCAACCATGCCTCATTGTACCTCGTTGACGTAGCGATGGTTAGCGGTTGTAGCGCGATGAGAGGATATCAGAACCGGAGCCGCAAGCTGATCGTAGGCGATCTCGTCAATCGTCAACAACGCGAAGGGCTGCGGTACATCAAGCCAGCGTGCATCCTGTTCCGTCGCCAAATCCGCGCCAATCTGTTCGCGTATGGCCGAGATGCGGATGTTGTAGGCATCCAGCAGGTGAAGATAAAATAGCGAGGGGATATCTTCCGGCCTGTCGGGGAAATCTGGTACGCGCGCCAGCGGCAGCGTAAGCGTTTCATGCATGATCGGCCGCTCGTCGACGCTGCGGACGCGGTGAAACGTCACGATGTCGGAGCCGGCATCTATCTGCAGCTTTCGCGCTTCCAGCGCCGAAGCGGTACCTCGGGCGATCTCGGTCACCCGAGTGACGGACTGCCGCAACGAACCATCAAGTCCGTGCAGCCGAAAATACTGGAAGAACAAGCGCAGACTGTGTTGCGGTTGTCGGCCGGTGACGATCGTGCCCGTTTTGCGCCTGCGGCTGAGCAGACCATCATTGGTGAGATCCATCAATGCGCGCCTGATAGTGCCGACGGCGACCCCATAGGTTTGCGAAAGCGCCACTTCGCTCGGCAGGACGGAGCCCGGAGCGAGTTTACCAAGCATGATCGCCTCTGTGATCTGCCGCTTGACCACCTCGTAGAGCGGGACGGACAACTCGCTCAATCGTGGCGCATCTGCTGAAATAATAGGCAATTCCGGCAATTATTTGCCTCTTCTTTGGAGTTGACTCATGGAGTGGATGTACGCAGTATTACTATATAGTTTATATGAAAGCGCAAGCTAACGAGCGCGCGCATCCATGCCAAGGACCGTACCATGTCTGAGCCGAAATCTGTCCCGCATCAAGACGCTTTCGCGTTGGCCATGGCAGTGATCGAGCGCGATGTCGAGACGGCCGTGCAGGACCTGGCGCGCATGGTGGCTGTCGACACGTCCTTTCCGCCCGGTCTTGGCTATGACGCTTTTGCGGATTTGATGACCGAGCTGGCGGCGCCGCTCGGCTTTGAGTTCGAGCGAGTGACAGTTCCTCGCGATCTCTGGTATGTTGCCGGCGGCCCGGCCTCTGGCGAGCGGACCAATCTCATCGCCACCCGCGAAACCGGCCGTCCGGTATGCGGTCTCTACTATCATGTCGACACCGTTCCGGTGGCTCCGGGCTGGTCACGCGATCCACTGGCGCTGACGGTCGAGGGCGATAACCTCTTTGGCCTCGGTGCCGCCGACATGAAGGGAACGATTGCGGCGACGCTTCTGGCTCTGCGCGCTGCCAAGGAAGCCGGCGCCTTGCTCGCCTACGATCCTATGCTGCTTCTCTGCACTGACGAAGAAGGGGGGCTCTACCCGGGCATTCGTTATCTTGCAGAGCAGCAAATGCTCAAGGGCCACATCCTCAACTTCAACGGATCTGCTGCGCCGCGCGTGTGGGCGGGCTGCTTCGGCATATTCAATCTGCAGGTGACGATTACCGGGCATGCTGTTCATGCAGGCGAGGGCAATCGCACAGGCTCCGGCGTCAACGCGATCGAGGGCGCGCTGCCGGTGCTGAACGCCTTGGCAGCCCTTAAGCCCGTTGTGGCCGGCCGTACATCGAAGCTGGCACCGCCGCCGCATTCCAGCGGGCCGCTTCGGCCGCAGTTGACGATATCCGCGATCAATGGCGGAACGGCCGGCGGTCAGGTTCCGGCTGAGATCAAGATCCTGGTCAGCCGCCGCTATGCGCCGGAAGAAAGCTACGAGGAGGCAAGAGCGGAAGTCGAGACTGCGATCCGCGACTGTGTCGCAGGCAGCGATCTCGGTCTAGCCATCGACATCGTGGGGCACCTCATCCCGACCGACGATCCCGATGGTCCGCACTGGCCTCGTTGGCAGCAGGCACTGTCGCTGGGCTTCGGCTATCAGCCCGAGGATTTTCACAAGTGGGGCGCGGCGAGCTGTTCCGATTTCGGCTACGTCCAAAAAGCAGGCTTCGGCCCCGAGGTGCTTCTGGGTGGACTTGGTCGGCCGGAAAGCTGCATCCATAGCCCTGAAGAACACACGACGCGAGGCGACATCATCGCGCTTGCCAAGAGCATTCTCGCCTATCTCGCGGCGGATTTCGCCGCCGACGCCATTCCAGAACACCGCATCTAATCATATCAAAAGAGGGAACTGATACATGTTGGAAATGAAACGCCGCTTCTTCCTTGCCGGCACGGCCGCCATTTTCGCCGCGCCGGCGCTGGGCCTGGCGCAATCGGCAACGCCTGCCAGAGGCGGCACGCTGCGTATTTCCATCGATCAGGCGGCGAGCGTCATCCATCCGCTGCTGACGCGCGTCAACCCGGAATACATGGTCACCGAGTTGCTCTATAGCAACCTGACGCGCCTCAAGGTCGACATGTCGATCGAGCCGGATCTCGCAGAGAGCTGGACCGCCAACGATGCGCTGACCGAGTGGACATTCAAGCTGCGCAAGGGCGTTACCTTCCACGACGGCTCCGCCTTCACGGCAAATGATGTCGTCGCCACCTTCAAGGCCATCCTCGATCCGGCAACGGCTTCGCCCGGCCGCAACAATGTCGGCCCGATCGCCGATATCGTCGCCGTCGACGATGCGACCGTGCTGTTCAAGCTCTCTGGCGCCTATGCCGACTTGCCAGTCGCCATGGCCTATACCAATGCCCGCATCATCCCGGCCTCGATCGCCACCGGCGACCTGAAGAGCCTCTCCACCAAGGCTGTCGGCACCGGTCCGTTCAAGCTTGTATCCTACGAGCCGGACCGTCTTGTCGTGGTCGAACGCAACGAGAAGTACTACGATCCGGCTCGTCCCTATGTCGATCGTGTCGAAGTTCAGGTCTTCCCGGACAATTCGGCTGAAACCTCGGCCCTGATCGCCGGTGATATCGATGTCATCTCGACGATCCAGCCGACCGAGTTCCTGCGCATCGACGGAACCGACGGTCTTGTCGGCCTGCGTACGCCATCCGGCCAGTTCTGCAACATCAACTTCGGCTGCGACACGGCGCCGTTCAACGACGCCCGTGTTCGCCGCGCGATCGCGCTGACGGTCGATCGCGAAGCAATGGTGGGCTTCGTGACCGAAGGCTTCGGCACCGAAGGCAACGACACGCCGCTCAATGCTTCCTACCGCTTCTTCAAGGACGTGGCGAAGCGCGAGAAGAACATCGAGGAAGCCAAGAAGCTGCTTGCTGAAGCAGGCTTCCCGAACGGTCTCGAAGCAACCCTTATCGCATCGGATCGCCCCGCGGTTCGCACGCAGCTCGCCGTTGCTCTGAAGGAAATGGCGAAGGAAGCCGGCGTCACCATCAACGTGCAGACGATGCCGCACGCGACCTACCTCGAACAGGTCTGGAAGAAAGGAAGCTTCTACGTCGGCTTCTACAACATGCAGCCCACGCCTGATGGCATCTTCAAGCTTCTCTACACGTCGGACGCGTCGTGGAACGAGACGCGCTGGAACAACAAGGCATTCGATGCGCTCATCGCCGAGGCCCGTGGCACGATCGACGAGGCCAAGCGCGCCGAACTCTACACCAAGGCTCAGGAAATCATGAACGAGGATGTTCCCTCGATCATCCCGTCCTTCTTTGACGTTCTGGCCGCAAAGCGCAGCTGGGTCGAAGGGTTCGAAGCGCATCCACGCGCATCGGTTTTCCGCCTCGACTACGCTTCGCTCACCGACAAGGCGCCGAAGCGCGGCTGATGACGTCAACTTCGCCGGACGCCTGAATCGGGCGTCCGGCCCTCTTGACCAAGGAACACGCACCTGTCTCCGAACTACATAGCCAAGCGGCTGGTGATGATCGTCTACACGCTTCTCGTCGTGTCGCTCATCGTCTTCGCCATTACCCAGATCCTGCCCGCCGACGCTGCCGTCATGATGCTGGGCGAAAACGCCACCAAGGATGCGCTCGATGCGTTGCGTCAGAGCATGGGTCTGGACCAGCCGATTTGGCAGCAATATGCGACGTGGCTCGGCCATGTGCTGCAAGGTGACCTCGGCACCTCGCTGCGCACCGGCCAGCCGGTCAGTCCGGTCATGTTCGAGGCCCTCGGGCGCTCGCTGCTGYTCGCCTTCCTGTCTATCGGCCTGATGCTGATCCTTGCCATTCCGCTTGGCATCATTGCGGCCATCCGGCGCGGCAAGGTCGCCGATATGGTCGTGAGCCTGATCTCCTACGCAGGCGTGGCGCTGCCTGAATTCGTCACCGCAACGCTTGCAGTCCTCATCTTCGCCGACTGGATGAAATGGTTGCCACCAACCGGCTACGTGCCGCTGACCGATGATTTTGTCGATGGCATTTCGCATCTCGTCCTACCGGTCTGCGTCATTTCAATCATCCTGATTGCCCATGTTTCGCGCATGGTGCGCTCGGAACTCGTCGACGTGCTGCATACAGACTATATCCGCGCTGCAAGGCTGAAAGGCATGTCGCGTGGACATGTACTGCGTCGTCACGCGCTGCGTAACGCACTTTTGCCGACCATCACCATCGTCGCGCTCGATGTCGGTTATCTTCTCGGCGGCGTCATTGTTGTCGAGGAAATATTCGCCATTCCCGGGATCGGCCGCCAGCTGATCGTCGCCATCCAGGCGCGCGACCTGCCCGCCATCCAGGCCGGCGTGCTGATCATGGCCGCCACCTATTCGATCGTCAATTTTATCGCTGACATCCTCTATGCCTGGCTCGATAAGAGGATCCAGTATGACTGAGTTCATGAAACGTCTCCTGAAGACGCCGCAAGGCGCCATCGGCACCTTCCTCGTGGTTCTGGTACTCGCCATCGTCATTTTCGGCCCGATGGTCGCACCTTACGATCCGGAAAAGCTGTCGCCGCTTGCCCGATACAAGGGACCGAGCGCCGCCTACTGGCTCGGTACCGACCAGTATGGTCGTGACATCTTCAGTCGTCTGTTGATCGGCGCGCGCGCCACTGTCGTGATGGCAGTTCTCGCCACCATCGTGGGCACCCTGATCGGCGCTCTGATTGGCACCGCCTCCGCCTTCCTCGGCGGCCGAGCCGACGAATTCATCATGCGCACGATCGATGCCGTCATGTCGATCCCGAGCCTGCTTTTCGCGCTCCTCGTGGTCAATCTTCTCGGCTCCAGCACGGTCAATGCGCTTGTCGCAGTTGCCATCGCCTTTGCCCCAGGCATGGCCCGCATCACCCGAAGCGTGGCGCTGTCGGTGCGCAAGCAGGACTATGTGAATGCGGCGATCGCCCGTGGCGAAAGCTCCGCTTACATCATTCGCCGCGAAATGCTTCCGAACGTGATTGCGCCGATCATCGTCGAGATGACCATCCGCGTCTCCTTTGCCGTGATGCTGTTTGCGACGCTCTCCTTCCTTGGTCTCGGCGCACAGCCGCCGGCTGCCGAGTGGGGCCTGATGGTCTCGGAAGCCCGCCGTTACATGCATCTTTCCGCCGGCATCCTGATCTGGCCGAGCGTGGCGATCGCCATCGTCGCCATCGGTTTCAACCTTCTGGGCGACGGTCTGCGCGATGCCCTCAATCCGCGGACCTGAGGTGACACCCATGACCAATACGGAAAACAAGCCGGTTCTCGCTATCGAGAACTACTCGCTGGATTACGAGACCGCCAACGGCCCGTATCATGCGTTGAAAAACATCGACCTCGCCATCCATCGCGGCGAAATCCTCGGCCTCGTCGGCGAGAGCGGCTCCGGCAAGACATCGCTCGCATGGTCGATCATGCGCTACCTGCCGAAGAATGCCCGCGAACCGGGTGGACGCATTCTGCTCGGTGGCGACAATCTGCTCGAGAATTCTGAGCGGCAGATGGAAGCCATTCGAGGCCGGCGCATCAGCATGGTGTTCCAAGACCCGGGCACGTCGCTCAACCCGACGCTTTCGCTTGGCACGCAGCTGGCCGAAGTTCTCGTCCGCCACCGCGGCCTGACCGTTAAGCAGGCGTGGAAGGAAGGCGAGGAACGGCTTGCCCATGTGGGGCTGAAGACGCCGGCGCAGATGATGCACCGCATGCCGCATGAAGTCTCCGGCGGCGAAAAGCAGCGCGTCGTCATCGCGTCCGCCTTCGCCTGCAATCCGGAATGCATCATCTTCGATGAGCCGACCACGGCACTCGACGTGATCACCTCGCGGCAGATCCTCGATCTCTTCGTCGAATTGCAGGCGGAAACCGGCGTTGCCTCGCTCTATATTTCGCATGACCTGGCGCTGGTCGCCCGCACCGCAAGCCGTGTCGCCGTCATCAAGCGCGGTGATATCGTCGAACAGGGCAATGTCCGCGACATCTTCACCAACCCGCAGCAGGATTATACCCGCGAACTGATCGCCGCCGTCCCCGATCCTGCCCATCGGCTGGTCAAGGATGACATGGTCGTGGCCGACACGCCGCTGGTCAAGGTCGAGAATGTCAGCGTGCATTTCGGCCGCAAGCCCTTTCTTGCCGCACTGACCGGCAAGAAGACGGAACGGGTGACCGGCAACAATGCGATCAGCCTCAGCGTCAATCCGGGCGAGATCCTCGGCATCGTCGGCGAAAGCGGTTCGGGCAAGTCGACGCTTGCCAAGGCGATGACCGGTCTCAACCGGTTCGAGGGAAAGATCTGGTTCGACGGTCGCGAGATCAAAAGCCTCGGCGATATGGACAATGCCTATCGCAAGGACGTGCAGATCATCTTCCAGCACCCGGATGCCTCGCTCAATCCGCGCCAGAAGATTTCCGAAATCCTCTCGCGCCCGCTGAAGCTGTTCGGCGACGGTAGGGATATGGAGAAGCAGATCGGCGACATGCTGGAGCAGGTGCGTCTGCCGCGCACCCATGCCAACCGTTATCCGCATCAGCTTTCGGGCGGCGAAAAACAGCGCGTGGCGATCGCCCGGGCCTTTGCCTCGAAGCCGAAGCTCGTCATCTGCGACGAGATCACCTCGGCACTCGACGTGTCGGTCCAGGCATCCGTCGTGGAGCTTCTGCTCGAACTGCAGAAAGCCAGCGGCACGGCCTACCTCTTCATCACCCACGACCTCAACCTGATCCGCCAGATCGCCCATCGGATCGCCGTCATGTATCGCGGCGACCTGATCGAGGTGGTGAAGGCCGATGAGATCGATAGCCCAGACCGGGCGGACTATACGCGCCGCCTGATCGAGGCGGTGCCGCGCGCCGCCGCACAATACCAGTGATACCGCATCAAGGAGCATGACAATGGACCCGAAGTCCCTGTTGGACCGGATCGACGAAAAGGCCTGCCTCGATTTCCTGTCGAAGATGGTCCAGCACAAGAGTCATTCGGAAACCGAAGGCGAGAAGGATCTCGCCCGCTGGATGGCCAAGGAGCTTGAGAAGATCGGCGTCGAAGCCGAACTCCAGCCGTTCGATGAAGGCCGCCGCTTCAACACGATCGGCCGATTGAAGGGCACCGGTGAGGGCAAGAGCCTGTTGTTCAACGGCCATCTTGATACCAATCCAGTGACCGAAGGCTGGACAGTCGATCCCTATGCCGGCCTCGTCGACGACAAGTTCATCTACGGCATCGGCGTCTCCAACATGAAGGCCGGTGACGCCGCCTATTTCTGCGCGGTGAAGACGCTGCTCGAAGCCGGCGTCAAGCTGAAGGGCGATGTCACGCTCACCTTCGTGGTCGGCGAGCTGCAAGGTGGAGTCGGGACGTTGGCGGCGATCCACAGCGGCGTGAAAGCTGACTATTTCATCAACAGCGAGCCGAGCGACCTTGTCGCCGTTACCATGCATGCGGCAGCACTGAGCTATGTCATCGAACTGACCGGCGACACGCGCCATCTCTCCAAGCGCGAAGAATCCGTCGATGCGATCGCAGCAGCCTGCGACATCATTCCGCGCATCAATGCCATGACTTTCAGCGGCGCAAAGAGCGACGTGCATCGTTCGATCAATCGTGGCCATGTTGGCGTCGTCCATGGCGCGCTCGGCCGCGATCTCGAAGAGTGGCGTCCGCCACAGGTGGCAGATTTCGTCCGCCTCAAGGGTTCATGCCGCTACGCCCCCGGCCAGACGCAAGAAGGCGTGCTCGCCGATCTGGACCGCGAGCTGCGCGCACTCGAAGAGCGCTTCCCGGGTCTGAAAGCCAAGTTGGTTCCTGAGATGATCGAAGGCCGTCCGCTGATGCCGCCCTTTGAGGTCTCCCCAGATAGCCGTATAGTCAAGTCGATCAATGCTGCCTACGAAGCTGTTCGCGGCGAAAAGCAACCGACTGGTGCCATCACCCCAACCCGCTTTTATGGCACAGATGCTGGCCATCTTTATCATGAACTCGGCATGGAAGGCATCGTCTGTGGTCCGGGCGGTCGTTACAACACCATGCCCGACGAGCGGGTCGACATCATCGACTTCCTCGACATGATCCGCGTATACATGCTGACCATCCTCGATATTTGCGAGGTGGCGTAGTGTTCTCCCGGGCGGAATATGATCGTCGTATCGCTCTCGCCCGGGACGCCATCGCGTCTTCGGGCGCCGACCTGTTGCTCGCCGACAGTGGAGAGCTTCTGGCCTGGCTCACGGGCTATACTGTCTCCGAAACCATGTATCGCGCGGCCTTCTTGCCACGCGACGGGGAAGGGTGGTTCTGCTTGCGCGCACTGGACGAAGCTCCCTGCCGCGAACAGAGCTGGATCACCGATGTCGTCGGCTTTGCCGATACCGAGGAAGCACAGGCAGCCGTTGCTGCCAGCATCCTCGGTCATGGTTTTGGCAAGGCGCGCATCGGTTTCGACACCAATTCCTATTGCATGAGTTCCGCAACCTTCATGCGGCTGCAGGCGCTTCTGCCAGACGCGACATTCGTGCCAATGCAGGGCGTGGGTGACAGCCTACGCTGGGTAAAGTCTAGGGAAGAGATTGCCGTTCTTGCCCAGGCGTCCCAAATTGCCGACAAGGCGATGGCGGAGATCGCAAGACAGGTGACGCCGGGCATGACGACGCGCGACGCGGCCGCGATCGCCTCGGGCGTATTCTTGCGGGAGGGAGCAGACACCGGCGAGGTTGGACCGGTTGTGAAAGCTGTTGGCAGCCATGAATTCCTGCACGGCGTGTTCAAGACCGAGGCAATTGGTGAAGGCGACATCCTGCATGTCGAACTCATCCCGCGTGTCGGAAATTACGGTGCGCGTCTGATGAGGCCGATCGTGGTGGGACGCCCCCCAGACGAATTGGCTGTCACGGCCGAAAGACTGGTCGCATTGCAGGACCTTCAGATCGCCGCAATGAAGCCGGGGGCGCGAGCCTGCGACGTCGACGCAATCATGCGCCAGGGCGCGCTCAATGCGGGACTACGTCCGGTCTATGAAAACGTCACGGCTTATACGCTCGGGCTCTATACCCGCACGCCGCGCACCAGCGATTTTTCCGGGGTATTCTTGCCAACCTCGGACTGGTCACTGGAACAGAACATGGTCTTTCATCTCTACGCCACGGCACAGGGCCTCGGCTTCAGCGAGACGGTGGTCGTCGGCAGCAATGGTGGAATTCGGTTGACGAAAAGCCCGCGCGCAATCCTGTGAGGCAGCTACCGCGCGAGTTTACAGGTGCCGCGGAGCAAGTAGTTATACTTCGCGACACCGCACGGCCGTGGTCGGGATCGTTTGATAACGTCGGCTTATGCAGCGACCGTCGGGAATAACGCAGTCGCCGTGATACCCAGAGCCTTTGCGATGCGCTTTACAAGTCGCCGATCTCCTTCATGGCCGGCTTCGACCTTGGCAATTTCCGTCTCGGTCAGGCCGCAGGTGAGTGCGACCTGCTCGATGCTGTACCCTGCCACCTGCCTTGCCGAGCGAACCGCTTCACCAAGGTCGATGGTCAATGCTGTGGGAACGTTTGAATCCTCGATATTGCCGTAGGATCGTGACATGCGCGTTTCTCCAAATGCGTCCACTTTATGGCCCAATTTAGGTGGTGCGCTAACAATTGCAATGCCACCGAATTCACTATTCGTTGTACGGGATAATTCTCGCCCGAAGCCTTCGGTGTGCTGAGAGACGAAGACGGCTCTAGAGCAAATTTCACGCCTTGTCTGATAAAGCCGGGTACAATGTCTGAAACTCCTTTGCCTGCGCGGCAAGCCATTCGCAAAACAGGGTCGCCTTGCGATTGCGCCTAGACCGCTTCAGGGCGACATAGTGATGCCCGCTGTCGATAAAACCGAACGGTGCCACCAAGCGGCCGGCATGGATGTCATCGACCACATAGGGCCAAGGTGCTGCGCAAGCGCCAAGTCCCGCCCGCGCTGCCTCCAGCATGAAATAGAAGTGCTCGTAATCCACCTTTGGACCTGTCAGGAGATGGCGCCCAGAGCGGGAACGCCAATCGTTCCAGGCTTGCGGCCTCGTTCGTGTGTGTAGTTCCGGGATGATGTCGAGATGCCCCACGTTGTTTCTCGCAAAGCCCGCGGCTATGACCGGTCCGATCTGTTCGGGAAACAACGGGATGACCTCTGCTCCGGCCGACCAAGGAGGATCCCCCACACGGATTGCGACGTCGACACCATCCCGCTCGAAATCGACCGGCTTTGAGGATGCCGTCAAACGTACTTCGATTTTCGGGTAGTCCGCTTGAAAACGGTATAGTCGCGGAATGAGCCAGCGCATGGTGAAGGTGCCCGGACAGGAGACGTCGATCGCTCCTTCTTCCGTATCGGCAACCGCACGCACCGACACATCGATCTGGTCGAAGGCTACGCCAAGCCCGGTCAGCAATGTGTGCCCGGCCTCTGTTAGCCGCAATTGATTCTTCGGTCCCTCAAACAGCGGCACCCCGAGAAGAGCCTCCAGGTGCTTTATCTGGCGGCTCACGGCACTATGGGTCACGTTGAGTTCATTTGCTGCAAGCGTCATGCGTCCATGACGGCCCGCTGCTTCAAACGCCCGAAGTGCGTTAAGTGAAGGGATGCGTCTGCTCATGTGAGATTTCCGAACATAAGGTGTGCGATCATATCGGTTTTCAGGCCGCTCTGCATAGTCGCATATGAGAAACATCGAACACTGCTCATCGAAAAATGAACATGAGGAGCTGATGTGTTCCCCTTTTTTCAAACCGGAAGGCTCAAAGCGATGAGTGAGAGACACCAAGACGGCAGCGCAGGTGACGCGAATTACGGCGTGATCGGCAAAGGATATGTAAGCTATCGCCAGCCGGAACCTAAGATAGCGGAATATATCCGCCGCGCTCTCGGCGATGCGTTCACGGTGTTGAATGTCGGTGCGGGCGCCGGCTCCTACGAGCCCGTGGATCGCGCGGTTACGGCTGTCGAGCCTTCGGCGTCAATGCGCGCGCAGCGCCCGGCTCATCTTCCGCCCGCGATCGACGCGATTGCAGAAAGGCTGCCTTTCGCTGAAAAAACCTTCGACGCAAGCATGGCTTCGTTCACTGTTCACCAATGGACTGATTTGGCTTGCGGCCTTTCCGAGATGCGTCGCGTCACGCGTGGACCGGTGATTGTTCTCACCTGCGATCCGAATGAACTGACAAGATGCTGGCTGAACGACTACGCGCCGGAGATGATCGCCGTGGAGGCCCGACGTTATCCGGCCATGAGCGCAATCGCTGAGGAGCTGGGCGGGGACGTCGATATCCACACCGTCCCTATTCCACTCGGCTGCGTCGACGGGTTCGGTGAAGCCTATTACGGTCGGCCCGAGCGCATCTTGGAACCTGGCGCACGCCTTGCCAATTCCGCATGGAGCTTCGTCGACAAGAGCGTCGGTGAGCGATTTGTCGCCGATTTGAGCCGCGACTTGGCCGACGGGAGTTGGGATGCCCGCTATGGCGGACTTCGCACGCAGCCGTTTTTTGAGGGTTCGCTTCGACTTGTCGTCGCAAGGCCTTCACTATCCGCGACCAGGTAGTCAAGCACGGAAGCGGGGAGGGCAATTGCAGCCTGCCCGTAGTTACGCTGCTCGTCAAAGGAGAGGAGAAACGGTGTGGATGAGGTGAGCCAATGCGGCCGCGTTGTCCGCCCCATTGTTGGAGGCTTCGAACTCGGTCAACTCGACGCCTACGATTTGCCTCGCAGGTATGGTTGCCAACAGAGTACGTAGCGCGGTCGGCGTTAGTCCCCCGCCGATCGCATATGCGGCTGGCACGTAACCCGGCTCGAGGACATCCCAATCGATGTGGATCCACACAGGTCCGTCGCCGATCGCCTCGTCGATCGTCTTTGGCCGGCTTTCGTCTGGCCCGAAAAACCGGACGCCGGCGTCAAGCAGTGCCTGTTGCTCCGGCGGGTCTATGTCTCGCGCACCGGCGACGACGACCCTGGCGGGGTCGATGCCGGCACCGAAACCGCTTTCCCAGAGCCCACAGGTGGCAGCCAGCACCATGCCGCCAAGATACCCGCTGGTCGTTGTTGCGGGAGTGTTGAAATCGCCGTGAGCATCGATCCAGAGAACGGTCAAATCCGGATAGTGCCGGGCAGCGATAGGCAAGGTCGCAAGACTTGCAGAGCAGGTGTTTGCTACCACCAGCGGTCTGTTTCCTTTTCCGATGCTTGCGGCAACTGCATCTTGCAAAGCCTCGAGCGTGCGTCGTGCTTGCGGAAGACTTCGTGACCAGTCGTCCACCTCCGGCGCGGAAGGTGTGCCGATGATAGACGGTTCCAGGCCGGTCAGTGCGGTAAGGGCATTCGCGGCAAGCTAGGCGCCGCGGATGGCGCCAGGGCTACGGTCGGCGATACGACCTTGGGAGACCAAAAGCTCAAAAGGCAAACGGCAATTCCTTGTGAAATGCGAAGAATAGTGAATCGATATATCTCTGGGAATATATCGAGCGCGTGTCGGTGGCAATTGTATTTGGGCTTGTCGGACAGGCGTGACACCTATCTCGCAGTGGCTACCAGATACTGGGGCGCGGCGCTTATCGAGAAAGTCGTACGCCAGAATGCCCAAGCCGTTCTCGAAGACCTCTTCTCCTCGACGCATCACCAATAAGGAAGGAGCAAGGCGCGGGGTCGCCGAATTCTTCATCGATTGCGAGATGTGGTAGGCAGCAATGACAATCAGGGTCTGATGCACGAGATAGTCAGTCATGTTCGACGTGCTCAGATAAGGAATGGCCGGTTCGGGCTGTTGGCAAGTCCGGCTGCAAATGCAATCAGCGCGAGGATGGCGCACCACTGCGCACACCTGGACCCCCATTGTGAGAGCCCCAGCCTTGCTTTCCGGGGGCAGCAACTAGAGTGGCGCAAGAGCCTTCATTGACAGGGTGGCGAAACCCAGGCTCGTCCCTCGTTGGTCGAAGATCGCCTGCCCGACGGTCTGCGCGCAGATGAACAATGATCCGATCATAAACAACGAGAAATACAGCGCGCGAGCGGACGTCTAATGAACGGCGTCTCTGCGAAGATGCGAAAAATAGCACGGCTGCGGTGCAGCTTCAGCAGGTGGTTCGACCCGGCTGCCATTGCGTTGTGTCGCGTTGCAGCCTTGATGCCAATTGCCGGACCGGTTCCTGTTCGGTTCATATTGCGACTCGAATGTCGAACGTGAACCACCCGTTCATGTAGGCTTCATCAAGCGGTTGCTACCGTGGGTGCATCTGAAACAGCAATCAATCAGCGGGACAAGTTAACCATGCAGCACCCTGCCGCTCCAACGGCCGGCCGAGATCCGCGCCTTGATTTTTTCCGCGGCCTGGCCCTGGTGATGATCTTCATCAATCACGTGCCTGGCAACATGATGGAAGGTGTCACGTCAAAGAACTTCGGTTTTTCGGACGCGGCAGAGGCCTTTGTACTGATGTCGGGTATGTCTGCGGGGCTTGCCTACTCCAATATCTATGTCCGCGACCGCATACACGCGATTGCTCGCATCCTTCGTCGCGCAAGCCGGCTTTACAGCGTTCATCTGCTGACAACCGTGCTGGCAGTGATCGTTCTCATGGCGGGCCATAATTTGCTCGGCACGACCGCTCTTTCGCAGCGCGTCAATATGGTCTCCTACCTGGATGCACCGTGGTCGACCGCGCTCGGTGTACTCGCGACAACGCATCAGCTTGGCTATTTCAATATTCTGCCGCTCTATATGTTGCTGTTGGCGGCAACACCTGTTTTCCTAGCTCTCGCCTTGCGCAGCCGCGCTCTGTTGTTGACGGTGTCGGTTACCATCTGGGCTATTGCCGGCTGGAACAACATCAACCTGCCAAATTATCCGACAGACGGATCCTGGTTCCTCAATCCGTTTTCCTGGCAACTCATCTACTGTATCGGACTGTGCGCTGGCATCTCCATGAAAAAAGGTGAGAGCCTTGTCGGCTATAGTCCGGTCTTGATGGCAACTGCAATCGCCTATCTTGGATTTGCAATGTTCGTCATCCAGTGGCAGCACTATGAGTTGACTGCTTGGGGCGACCATCCTGCCCTTTTGATCGGTTTCGAAAAGGGCATCTTGCCACTGCCGCGACTGATACACATCCTCGCGCTGTCATACGTAATTTCGCAGATTAACGTATGTCGTGTGGTGGCGGGTAGTGCCAAGCTGGCAGCCGTGTCGCTCCTTGGGAAGCAGGGCCTTGCCGTGTTTGCATGGGGGTCACTCGTTTGCATCTCGCTGCAGGTCCTACGAGAAGCCTATCAGTTTTCGCCTGCTGTCGATATCTCAACTCTGATTTTTGGTTTGGCGATCCAATATGTTGTCGCCCAGCGTCTGCAGTCTGACAAGGCGACGCTGCGAAACAGCGCAGTAAGCACATAGGAGCATATGAAGGATCGAACGAAGGCTATTGTCAGCCCTGCTTTCTCAGCAGCCGAACAAGCAGACTAGGATCTAATTCCGCTTTTCTGTTTCCTCAGGATTTGGCGCGGCGTTCGCGATCAAATGTAACCGACGTGATCGCCGAACGGAACGTCGGCATCCTCCAGGTTTCCAGACCCAATTCGTTCGCTTTCGCCGGACAAGTTCAGCTCGGCGGCGCGATCATTTTCCTGATCCGTGGCCGAGGGATGATTTGGGAGACGGTCGGACAATGAGCCCTCGTGCGAATTTGACCTGTTATGCTCAGAACGGCCTTTTGGATCGGCATCTCGATGCCGCTCCAAACCTTCGGATATCACAGATTGTCGTTCTGCCGCCCAGGCCAAGTCTGGCTCTGCGAGCGAAATGCTACGGTCAACGCGCGCAGCTTGCGATGATGCAGTGGACGAAATCCGTGATACCCGTTCAACCATGGCTCAATCCCTATACCAACACTCTATTTGGTAGGGCGCGTGTCAGAAACAAGCTTGAGTAAGAAAAACAAAAGACGCACCACGGCTGGCCGCCACGGTGCGCCTGATCGCTTCTTCAGTTACTTGAGGCGTGCGCCAACTTTCTCCAGGGCCTCGTTTGCACATGCTTCGTCCAGATTGCCGCCAGGTGCGCCCGCAATGCCTATCGCGCCGACTGTGTCCTTACCAACCTTGATCGGAACGCCACCTGCCAAAACGAGAAATCCAGGAATGTCAGCCAGACCGGCCGCTCCAGCATTCTTGGCGACGTTGTCGGCGATCGCGCTTGTCGGGTTGCGCGACGAGGCTGACGTGAAGGCCTTGGCCGTGGAGGCGTTTGCTGTGTGTGCGCCAGCGTTCTCGGCACGCACGAGAGCGAGAAGAACGCCGGAACGGTCTGTGACGGCTGCCGAGACATTGTATCCGTCACTTGAGCACACAGTGACAGCAGCCTGCGCGAGCTCGACCGCCAGGGCAGTACCCAAGCTGGTCTGTTGGACCGTATCCTGAGCGATGGCGGGTGCCGCGATCAGGGCTGAAACAGCCATCGAGAGCAGGGCAATCTTCATTTGGCAAACCTTCCTGTTTGTTGAGTTGATGATTGCCAATCTAGAAGATCAAATCAGCGCCGTTAACTCGCATTGACACCGACAGAGCCTGGTAGAACTACGGATGCGCGGCCAACCAAATGCGTGTCTGCTCTGCTACTGCGGGTGTCCCGAGTTTTGTCGCGATATTTGCTCTGTGGCTATCGACAGTTCGCACAGAGACATCCAAAGCGACCGCGATATCCTTGCTGCCAAACCCCTTTGACACAAGCTCCAGCACCTCGACTTCACGAGAGGTAAGCTGCTGGATCAGCCGCCCGTTCTCTTGTCGTACCAACAATTCGTCGAGCGCTGTCTCGCACGTTGCTAGTGCTTCCATCAGGACGTGTTCATCGACCGGCTTTGCAAGAAAATCCATTACGCCTGCTTTGAACGCACGACGGCATGCTTCGATGTCCCCGTGACCGGTGATCATGAGCGCCGGCCAGCGGATGCCCAACTCCTCGAGTTTCTTTAGGAGCTGCAAGCCACTCGTTGCGGGCATCCGCAAGTCTAGGATCAAGACGCCGGGCTTGGCTCTTTCTATGTGCGAGAGCAGGTGAGCAGCGTCGGAAAATGCCGCGACCTCCTTGCCGTATGTCGCCATAAGCAGTGTCATTGCCTCACGCACCGAAGCGTCGTCATCAACGAGGTAGATCATTCGAAGCTCCCGATGGTAGCCGTATCATGAAACATGCGCCTCCTTCGTTGCGAATTGAAAGCGACCCGTCCATCTTCTCGATTAATCTAGACGAGAGAGGAAGGCCAAGACCCATGCCGTCCTGCTTCGTTGTAAAGAACGGCTCGAATACTCTGTCCAGCAACGACGGATCGATTCCTGGCCCGTTGTCTGCGATCTTAATCACGGCCTCGTTGCGCTCGCGTTCAGCGCTCACCGTTATACGGGGGTCTGCCCCTGGCGCTGCCGCGTCAGCCGCGTTGCGGATCAGATTGAGGACAACCTGCTGGAACGATATTATGTCGATCGTAACGGTAATCTCTTCGCTCGCGGGGATAACAAGGAGTTCGATGTTTCGCTGGGCAAGATCAGCTTCGATAAGTCGGACGGCATCGCTCAAAGCCAGAAAGAGTGACACTTCCTCTAGGTGAGCAGCAGCCCCGGATATGTACGCGCGCATGCGCCCAAGAATGTCACCTGCTCGCTTGGCGTCCCGGATGTTTCCCTCCAACGCCTTCTCCACGATATCCGGGCGCGCGATCGTCAAGGCTCGTCTTGCAGCCTGGCTCTGAGCCAATATTGCAGCGATTGGTTGGGCAAGTTCATGTGCAATGCCCGATGCCATCTCTCCAAGCGCGTTTACTCGAGCTGCGTGAGCAAGTTTGGCGTCTTGCTCTAGCAATTCGGCACGATGTTCCTGCCGTCGTCTTTCATCGTTCGCGTAGCGAAAATACGTGACCAACCAAATCGCAGCCGCTAACGCGGCCAACAAGGGAACTACCAATTGCGGTGGAAGAAGTTCGGCAAGGCCGAAACCTCGAGTAACGGTCAAGCGCAGCGGCTGACTTTGATTGTGCATGGTTAGGTCGTTGGACGCTTTTAGCACGGCCGACCCGCTGTTTTCTAGCGACGACAACACCGATTGACCAAGTCCCAATGTGAGGGCGTATTGTGCAGGTATCTGCTGCTCATCCAAAAGTGCGTCTGCATTGATGCGCATCCGCAGCATCCGCCCGGGCACAACCAATTTGTAGATTTCATATGAATTTGTTACGCCAGACGGCCGGATTTCGGTCTCACCCGCATTTGCAAGGTGCGGTAGAGTATCTCGAGGCGGAGCAGATATCGGCATGGGACCATCGACGGAACCATAGTTCCACGATTGCGGGTTTTCAGCCGTGAGATCGAATACCGCGATGTCAGTTATTCGCGGATAGCGTGCAATAATGTTCTCCGCCAGGCCCTGCAGAAACGGTGCGGATTCTCGTGAAAACATTCTCACCAGCGTTCCAATTGCCGTCAGATGTGCGTCATGCTGTGCCAGTCTCTCAGCGAGGAGTGTTTCGATACCTCTTGATCGCTCAGAGAGGGCGGAAAGCCCGGATTGGTACTCGTAGGCTGCGAGCATCGACATCGACGCTGCGCTGATGAAAAACCACAAGGCAAAGGCTCGAGCCGCTCGTCGCGGGGCAACAAAGAAACGTCTCATATCTGGATGTCCGGACAAAACCAACGCATTGGCTGAGTGAATGGATTAGCCATAACGATCTAGGGGCAAACGGCAATCCGTAATCCTACCGGTGAGGCACACAGCATGACATCGGATGCCCGAGATGAACCGCTTCGCCCAGGCCTTCTCAAAGAGGTGGCGATGGACCTGCCGAAGTTGGCATCCTGGGTGCTGCCTATAATTTGCTCTACGTCACGATCGGCAATCTGCTGGGCGGTGTGATCATGTTGGGTCTAGGGTACTGGATACAGGAGGGTTCCTGGGGTCACGAGGCGCACTACAAGGTCTCGACAGCGCTGCACGAAACAAAGTGATTGAGCGCGCCACGGTAGGCCTCATGCGTAACGATCGGCGTTGATCTCGTGCAGGAGACTGCTCCAGCGCTTCCAATGCCCCCCTGAACAGGAAGCGGATCTCTGCGGCCTTGGCAGTCCGTCGCTCCCGCGCGCCCAACGTATGTTTTCCAAAATACGCGAGCGGCACTGCTGGTGATATAAGCGATTTCGGATGTCAACTTTTCGAAAGGCTTCAGCGGGCGAGATTTGATCACCTCACGGTTGAACAATAATATAGCTAGCCTATCTCCTCGACACCCGGATGAGGAGAAAATTCAGTGGTTGTCGAAAAAGAACTGATTTCCAAGATAACGTGGCGGTTGATGCCGTTTCTCGGATTGCTCTACCTAATCGCGTACATCGATCGCCAGAATGTGAGCTTCGCCAAGCTCGAAATGGTTGATGCGTTAGGGATGAGCGAATACGCCTATGGCTTGGGCGCGTCCCTATTCTTCATCGGGTATTTCATCTTCGAGGTGCCGAGCAACCTTCTCCTCGATCGATTTGGTGCGAGTAAATGGTTCGCGAGGATTTTGGTTTCGTGGGGCCTCGTCACCATCGCGTTGGCTTACACGCAGAACGCTACGATGTTCTATATCCTGCGGTTCCTGCTTGGCGCGTGCGAAGCAGGATTTTTCCCCGGGGTGCTGTATCTACTTACCCTTTGGTTCCCCTCATCGTACCGTGGACGCATGGTCGGGCTCTTCATGATTTTCTCTGCTCTGGCCAACGCAGTGGGCGCACCGCTAGGCGGAGTGCTGCTCGATCTGGACGGCATCTATGGTTACGCTGGCTGGCAGTGGGTATTCCTCGCGACGGGCATCCCGGCCGTCATCGCTGGGTTCGTCACATTGTTCTACCTTTCAGACCGTCCTGAAGACGCGAAATTCCTTAGCCTCAAGGAAAAGGAATGGCTGAAAAGTAGACTGGCTTCCGAAAATTCAGGGATGGAAGCTACCGCGGGCGACGGCTTCAAAGCTCTCATCAATCCACGCGTACTTTTGATGTCGGCTTGCTACGTCGGATTTCCGCTTGCGGCATACGGGCTGAGCTATTGGCTGCCGACGATCGTCAAGGGCTTTGGAGTGAGCAACACCATAAACGGATTTCTCAACATAATCCCATGGATTATCGTTGCTATCGCGCTTTACGTGGTCCCCGCCCGGGCAGACAAAGCACCTGCCAAAACACCATACATTGTATTCCCCGCAGCAATTGGAGCGATCTGCTTGGTCCTCTCCGCCGTCATTCCAAACCACGTCCTGCAGTTTGCCTTTCTCAGCATCGCTGCGGCAGGTATTTTCGCCGGCCAGCCTGTCTTCTGGAGTCTTCCATCTCGGTTTCTGAAGGGCGCTGGAGCTGCGGCAGGCCTTGCTGCGATCAACTCTGTCGGAAACCTTGGCGGCTTCGTTGCGCAGAACGTGGTGCCTTGGATCAAAGACACGACGGGGAGTACCATCGCTCCCATGTTCTTTCTTGCGGCATGTTTGGCAATCGCAGGCGTTCTGGTTCTTGTCGTTGGTCGAATGATCCCTCGGACAACGGATGCGACTGCGACAACTCGGTAGCTGGCCTGCGACCGCAGGTCAGCCAGACCGCTTTAGAGCGTACGAGTTAGCAAACGTCGTTCTGTATGCACGGGCCAACCGGTCGCTGGCGGGTGATCAAGATAGGCGGGTTTGCGTGTTCCGTGCTGTGAAACGGAATGAGGTGACATTCTGCTGTTCGACCGACGCGACGTCCATCAATTCGATTAGGTCAAAAGCCTTGCCGCAGCCATTGATCGTCACGCGCAGCTGGTTGCCCACGAACTTCAAATCGGTGGCTAGAAAATTGCGCTCTTGGCCGCGGTCGTTGATGAAGAGGACGTACATCGGGTCTCAGACGTTGTTTCAGATATGTCTTTTGGACTCCCTATATGAACAGAATGTTGATCGATGACGATCACCCCAGTTTTGGTGGCCCTCAAGTCACTTTGCCCCTTCGGATGTTGCATTTGGGGAATGTTGAGCTGGATCGTAACTGCAAACACCACACTCAGAACAAAGTCTGCCTCCGTAATCGAGATAGTGATGGCCATGGTCTTTGACTGCGTCGTTGATAGGATCGCGGACGCGCCGAGGCAAGGCGCAGCGTCCATCAATCGGCCGAGTTCGCCACCCAGCACGAATGCCAAGATTTAGTGATGTTTTGTCGGCTGATTGCCTGGGAAAGCTCTGCGACGTCCGCGATGTCTTGCAGCCGGCGGTGTAGGTGGCCTAGACCTTGAAGGTCTTCACAAAGCGTCCTGCTTGCGCATTGGCGTGTGAGATGAACAGCCTACCGATTGGCTTTTCGCCAAGCCTGCACATGGTCGATGAACGCCCGCAGTCCCGCTGACGGCAGCCGGCGGCTTGGATAGAAGAGGGCGATACCTGGATAGGGCGGGGTCCATTCCGGCAACAGCTGTACCAGTCGGCCATCATCAATATCGTTCTGTACTGACCGGAGCGAGACGTAAGCTACCCCTGCGTGCTGACGGGCGGCAATGACGCTGAGCTCGGTGCTGCCAGCTATCAGACGACCTTTGACGTTAACGGAAATCGCTTCGCCGTTCCGCTCAAGCTCCCAGTCGACGAGCGAGCCGCTCGGAAGTCTCGCACGAATGCATTCGTGTACGAGAAGATCACCTGGTGATGAGGGCGTAGGCCTTCGTGCCAAATAGGCCGGAGAGGCTACGAGCACGAAAGATTCGGTCTGACCCAGCGGAATGCAAACCATGTCTTTCGGCACGACGTCTTGCAAACGGAGCCCGGCATCGAAGCCCTCCGCAACGATGTCTACAAGCCTTCCTTCGGTGACAAGGTCGACTTTCATGTCCGGATAGGTGCCCAGGAAGTCCAGGACTAGCGGTAGAATACGCTCGGCTCCGCCTTCCGACGTGTTCAGCCGTATGATTCCAGTTGGGGTGGCGCGAAGATGATCGACCGCCTGTAGCGCCTCATCGATTTCGTTCAGCGCCGGTCGGACGCGTTGTAACAGGGCCTCGCCCGCCTCCGTCAGGGAAACACTGCGGGTCGTGCGGTTGAAGAGACGGATGCCCACGCGCTTTTCAACATTGGCGACCTGATGGCTCAGTGAGGACACTGCAGTTTCCAGTTCCTTGGCCGCGCCGCGGAAACTGCCGGTATCCGCCACTACGGCAATCGCCCTGAGGTCCGAAAGGGTCATTCCCGACATTGTTCAGTTTCCTTCAACGAGCTGTACGGCGCTGTCCCACTTATAACATCGCGAGCTTCGATTAGATATGGCGCTCCTCAACACGGAGAAAAAGATGACCAAAACCGTTCTTATAACCGGATGCTCTTCAGGTTTCGGGGAAGCTGCTTCACGCTTGTTCGCCGACAGGGGTTGGAACGTCATCGCGACGATGCGTACTTCGACGAAAGCAGACCGCGACTATCCGAATGTCCACGTGACCAAGCTCGATGTCCAGGATCGCACGACTATCAAATCCGCGGTCGAGGAAGGTATTGCGCGCTTCGGTAAGATCGACGTTGTGGTGAACAATGCGGGCTACGGTCTCTTCGGCATCTTCGAAGGCACATCGCGAGAAAAGGTGCAGGACCAGTTCGAGGTGAATGTGTTCGGCGTTATGGACGTCGTGCGCGAGACCCTGCCGCACTTCCGCGCAAACCGCTCGGGAATGTACATCAACGTGAGTTCGGGAGCGGGCGTGTTTGGTCTGCCGATGATCTCGCTATACAACGCTTCGAAGTTTGCGCTGGAGGGTTTCTCGGAATCGCTGTCCTACGAGTTGGCAGCACTCGGAATTGGCGTGAAAATCGTTGAGCCTGGCGGTGTCCTAGAAACCAAGTTCGGACAACGCAGCGGCCAGGAGTTTTCTTCGATCGCGACGCCTTCGGACTACGACGCTTTCATCGCGGGAGCGGGAGCCATCTTCGACCAACTTCGTCAAAGCCGCGAGTTGGCAACCAGTGAGGAAGTCGCGCAGGTGATCTACAATGCGGCAACGGACGGTACAGACCAGCTGCGTTATGTTGCGACAGAGGATATCAAACCACTTGTCGACAAACGTCGTGGAAGCTCTGAGACCGAGTACATGGCGTTCATGCGCGCCCGCATGACACCAAAGCTCGGCTAGCTGCGTGCTTTAGGGCCGCGTCCACCGTGAACGCGGCCCTCTTTGTGTCTATTGGCCAGTCGTCTCATCGGCTGTCTGCCGTATGTGGACCGGCGAGCATGTTGTCGCGGGCGTCGCGCGCAATTTTCGCCTTTACCCAAGGCGACGCTCCCGCTTGCTAGCCATTTGGATTGACCACGTCCGAGACGGGCTTGTCTGCGCTCTCCCCTGGCTTAGCCATGACGACATACGCACCCGCGATCACAATCCCGGCTGCGAACATCGCTGCCACAAATGCGTACATTCGACGGGGGGCATTGCTATCAGTAGACATACGCTGTTTCACTCCTATCAAAATGCGAAAAGAAACGGGTAAACAGTGTGTTGGGTTCCGAGGCTCCAATAGAGACTCAACGAAAGATCGTTGGTCTTCTCCGCAGGTTGCCGTGTCTATGTCGTACATGACGTCGGTCGCGCGCAGCGCCAGAGTAGACCAGTTGGTCTGCATCTACGGAGGGACGGAGTAATCTTCTTAGATTCCTGAAAGTCGAACCTCCCTTAACCACCAGAAACTACGATCGAATCCGGCTGGGAGAAGGCGTCACTTTACTAACTTTGGGACGATACTCACTAAGATTCGGACGCAGATTAATTCGAAATTCGAACTATCTCGTTCGGACCGCCGAACAATGTGGTTCGGGGTGGTCGAACAATCCATTTGGTGAGAACGATTGCCAGAGATCGAGGTGCACCTCATCCACAATCGGAACTCTCATGTGAACGATTTCCTCAGAGACCCGTTGAGGAAGGCCTCGTACCGATCGGAAATCCGTTGCGTTTTTTAATTTTGTCTTTGGGGTCCTTAACGGCCTTAACTTGGGTTCTCGCTTTCTATTTTGCCTTGCAGATGCAAATATGATGGCCGAAGTTCGTTTCCTCTTTCCTGGAATTGTGTTCCTATCCGTCAGCCACAGCTGACACTCAAGGACGTCTCATGAGCCCCTTCGACCTAGCTGCAGTGACTTTCACAGGCGGAGTTCTGATCGGCGCGACGTCGATCGGGGCTTGGTTCTGGGCCAGAGGCAGGTTGATCCGACGAAGGTTAAACAGCCAGGCGACTCGAGACCTCGCGATGCAGTCGGTGCTGGCAATCGATGACCTCGTAGGGGCCTGCTATATCGCGGCTCACGATTACCCCGAATACGACGTCGACGAACCTGAGAACTTCTTCCTCCATTCCGATGATCCTGTGCTCGTGCTTCCCAAGGATGCGGACTGGTCCCTTCTAGACCGCGATCTCGCCGACGAAATCAGATGGCTGCCCAACCGGCTTCGCAATGTACGCGATGCGTTGGAGTCGATTGAAATCGAGCCACCGGACTTCAATGATCTGTTTGAGCATCGACAAGACGACTACGCGCGCCTCGGCTTGCGCGCGATGGACCTCGTCGAGCGCATCTGTGCTGAGCACCAGCTGCCGTTGCCGAGCCGCCCTAATTACTACGACCCTCGCAGTGAGTTCGTTGCAAAGATTTCGGAGATGGAAGAGTTCTGGAAGCGGCGAGCGCAATCCGCGGGGCAGGTTCCGAGTGAACCATCCAACGTCACACCTATATTCGGGCGAAGTACAGCGCCAGAGAGTGCGTCAACATAACTGGCATGC
The DNA here is from genome assembly GCF_056399145.1 of Rhizobium sp. 01N48. Lineage (NCBI taxonomy): Bacteria > Pseudomonadati > Pseudomonadota > Alphaproteobacteria > Hyphomicrobiales > Rhizobiaceae > Rhizobium > Rhizobium sp. 01N48. The sequence continues at coordinate 591,271 of NZ_JBFTQT010000002.1, forward strand.
GTAGGAGTGCGGTTAACGGCAGTTCGCGTTCCATCGCCTTCGGCATTGCCGGCAGTTCAAGTACTGCTCGTCTCACGCTGCCCGATGTGACCGGAGACTTCCAAATTGTCCAAAGAACCCAGGTCGGTGGATATTGTGGGTGACGGCTAACCCCGTCCAGAGTCTCGCCAAGGCCAAGAGGCTTCCTATTTCTGGGCTCGCCAGCTTTGCACGAGTTTTGGTGGAACCGACTTGAGCTCATGTCCACAAGAGGCGTCCGCACCAGAGCCGCACGTCGATAAGCGCAGTACTAAGACTTTGCCAACATACTGCTTGAGTGGATCGAAAGGCGCTGCCTTCAAAATAGCAGCACGAAAATCTCTCTCGAACGCCTCCCGAGCGGGAGCAGGTGACCCCTTCACAACAACGACGGGCCCGCGTACCACAGCGCCACGGTCATCGATGACGAAGTAGCTAATGCCGTCCACTCTTGCCGCTCTTGTATCTTCGCTCACCAACAAGTCGAGTTCGGCTGCGACAAGTGAGAAAGGCGCGACCGGGGCTCTGGGCGTGCACGTTCGCGCCCGTTAGCGACAAAGCCGCGGCGCAAGTCGCCGCCGCTTGGAAAAACGTCCGCAGTATCCGTCGAATATTCGATCGTTGAAACATTTTCAGTCCACTCTAGCCCCTACGAGTTTTAGCGGTCACCGTCAGCTCTGCAACGATTGATCGGTCTGGTAGTAGCGAGCATCGGTGCTTCCATCGCTTGGCGTGGCATTTTGGCAACCGAACAAGGGCCCTCTAAATTCCGGCAGCGGTCGACAGCTGAGCCAGCAACATCTCAAGCGTGCACGGAGAAAGAGCGTCTCGCCTTCGTCATCGCAACTTCTGTCGCTCGTGCAACTTTCTAAGCAACGCCCAAACCATTTCGCGCGCCGGGCGTTGTGGTGGGCAATCGACCTGTGGATTGCATTCCTACCGGGCTTCCGTAACGGAAGAAAGAGATCACCCATGCCCAGAGCGACCGAGATGTCCATCGATAACCGGAAAGCGATCGATGCAGCTTATGTTGCGGCCGTCGACGCGACGCGACAACTTGTTGTCGAAATCCACTACGCTACTACAGTTGCCCAGCTCGAAGTGACTTCGATCCTAATGAAATCGGTACACGCTGGTTCGGTTTGCCACGGTCAAGCGGTCACGGGTATCCGTGAAGTGTCCTCCGCCATGGCCAAGCTTGGCCACGACGCGATCGAAGCGGTTCAAGTGTTTCGGGAGCACGCCGCGACCGTACAGAAGGCGCGCTCGGCTCGCGAATCTTGAAAAGCCGTTTCGTTCAGCCCCGAAATGACAACGTGGTCAAAGCGCACTACGCAGCGGTTTTCGTCAATTTGGCAGCGATCTCCGCAGCTTCTAGTCGAGCTGAGGTCTTGTAAGGATAGTGTTTCCAACACCACCATTCCTGGGAATCGGCTGTGCCGAAGCCAAAGCCAGCCCAGTCGCCGCAGTGGCACTTATGCGCTACCAGCTTGGGTGCCCGTTGTAGAGTCTTTCGGTCGATGTCGCTCATTTGAAATCCTTTCAGGGTTGGTGTGACGTCGCAGGTCAATTAGAGATCGCGCTCGAATTTCGGTTTCCAACCGCGCGTCATCCCTTGGCTCATCGCCGCCTCGGCCAATGCCAGTTGGAGCCGCAGGTGCCTAATGTCTCCGAGAAGCGTCGCGATGGTCGCCTTGGCATCCTCGTCATGGTAGGCGAGGGCGGCTTCGACTTCATAGCTGGTCGCGCCTGCTTGAGCCGACTTACTAGACATGCCCGGCATTCCTCATGAGCAAATAGAATGCCTCAATGACATCGCTCTCACCGCCGGAGCAATCGAACCACAAGGGCTTGCTCATAAGCTGTTCGTAGCCCACGGCGTTGAAGTAGCGGCGCGCTCTGCCGCTCCTTGGGTCAAAACCGATATCGAATGAAGAAACGGGCGCGCCTGAACCCATGTCGTACACATCCACCGAGCACAATGCCCAGTTCGGGTAGCTTGGGATCATGAGAAGGACCGCCATCAAAAGCGGATGGACCTCTGCGAGTGTTGCCTCGCTTGGGCTTGCCCAGTAAGTGCCTGTTTCGTCGACAGCCCACGGCTGTCCGATCGGCGTCTTTGTCATCGCCGCTTCACAGAATTGAATGTTCCTACTATGTTCTCCTCTGCAGAGGAGTCAACAATTTTGGCGAATTGGGCGGGAGAGCTAACGACGACAGCTGAAGTTTGATTGCGGCTCACTGATCGCCGACGTGAAGTCCGCTGCCGGTGTCGAAAGCAGCGGACTTATTGCTCAGGCTGTCACGGGGCCAGACTTCGGCGACGTCTTCAGGAGCGCCGTGGAGGCCAGAACGCCGAGAAGTGCGAGCAGGGCAATCGCGGCTGCTACCACTGGGATGTCGAGGAGCTGGTATCCATTTTCCAGCGCCGCACCGCCAACGCGAGCTCCAAGCGCGATGCCGATGTTGAATGCCTCGATTTTCAGAGTGGATACCAGGTTCGGTGCTTTGGACCCGAACCTCATCACGCTGACCTGAAGAGTGGCAATCGCCGCAAATGTGACTGCTCCCCAAACAAACCAGTTGATTTCCCCAGGCAAGAAGGAAGGCGTGGTCCAACGAAGCGCAAGGGAGACAACCGCAATGGCGACGGGGATGCCGACAAGCGCACTTTGAAGCGACCAGTCGGAAAGACGTCCGCCGACGTAGCTGCCCAGGGTCATGCCAAGGCCGACGATCAGAAGGGTGATTGCAATCCAGTCAGAAGAAAGCCCGGAGACGTTCTGGAGCAGCGGGGCGACGTAAGTAAATACCGGAAAGATCGCCATGGTGAAGAGCACGGTGCTTGCCAGCGAAATCCAGATGCGGCGATCGGCCAAGGCGACGATCTCCGAGCCGAGATCGACCTTCTCCTCGCCGTGAGACGTCGGCAACGCGAAGGCCAAGCCGATCATGCCGACAACGCTGAGCACGGTGATCGCGATAAACGGCGCACGCCATCCGAGCCAATGGCCGACCGCCGTACCGAGTGGAACACCAAGGACGTTGGCAAGGGTCAATCCGGTGAACATCATGGCTACCGCGGAGGCTTGACGATTTGCAGGCACGAGGCTCGCCGCCATCACCGCGCCGATACCAAAGAATGCCCCTTGGCCTGAGGCAGCCACTACACGGGCGACCAGCAATGTTTCATGGCCGGGAGCCCAAGCGCAAATTGCGTTGGCCGCGGTGAAGAACGCCATCAAGCTCACCAGAGCTACCTTGCGCTTGAATTTGCTGGCAATCAGCGAAAACAGCAGGCCGCCAAAAGCGATACCAAGCGAGTATGCAGTGATGAGCCAACCTGCCTTGGGGATGGATATCGATAGGTCAGCGGCCACGTCTGGCAGGATGCCCATCACCACGAACTCCGCGGTGCCGATCACGAAGGTGCTCATTGTTAGAAGTAGGACGGATATCTGTGCGTGTGATCGTGTGGGTGCTGGCGACATTATTGGCTCCGTGATTAACGTGGGCGATGCGACAGGGACTACGAAGGCCCCGCGCGCGTAGTGGCGCTGACGTATGATCTCCGAAGCACGATCACGAGGTGTTCCGACGGATAACAGTTATACGCGAGGTGGATTGATGAGCGCGGCTGCCAAAGGACACGACGATGTCTGGCCGGCGGAGCTGTATCATTTGGAAGATGAGAGGCGGCGAAGATTCGGGCCTTTCATGGATCGAACCTCCTCAATGCAGCCCTGGCAGCAGGCGCGGCGACGCGGCTTAGGAGACTTTCCTTGGGCAGTCAACAATGGGTCCCGGTCGCGGTGGCTCGGCTTGCGGCTGACGCCACCCGGTCAAGGACAGGCACACCGACTTCGACCCGATCGAAAAAACGAAGGTCCGATGAGATCGTGGACCGGAGCCGCGCAACCACGCACGGCTCCGGAGTGTCTGGATCGCTCAGCGGCTACCAGGCAGCATCTGGCTCTGCCGCAGGTCGTCAATCGCCTGCTCCTGCGACGCCCGTTGGTCCACTGGGCGATCCCCTTCGGACACGTCGCGCTGATGGCCCGTCGGCACAACGTCGTCAACGATATCGTCGGGGAGGTTCTCGGCCAGATCGTATCCACGCACGCGCGGCGACGTCGCCTGCGAGCTTCTCGTGTAGCGGCCGACACCCGTGGCACTACCAGCAGCCTCGTCAGCCTGGAAGACGTCGTCCCGCGACGCGATGGCCTGCTGGTTGCTTCCGGTCGTCCAGCCTTCTTCTCGCCAGAGGTCTGCACGCTCGTCCATGTCGATCGAGCCCTCGTCATCGAGAATGTCATGCGCCGTATCGTAGTTGCTCTGGTCTACGGACGCGGACACGAGAAACCCACCACGGCGGAGCCCTTCGGCGTAGACGTCGCGGTCTTCATCTGGAAAGAACCAGCCGGCTAGCCCAGCCCAAAAACCGGAACCTTCCGCCGCTGTTGCCGGACCTTCGCCGTCGGCTTCGTAACCCGGCATCAGGCGGACATCGGAGACGCCGGCCGACTTCAGTTTGTCAATGGCCGTCTCGGCCTCGCTTCGACTGTCGAAAAACGCGGTAAGCGTGCTCTTGGCGAGGCCGCTGGCGAGGTGCGGCGCGCCTTCATTGTAAATGTTGGTCATGGTGTGCTCCTCCTATGTTTGGTGAGGAGCAAACGGGTGTCGAAGCTGAATGTCCCAGGCAGGCTATGTTGGCTCGATCATGTTCCCGTACAGACAATCTAGGGGGACGCGTCAGCATCTGCACTTCGACCAAAGCCGATATTAGTTCGAGATTCGAACAATTTCTTTTGGCATCCTCGCTCGGACGGAGGCATTGCCTTGCCCTTTATGCTCTCTGCGTTTCCATCACCGGGCCAGGCGTTAAGGTGCTCTATTTTTCAAACACGACAGTGACACCGGGTTTGACCATACTGCTGAGCTCCTCAACGTCCCAGTTCGTAAGTCGGACACAGCCGTGGGACCCTGCTTTGTCAATCAATGATGGTTCCGGCGTACCATGGATGCCGTAGGTCGGCTCGGAGAGATCGATCCAGACGGTACCCACCGGGTTGTTAGGGCCGCTTGGAAGTGTTAGCTTTGACTTGTTCTTGCCTTGCTGGAAATTGATTTTTGGATTGTAAACGTATGGAGGATTTCGAGCGACACCGTTGACCTTGTGCTTTCCTGAAGGCGACGGGTTATCCTCGCTGCCGATGGTTGCTGGATAAACGGCCAAAACCTTCTCGTTCTCGTCGTAGGCGACCAGTTCACCTGCCTTTCGGTGGGCCTCGATCCGCTTTACGTTTCCGGTCCGGGGAGCGCCCACAACGGCAACAGACAGCGTTTCGCCCGGTATAAACTGCGCCGTTGGGTTCAGCGCACGTATCAGGTCTACGTCCATGTGAAAGCGCTCCGCCAGTTTTTCGGCAACGCTGGTGTATCCCAGATGGGCCATTTTCGCCTGCTCCGAGTAGTCTTTCGGAATTTCCGGGACGATGTCGTCGCCGTCATCAGCCGCTATCGTGTACGGCCCAATAACACGCTGGTCGTCAGACAGACGTGTTACAATTTCTTCGTCTAGTTTCCCGTCGACGGGGAGCCCCTGCAACAGTTCGAAGCCTGCAATGGCCTTCCTTACGTTTGCTCCATCCAAGCCGTCGATAACGCCTGGTGACGCACCTGCGCGATCTAGCAAGACCTGAAGGTGAATAACCGCGGGATCGGGCTTGTCGCTCGGGAGGTGTTCGAGCCTCTTGTCAGACAAGAGCGAAGAAAGATTGACGCTGTTGATCTCGATGGAATGTTCACGGTCGAGACGAATGAGGAGACGATCTTCGCTACGACCGTGATTGTCGCTACTGGACGCGACAGACGTCCGGTGGAACCAGCCATCGAGGGCTTCGACACTTTTTCGGGACAGAGGAACCATTCGTCAACATTTGGTGACGCCATGGGCTATGCCGGTAAGC